>JBGOZF010000032.1:0-48758 GCA_041480065.1 Rhodocyclaceae bacterium
AGGCCCTGCGCAAGCTTACCGGCAACATCAAGCGCACCAACACGCTGGTGGTTTTCATCAACCAGATCCGCATGAAGATCGGCGTCATGTTCGGCAACCCGGAAACCACCACCGGCGGCAACGCACTCAAGTTCTACGCCTCGGTGCGCCTGGACATCCGCCGCACCGGCAGCATCAAGAAGGGCGACGAAGTCATCGGCAACGAGACCAAGGTGAAGGTGGTGAAGAACAAGGTGGCGCCCCCCTTCCGCGAAGCCCATTTCGACATTCTCTACGGCGAAGGCATTTCCCGCGAGGGCGAGATCATCGAGCTCGGCGTCGAGCAGAAGATCGTCGAGAAGTCCGGCGCCTGGTACGCCTACAAGGGCGAGAAGATCGGCCAAGGCAAGGACAACGCCCGCGAGTTCCTCCGGGAACATGCGGATGTCGCGCTCGAGATAGAAAACAAGGTCCGCGCCGCTGTTGGCGTCATCGGTCTGGCGCCCGCTGCCGAGGCCGCGTGAATGAGCTGAGACGACGGGCAATCGGACTGCTGGCACGGCGCGAACACAGCCGCGCGGAGCTGGCCCGCAAGCTCGCTGCCAACGGCACTCAGGAGGAAATCGATACCGTGCTCGCCCAACTGGAAATCGAGGGGCTGCTCTCCGATGCGCGCTACGCCGAGGCGTACGTGCGCTCGCACTGCGAGCGCTTCGGCGCCGCCAGGCTGAGGCAGACGCTGCGCACGAAGGGCATCAGCAGCGAGTTGTCCGATGCCCAGGTGGCAACGCTGCCCGACGAACTCGAGCGCGCCCGGGCAGTCTGGGCCAGGAAGTTCGCCGCCGCGCCCGGCAGTACCGGCGAATGGGCGCGCCAGGCGCGATTTCTCCAGGGCCGCGGTTTTGCCGTCGATGTCATTCGCCGGCTGTTGAAAGAACCCGTCGAGTGACCCGTCTCGCCGTCTCGAATCTGCGCAAGCGCTACAAGGCGCGCACCGTGGTCAAGGATGTTTCCTTCGACGTTCAGGGCGGCGAAGTGGTCGGCCTGCTCGGCCCCAATGGTGCCGGCAAGACCACCTGCTTCTACATGATCGTCGGTCTGATTGCCTCGGACGGCGGTGAGATCCGCCTGCAGAACGGGGAAGGTGGCGAGGACAACGGCGCCAACCTCACGCACATGCCCATCCACAAGCGGGCGCGGCTGGGCCTTTCCTATCTGCCTCAGGAGAACTCGGTGTTCCGCAAACTGACGGTGGCCGAGAACATCCGTGCCGTGCTGGAATTGCAGGAAGACCTCGACGAAGACGGTATCGACAACCGGCTCGACGAGTTGTTGCAGGAACTGCATGTTTCCCACCTGCGCAGCAACCGCGCCATTTCCCTCTCCGGCGGCGAGCGCCGTCGGGTCGAGATCGCCCGCGCACTGGCAACCAACCCGCGCTTCATCCTGCTCGACGAGCCCTTTGCCGGCGTCGATCCGATCGCCGTCATCGACATCCAGAAGATCATCCGCTTCCTCAAGGAGCGCGGCATCGGTGTTCTCATCACCGACCATAACGTGCGCGAGACCCTGGGCATCTGCGACCGCGCGACCATTATCAACGATGGCGAAGTGCTGGCCGCCGGCCACCCCGACGACATTGTCTATAATGAAAGCGTGCGGAAGGTCTACTTGGGCGAGCATTTCCGCATGTAGCGCGGCATCGCCGTAATATGAAACAAAGCCTCCAACTCAAGCTCTCCCAGCATCTCGCACTGACACCGCAACTGCAACAGTCGATCCGGCTGCTGCAACTGTCGACGCTGGAACTCAACCAGGAAATCGAGCAGGCGCTGCAGGAGAATCCCCTCCTGGAGCGCGATGAGCCTGCCGATGCCATCGCGTTTACGCCGTCCGCCGACGCGATGGCGACCGTCCAGCCGACGACGGAACCGGAACCGACGCGCGAATTCGACGACAACAGCGAGGCAGGATGGGGGTCCGAACTGCCGGGGGGGCATGCCCCGCGCGACGGAGGCGACGACGATGTGGACGCCGCCGATATTCAGGCCGCGGCGACCGGGCTGAGAGAGCATCTGAATACCCAGTTGGCGCTCACCCAACTGTCCGGGCGGGAACGCGTTCTGGTGTCCTTCCTGGTCGAAGCGCTGGACGAAGACGGCTACCTGACCCAGAGTCTTGAGGAACTTGTCGACTCGGTTGCCGGGGATAGCGAGATGGACCGCGAGGAATTGCTGGAGGAACTCGCCATCAGCCTGCGGCACCTGCAACATCTCGATCCGCCGGGCATTGGCGCCCGGAGTCCGCAGGAGTGCCTGGACATCCAGTTGCAGAATCTGCCGGCCTCGCCGACATGCGACCTTGCCCGGGCCATCGTCGGCCAACACCTCGACCATTTCGCCGCCCGCGACTTCGCCCGCATCAAGAAGGCGCTCGGCTGCGACGATGACCAGTTGCGCGCGGCACAAACCTTGATCCGTTCGCTGAACCCTCGTCCAGGTGCCCAATTTGCACCACTGGACACACGCTACGTGATCCCCGACGTCGTCGTGCGCAAGCTGCGCGGCGTCTGGCGGGTGACGCTCAACGGCGAGGCGATGCCGAAACTGCGCATCAATCGTCTCTACGCCGACATCCTGCAAAGTCAGCGCGGCAGCCGCGGCAGCGCCGCCAGCCTGGCCGGACAGTTGCAGGAAGCGAAATGGCTGATCAAGAACGTGCAGCAGCGCTTCGACACCATACAGCGCGTCGCCCAGGCCGTCGTCGACCGCCAGAAAGCCTTCTTCGACCATGGCGAGGTCGCCATGCGGCCGCTGACGCTGAGGGAAATCGCCGATACCGTCAGCCTGCACGAATCGACCATCTCGCGCGTGACGACGCAGAAATACCTGGCCAGTCCGCGCGGCATATTCGAACTCAAGTATTTCTTTGGCAGCCACGTCGCCACCGATACGGGCGGGGCTGCATCCTCAACCGCGATTCGTGCGCTGATCAAGCAGTTGGTAGGCGCCGAGGACGGCCACAAGCCGCTCTCAGACGCCAGGATCGCGGGTATTCTCGGCGAGCAGGGCATCGTGGTGGCAAGGCGGACGGTCGCCAAGTACCGCGAGTCCCTGAACATACCGCCGGTCAATCTCAGAAAGAGCCTCTAAGGAGACGTCATGAACATCAACATCACCGGCCATCACGTCGAAGTCACCCCCGCGCTTCATGATTACGTCATAGGCAAGCTCGATCGGGTCATTCGCCATTTCGATCATGTCACCAGCGTGCATGTGGTGCTATCGGTGCAGAAGCTCAACCAGAAGGCGGAAATCACGCTGCACGTCAAGGGCAAGGACATCTATGCCGACGCCGAAGACGGCGACCTTTATGCCGCGATCGATCTCCTGGCGGACAAACTCGATCGCCAAGTGCTGAAACACAAAGGGAAAGTATCCAGTCACGGGCACGACAAGCATGCCGCCACCGAATAGCATTCCGCGTCGTGCGGCCTGGGGGTATACTCCGCGGCGCTTCTGCTGCGGGCCACCCCCGGCCGGAGCCGTATCAACCGGGTGACGATGAACCAGATCGCAAAACTCCTGCCGCTCGACAATATCCTTGTCGGCCTCGAAGCCAGCAGCAAGAAGCGCGTATTCGAGCAGGCCGGATTACTCTTCGAGAACAGGCACGGCATTGCCCGCAGCCAGGTCTACGATGCCCTTTTTGCCCGCGAGAAAATGGGTTCGACGGGCCTCGGCCAAGGTATCGCCATCCCTCACGGTCGTATCAAGGGCCTCAAGGAGGCGCGCGGCGCCTTTCTGCATCTGTCGACACCGGTGCAGTTCGATGCACCCGATGGCAAGCCCGTTTCGCAGATATTCGTCCTGCTGGTACCCGAGGCGGCAACCGAGCATCATCTCCAGTTGCTCTCAGAGCTGGCGCAGATGTTCTCCGATCGGACATTTCGCGAAGCCGTGGCCAACGCCGCCGACGCGGCTGCCACCCACGCGTTGTTCGTTCAGTGGTCGTGCGCCAACTGATCGTCGCCCAGCTGTTCGAGCGTAACCGCGCCCGGCTCCAGCTCAACTGGATTTGCGGCACTCTCAACCGTGCCATCACCATCAGCCGCGACGACATATCGCCGGCCGACCTGGTCGGTCACCTGAACCTGATTCATCCGGATCGCCTGCAGGTGCTGGGCTCGCCGGAGATCTCCTGGGCGACCAAGCAACAGGTGGACCGCGTCAGCCGGCACATCCGCGAAATCGTCAACGCCAAGCCGCCGGCACTGATCATCGCCGATGGTTGCGAAATCCCCGCCGCCATACGCTCCCAATGCGAGGCGTCCGATACGCCGCTGTTCACTACGCCCCAGCAATCGGCTTCGGTCATCGATTCATTGCGGCTTTATGTCTCCCGCCAACTCGCCGAGACCATCACGCTCCATGGCGTCTTCATGGATGTCCTGGGCATGGGCGTCATGATCACCGGCGACTCGGGCGTCGGCAAGAGCGAGCTTGCGCTCGAGCTGATCTCGCGCGGCCACGGCCTGGTGGCAGACGACGTGGTCGAGGTCTCGCGCGTCACCCCCGACGCCCTCGAGGGCCGCTGCCCTGAGCTTCTGAAGGATTTTCTCGAAGTGCGGGGCCTCGGATTGCTCAACATCCGCGCGGTTTTCGGCGAGACCGCCTGTCGTCGCAAGATGCGCATGAAGTTGATCGTGCACCTTCAGCGTCCACAGACCGGTGCCGATGCTCAGCGTTTGCCGCTGGATGCTCAGACCGAAACCATACTCGGCGTGCCGATCCGCAAAGTCATCCTGCCGGTGGCGGCCGGTCGCAACCTTGCCGTGCTGCTCGAAGCCGCCGTGCGCTCGACCATCCTGTCGCTGCGGGGCATCGACAGCATGCAGGAATTCCTCGACCGCCAGCAGCGCGCACTCGAAAACGGCGACGGCGTCAACTAAGGACAGCCAGAACCGTTGATGTCGGAGTAGCATATGCCACGCGATGACCTTCGCGTTTTTTTGGCAAGTGTTTCCCGCGTATTCTCATCCCATTTGCAAAGGAGCTGCTCATGAAACGACTGCTTGTTCTGGCTGCCGCCTCCCTGTTCGCACTCGGTCTCGCCCCCACGGCCATGGCCGGCGCCCAACAGGACAAGATGAAGGCCTGCAATGCCGACGCCAAGACCAAGGACTTGAAGGGCGATGAACGCAAGGCGTTCATGAAGGAATGCCTCTCGGCCAAGAAGGCAGAGGAGCAGAGCGCCAAGACCACTCAGCAGGAGAAGATGAAGGCCTGCAATGCCGACGCCAAGACCAAGGCCCTCAAGGGTCCCGATCGCAAGAAGTTCATGAGCGAGTGCCTGAAGGGCTGACACCGCAGTTCAAGCAACGCTTCGAGACAACCATGCCGGCCGATTCCTGGCCGGCATCTTCTTGTTCAAACACGATCGGGCGGCGGGTTTGCGGGCCGGCCTTGCTGCTCGCGGCAACAGGGTCAATCGAGTACTTCGAACTCCAACTGATCACTCTGTTCGGCGCCGCCGGTGTGGCCGAAGTTGATACGGCCGCGGCCGCGCAGGACCGTCTCCTCCTGCTTGAGCAGGAACTCCGCCTCGCCGCGAACGGTCACATAGGTGCCGTTGGTGCTTTGATCGATCAGGACGAAGCGATCGAAACGGCGCTCGATGCGGCCGTGGTGGCGCGACGCTCGTGCGTCCCTGATGACGATATCGGCCTTGGCATCGC
The DNA here is from genome assembly GCA_041480065.1 of Rhodocyclaceae bacterium. GTDB lineage: Bacteria > Pseudomonadota > Gammaproteobacteria > Burkholderiales > Rhodocyclaceae > Fen-999. Next base: position 5,717 of record JBGOZF010000032.1, read on the forward strand.
GACCCAGCGTGGCCGTTGGCCGCTCGGGCCCGAGGACAAGCTTGTGGTCGCCGTAGCGTAGCCTGAGCTTGATCCTGGTCGGCTCCGCCGGCGCTGAGGCTGGCGCAGAGGCCGGCGCGGCAGCGGGCGCTGCGACCGGTGTCCGAACTCGATGCTCTTCGCCACCATGGTCCCATTTCACCTCGAAGACCCGAATCGCCTCGTCCTTTCCCGTCATCGGCACGTCGACTTCCTTGGTCAGTTCCTGCAAAGCCGGTGGCAACACCGCGACCGCGTCCGCCGTCGCCAGGACTTGGCCGGGCTTGGCCAGCATAACGGCGCGGGCGGCGACATTGACGGTATTGACGAAAATGTCGTTGTCCTCCTCCGCCGCCGGGCCGTAATGGAAGCCGACGCGGATGGCCAAGGACACACCCGATACCGGCGGCAGCGAATCGATGCGCTGCTCCATCTCGATCGCGGCATGCAGCGCCGACTCGGCCGAATCGAATATCGCCATCAACTCGTCGCCGAGCGTCTTGACCACCCGACCCTTGTATCCCGCACAGGCGCGTTCCATCCGGTTCAGACAGCGCTCGACCGCGCGCAGCGCCTCGGTGTCGCCGAGCTTCTCGTAAAGGCGCGCCGTCCCGCAGATTTCGGCATACAGGACGCACGATTTGTTCGCAGTTGCACTCATGTCGGACCTTTACCGTTACCCTGTGTCGCGTAGACGTTGCGCGCCGCCGCCTCGACCTCGCCGCGGCCGCCAAACCGGCCCATTTCGCCGAGCACCGTGGTCAATGCGCCCAGGCACAGCATGACATTGTCGATCCGGCTGGAGTAGCCCATGAGACCGAAACGCCAGATCTTGCCCGCCAGCGGTCCCAGGCCGGCGCCGATCTCCAGATTGAATTCGTCGAGCAGGCGCTTGCGCACCAAGGCCTCGTCGATGCCGGCGGGCACCCGCACGGCATTGAGTTGGGGCAGCCGCGCTTCCTTGCGAACCAGGAACTCCAGTCCGAGCGCTTCCAGGCCCGCTTTCAAGGCCTCATGATGGAGCCGGTGGCGTGCCCACGCATTCTCCAGGCCCTCTTCCATCAGCATCACCAGCGCCTCATGCAGCGCGAACAGGCTATTGACCGGCGCCGTATGGTGGTAGGTGCGCTTGGCGGCTCCGCCCCAGTACTCGAGCACGAGGCCGAGATCCATGAACCAGCTCGGCACTTTGGACCGGCGCGCTTTCAGGCGCGCGACAGCCCGGTCGCTGAAAGTGATCGGCGCCAGTCCCGGCGTGCAGGACAGGCACTTCTGGCTGCCCGAATAGATGGCATCGGCGCCCCAGGTGTCGGCAAGCACCGGCGTACCGCCCAGGGACGTCACGGCATCGACGATGGTCAGGCAGCCGCTTTCGCGCGCGAGGCCGACCAGCGCCTGCGCGTCGGACTGCGCGCCCGTGGAGGTCTCGGCATGGACGAACGCGACGGCCTTGGCATCGGGGTGGCGCCCAAGTGCATCGGCAAGCTTCTGCGGATCAACGGGCTCGCCCCACTCGTCCTCGACCACCAGCGCGGTGCCGCCGTAGCGCTGCACGTTTTCGATCATGCGGCCGCCGAAGACGCCGTTGCGGCAGACGATCACCTTGTCGCCGGGCTCGACCAAATTGACAAAGCAGGTCTCCATGCCGACCGAGCCGGGACCGGAGACGGCGAAAGTCAGGGCATTGCGGGTCTGGAAGGCGTAACGCAGCAGGTCCTTCGTTTCGTCCATCACGCGGACGAAGGCGGGGTCGAGATGGCCGATCGCCGGCTGGCCTAGGGCCTTGACCACCCGCGGCGGCATGTCCGAGGGCCCCGGTCCCATGAGCACGCGACCGGGAACCGAAAAGCTGGTGATGCCCTGGGGTGGTTGCATTAAGGCGGTCATGGCGACAATACGACGCAGGGGTTCAGCCTCGGATCATAGCAAAAACTCATTCTGACCATGAAACCGTCGTCGATTCGGCATATTCGTCCGCATCGAAGGCATGATCGCCGTCGGAATCGGGAGAGCCGGTCGCCACCAGATTGCGGAAATCGTGCAGCCGGGTATCCATCAGGTGCGAGGGCACGATGTTGGCCAGGCTTCGGAACAGGGTTTCGATGCGGCCCGGATAGCGCTTCTGCCATTCATTGAGCATCTGCTTGACCTGTGTGCGTTGCAGATTGGGCTGGCTGCCGCAGAGGTTGCAGGGGATGATCGGAAACTGCCGCACTTTGGCCCAGGCCGCCAGATCGATTTCCCGGCAATAGGCCAGCGGCCGGATAACCACGTGACGACCGTCGTCGGTGACGAGCTTGGGCGACATCGCCTTCATCTTGCCGCCGAAGAACATGTTGAGGAACAAGGTCTCCAGGATATCGTCGCGGTGATGGCCAAGCGCGATCTTGGTCGCGCCCAGCTCGGTCGCGACGCGGTAAAGGACGCCGCGCCGCAAACGCGAACAAAGCGAACAGGTGGTCTTGCCCTCCGGGATCAGGCGCTTGACGATCGAGTAGGTGTCCTGCTCCTCGATGCGGAACGGCATGCCGAGGCCCTTGAGATAGTTGGGCAACACGTCGGCCGGGAAGCCCGGCTGCTTCTGGTCCAGATTGACGGCGACGAGATCGAAGCCGATGGGCGCATGCTCGCGCAGGTAGAGCAGGATATCGAGCAGGCCGAACGAATCCTTGCCGCCCGACAGGCAGACCATGACCTTGTCGCCATCTTCGATCATGGCGTAATCCGCGATCGCCTGGCCGACCGCGCGGCGCAGCCATTTGGCGAGCTTGTTGGCCTCGAATGCGGCCTTGTTGGCCTGGCGGGCGGTGGTCATGGCGCGAGATCGGCCTCGATAGCCTTGGCCGCCACGGCGCCCTGCCCGATCGCCGAGACGACGCTCGGGAACCTGCGATTGCAGACGTCACCGGCCGCGTAGATGCCCGGGCAGGACGTGCCCATGCGCTCATCGACCACGATGTAGCCCTCGGCGTCCAGCGTGACGGGCGGCAGCCCGGCGCCATCGGTAAGCGCGGCGAGGAACGTCGTGTTGGGCTCGTATCCGGCCAGGACATGGATGCGGTCGCACTCGACGGTCCACTTGCGCCCCGAACTGCCGACGATCACCCGCAATCCCATCGGCACCACCCCGACGCCTTCGATGGTGGCGCCTTCCAGGATGTGGGCGATGCCCGGCACCCGACAGTTCCGCAGCGCCGAGATCAACTGCGCCTGGGCGCGCGGGCGCGAACGCACGACGACAGTAATTGCCGCGGCGACGCCGATCAGGCGCCTGGCATTTTCGAAGGCGTTGTCGCCACCGCCGACAATCAATATCCGCTGGCCGCGACAACGCTCGAGATCGGCAAAAGCATAAGGACCAAAGGCGAGCGAACTCCCGAGCACCTTGTCAAAGCCTTCGACACCGGCCAGGACTTCCGAGCCGCGGTAATGTGTGCCGGTGGCGATGACCAGCGTCCGCACCGTCACCTCCCGGGTCGCCCCCGGCAGCCGGAAGCCGATGCCAAATCCATTCGGCCGGCGCATCAAACTGATCGGCTCCGCGGACATCTCCATCGGTACGGCGAGGGACTGGACGTGGGAGACGAAACGGTCCGACAGTTGCGGGCCTGTCAGGCCGCCGGTTCCCAGAACCCAGTCGTTAGTCAGGAAATTGAGGCGCTGAGCACCACCGGGATGCTGCGTGCTATCGAAGATCGCCGGCCGCAGACCGAGGTTGTGCAGCCAGAGGGCGGCCGAAAGGCCGGCCGGCCCGGCACCCAGTATGCAGGCGTCAAACATGCGGCTCATTGATGTCCTTGCGAAACATCGGCCCGAGCATAGCCGCAGTCACGCTTCGGCGGCAAGCCGCGCCAGCACCCGGCTGGCTGCCGCAAAACCGAAGGCACCGGTGACGCACACCGAGGACCCGTAGCCGGCGCAGCTCAACCCATGCAGTCGGGGCTCGTCGGTGTCGCAAAACGCCTCCAGTGGCCTGCGGATCGGCTCCAGCGAATAGACGCAGTCGACGCCGAACACGGCCTTCGGCTCGCGCGGAAAACCGTGGCTTCTGCGCAGTTCGGCACGCAGCTTCGAGGCCAGCGGATCGTGGCTGGTGCGGGACAGGTCTTCGACGCGAATCAGTGCCGGATCGGTCTTGCCGCCGGCACCGCCGGTCGTCACCACCGGAATGGCGTTGCCCCTGCAGTGGGCGATCAAGGCGGCCTTGGCCTTGATCTGGTCGATGGCGTCCACCAAGGCATCGCACGACGGAACGATCTTCGCGAGATTCTCGGGCGCAACGAATTCCTCGATGGTCGCCACGCGGCAGCGGGGATTGATCGACGCAATCCGGCCGGCCATGGCCAGCACCTTGGCCTGACCAAGCGTTTCCTCCACGGCATGGATCTGCCGGTTCACGTTCGACTCGGCGACATGATCGAGGTCGATCAGCGTCAGCCGACCGACCCCTGAGCGGACAAGTGCCTCGACGGCCCAGGAGCCAACGCCGCCTATGCCGACCACGCAGACATGTGCCGCCGCCAGCCGTGCCAGGCTGGGGACGCCGTAGAGCCTGGAAATGCCGCCGAAACGGCGTTCGGAATCCTGATCATCCATTGCCGCGAATGATGACACATACCGAGCGGGGGCATCGCCACCATGCTTGCCACGGCGATACCCATGGGTATGATGACGGTCCTGATCGGGGGAGAAATCATGGATGCGCATGGCTGGCTGACCCAGAACTTTCAGGGCGCCCTGAACTGGTGGCAGTCGCTGGGAGACGAAGGACGGCTGCATGCCTGGCTGGCCAGTGGCGGCGTCGGCCTGTTGATCTGGGCCGGGCTGGCCTACCTGATCCTGCGCCATCTGGCCGGGCATCGGAGGTTCCAGGGCCGCTGGTATAACAAGGTCGAATACGCACGCCTGATGCAAGTACTCTGGGAAGACCAGCAGTCCGGAGCGCGGGTGATGAGTCGGGTCGAACTTAAGGCGCTGCGCGAGTACAGATACGGCGGCGCCGTGAAACCGATATTGACAGGCAAGGGCGGCGGCTACTTTGACGTCTGACGGTCGTTCGGTCATCACGCAATGAAAGCACCGGAAATCACCGTCTTGCCCGAGCCCACGGAAGACGCCAAGGATGCCAGCCGAGCGCTCGCCCGTCACATCGCATCCGAAATCGACGCCAGCGGCGGCTGGATCTCGTTTGCCCGATACATGGAACTGGCCCTGCATCACCCCGGTCTCGGCTACTACGGCGGAGGCAGCCACAAGTTCGGCGAAGCGGGCGATTTCATCACCGCTCCCGAGCTGACGCCGCTATTCGGCCAGACCCTGGCCGTCCAGGTCGGCCAGATCATGGCGCACTCGTCGGCAGTTGTATTGGAAGTCGGCGCCGGCAGCGGCCGGTTGGCGGTCGATCTTCTGCGCGCTCTCGAAGAAGCCGGACAGTCGGTGCGGCGCTATTTGATCCTCGAACTGTCGGGAGAATTGCGCGCACGACAGAAACAAACACTGACCGATACCGCACCGGAGTTTCTTGACCGGGTTGCCTGGCTGGATCGGCTGCCGGAACGGTTCTCCGGCTGCGTCGTGGCCAACGAATTGCTGGACGCCATGCCTGTACACGCGCTCGCCTGGCGCCCGCAAGGCTTGATGGAGCGAGGCGTCACGCGCTCCGGTGACGGTTTTGGCTGGAGCGAGCGGCCGGCTTCGCCCATGCTGGCGACGTTTGCCGCCGAACTCCCGGTCGCGGGATCGATGGAAAGCGAGATTGGCCTCGCCGCACGCAGTTGGGTCTCGGAATGGGGTCAGCGCCTGAAACTCGGGGCGATCCTGCTGATCGACTACGGGCTGCCCCGTCACGAGTATTACTACGCCGGGCGAAACCGCGGCACGCTACGCTGCCACTACCGGCACCGCAGCCACGAAAATCCATTCTGGTGGCCAGGTCTTTGCGACATCACGACGCACGTGGACTTCACCGCAATCGCCGAGGCCGGACACGCAGCCGATCTCGATGTCCTCGGCTATACGACGCAGGCGAATTTTCTCGTCAATTGCGGACTCGGTCAGCGCCTCGCCGCGCGGCGGGAAGAGGACAGCGCTTCGGCCCTGAGGGCAGCCGGTGCCGTGCAAGTGCTGGTATCCGCCAACGAGATGGGAGAACTGTTCAAGGTCATTGCACTGGGCCGCGGTGTCTCGGAACCTCTTTGCGGATTCATTCGCGGCGACCGAACCCACACGCTGTGAGCAGCTGGGTGGCAGGCCCTGGAGTGATATGGAAGCAGGCAATACAACCGGCCGCCCCGCGCTCGCGGGTGCGGCCATTCGACACAACTCAGCGCAAGCTACTGCTGGCTGCGGTAGACACTTCTGAGAAAAGACTCGGCGTCGGTCTCGGCCGGGGGTGAATCCCGATGCACCACTGGCTGCAAACCGAGTTGCAGTTCCGGCCTCATCCATTCGGCGTTCAACACCTGATCCTCGAAGGAGCCGAATTCCGGCTCTTCAAGCGCGCCGATGCCTTTCTCGATTATTCTTTTGCCCGTACTCATATCCATTATCACTCTCATGTCAGGTCTCCATTACGCGAATCGAGCCTACGCAATAAGTATAACGACGGCTTCTGACAAAAGTTGAATGGACACGACAGAAAACAATTCAGATGTCGCATCTGCGCCACGGTGCCACTTTGAGAAGCAGCAGCATGCCTGGAATTGCAAGCCCAGCGCAAAGCAGGAAGAACACTGACCAGCCCAGGCACTCCACCAGCCAGCCGACGCTCGCGTTAAACACTGTTCGAGGAACCGCCGCGAGGCTCGAGAACAACGCGTACTGCGTCGCCGTGTAGAGCGGGTTGGTGGCACGGGCGATGAAGGCGACGAAGGCCGCGGTGCCCAGCCCGACGCCGAGCGCTTCGAAGCCGATCACCACGGCCAGTTGCGCCAACTCCGCGGCACCGACGGCATCGCGATGGCCAAGCCAGGCGAGCCAGGCGAAACCGAAGATCGACACCAGTTGCACGACGCCGAAAAGCCAGAGCGCCCGATTGATGCCGAGCTTCACCATCCACAAGCCGCCGAGCAGTCCGCCGATTACGGCCGGCCACAGGCCGGCGTGTTTCGCCACCAGACCGATTTCCGATTTGGCGAAGCCCATGTCGAGATAGAACGGCGTCGCCAGCGCGGTGCACATCGAGTCGCCAAGCTTGTAGAGGAATATGAACGCCAGCACCCACAGCGCGTGCCGCCAACCGGCGCGGGTAAGGAACTCGTGAAATGGTTCCACGACCGCCTGACGCAGGGTCCTCGGCGCACCGACCGTGGGCTCGGTCACCATCAGACTCATCGCCAGGCCGGGCAGCATGAACAGCGCGGTGATGGCAAACACTTCGCCCCACGGTAGCCGGTCGGCGAGAATCAAGGACAGTGATCCGGGTATCAGCCCGGCGATTCGATAAGCGTTGACGTGCACCGAGTTGCCCAGCCCGAGTTCGTGATCGGGCAAGAGCTCGCGACGATACGCGTCCAAGGCTATGTCCTGGCTGGCCGAAACAAAGGCCAGGAGCGCTGCCAGAACAACGATGACTTGCAGATCGGTCGCTGGAGCAAGAAGCCCCAAGGCGGCAATGATGCCCAGCAGCAGCAGTTGCGTTGCCGCCATCCAGCCGCGCCGACGGCCGAGCCAAGGCAGCGCGAAGCGATCGAGGAACGGCGCCCACAGAAATTTCCAGGTGTAGGGAAGCTGAATCAGGGCGAAGAGCCCGATGGTCTTGAGGTCGATACCCTCGGTTCTGAGCCAAGCCGGCACCAGGTTCAGCAGCAGGTAGAGCGGCAGGCCGGAAGAGAAACCGGTGAAGATGCAGATCAGCATCCGCCGGTTAAGCAAGGCCTCAAGCCATGCCGGGCGCGACATCAGAAGAAGAGTCCGTGCAGCATCTTGGCCGAAAGCAGGATCAGAACCCCCGCGAACACCTTCTTGATCGTGGCGACCGGCAGGCTGTGGGCAACCTTGGCGCCGAAAGGCGCGACCAGCATCGAAGTGACCACGGTGGCCCCTAGCGCCGGCAGGTAGATGAAACCAAAGCTGCCCGAGGGCAGGCCGGCGGCACCGTAGCCGGAAATCATGTAGCCAATCGTACCGGCGAGGGCAATCGGAAAGCCGATGGCCGCCGAGGTGCCGATCGCCTGGTGAACTTTGACGTTGCACCAGGTCATGAAAGGCACCGACAACGAGCCGCCGCCGATCGCCACCAGTGCAGAGATGCCGCCGATCAGCGTGCCGACGCCGAACATGCCGAACGGCCCAGGCAATTGGCGCGAGGGCTTGGGCTTGATATTGAGGATCATCTGCACGGCGACGTAGCTGATGAACGCGGCGAAGAAGATCGCCAGCGGCTTGGTCGGCACGCGTGCCGCCACCTGCGCCGCCAGCAGTGTACCGACGACGATACCCGGCGCTATGGCTTTGACGATTGGCCAGATCACCGCGCCGTGCTTGTGGTGGGCGCGAAAGCTGGAGATCGAGGTGAACACGATGGTCGCCATCGATGTACCGAGCGCGAGGTGCATCAGATGGGCCTCGGGAAAACCCTGTGCCGCAAACATCATCGCCAGCACCGGCACCATGATCGCCCCACCGCCGACCCCGAGCAGGCCGGCGAAGAAACCCGCCACGGCACCCAGAGCCACGTAGCCAAGAAACCATTCGTTCATTTCAGCAAACTTCCGACGATGAACTGCCACTCGGCCGGATCGACCGGCGTGATGGACAAGCGGTTGCCGCGCTGGAGCGCGCGCATGCGCGCGAGTTCAGGATGACTGCGCAGTTCCGCCAGGCCGATAACGCGCGTCTTCTTGGTCACCCGCACATCCACGTGCAGCCAGCGCGGATTCTCGCGCGTTGCCTTGGGATCGAAGTAGTCGCTCCTGGCATCGAACTGCGTCTCGTCCGGGTAAGCAAGCTTGGCGACTTCGGCCAAACCGACAATGCCCGGCTCGGCGCAGGACGAGTGATAGAACAAGACACGATCGCCGACGCGCATCTGGTCGCGCATGAAGTTGCGCGCCTGGTAGTTGCGAACGCCCCACCAGGGGACGGTCCGATCCGGCATCGCCAGCACGTCGTCGATGCTGCACGCCGAAGGCTCCGTCTTCATCAGCCAGTAACGCATGCTCGTTGAGGCAAAAAAATGAGCACGGGTTTCCGTGCTCCGGATAGGATTCCCCGCGCATGCCGCTAGGCCGGCATCCTGAACCGGGGTTCAGGAGGGTCGCGTTCCTGCCGCATCAGGCACGTTCGCGAGGAACGCTCACAACAGCGGCGTCTTAGGGCTGCGACCATGTCACGAAGACATTGGTTCAAGGAATCTACGACCTTCGCGAGCACCGCAGGGAAACTGGCGGTGGCGGTCTAGAACAATTCTTCCTGGGGAGCCAGGGTGGCGTCCAGACGCGCCTCCATGGCAACGATTCTACGCCTCAAGTCCCGGTCGTCAATCGCACCCGAGGGTTCCTTGAGGGAAATCAACTCATGCGCAAGATTCAGCGCCGTCATGACGGCCAGACGCTCGCCGCTGCTCTTGGTCTGTTTGGCGATCTCGCCCATCTTCCAGTCGAGGAAAGCGGCGACCGCGAGAAGGTCTTCCTTCTCCTCCGGCGTGCATGAAACACGGAAGTCCCGGCCCTGCAGCTTGATGGTAACCGTCTCGGCGGCGCTCATTCGGCCGGCAGCCTTTCCATCATCGCCTCGAGTCGCTGACGTGCCACTGTCATGCGCTCTCCGAGCGAACGATTCTGCTCTTCGAGGCCGGTGATCTGTTCGCGCAAGGCATGGTTCTGCTCGCGCAACTGCTGGCAAAACGCAGCCACCAGTTCGATCTTGTGCTCGAGGGAAGAGAGATTCGCGTCCATCATCGGCAAGTTTCTTTGAAAACTCCTGTCGAGTCAAGCAATAAGCTTCGATACTGAAGGTGATGCCGGAGATCCTGTCGGCAGGCCCTTCTTCGGGTGTTAGAATACCCTTGTCCGCGGTGCCCGGAGCTTTATAGGCGATCGGGTGAAACGGGAACGAGGTGCGCACGGTCTCCTTGCAAAGCCTCGGCTGCCCCCGCAACGGTAAGGAAGTGCGGGCACGTCATCAGGCCACTGGGAGGGATTCCGGGAAGGCGACGCGCCAAGACTTCCGAGCCCGGAGACCGGCCACGGACACGGAATCGTCGCGGGGAGCGATGGTCGGCCGATGTCCCCAGTCCGATCTGCAAAGCGATCCCTGCCGATATGTCAGACCAACCGGTCGTCGGGAGTCATCCGCTGCATCCTCTCCTCGTTCGCGTCATGAAACGCCTCAGGCGATGCAGTATCTGCATGGCCGTGCAATGCCCCTTGCGCTAACGGACTCGCATGCCCACCCGCCGACGCGCCCTTGTCGTTCTTCTGGTCCTGACACTGCTCGCCGCCGCCAGCCTGGTGCTGGCGCTGGCGACAGGGAGCGTGTCCCTCGCCTTCGACGACATCATGGCCGTCGCGGCGGGCGACGATCACAGTCTCGCCGCGCAGGTGCTGCTCGATCTGCGCCTGCCGCGAGCGCTGGCCGCTTTTGCCTGCGGCGGCCTGCTGGCTTTGGCCGGCGCCCTGATGCAAGTCCTGCTGCGCAATCCCCTTGCCGACCCCTATGTTCTGGGCGTATCGGGCGGCGCCTCGGTCGGCGCGCTACTGGCCATGCTCTTCGGCCTGCCGCTGGTACTGGTCAACGGCGGCGCCTTCGGCGGCGCCTTGGCCGCGACCGTGATGGTCTTTGCGCTTGGGCACGGTGACGGCGCCTGGACCGCGACGCGTCTGTTGCTTACCGGCGTCATCGTCGCTGCAGGTTGCGGCGCAGTGGTCGCGTTGATCCTTACCATTGCCCCCGAAGCGCAACTGCGCGGCATGTTGTTTTGGTTGCTCGGCGACCTCGGCCACGCCGGCGCGCCATGGCCGGCCATGATGGTACTGGCTGCCGGGCTCGCCGTTGCCATGCCCTATGCCCGCGACCTCAACGTCCTCGCCGGCGGCGAACTTTCCGCCCGTAGCCTCGGCGTGCCCGTCGCGCGGCTGCGGTCGGCGATCCAGGTGGTCGCCTCGCTGCTCACCGCGGTCGCGGTCACGACAGCGGGCAGCATCGGATTCGTCGGCCTTGTAGTGCCGCACCTGACACGGCTGGCCATGGGCAATGACCACCGCCTGCTGCTGCCGGCCGCGACCCTTGCCGGCGGCATGCTGCTGACGCTGGCCGACACGGCCGCGCGCACCGTCGCGGCGCCGGTTCAGTTGCCCGTGGGTGCACTCACTGCTCTCATCGGTGTGCCTGTGTTCCTGCTTCTGCTGACCCGGCGCGGAGGCCTGCCGTGACCGCAGCCCTGCTCGAAGCGCGCAGACTGTCGGCAAGCATCGGCGGCAAGACCATCGTCGATCGGCTCGAACTCACACTGCGGGTCGGCGAGCGCCTGGCGATTCTCGGCCGCACCGGTGCCGGCAAGACAACGCTGCTTCACATCCTGGCGGGTCTGCGCGCGCCCGACTCGGGTGTGGTCGCGCTCGAGGGCACGCCGATCGATGCACTCGGCGGCCGCGAGGCGGCGCAACTGCGCGGACTGCTCGCGCAGCACCAAGCCGACGCCTTCCCGGCGACGGTGCTGGAGACTGCCCTAGTCGGCCGCCATCCGCATCTGAAGCGTTGGGACTGGGAAGGCGCCCGCGACGAGCGCATTGCCCGCGACGCTCTCGGCGCGCTGGGTCTCTCCGCGCTCGCCGACCGGGATGTGCGCAGCCTGTCCGGTGGCGAGCGCCAGCGACTGGCAATCGCCGCGCTGCTCGCGCAGCAGCCGCGCTTGTGCCTGCTCGACGAGCCGCTGGCGCATCTCGACCTCAACCACCAGATTGCCGTGCTTGAATTATTCACTCGGCTGGCACGCGAACGGACCATCGGCGCAATCATCGTCCTGCACGATGTCAATCTCGCCCTCCGCTATGCGGACCGTGTGCTGCTGCTCTCCGGCGATGGCGCCTGGCGCGAAGGTCCGACGGCGGAAACCTTGACGGCCGATGTGCTGGCCGGTCTCTACGGCCATCCGCTACGCGAAGTTCGCGACACGGACCGGCGCTACTTCATGCCAGAATGACCGTATGGATTCGCTGCTCGCACTGCCGCAATTTTCCGGCTTTCTGGCCGCCGCGATCCTCATCACTCTCGCGCCGGGGCCGGACAACCTGATGGTGCTCGGTCTCGGCATGGCGCGCGGCAGGCGCGCCGGCATGGCGTTCGGCCTCGGTTGCGCGATCGGTTGCCTGTCCCACACCGCGCTCGCCGCGCTCGGCATTTCGGCGCTGATCGCCGCCTCGGACTGGGCCTTCTCGGCGTTCAAGATCGTCGGCGGCTGCTATCTGCTCTGGCTGGGCATTCAGGCCTTGAGCAACGCGCACCCGGCCAGTAGCGGGAGCACATGTGCGATGCCGGCGCAGAGCGCGCGCAGGTTGTTCGTCAGAGGCTTGATCGCCAACGCCATCAACCCCAAGGTGATCTTGTTCTTCCTGGCTTTTCTGCCGCAGTTCATAAACGCCGGCCGCGGCCAGGCCGCCTGGCAGACCGTGCAACTCGGCGTCGTGTTCACGCTCCAGGCCGCCCTGATCTTCGGCGCCATCGGGTGGTTCGCCGGACGCCTGGGCCAGTGGCTGGCAACACGGCCCGGTGTCGGCGCCTGGCTTGACCGCATTGCCGGTGGTATTTTCGTCGCCTTGGGACTGCGGCTCATCGTCGCCCGCTGATCGGCCCGACCACCAACCGCAACCGTGGGCGCATCTCGTCGAATTTCAGCCTTGATGGTGCAGGGCTGCACCTCCGATGCCGGCAAGAGCACGCTGGTCGCGGCACTGTGCCGCATCCTGCATCGGAGGGGCGTACGCGTCGCACCCTTCAAGCCGCAGAACATGGCCCTGAACTCCGCCGTGACTGTCGACGGCGGCGAGATAGGCCGTGCGCAGGCGCTCCAGGCGCTGGCCGCCGGCCTGCCGGCGCGCATCGACTTCAACCCGGTGCTGCTGAAACCCAACACCGACAAGCGCGCGCAGGTGATCATCCACGGCCGCGCCGTCGCCGATCTCGATGCCCGCGCCTACCACGACTACAAGCGCCGCGCGATGGCGGCCGTGCTGGAATCGTGGCGGCGGCTGGCCGGCGAGTTCGACTGCATCATGGTGGAAGGTGCCGGCAGTCCCGCGGAAGTGAATTTGCGCGATCGCGACATCGCCAACATGGGCTTTGCCGAAGCTGTCGACATCCCGGTGATCCTGATCGCCGACATCGACCGCGGCGGCGTGCTGGCGCATCTTGCCGGTACGCTCGACCTGCTTTCGCCCTCCGAGCGCGAGCGCGTCAAGGGCTTGGTGATCAACCGCTTTCGCGGCGACATCGGGCTGCTGCAGCCAGGACTCGACTGGCTTGAACAGCATACGGGCAAGCCGGTGCTGGGCGTGCTGCCCTACCTGCACGGACTGTTCCTGGACGCCGAGGATGCGCTCGAACACCATGTCGAGCGCGCTGGCGAGGCGAAGCTGCGCGTAGTGGCGCCCGTGTTCCCGCGTATCTCGAACCACAACGATCTCGATCCGCTGCGCTTGCATCCCGAAATCGACTTTCGCTGGATCGGCCAGAACCAGCAGCAGCCGCCGGCGGATCTGGTCGTGCTGCCGGGCTCGAAGAGCGTCGCTGCCGATCTCGCCTGGCTACGCGACCAAGGCTGGGAGCCTTATCTGCAACGACATCTGCGCTACGGTGGCAAGGTCATCGGCTTATGCGGCGGCTACCAGATGCTGGGCTGCCGACTGCATGATCCGGAAGGAATTGAAGGTACGACAACGGCCACCGCCGGTCTGGGTTTTCTCGATTGCGAAACCACGCTCGAAGCGGAGAAGCAGTTGCGCAATGTCGATGGCCGCCTTCTGGTTGCGGGCGAGCCGCAGATGCGCGGCTACGAGATCCATATGGGCGTCACCCGCGGCCCCGCGCTTGCCCGCCCGGCTGTGAGGTTCGACGACGGCCGTGAGGATGGTGCGATATCTGAGGATGGCCGGATTCTGGGCACTTACTGTCACGGACTCCTGGATCGGCCCGAAGCACTCCGAGCCCTGCTCACCTGGGCCGGAGCGGGTTCGACCGCGCCGGTCGACCTGGCCGCGCGGCGCGAGGCCGACATCGACCGGCTTGCCGATGCCGCGCAGGCGGCGCTCGACTGGACGCTGCTGGAGCCTCTGCTCGCGTCGCCGTAGCTCGGCCGGAAATGCGGAAACAAAAAAAGCCCGGCGAACCGGGCTTTTCGGCGAAGCCGAGAATCCTTACTCCGGGCGGATGTTGGAGGCCTGCTTGCCCTTGGGACCTTGGGTCACATCGAAGGTGACGCGCTGGTTTTCAGCCAGGGTCTTGAAGCCCTGCCCTTGTATGGCGGAGAAGTGAGCGAACAGATCCTCGCCACCGTCGTCCGGCTTGATGAAGCCAAAACCCTTGGAGTCATTGAACCACTTAACGGTACCAGTTGCCATGTCGGGAATTCCTTACAAAAAAATTAGAACGGGCGATTACCCAGCGAGCGGAAAATCAAGACGGGGAGCTGACGGGTACCGACTGTTACCGGGTACGATATGACGAGCTGGAACACTGCTTGACAATCCTGCGGCGGCATTGTGAACCTCCGGCGACGATAAGGCAACAGGATTTTGCCGGCGCCAGGGCGCGGCAATTCCGGCAAAACCCCAGGCGTAGAATCCCTTCTCGCCCTCCATCTACCGATTCGCCATGAAACTGCCATCCTCCCGTCTGCTGATTATCGGCGCCCTTGCGGTCGCCGCAATTGCCGCGTTTTCGTGGGCGACGCGGCCGAAGCCGGTGCCGGTAACTCTCAAGGAGGTCGATCGCGGCCGTGTCGAAGCGACGCTGGCGAACACCCGGGCCGGCGAAGTAACGGCCTGCAACCGGACCAAGCTGTCCACGATCCTGGGCGGCCGCATCGAGATTCTCGCCGTCAAGGAAGGCGATCACGTCAAGAAGGGCCAGTTGCTGCTGAAACTCTGGAACGAAGACCAGCGCGCCCAGCAGACGCTTGCCGATACGCAGCTCGACCAGGCGAGGAAGCAGGTCGCCGAGGCCTGCGCCGTCGCCGACAACGCCAGCCGCGAGGCCGCGCGCACGACCAAGCTTTATCGGGACGGCTTCGTATCCATTTCGAAAGACGATGCGGCGCGGGCCGATGCAGAGGCCAAACAGGCAGGCTGCGCCACCGCGAAAGCCAACGTGCGCCAGTCCGAGGCGCGTCTCGCCGCCACCCGTGTCGAGCAGGGCCGCACGGTGCTCTACGCGCCGTTCGACGGCGTCGTCGCCAAGATCGTCGGCGAGGTCGGCGAGTACTCGACGCCTTCGCCGCCCGGCGTGCCGACACCGCCGGCCATCGACCTGATCGACCCGACCTGTCTCTACGTCTCGGCACCGATGGACGAAGTCGATGCGCCGAAGATCCGCGTCGGCCAGCCGGCGCGCATCACCATCGATGCCTACGGCAAACGGCAGTTCGAGGCGCGCGTGCGCCGGGTCGCGCCTTACGTCACGGCGGTCGAGAAGCAGGCGCGCACGGTCGATGTCGAGGTGGATTTCGCCAAGCCCGAGGAGATCAAGGAACTGCTGGTCGGCTACAGCGCCAACGTCGAGATCGTGCTCGAGGTGCGCGACGACGTGCTGCGCGTGCCGACGGCGGCACTGCTCGAAGGCGGCAAGGTGCTGCTCTACCAGGCCGACAGCGGCGTCCTCGAAGAGCGCAAGGTGAAGACCGGCATCGCCAACTGGGAATACACCGAAGTGCTGGAAGGACTCCAGGCCGGTGACCGCATCGCCGTGTCGCTGGAGAAAGAGGGCGTCAAGGCCGGCGCCCGCGTGACCCCGGCAGAAGCCAAGAAGCCCTGATGCCGCAGATCGAACTCGCCGGCATCGAGCGCGTCTTCACGCTTGGCGACAGCCAAGTGCATGCGCTGCGCGCGCTGGACCTCAGCATCGAGGCCGGCGAATACCTCGCGATCATGGGTCCCTCGGGGTCGGGGAAGTCGACGCTGCTCAACCTGCTCGGCCTGCTCGACCGCCCCAACGCCGGCAGCTACCACCTGGAAGACCGCGACGTCACCACCCTGTCGGCCGAAGAACAGGCGCAGGTGCGGCGCGAACGCATCGGCTTCGTCTTCCAGAGCTTTCACTTGGTACCGCGCCTCACCGCCGCCGAGAACATCGCCCTGCCGATGACGTTGGCCGGCATCCCCGTCGTCGAACGCAGCGCACGCGTGACGCAGGCGCTGAAGGATTTCGGCCTCGCCGACCGGGCCGATCACCGGCCCGACCAGCTTTCCGGCGGCCAGCGCCAGCGCGTCGCCATCGCCCGCGCCACCATCATGCGTCCGGCCGTCATCCTCGCCGACGAACCGACCGGCAACCTCGACCGCGCCACCGGCGAGGAAGTGATGCGCCTGCTCGAACAACTCAACAGCGGCGGCGTGACGCTGATCGTCGTCACCCACGACGGCGTGCTCGGCGCTCGTGCCCGGCGACGCGTGGCCATGGAAGATGGCAGCAAGGTGCAGGACACGACATGAGACCGTCCGATGTCCTGCGTTTCGCGGCCGGCGCGGCAACCGGATACCCGTTGCGCACGGCACTGATGATCCTCGCCATGAGCATCGGCGTCGCGGCGGTGGTCGTGCTGACGGCTCTCGGCGACGGCGCACGGCTGTATGTGGTCAACGAGTTCTCCTCGCTCGGGGCGAACCTTGTCATCGTGCTGCCGGGACGCTCGGGCACCGGCGGCTTCAATCCCGCCAATGCGATCACCAACACCACCCGGGACCTCACGGTCGGCGACGCCAAGGCGCTGTTGCGCGCGCCGGCGGTGCTGCGGACGGCGCCCCTCACAGTCGGCACCTCGGAGGCCACGTTCAGCGGCAAGCTGCGCGATGTCACGGTCGTAGGCACCACCGCCGATTACCTGGAGGTCCGCCGCATGAGCGTCGCCCAGGGACGTTTTCTTCCCGACGAAGGCAGCCAGGCAGCATCAGTCGTCGTGCTCGGGGCCAAGATCCGCGAGGACCTGTTCGGTGCCGAACCTGCGCTGGGACAGATGATCCGCATCGGCGACCGGCGCTTTCGCGTCATCGGCGTGTTCGGCCAGACGGGCCAGGGCCTGGGCATGAACGCCGACGAGATTGTGGTGATTCCCGTCGCCGCCGCCCAGGCCATGTTCAACACCAACACGCTGTTCCGCATCCTGGTCGAGGCACGCAACCGGTCGGCCATCGAACAGGCACGCAACCAGGCCCTGGAGATCATCAAGGCGCGCCACGGCAACGAGGAGGATGTCACGGTCATCACCCAGGACGCGGTGCTGGCCACCTTCGATCGCATACTCGGCGTGCTGACACTCGGCGTCGGCGGCATCGCCGCCATCAGCCTGGCGGTGGCCGGCATCCTGGTCATGAACGTGATGCTGGTGGCGGTGACGCAGCGGACGGGCGAGATCGGGCTGATGAAGGCCCTGGGCGCGCCGGGCCATACCATCCGCAATGCCTTCCTGACCGAGGCAACGCTGCTTTCCATCGCCGGCGCCTTGCTCGGCTATCTTATCGGCGAGGGTGGCGCTTTCGTCTTGCGCAGCCTCTACCCGACGCTGCCCGCCTATCCGCCGAACTGGGCGATCTTCGCTGCTGTCGGCACGGCGATCTCGACCGGTCTGCTGTTCGGCGTCATGCCGGCCCGACGTGCGGCGCGGCTCGATCCCGTGCAGGCGCTGTCCAAGAGATAACCTAATGTTCTGGTCCGACGCCCTCCAACTAGCCCTGCGCGCGCTGATTGCCCACCGGCTGCGCAGCTTCCTGACACTGCTCGGCATCGCCGTCGGCATCGCCGCGGTGATCCTGCTGACCAGCATCGGCGAGGGCGTGCATCGTTTCGTGCTGTCGGAGTTCACCCAGTTCGGTACCAACATCATCGAGCTCCAGCCCGGCAAGACAGCCGCCAGCAGCGGCCCCGGCGGCCTGCAGACCACGGTTCGCCTGCTGACGGTGGACGACGCCCGCGCGCTGGAACGGGTGCCGGACGTGGTCGCCGTGACGCCTATCGTCTGGGGCAATTCCGAACTGGATGCCAACGGACGTACGCGCCGGACACTGGTCTATGGCGTCGGCCCGGCGATGCAGGAAGCCTGGCAGATCAAGGTTCGGGTCGGCACTTTCCTGCCCCGCGACGAAGCCGCGCAAGCGCGGGCTCTGGTCGTACTCGGTCCCAAGGTGAAACAGGAGTTGTTCGGCACCGAGTCGGCGCTCGGCCAGCGCGTTCTCATCGCCGGCTCTCAATTCCGGGTCGTCGGGGTCATGGAATCGAAGGGGCAGTTCCTCGGCATCGATCTCGACGACGCGGCCTACATCCCGACCACCAGGGCCCTGGACCTCTTCAATCGCGAAGGCCTGATGCGCATCAACCTCTCCTACCGCGAAGGCACGGCAACCGAGAGAGTTGCGGAGGCCGTGCGCAAGGTAATGATCGGCCGACACGGCCGCGAGGACTTCACGCTGGTCACACAGGAGGACATGCTGCGCACGCTGTCGAAAATCCTCGACATCCTGACCGCTGCCGTCGGTGCCTTGGGCGGCATCTCGCTGCTGGTCGGCGGCGTCGGCATCGTCACCATCATGACCATCGCCGTGACCGAGCGCACCAACGAGATCGGATTGCTGAAGGCACTCGGCGCGCCGGGGCGCACGATTCTCGCCCTTTTTCTCGGCGAGGCGGTGGCGTTGGCGGCCATCGGCGGCGGTGCGGGACTGGCGCTCGGGATAGGCATCGCCCAGTTGGTACGTCTTGTCATCCCCGCGCTGCCGGTCCACACACCCTGGAGCTTCGCCCTCATGGCCGAAGCGGTGGCAGTGGTCATCGGACTCGCCGCGGGCGTTCTGCCGGCCCGCCGAGCGGCACAACTCGATCCAGTGGAAGCGCTGAGAGCGGAATAGACGGGGGAAGACGGGCAGGAAAAAAGGAAACCGCCGCCGGTGGCTAGGCCACCTGCCAGCCGCGGGACAGCGGAGGAAGGGATGCGTCCCGCGCCGTGCTCTGCTCCAGGCAATTTACTTCCGCCCACGCCATAACGGAACAAAGCAACGAATTGCCGGTGGCCGAAAAACAACTGGTTTGGGGGGGTTGCATCCCGGCCAACGGCGGCTTCCAAAGGGAGAACAGTATCAAGTCTCGTGCCAGTTGCCCCGGGATTCGCAGGTTGTTGTAAAGGCACAGATTCTTATCATGGGAAGTCCACTGCGTTATGCGCAGATATGTCATACTTGACACTCGCCCACTGCCCAATCCGTCACTAGTGACATGAAACCGACCGGTCTTGCGGAACTTGCCGCCTACCTCGAAGAACTCCCCGAGCCACGGATCGTCCTCGATGCCGATTACTCGATTCTGGCCGCCAACAGGGCCTATATCCGCGACTTCGGGGGTGGCCAGCCGGTCATCGGCAGGCGTTGTTACGAGGTTTCCCATGGCATCGACGTCCCCTGCGATCGGGCCGGAGAATCCTGTCCGCTGAAGGGCAGTTCGCTGTCGGGCCGCCCGCATCGTGTCCTGCACCTGCATCACACGCCGCGCGGCGAGGAGCACGTCGATGTGGAGACCATCCCCATCCCCGGCGCGGGCAACCGACCGCGGCTCTTCGTCGAGGCCATGCGTATCGTGCGCCAGGCGAGCGGCCGGCCGGCCGCGCAGGGCATGGTCGGACGCTCGCCGGCTTTTCTCGGCATGTTGCACCAGATCATGCGCGTGGCACCCTCCGAAGCCGCCGTGCTGCTGCTCGGCGAAACGGGCACCGGCAAGGAACTCGTCGCTCATGCCCTCCACGAAGCCAGCAACCGGGCCGGCGGTCCGTTTGTCGCGGTGGACTGTTCGGGGCTGACCGAAACCCTGTTCGAAAGCGAACTGTTCGGCTACGAGAAAGGCGCCTTCACCGGTGCCACGCACCGAAAGACCGGCCTCGTCGAGGCGGCGCGGGGCGGGACCCTGTTCCTCGACGAGATCGGCGAGTTGCCGCTGTTCCTCCAGGTCAAGCTGCTGCGGCTGCTGGAAACGGGCAGCTACCGGCGCGTCGGCGGCGTCGAGGCGCTGGCTGCAGATTTCCGGCTGGTCGCAGCAACGCACCGGGATCTGTCCGAAATGGTCCAGGACGGCGAATTCCGCCGCGACCTTTACTACCGCATCAACACCTTTCCCATCCACTCGCCGTCGCTGGCGGAACGAGGCGAGGACATTCCGCTGCTTGCCCAGTCGCTGCTGGAAAGGGTGGCCGGGCCGCGCAAACGGCTCACTTCGGCCGCCATCGCGGCGCTGCGCGAGCGTCGCTTCGAAGGGAATATCCGCGAATTGCGCAACCTGCTCGAACGGGCGAGCCTGCTTTCCGACGGCGAGGAAATCCTGCCCGAGCACCTGGCCAGCGATCTCACCCATCGCGCGCCGGTCGTGGTGCAAACGGAAGACGCCAATGTCTTCTTGCTGAGTGCGGCAATCCCGCTGGACGAACTGGAAGCCCGCTACGTCGCCTGGGCCGCCAACCACAGCCAAGACCGCAAGACCCTGGCAAACACGCTGGGCGTATCGGAACGTACGCTCTACAGGCTGCTGCGGCGCAAGAGCTACGGGTAGAATCCCGCCCCAGCTCATGGTCTTTGACGCCATTCCCGTTCCGGCGCGCTCCGGCTCGCCGTCCCTCAGGGCGCACCGCCGCGGTCGCGCGCCGTGCGCCCCGTGAAACTCGCCCTCGTCCGACAGCAATACACGCCTTTCGGCGGCGCCGAGCGTTTCGTGGATCGGGCGCTCGACGCGCTGCGCAATCGGGGCGTCGACGTGACGATCATCGCCCGCAAATGGAAAGGCGTGGCCGGGCCGAACATCTTGGAATGCAATCCGCGCTTCTTCGGCCGCACCTGGCGCGATGCCGGCTTCGCCCGTTGCGTTCAAAAGATCATCGCGGACGGTCGCTTTGATCTCGTACAGAGCCATGAGCGCATCCCCGGCTGCCATATCTACCGCGCCGGGGACGGCGTGCACGCCACCTGGCTTGAACTGCGCGACAAGGTTCGTGGCGGGCAAGCAAAGCTTGCCACCGCCCTGTCTCCCTGGCACCGCTATACGCTGGCGGCGGAAGCCGGCGTGTACCGGCATCCGAATCTGAAGGCCGTGATCTGCAACTCGCGCATGGTGCGGGACGATATCGTCCGCCGCTTCGCGGTGCCACCAGAGAAGTTGAAGGTGATCTACAACGGGGTCGACCTCGATTGCTTCCATCCCGATTTGCGGGCAAGGCACCGGGCCTGGGTACGGGCGGATCTCGGCATCGCAGAGAACGTGCCGGTGATCCTGTTCGTCGGCTCGGGTTTCGAGCGCAAAGGTATTCCGGCGCTTCTGCATGCGCTGGCGCTGATGCAGAGGCGCGACGCCATGCTCCTGGTCGTCGGCCACGACAAGAAGCTGCAACAGATGCGGACGATGGCGGGCAAACGGGGGGTGGCGGAACGTGTGCTCTTCTTGGGTGGGCGCCAGGATCTGCGCTCCTTCCTCGGCGCGGCCGATTTCTTCTGCTTGCCCACCCTCTACGACCCGATGCCCAACGCCGTCATTGAGGCCCTCGCCTGCGGCCTGCCGGTCGTAACCTCGAACACCTGCGGCGCGGCGGAGCTGATCAGGCCGGGCGAGAACGGCTTCGTCTGCGACGCAATGAATCCCGCAGCCCTGGCCGACTACCTGGATGCTCTCAGCGGATCCGGGCGGCCTGATCCCGCCGTTGTCCGGGCCAGCGTGGAGCATCTCGGACTCGATGCCATGGTGCAGCAACTGTCGACGCTCTATGGCACCTTGGTCGATGCGGGTGCTCTGGCAGAATAGCCACATGGCCGAGGACGCCCTTCCCCTGCACGAGCTTCGGCGCGCCCTGGTGATCAAGCTGCGCCACCACGGCGACGTGCTGCTGGCCTCGCCGGTGCTGTCGGTGCTCAAGAGTCGCGCGCCCCAGGTCGAGATCGATGCGCTTGTCTACGCCGACACGGCGGAGATGCTCTCGCTGCACCCCGCGCTCAGCGAGTTGTTCGTCATCGATCGCCAGTGGAAACGTCTTGGGCCGATCGCCCAGTTCGGACATGAAGCCAGCTTGCTGAGCGCTTTGCGGGCGCGCCGCTACGACTTGGTCATCCACCTCACCGAGCATTGGCGCGGCGCCTGGATCGCGCGACTGTGCGGCGCGCGCTGGCGTGTGGCGCCCAATGTACGGGGCCGAGGCAATGCCTGGCGCCAAAGCTTTAGCCACCTGGTCCGGGAACCGAGGGCCGGCGGACGCCATGTCGTGGAAACGAATCTCGATGCCTTGCGCCGCCTGGGTGTGCACCCGAATGTCGATGAACGCCAATTGGTCATGGTGCCCGGTGCCGACGCCGAACGGGACGTCGACGCACTGCTCGATCAGATCGCGCTTTCGGGACAAGATTTCGTTCATGTACATCCGGCTTCGCGCTGGCAGTTCAAGTGCTGGACAATCGAGAAGATGGCCGCGCTCATCGGCCATCTGCAGGCCGACGGCTGGCCGGTTCTGCTCACCGCCGCGCCGGATTCCAGCGAAATGGCCATGATCGAGGCCATCCAGGGACAGTTGGGACGACCGGCCGCCAGCCTCGCCGGTCGATTGTCGCTCAAACAACTGGCGGCGCTGACGGCGCGCGCGCGACTGTTCGTCGGCGTCGACTCCGCGCCAATGCATGTCGCGGCGGCCATGGGGACGCCAGTGGTGGCGTTATTCGGCCCCTCCGGCGACAACCTCTGGGGCCCGTGGACGGCAAGACAGCGCGTCATCGCCAACAACGGCTACGACTGCCGGCCGTGCGGCATCGACGGCTGTGGCGGCAGCAAGATATCCGACTGCCTGGCGACCCTGCCTGTGGACCGCGTGCTCGCGGCCTGCCGGGACCTGCTCGCCGGCTGAGGTCGCCGCGACGGTCAGCTATAATGACGCGTTGCCGGCGAGTGGCCGGAAACCGTCCCCTTCGATGATCCAGCCTCCCCTCAGCAGCAGCCAGCTCTATTGGCGCCTCCTTGGCTACGTGCGGCCTTACTGGAAGGGTTTCGCACTTGCTCTGCTGGTCATGATCGGCGTCGCCGCCACCGAACCGCTGTTCCCGGCCTTGATGAAGCCGCTGCTCGACAAGGGATTCGCCGGAACGGCACGCAATGACCTCTATCTTGCGCCCCTGGCGATCCTCGGCATCTTCCTGGTCCGCGGCGTGCTCGGCTATTTCTCCTCCTACGCCTTCTCCTGGGTCGCCAATCGCGTCATCGCCGATCTGCGCGGCGAGATGTTCGCCCGCCTGGTGCAACTGCCCGCGACCTACCACCTCGGGCACGCCAGCAGTATCCCTGTGACGAAGATCACCTATGACGTTGCCGGCGTCTCCTCGGCCGCAACAACCGTCATCACTGTCGGCGTGCGCGATTCCCTCAGCGTGCTCGGCCTCACGGCGTGGCTGCTCTACCTCAACTGGCAACTGACCCTGATCAGCCTGGCGATCATTCCCTTCGCCGGCCTCGTCATGCGCGGCTTCAGCAATCGCCTGCGGGCGCAGAGCCGCGCCGCCCAGGTCGGGCTCGCCTCGATGAACCAAGCTCTGTACGAGGCTATTCATTGTCAGAAGGTCGTCAAGATCTTCGGCGGCGAAGCGCAGGAACTGGCACGCTTCAACCACCTGAACAACGCCATGCGTGGCTACGCCATGCGCCAAGCCATCGCCGCGGCCGCGGTCGTGCCCATCGTGCAGATGCTGGCCGCCGTCGCCGTCGCCGTCGTCATCTGGATGGCACTGATCCAGTCGCAGTCTGCAGGCACCACGGTCGGCGGCTTCGTCTCCTTCATCACCGCCATGCTGATGATCATCGCACCGCTCAAACATCTCGCCGACATCAACGCTCCGCTGCAACGCGGCCTGGCCGCGGCGGAGAGTGTCTTCCAACTGCTCGACGAACGGCCCGAACCAGATACCGGCGAGGAGTCGCTCGGCCGCGCCCGCGGCGAGGTGGCGTTCGAAGGCGTGCACTTCACCTATCCCGGCGCCGAGCGCGAAGCGCTGGCTGGCGTCGACCTGCACATTCGCGCCGGCGAAACCGTCGCCCTGGTCGGCCCCTCGGGCGGCGGCAAGACAACGCTGGCAGCGCTGGTGCCGCGTTTCTTCGCGCCTGCCGCCGGTACTATCCGTGTCGATGGACAGGAAATCAGCACCCTCAGCATTGCCAGCCTCCGCGCCAACATCGCCTTAGTCAGCCAGGAGGTGCTGCTCTTCGACGATACCGTGGCCGCCAACATCGCCTATGGCGGCATGGCCGGCGCGTCGTGTGAAGCAATCGAGGCCGCCGCCCGCGCTGCCCACGCACTCGACTTCATAGGGGCGATGCCTCAGGGCTTCGAAACCATGATCGGCGAGCACGGCGCGCGCCTGTCCGGCGGTCAGCGCCAGCGCATCGCCATCGCCCGTGCCATCCTCAAGGACGCCCCAATCCTAATCCTCGACGAAGCCACCTCGGCGCTCGACAACGAATCCGAGCGCCAAGTGCAGGCAGCACTCGACGAACTGATGACGGGCCGCACGACGTTGGTGATCGCCCACCGCCTGTCCACCATCGAGCACGCCGACCGCATCGCCGTGCTCTCCCAGGGACGCATCGTCGAAATGGGCAGGCACGAAGAACTGCTGGCAAAGAACGGGGCCTATGCCCAGCTCTATCGCCTGCAATTCGCGGAGAATGCCGCTTGAAGATCGTCCACACCGAGGCATCCTGCGGCTGGGGCGGCCAAGAGATCCGCATCCTTGAAGAGTCGCGGGGCATGATCGAGCGCGGCCATGAGGTTACGCTGCTTTGCCCCCCGGACGCACGCATTCACGCCGAAGGCGCGCGCCGCGGCATCCCCGTGGTCGGTCTACCCATCGGCCGCAAGCGTCCCGCCGGCATGATGGCCTTGCGGCGCTGGCTCAAGGCCAACTCCTGCGACGTCATCAACACCCACAGCTCCACCGACTCCTGGCTGGCCGCCCTTGCCTGCAAGACACTACGCTGTCCGCCGGCACTGGTACGAACGCGCCACATCTCGGCACCAGTGCCGAAGAACACCGCCAGCCGCTGGCTCTACAATGGTGCCGTGCGCCATGTCGTCACCACGGGCGAAGCTTTGCGCCGGCAGTTGATCGAGGAAACCGGCGTTGCCGCAGACCGTGTCACCTCGGTGCCGACCGGCATCGACACCAAGCGCTTCTCGCCCGGCGATCGTGCCGCGGCGCGCGAGATGCTCGGCCTGCCCCCCAAGGACCTCTTGATCGGCATCGTCGCCACCCTGCGCAGCTGGAAGGGCCACCTTTATCTGCTCGATGCATTCGCTTCGCTCGACAGGCCGGACGCGACACTAATCATCGTCGGCGAAGGGCCGATGCGCAACGTCATCGAAGCCCGGATCGGCGAACTCGGACTCGCCGAGCGCGTGCGCATGGTCGGCCAGCAGGACAATCCCGAAGACTGGCTGCGCGCACTGGACATCTTCTGCCTGCCCTCCTATGCCAACGAGGGCGTGCCGCAGGCCATCCTCCAGGCCATGCTGACCGGACTGCCCGTCGTTACCACGCCCGTCGGCGCGATCCTCGAGGCCGTGAGCGATGGCGATACGGCGATCGTGGTACCGCCGAAAGACTCGCTAGCGCTCGGTGCCGCAGTGGAGCAGTTGGCGGGCGATCCCGCACTCGGAGCCAAGCTTGGAGCCGCGGCGCGGAGCAAAGCGTTGGCGTTCTTTTCAAGAAACGCAATGCTTGATCGAATGGAACTGGTGTTCGGTCAGGCGATGGCCGAGTAACAATATGGGTGTCCGCAAACACTGGAACCGCCTAAAACGAAGCCTGGGACGCCGCTGGCACGAATGGTGGCTGCCGCGCGGCTACCAGCGTCTGGGCACTCGCTACGGCGGCTGGTGGATCGATGTGCGCATCGTCGGCACGACACCGCTCCTGATCGACTGTGGCCTGGGCGAGGACATCAGCTTCCCGCTGGCCTTTCTCGAACGCTTCGGGGGCAAGGTGATCGGTATCGATCCAAACCCGCGCAGCCTCGCCTACTGCCATGAGCACTGCCCGCCCGCCATGGAGATCCGCCCCCAGGCTTTCTGGCATCAAGCCGGTCAGACCCTGACCTTTCACCTGCCGCGCGCTCAGACCGAATTGCCGAAAGGAGCCGACGGCGTTTCCGGCAGCCTGGTCAGCAGTCACGAATATGTCGCCAGCGGCCAGGAACTGACGGTCACCACCACGACTCTGGCCGACATCCTGGCCGACTCCGGCCGCGACGAATGCGACGTCTTAAAAGTTGACATCGAGGGCGCCGAATTTGAGGTCCTGGCGGAACTTTGCCGGACCGGCGACATCCGGCGTACGCGCCAGTTCCTGATCGAGTTTCACCATCGGGTCACCCATCACACCCTCGAAGAGACGGCCGCCGCCGTAAGCGCGGTGGAGCAGGCCGGCTTCAAGCTGATTCACGTGGAAGGCCGCAACTACATATTCCGCCGCCATGGTCCCGGCCGAAGTCCCTGATCTGTCGCCCAAGCGCGTTCTCGTCGTCCACGTCTCGCGCATCGGCGACACGCTGCTCGCGACACCGGCACTACGGGCCATCGCACAAGCTTGGCCAAGAGCCGAGATCACCGTTCTCGGCCATCCCAGGCGCATCGAGGTTCTGGCCAATCTGCCCTTCCTGAACGACATAGGCCCGATCAGCAAACGCTCGGCGTCCTGGCGCGGCTGGTTCGGGAAGGACTTTGATCTCACCTTCGTCTATGGTTTCGACGAACCGCTGGTGGCCTACGGATTGCGGGCCGCTGCACGCGTGGTGGCGTTTCGGCAGGCCAACCAGCGACTGAATACCCGCCTGTACCGCATGGTCGAGCCACCGCCATTCCAGAGCGAACACTCCGTCCGCCAACTGCTGCGATTGCCTGCCGCGGTCGGCATCCAGTCCGCGGGGCTGCGCGTAGCCTACGCCGTCACCGAGGCCGAGGCCGCCATGGCGCGCACCCGCCTGGTCGCTGCCGGCGGCGCATCGCGAAAGCCCTTGATCGGGCTTCAGGTAGCCAGCTTCCCGACAAAGGCCTACCGAGACTGGCCGGTCGAGAATTTTGCCAGCCTCTGCAACCTCATCGCGCGGCGTTGGCCGGACTGCCACTTCCTGATCTTTGGGGGTGGCGAAGAGCGACAGCGGACAAGCTGGCTCCACGAGCGACTCGGCTCCCGCGCCAGCATGTTCGCCGGTCAATTGAGCCTGCGCGATACTGCTGGCTTGATGGGGCTGCTGGATCTCTATGTTGGCGTCGACACCGGACCGACCCACTTGATGAGCGCGTTTGACATTCCGCTAGTGGGCCTCTACCACGGCTTCTCGCGCAGCGAGTTGATCGCCCCTCTCGAACACCCCTGCTTCTATCCGGTGGATCATCCGCTGGCCGGTCCGGGCTGCCCAACCGAGGCGCCGATGGCCGACATCTCGGTCGAGACAGTGTTCGCCCAGGTCCAGCGGGCGCTGGCCGAGCATCCGCCGAAACCGACATGAGGTTCGTCTTCGTGGTCACCAATCTTGTCGGCGGAGGCGCCGAAAAGGCCATCGTAAAGCTGGCGGCGGGGCTCACGGAGAAGGGGCACGCCGTCGACCTCGTGCTGCTGGAGAATCGTGTCGAACATACGCCGCCTCAGGGGGTGACCCTGTTGCCGCTAACGATGGAAGCGTCGAAGGGCTGGCTCGGCAAGCGCCTTCTAGCGCGTCGACTCGCCCGCCATTTGTCGACACCTTGCGACCTCTTGGTGTCCACGCTACCGTTCGCCGACGAAGTGACGGCGCTGGCGAATCCACGTCGTCATTGGTGCCGCATCGCCAACACGCTATCGAGCGAGGTCGGCAAACTGGCCGCCGGCAATTCCCTCAAGGCCAGTCGGCGGCTGGCGCGCTATCGGCACCTTTATGGCAGACGGCCGTTGATCGCAGTTTCCAATGGCGTTGCGGAAGATCTACGGCGAGAGATCGGCGCGACCGGCCCGCTGGAGACCATTCCAAATCCTTTCGACTTTGCCGTGATGCGTCGGGCGGCGAGCGAGGAAACACCCAACCTGCCGGCTCGGCCGTATGTTGTTCATGTCGGCCGCTTTGCGCCGCAAAAACGCCACGACCTGCTACTGGACGCCTGGGCGCGCGTTAACAGCGACCACCTGCTGATATTGCTGACCACGCCGGACCCGACACTCCAGGCCATGATCGACAGCCGTGGCCTCACCGACCGCGTGCGTGTCGTCGGCTTCCAGACCAATCCCTACCCCTGGATCGCGGGCGCGGACTTGCTGGTGCTGTGTTCCGATCACGAGGGCCTGCCCAATGTCCTGATCGAATCCCTTGCCTGTGGCACGCCCGCCATCAGCACCGATTGCCCGTCGGGTCCCCGGGAGATACTGGCTGCCTTTCCGGAATGCCTCGTGCCCTGTGGCGATGCCGTGGCACTGGCGAATGCGATTTCCGGCTGTCTCGCCACGCCGATCGACCCGACGAAGGCCGACCTCTCCGCCTTCGAGATGAATAGCGTCATCGCCGCCTACGAACGACTGGCGAGTCGAGCCTGAACATGTGCGGACTCGTCGGCTTCATAGGCACCCAATGGCGCGCACACGCCGCGACGGCGCTGGCCGCCTTGCGATCGCGCGGACCGGACGAACAATCGATCCTAGATCTCGGCGAAGCCGTGTTCGGTCATGCGCGGCTGGCCGTCATCGACGTTGCCGGCGGCCATCAGCCGATGCGCTCGCCCGACGGACGCTACACCATCGTCTTCAACGGCGAGATCTACAACTTCGCCGAATTGCGTCTGACATTGGAAGGGCAGGGCTACGCGTTCGCCACCCGTTCCGATACCGAGGTGTTGTTGCACGGTTATGCCGCCTGGGGCGAAGGGCTGCTGAACCGACTCGACGGCATGTTCGCCTTCGCGCTCTGGGACGGCGTCGAGCGCCGGCTGTTCGCCGCCCGCGATCCACTGGGCATCAAGCCTTTCATGTACAGCACCGAGGGCGGCGGCTTCGTCTTCGCCTCTACGCTGGCGCCGTTTCTCGCCTTGCCCGACTTCCCGCGCCGCTTGGACCCAGAGGCACTGCGCGACTACCTCGCCTTTCAGACATCGCTTGCGCCGCACACCTTTGTCCGGGGCGTACGGCAATTGCCACCGGGGTATCTGTTGCGCTTCGACGCCACCACTGGTCGGACCGAAACAGCTCGTTACTGGTCCATTCCCCGACCGGCTCCGTCGGACAACGATCGCGAGACACTGGTGGCGCGCATCGATGCCGCGCTCAAGGAGAGCCTGCGCCGGCAACTGGTCGCCGACGTGCCCCTGGGTGCCTTCCTTTCGGGCGGCATCGATTCCAGTCTCATGGTCCGCTACATGGCCGAGGCCGGTGCCCGGCCCTTGAAGACCTTCAACCTGCGCTTTGCCGACGAAGGCTTCGACGAATCGCCCCACGCCCGCATCGTCGCACGGCACTTCGGCTGCGAACATCACGAACTCGAAGCGCCGACCATCACCGGCGAGGCGTTTGCCGATGCCATCGGCGATCTCGACCAGCCGCTGGCCGACCCGGCGTATGTCATGACCCATGCGCTGTCGAAACTGACCCGCCAGCATGTCACCGTCGCCATCAGCGGTGACGGCGGCGATGAACTGTTCTGCGGCTACCCCCGCTTCCTGGACACCGAGGACCGGCATCCGCGTCGAACCTGGCAAGAACCTTTGCGGCAATTGATCGACGCCGGCCTCGCACCGTCCGCCTTGCTGCGGCGCGGCCTCTGGGGCCAGGAACTGCTGCATTACCGCCGCGTCGAGCTCGGCCCCTGGCCCGGCCGCAAGAACCTGGCGCAGTACCTGGCACCGGAGACGGCCATCGCAGCGCATCCCGAACAAACGCTCCACCTCTGGCGGCAACTGGTCGCCGAACTGGGCGGCCGCATGGACACGGCAACGCTGATGCGGGCGGACCTCTGGACCTATCTGTCCGAGAACTGCCTCGTGAAGACCGACCGCGCCAGCATGGCGCATAGCCTGGAGGTACGGGTACCCATGCTCGGCATGCCCGTGCTCGATGCCGTGTTGGGCCTGCCGGCGGAAGTTCATACGACAGGTGGCGCCAAGTCCCTGCTGCTGGAAATCGCCCGCCACAGCCTGCCGGAGACGGTCTGGAACCGGCCGAAACACGGCTTCTCGGTTCCCCTGCAGCAGTATTTCAACGGCCCGTGGCGCGAGGTCTGCGACAATTGCATGGACCGCTGCGACGAACTGGCGCCGTTCCTGAACGCTGCGGCACTACGCCGGCTCTGGTCCGCGGCACCAACCGGCGGCGCTTCGCGCCGACTGGCCTACACTTTCGTCGTATTGCTGATCTGGCTGGGTCATCACGATGTGCGGGCATAGAAAGGAAGCGGATGTTTAGGAAGGGAGGCAAAGCCGAGAAGCGCCTCAAGCGCCTGCGCTGGCGCTTCGGCGTACCAGCCTATGCGGACAATCGCGGCATCCGGTTGCCTCTTAGGCATCCAGCGATCACGAGTCCGATACAGAAGGATATCTTCTTCGGCAGCTACGAGGGCAAAGAGGCAGAACTCGTTCAGCTCAAGATCGAACGCCACGACATCGTGATGGAAGTTGGCGCTGGCATCGGTTTTCTTTCGGCCCTGTGCGCACGCATCGTCGGCAGCGACAAGGTCTTTGCCTATGAGGCCAACCCCCAGTTGCTGGAGGTGATCCATCAGGTTCACAGCATGAACGGCGTAGCTCCCACCGTCACCAATGCCTTGCTGGGAGACGGGACTGGCGAATGTGAGTTCTTTCTTGAAAAGGACTTTTGGGCCTCATCATTGATCCGCGGTTCCGCCGAGGCGGAAGCGATCCGTGTTCCGAAACTCGACCGCAACACGGAAATCCGCCGTATCGCGCCCACCTTCCTTATCGTGGACATCGAGGGCGGTGAATATGAGTTCTTTTCGGGCATAGACCTCGGATCGGTACGCAAGATCTGCATCGAAACTCATCCGCATTTGCTCGGCAATCGTCGGGTTTCGGAAATCCTCGGCTGGCTCTTCACGGCCGGTTTCTCGCTGGACTTCAGCTGCATGCGCAAGAACGTCTATTTCCTGTACCGCGACCATGCCGCCTGATGCGCCAGCCGGCTCGCCCACGTTAAGCCTGGTTGTACCGGTCTTCAACGTCGCGCCGTTTCTCGACCGGTTTCTCGCCAGCATCGTAGCGCAGGATTTGCGTGACGTCGAAGTCATCGTGGTGGATGACGGCTCCACCGATACCGGCCCGGAGATCCTGGCACGCTACGCCGCCAGATGTCCCCAGATGTGCGTCATCCGCCAGGACAACGGCGGGCTCTCCGCCGCGCGCAACACGGGGCTCAACCATGCCCGAGGCGAGTACCTCGCTTTCGCGGACTCGGACGACTTCATCGAGCCGACCTACTACCGTGATCTACTCGCTCTGGCCCGGACCCACAACCTCGACATGGCGCATGGCAATGGGTTGTACCACTTCGAGGGACGCCAGGACGATTATCCGATCTACTCCGACGACTTGCCGACGGCGGTCATGTCGGGCCGCGACGTGCTGAAGAAGCGCCTGTGCGCGAAGACCTTCCTGCATATGGTCTGGCTGCACTTGTATCGGCGCGGATTCATCGACCGCCTCGACCTGCGCTTCGTACCGGGGCTGATTCACGAAGATGTGCTGTGGACGACGCGTGCCTTCTTGGCCGCAAAACGCGTCGCTTACGTGCCCACACCCGGTTACCACTACCGGCAACGCATCCGTCGCCTGGCGCCCGACCAGTTTGACCAGCGACTGGCCGCGATCGTCGATAGTTCCATCCACAATGCGCGCGGTCTTGATGACTTGCTCGCCGATAGCGCCGATGACCCGGAGTTGCGACGCCTGATCCGCTGGCAGCTCGTCGACGGCGCGCTGTCGATATTCCACAAACTGCGCAAGATGTCATCACCGGCATTGCGGCGCTCGTACTATCGCCGCCTGCGCCACGAAGAGATCTTCGCCCTACTTTGGCGCAATGCGGTCGAGTCGCCGCAGCGGCGCCGCATTGCCCGCCATTGGTTGAAGAGTCTGATCGCCTGACATGAACGGACTCTGCTACCAGGTCAATCTGCAAACCGGCTGGGGCGGCGGCGAGGTCTATACCGCCTTCTTCACCCGTGCGCTGGCCGCCGTCGGTGTGCGCACCGTACTCTTCGCGGCGGAACCGGTGATCGGCCACTGGCGCGAACAACTGCCGATCGGCACCACGGTCGTCGGAGTGTCCGACCCCGATACCCTTGCCCTGGCACTTGCGCCACATCTGCCGGTTGGCGGGCGCGGCTGGCTGGTGTTCCACACGCCGGCAACGGCGGCGCAGATTGCGCCGCTGCGTGCCGCCGGACACCTGCTGACCTGCTTCGCGCATATGCCGCTCTACGGCCGCGATCCGGCACCACTGCGGCCATACGATCTGGTGGTGCCGGTATCCGGCCACGTGCTGGCAAGCTTGCGTGCAGCTGGCATCACCCGCAGCTATGACGAGCCTTTGTATGGCGTCGCCGACCTTTCGGCACGTAATGGCGATCGGCGACTGAACCAACGGTCGTGCTACGACTGGGACCGGCGCAAGCTGCGCGACCGCCTGTTCGGTTTCTTGGAGCCCATGGTCGAGCACTTCCGCTCGCACCCTCCTTTCACGCGCGGCGACGGCATCACGCTGGGCATAGTCTCCCGCCTGACGCCGATCAAGCAGTTCCCGCTGCTGTTCAGCCATCTAGCGCCGGCGCTGGCGCGACACCCCGATTTCCGCCTCGAAATTTTCGGCAGCGGAGGCTACGCCTCGGTACGCGACCTGCGCCGGGCCCTGGCACCGATCAAGAGCCGCGCACGCTTCTGGGGACAGCAGGCCGACGTCGCCGCCGCTTACCGGCAGCTCGACTATCTACTCACGGGCCTGCCCGAGAAGGAAGCCCTCGGTCTCAACGTCATCGAAGCCCAGGCCTGCGGCCTGCCGGTGCTCGCCGTCGACGCCCCGCCATTCACCGAGACCGTCGCGGACGAGGTCACCGGCATCCTGTATACCGATCCGCGCATCGATGACGGCGCCAGCTTCGGCGCTTTGCTGGCACGCCTGGCAGCGAAACCATTCAAGCCGGAACCGACGGCCGCCGACAGGCATCTTCAGCAATTCTCCGAGGACGCCTTCACCGAGCGCGTGGTCCGCCTGGTGGCGGCAACCGCAAGACCAACGGGGCTCGCAGCATGACCCGCGATACCATTTTCCTCAACTACCGCAAAGGCTTCGCGCCGCTCAAGGAGGCCTTTGAGAATCTCGGCTACTGCGTCGTCGAGAACGAATGGAAACCTGACCCCGAGCTTGCCTCACGTTGCGCCGCCGGCATCGTCAACCTCTACGAGGCGATCCGCCAGCCCATGCGCGCCGTTGCGCTGCACCGCCGCCTGCGCGCTGCGGGCGTGCCGCTGATCGGCGTCGACCGGGACGCGCCATGGCACATGGGCATCCGCTGGCGGCGGATGGCACTGTTCCGTCTGCTCCGTCCACTGGACATTTATGCCAGCCATACCATGCAGCCGACCTGGGATTTCGCCCCGGTCAAAATCTACAATGCGAATGCCGTCTGGACGCGTTGCTTCAATCTGCACGGGCAGACGCTGGAACAGATGCGCAGCCCTGCATACTATGAATATGACGTCTCCTTCCTCGGCAACATGGACGGCGAACGCTACAAGGAACACGCGGAGCGTGCCCGGTTCTTCGCCGAGTTGCGGCACCGGCTCGAGGCGCTGGGAATACGCCACTACATCGCCCACTCATCCGGAATCGATGAAGAGACCCAGATCCGCGTCATCCAGCGCTCGCGCATCAATCTCAGCTATCGCTCATCCTGCGACCACGGTGGGACCCTGAGCTGGGGCTTGCCGGAGCGCTGCTACGGCGTGCCGGCTCGTGGTGGCTTTCTGCTCACCGACCAACGCCACCATGCGGGAGACGATTTCGACCTAGGCACTGAGTGGGCCGGCTTTACCGACTTGGACGACTGCCTAACGAGGATTCGCTTCTATCTCGACCATTTCGAACTCACCCGCGACATCGCCGAGGCAGCCCACGCCCGCGTGATGCGAGACCACACCTATGAGCACAGGGCGCGCCGACTCGTCGAAGCTGCGACCGCAGTACGCGACGGAAAGTCTTTGTGAAACCATTGTGACGTCTGCATCGCAAGCGAGCACCGAGCTGCGGGGTAATGAAACTGGAGTATGCGCAGAAGCATCATGGCGAAGATTCTAGTAATCCGACGAGATAACATCGGCGATCTGGTCTGTACCACTCCGCTACTGGCGGCGCTGCGCGCGCAACTACCGGAGGCCCGTATCGTTGCCTTGGTAACGCGCTACAACGAGGCGGTATTGGTCGGCAATCCGGATATCGACGCGATCTATTCCTACACCAAAGCAAAGCATCGGCAACCCGGCGAATCAAGAATCAGTGTATACAGCCAGCGGCTGCGAACAATCATCGAATTGCGTAGACAGGATTTCGATTGGGTCCTGCTGCCCGGTGGCGCGCAAGGCAGTTCACTGCGATTCGCCCGCTGGATCGACGGCCGCCGACTCATCGTGCGTGGAGAGGAAGACACCGTCGCCGGCCTCCACGAGGTCGAGCAGACCTGCCATCTTCTTCCCCGCATGGGCCTCGACTACGCGACCCCGCCACCTCGCGTGCTGGCAGCCGCCGATGAAGTGGCCAAACTGAGGGGCGACCTGGCAACGCTCCGTGCAACTTCGGCGGGCCCGCTGATCGGCGTGCACATTAGCGCCCGCAAGCCTCCGCAGCGTTGGCCGACGGAGCATTTCAGTGCGCTTATCCGTCACCTGCACCAGAAGCTTGACGCTGCCTTTCTCCTGCTTTGGGCACCGGGCCAACTGGACAACCCACTTCACCCCGGCGACGACGAAAAAGCAACGGCGATCATCGCGGGGACCGCCGGTCTTCCCATCCTACCGATACGCACTGCTCGGCTGGAGGAATTGATCGCCGCCATCTCCACTGTCGACCTTTTCGTATGCAGTGATGGCGGCGCGATGCATCTGGCGGCAGGCTTGGGCAAGTCGATTGTGTGCCTTTTCGGGAACAGTAATCCGCGCGTTTGGCACCCTTGGGGCGTCGCTCATCGAGTGCTTCAACCACCCGGTGAGGATGTTGTTGATCTAACAGTCGGACAGGTGGGAGCGGCGGTCATTAGTCTAGCCTCCGACCTGAGGCCGTTCGCAGCGCTAGCATCGCAGGTTCCGATAGCCCATGTCCACGGTGAGAAATGCATCTGACGTACCTTGATTGGAGCAGTTCAGCAAGATGCTGGCATCGATATCGAAAATGTCGCTGAATCCCTTGCCCGTCATTGTCACGGGAACGATTGCTCCGCATGCATCGTTTGTGACCATAAAAGATCCTCGGCAGCGGCGCGACCAATACGTTGCTGCTTTGCGATTTCTCTGCCATCGAAACGCCGTATGGTTCTTGGAGAATTCGACTTACGACATTGACTCGGATCCAAGCTTTCGTATGGACAATCTCTCGGTGAGGCGCTTTCCCGACTACGAACCGTCGTGGCACGATCTGGGCAAGGGCTACCAGGAATTCCTTATGCTTGATCGCTTTCTTTCTGGACAGGATGCACCGAGTCGATTCATCAAGCTCTCTGGCCGCAGGATTCTCATCCAGATGGACTCATTTCAGAAGCGCTATGCGAAGCAGGGCCTGCAATGGTTTGATCGATGGCAGAACGATGGCTTCGCAGATACGACCTTCTTCTGTTGTGATCTGGACTTCTATCGCAAGTACCTCATAGGAACATACGTGACAGCGAATGACGCAGAAGGGAACATAGTCGAGCATGTGGTGTATGCCGCCTTACGCGACGCTCCAGGCGTTCGATTCCACCCGGTTACGCCGAGATTTATTGGATATCACGGTACGTCGGGAACCCAAATCAGGAGCCAACGCCACATTCCAACCGAAGTGCGTAGAATCTGCCGCCGGCTCTTAGGCAAGACCGTTCTAGACAAGACCATCTTCCGCTAGCGCACGGATCTGGGGCCTTCGGTTCCACGGACCTTCTACCGAAATGACATGCTTATGAGATCAACGTTGTCGCAGCGCGTCTTGCGTTGGAGCGTAGGTGCATCGGCGCTTTACATTGCTGTCGCCCCATTCACGCACATCGCCGCACTTCGAAGCATCTTCTTCCTGGCAAGCGTGGCTGGCGCCGCTGCGCTATGGTGGTCGTCTGGAAGGCCAAGATTGCCGCTATGGCCGGTGTTCGCCGTCTGGGGGGCGATGGCCGGTATATCGTTGCTTTGGTCGGCTGACCCCACGTTGACTCGGAGTGCCATATGGACCGAGTGGCTTCGACCGATGATCGCGTTCTGGGTATTCCATTGCTTGGCCATCAATAATCGATCTCCAGCTCCATGGCTTTGGGCCTGCGGACTGTCGCTGGCTGGGCTCTCTTTAGGTGGCTTCGCGGCATCTCTGGGGCGCCCGGTTTGGCCAGACGACAGTCCGTTCATCCCTGCGCTTGCCGACTACACCGGGACAGTCATGATTGCGTTGCCACTGACTATCGGCATCGTCTTGCATGAAGATTGGCGAAAGACTCTCGCGCGGCCATTGATCGTTCTTCTGTTCTCGCTACCACTGCTCTTGGCAATAGGTGGATGGATGGCAGCAAGTCGCGCGTTCTGGGTTGTTCCCGCCGCAATGCTGGCAATGGGTCTCACCATAAGTACTGCGACCAGTGGAAAGGTGTCGGCCAAGCAGGTTTCCTTCGCCGTCCTCGCTCTCTGTCTTGTCGTCGGGGTGATTCTTCTGGGCAGCACACTGGGGGGAATGAGGCCGCTCTTCTCTTTTTGGGAACGTGACGTCCTGTATCGCGAATCGTTTGGTTACATTCTCGATCACCCGTGGACCGGTGCCGGTTTCGGTCATGAAAGCAACAGACATTGGCATGAAACGGTCAGCTCCCTGAAGTGGATTCCTCACAGTCACAATCTCTTGCTCGGTTACGGGAGTCAGCTCGGCTTCCCGGGCATTGTGCTGATTCTCTGGATCTTCTGGTCTCTCGGACGGGCGTTCTGGCCGCATCTTCGTCACGCCCATATGGAGGTTCGATGGCTTGCGATGCTGGGTGTCGTGCTGGTGGTAGCAATATTCCTCCTGAATATGCCCAATGTATACCTGGTGCGGCATAACGCGGTGCTGTTCTTTGCCCACGTGGGACTGCTATTGGGACTGGTGCACAGTCGCACTTCGCCTGTTCAGCGAACCGCATCCGTGCCCGCCGACCTTCCAACTGAAGACGCGCAGCCGGACCCATACCGGACTTGAAGCCGACTCGCGAGCCGTTACGCCACTGGTACGACGGAGCGTATCAATGCGCCTCGTCCCAGTTCGCCCCAGCGCCCACCTCGACCAGCAGCGGCACCGCCAGCTTGGCCACGCCGCCCATGAGTTTCGGCAGCGCTTCCCTTACGTTGCCTAGTTCGGCCTGCGGCACTTCGAGCACCAGTTCGTCATGCACCTGAAGAATCAGTTTCGTCGCGAGCTTGTGATCGTCGAGCCAGTTCTGGACCGCGATCATCGCCAGCTTGATCAGGTCCGCGGCCGTGCCCTGCATGGGCGCGTTGATGGCGGCGCGTTCGGCGCCTTGGCGGCGGCCGACGTTGGATGACTTGATCTCGGCCAGCCACAGGCGCCGGCCAAAGACGGTCTCGACGTAGCCCTTGTCCTTCGCCTGCTGCCGGGTCGCCTCCATGTAGCGGGCGACGCCCGGATAGCGGGCGAAGTAGCGGTCCATGTAGGCCTGGGCGGCGCCGCGCTCCAGCCCGAGTTCGCGGGCGAGGCCGAAGGCGCTCATGCCGTAGATGAGGCCGAAGTTGATCACTTTCGCGGCTCGTCGCTGATCGATGTCGACTTCGAGCGGCGTGATGCCGAAGATCTCGGCGGCCGTGGCTCGATGGACGTCCTCGCCGCAAGCGAAAGCCTGCAGCAACCGCTCGTCGCCAGACAGGTGCGCCATGATGCGAAGTTCTATCTGCGAGTAGTCGGCCGAGACCAGCACGTGGCCGGGCGGCGCGATGAAGGCGGAGCGGATGCGCCTGCCTTCGGCCGTACGGATGGGGATGTTCTGCAGGTTGGGATCGGTCGAAGCGAGGCGTCCCGTCACCGCCACCGCCTGCGAGAAGCTGGTATGAACGCGACCAGTCTGCGGATTGACCATGCGCGGCAGTTTGTCGGTGTAGGTGTTCTTGAGCTTGGCGACGCTGCGGTAGTCGAGAATCTTCTTCGGCAGCGGGAAGTCCTCGGCCAGTTTCTCCAGCACTTCCTCGTCAGTCGAGGGCGCGCCGCCCGGCGTCTTCTTCACCACTGGCAGGCCGAGTTGCCCGAAGAGAATCTCGCCCAGTTGCTTGGGGGAGCTGAGGTTGAACGGCTGGCCGGCCAGCTGCTGCGCTTCGGCTTCCAGCGCCAGCATCTTGCGGCCGAGTTCGTCGCTCTGCGCGGCGAGCGCGAAGACGTCGATCAGAACTCCGTTTCGCTCCATGCGGAACAGGACGTCGGTCACGGGCAGTTCGATGTTCCGATAGAGCAGCTCCAGTTGCGGTTCTTCAGCAAGGCGCGGCGCCAGCACTTCATGTACCCGCAGTGTCAGGTCGGCGTCTTCGCCCGAGTACTCGGTCGCCCGTTCGACCGCGACCTGCGCGAACGAAATGCGATTGGCACCCTTACCGGTGACGTCGTCGTAGCTGATCGACTTCAGACCGAGGTGCCGCTCGGCAAGATTGCCGAGGTCATGCGACTTGTCGCTTTCCAGCACGTAGGATTCGAGCAGCGTATCGTCGGCGATGCCGCGCAACTCGATGCCGTGGTTGGCGAAGACGTGACGGTCGTACTTGAGATGCTGCCCGATCTTCTGTGCGCGATCGGATTCCAGCCAGGGCTTGAGCCGCGCCATGACTTCGGCGAATTCGAGCTGTGCCGGCGCGCCCGCGTAATGATGCGCCAGCGGCAGATAGGCCGCTTCTCCTGCTGTCACGGCAAACGAGATGCCGACCAGCCGCGCCTGCATCGGCTCGAGCGCGGTCGTCTCGGTATCGAGGGCCACGCGCGGCACCGCTTGCAGTCTGGCCAGCCAACGGTCGAAGCTTGCCCAGTCGAGTATCGATTCGTAGCCGTCGCGTTTCGCTTCGTTCAAGATCGGTGCCGGCGCCGCAGGCGCATTGGCTTGCGCCTCCCTGAGCCAGGTCTTGAATTCAAGGCGGCCGTAAAGCTCGATCAGGCGCGAGTTGTCGGGGGGTGTCCGAACAAGCTCGATCAACTTCGTGGGCAGCTCGAGCTCACAGGCAACGGTCACGAGCTTGCGTCCCAGGGGCAGGAAATCCAGGTGTCGGCGCAGGTTCTCGCCGACAGCGCCGCCGATCTCGGCAGCGTGTTCGACGACGGCATCGAGCGTGCCGTACTGGTCGAGCCACTTCACCGCCGTCTTGGGGCCGACCTTGGCGACGCCCGGCACGTTGTCGACCGTATCGCCGACCAGCGCCAGGTAATCGACGATGCGTTCGGGCGGCACGCCGAACTTGGCTTTGACGCCGGCTTCGTCCAGCACTTCGTTGGTCATGGTGTTCACCAGCCGTACGTGGCTATTGACGAGCTGGGCCAGATCCTTGTCGCCGGTGGAAATCACGCAATCGATCTTCTGGCCGGTCGCCTGCTGCGCCAGAGTGCCGATGACGTCGTCGGCCTCGACACCATCGATCATCAGCAGCGGCCAGCCGGTGGCGCGGATGCAATCGTGCAAAGGCGCGATCTGCGCCACCAGATCATCGGGCATCGGCGGCCGGTTTGCCTTGTAGTCCGGATACCAGTCGTCGCGAAAGGTCTTGCCCTTGGCGTCGAATACCACCGCACGGTAATCTGCCTTATAGTCGGTTTCCAGCCGCCGCAGCATGTTCAGCACGCCGTAGACGGCGCCTGTGGGCTCGCCGAGCCGGTTTCTCAAGTCGGGCAGGGCATGGAAAGCGCGGTAGAGATAGCTTGAGCCGTCAATTAGAAGCAGCAGGGACATGTGAAAGGATTAGTCAGGCAATGAGCGCGAAAGACAAGCTACCGAAGATTCCCGACCCGTGGAAGGTCGCGCCTGCCACCACGGCCCGCGAGGCCTGGCGGGTGTTTGGCATTATGTCAGAGTTCGTCGAGGCCACTGAGCGGCTTGCCAACGTCCGTCCCGCGGTGTCGATCTTCGGCAGCGCCCGCGTTCCCGTCGACTCGCCCTACTACCGGCTGACCGAGGAAATCGCGCGCCGGCTTTCCGACGCCGGTTTCGCGGTGATCTCCGGCGGCGGCCCCGGCGTCATGGAGGCGGCCAACAAGGGCGCCTTCGAAGGCAAGGGCCTGTCCATCGGTCTCAACATCCAGTTGCCCCAGGAACAGGCGGCCAACCCCTACCAGGATATCTCGCAATCGTTCCGGCACTTCTTCGCACGCAAGTACATGTTCGTCAAGATCGCCACCGCCTACGTGGTCATGCCCGGCGGCTTCGGCACGCTCGACGAATTGCTGGAGGCCTTGACCCTTATTCAGACCCGGAAATCGCCCAGGATTCCGCTGATCCTGGTCGGCAGCGAGTTTTGGGCCGGCATGCTCGACTGGTTCCGGAAGCGTCTGGTTGAGGAGCAGATGATCCATCCAGAGGACATGAACCTGATCACCGTCATCGACGATCCCGAATGCGTCGTCGCCTCGATCTTCGAGTACTACCAGACGCGCGGCTTCGGCTGGCTGCCGGAAGAACACGAACTGCTGCTCAACCTTTGAGCTAGAATCGACAGAAAGAAAGGACAACCCCATGCGCCGAGCCGCCTTCCTCGTCTTCTGCGTTCTCGCCCTCCCCGCCGCCGCCCAGAATCGGCCCGCCGACCTGCAACCGGTTCCCGAGCCGCCACCGCCGCCGGGGCAGACTGATCCGTCGCTCGAACCCCAGGTCACCATCACCAAGCGCGGCGCCGACAAGGTCGAAGAGTACCGCATGAACGGCAGGCTCTACATGTTGAAGGTGACGCCACCCCACGGCACGCCCTACTACCTGATCGACAACCGCGGCGACGGCGTCTGGTCGCGCCGCGACTCGCTCGACAGCGGACTGCGCGTGCCGCAATGGGTCATCCATAGTTTCTGAGCGAGGGTTCGCCTAGTCATGCATGCGCGGCGCCTGCCCGCCAGCCACGGTATTCTGTGGCTGGCCGCCAGCTTTCGGTTGTTCCGAGCCAACCCACCGCTGCTGAGCGCGCTGACGATGGCGTATATCTTCCTGGCTATCGTGGTCAACGCGTTGCCGCGTATCGGGCCTTTCCTCGTTCCCTTGGCGCTGCCGGCAATGATCGTGGTCGTGGCCAACGGCTGCCGTGCCATCGAGCGCGGCCGCGGCGTCAGCCTCATCGCCATGACCCACGGCCTCAAGATGCACCGCATCGCCCTGGTGCGTCTGGGCGGTCTGCATCTGCTCGGCGCGATCATCATCCTCTTTATCAGCACCGCAATCGAAGGCGGCCAGATATCCCTGGCCGATTCCGCCAAGACGATCAGCGAAGAGGAAATCGTCGGCTTCATGGCAAGGCTTTTCGTCATCGCCATTCCGGTCATCAGCGCATTCTGGTTCGCACCCCTGCTCACCGGCTGGGATGGCGTGGCGCCGATGAAGGCGGTCTTCTTCAGCTTCGTCGCCTGCTGGCGCAACTGGCGCGCGTTCGCCGTCTACGGCCTTGCCGCCGTGATGGTGGCCATCGTACTGCCGGGTCTGCTGCAGATTCTCGCCAGCGCGATTTCGAAAACCTTGTACGAGATACTGCTCGTGGTACTGAAGATGGCCATCATCTTCATCCTGGCGCCGACCATGATGGCCGGCGTCTTTGTCAGCTATCAGGATGTCTTCCACGGCCCGGCCGAAGCAGACTGAAGCGCCGATCGGCATCCTCGGCGGCACTTTCGACCCCGTCCACAACGCGCATCTGCGTCTTGCGGAAGAGGCGCTGGTACAGTTCGGCCTCGACCGCGTGCTGTTCGTGCCTGCCGGCCGGCCATGGCACCGCGCCGCGCCAAGCGCCTGCGCCGACGACCGCGTCGCCATGGTCCGTCTGGCAATCGCCGGCGAGCCGGCTTTCGAACTCGACGAAACGGAAGTGCGCATGGCTGCGCCCGGCTACACTGTCGATACGCTCGGGCGGCTACGCGGCACCTACGGCCCGACGCGGCCGCTGGTACTGCTCCTGGGCGCCGATGCCTTCCTCGGCCTGCCGGGATGGCATCGCTGGCAGGCGCTGTTCGAATTGGCGCATATCGCAGTGGCTACCCGTCCGGGGCATGACCTGATTCCGGCCGCCATGCCGGCACCGCTGGCGCTGGAGTACCGGCAACGCCTCGGCGCGGCCGAGATCCTGGCCAACGCCCCCGCCGGAACGATCGCACCCTTTATTCTCAGCGCCGGCCAGGTCTCTTCGACCATGGTTCGCGCCCGTCGTGCGGCCGGCGAAAGCATCCGTGATTTGCTCCCCGACAGCGTTGTCGACTATATTGACCAGCACAACATTTACCCCGGCTCAGTAGTGTCCGGTTAAAACGATACCCATGAGCTTGAAAACAAGGGCTGAAGCGGCATTCGGACGTTTTTGGGGTGTCTCCGATTTGAACGTCGAAGTGCAGATGAGGCAGTCTTCCGGCTTTGCTTCCGCCGGAGACGC
>JBGOZF010000033.1:0-48121 GCA_041480065.1 Rhodocyclaceae bacterium
CGCCGCCGGAGAGTCCGTCGATGCCTGGTTCTGGCCCTTGGCGGTAGACGTCTGGCGGCCCCGCCAGCCAGTGGCGGAGGCCCTGCGCCGATTGGCCTTTTCCCTGGCTGCGCTCCCGGAAGCGGCCACGGCACTGCCCCATTGGACCGCCGCACTGATCCGTGCCGGCCACGGCCAGCGCCTTGCCGAGGCAATCCGCGACGAGGATGTCGCCCCCCTGGCGCGTGCCGCCGGTCTGCACTGGGCGTCGCAACATGCCGCCCCGTCCGCACCGGCTACCGCGCCTTTCGTGCCGCTTGCTGGCTCCGTACCGGTGGTTCCGGCCAAGGCCGGACAGGCGCAGCAGGCGCTGCTCCGCGCGCTGCTGCAGGCCGCAGGGGTAGTGCTGCCCGGCTTGCCGGCCCGGAACAAAGCGGCTTGGGATACGCCCCAGTCCCTTGCGCCGCACGCGGATTCCACCGTCCCGAATGTCCGTCGAACAAGCGCGTCAAACGGCGGAGCGGAACGCCACGAAATGCCAGGACGACATCCACTTCCTGCCGTCCCTGTAGCAGGCATGGCCACCGAGCCCAAATCGCCCCAGCGGCCGCAGGAACTGATTGGCCGCCAGCGCAGTGCGCTACCCCCGGCTTCGGCTGCGCCCGCCGAATTGCAATCCGGCGAGCAGCGATCCGGCGAACGGCGAACGGGCGAACAATCGCTGCCGCGAAGCGCGCTGCCGGTAGCCCACGACCACGGTCGCAGTTCCGAGGCCGCCGCCATGCTCGCCCAGCGAACCGGCGACCGGCGACCAGGTGAACAATCGCTACCGCGAAGCGCGCTGCCGGCAGCCCACGACCACGGTCGCAACGCCGAGGCCGCCGCCGTGCTCGCCATGTCCCACCAGCCGACGACGCTGGCCGGCGGCCTGCTGTTCCTGATTCCCGTGCTTGTTCGCCTCGGTTATCTCCAATGGATCGAAGCGGAACCGCGCTGGGCCCGCTGGCAAATCGCCCAGCGACTGTTTGCTGCAGTTCTCGCGCGGCTCGGTGTGGGGGCGGACGATCCGGTCTGGCATCTCGCCGAATCCACGGCGCCCCGTGGGGCCCCACCGGGCCGCTTCGTCGCACCGCCCTGTTGGCGCGATGGTCTGTGTGCGGGCAGCGGCAAACTGCTTTTGAGCCAATGTGTGGACGGCGGCCGTCTGCATGACCCGTCGCGCCGGTTGCTGCTCGCCGTCTGGCGGGGCGCACGGCCGCGGGTGCTGCTGCCGCTGTTGCGCGGCGCCCGGCCGGGGCCGGCCATCGCACCCGAGGGCGAGTTGCTCGACCTGGTGACGACGGCTTGGCTCACTGCCTGCCGGCGCTGGCTGCGCCGCTATACCGGCCTCGGCCTGGCCGATCTCGTCGGCCGCCCGGCGGGCCTGGGACTGACGGCGACCCACGCCGATTGCCATTTCGCTCACGACCAGGCCGACATCCGGCTGCGCCGGGCCGGCCTCGATCTCGACCCCGGGTGGGTGCCCTGGCTCGGGCGCGTGGTCGGTTTCCACTACGACAGCAGGAACGGCCGATGAACTCTCCCGAATACATCCTGGCCGGCACGGCGCCGTCCCTGGCTGGCCTGGCCTTTGCGCTCTTGGCGACCGGTCACGGCGAGGATTCGGCCGAAGCGAAGTGGCTGAACGGTTGGCGCGCCCAACTACCGGGCGGCGACCCGGCGGCGGCCGGCGACCTGTGGCGCCAGTGGGCGGCCGCGCCCCCGGCCGCCGACCGCCGTCTGCACGCCCTGGGCAGCCATCTGCAACTGGGCGTGACAGAACTCCTCGCGGTAGCCTTGGCTGCCGCGACGGAACTGGATCTGCTGGCCGGCCGGGCCCTGGCATGGCTGCAAACCCCCACCGGCGGCGCCCGTCCCACCGCCGGCC
This sequence comes from Rhodocyclaceae bacterium, assembly GCA_041480065.1. Taxonomy (GTDB): domain Bacteria; phylum Pseudomonadota; class Gammaproteobacteria; order Burkholderiales; family Rhodocyclaceae; genus Fen-999. The sequence goes on from JBGOZF010000033.1 coordinate 1,907, forward strand.
TTGTCGCCAGCCTGGCCCAGACCCTGGACGGCGGCGACATCGCCCTGCACCTGGCGCAACTGGCGTCGGGCACCGCCCGCAGCACCGGCCTGCTGCAGCCGGAAGCCGACAACCGTCCCTTGCCGGAAACCGGTTTTCGTGTTCCTCAAGCCCTAGTGCTCGCCCTGGCCGGCATCCGCTCCCATTGGCCCGGACTGCCCATGGAACGGGCTGGCGAGAACGAACCGCCGTTGCCGCCATCGCTGCACGAAGCGGCCAGGCATTACGCCCAGGCACTGTCCGCCGGTTCCGCGATGGAGCCGGCCGCCCTGGCGATCCGCTGCGGCCACCCCAAGGAAGCCCGCGCCATCGCCCAGATTGTTGCCCAGGCTCTGGGCTGCGATGCGGCTTTTCTCGACAGCGATCCGACGCCGGGTCTCGGTCCCTGGCTCTGGCTCAACAAGCGTATGCCGGCGTTCTGCGCCGAGCTGGCCCCGGGCGAAAAACGCGTCATTCCGGCGCTGCCGGGCTACGGCGGCCCGGTGCTGATCGCCGCCGGACCCGACGGGGCCTTCGAGTGGCAGGGCGCCCCGGTGACCAACTGGCGGGTGCCGGTGCCGGCGGCGGCCGAACGCATCGCTCTCTGGCATGCCGCCACCGGCGACGCGCAGTTGTCGCAGGAACTCGGCACCACCTTTCGGCACGCCAGCGGACGCATCCACGACCTGGCCGCGGCGGGCCGCTTCCAGAGCGCCCTGGCCGGCGAGCCGATGCCCGATGCCGGCGCCATCGCCGCCGCCGCCCGCTGCGGCGCCGCCGTCGACCTGGGCGCTCTAGCCGAACTGTTGCCGGAGACCATCGACGAGGCCGCCGTGGTCCTGCCCCCGCAATTGAAAGTCGATCTGAATAACCTGGTCCGGCGCTGTAGTGGCCGCGATACCTTGGCGGAAACTCTTGGCCCGGCCACTCGCGCCCGTCATCGGCCCGGTGTGCGCGCCCTGTTCCACGGCCCATCGGGCACCGGCAAGAGCCTGGCCGTGGGCTGGCTCGCTACAAGGCTGGGCCAGCCCCTCTACCGCATCGATCTCGCCAGCGTCACGAGCAAGTACATCGGCGAGACGGAGAAGAACCTGGCCCAACTCTTCGCGCGCGCAGAGCATGCCGAAGTCATCCTAATGTTCGACGAGGCCGACTCCCTGTTCGGCAAACGTACCGAAGTCAAGGATGCCAACGACCGCTACGCCAACCAGCAGACCAACTACCTCCTGCAGCGCATCGAGACTTTCGAGGGCATTGTCGTTCTCACCAGCAACAGCCGGTCGCGTTTCGATTCAGCATTCACGCGGCGACTCGACGCCATCATCGAATTTCCGATGCCGGCGCCGGAGGAGCGGCGGGCACTGTGGCTGGCACACCTTGGCACGCATCACAGCCTCGAAGTCGCACAGATCAACCGTATCGCAGCGACCTGCGACCTGGCCGGCGGCCACATCCGCAACGCGACCCTGGCGGCCGCCAGCCTGAGTCCGGGGGGCATCAATTACGCGGCCCTACGCAGCGCTATCGAGGGTGAATATCGCAAGCTTGGGCGGCAGATGCCGGCGGGGCTCTAGACAATGGCGAAGACACTGGCCCCCGCAAAATGCGGCGACGCGGACCACAAGGCTGCATCGGTCTCTGGGGGCAAGATGCTGCAGCAGAATCTTACGCCCGAAGCGGATAGCTCCAGTGCGCTTCCCCACTACCTGCAGAGCAAGTGCGTGGCGTGGGAGGACGCAACGCGCCATGAGGCGACCACGACAGGCGGAGTGCCCCGCTTCCTCCAGAGCAAAGGCGAGGAAAAGCACAAGAAGCGCGCAGTAGCGATGGATTCCTCGGCGGCAGAAAAGCAACTTCCGCTTGACGAAGAAGAGGTTCCGTCCCCTGTCCAGAAGAAGGTAACGGTAGGCGCCGCGGATGATCCTCTGGAACGCGAGGCCGACCAGGTGGCGGAGCACGCAATGCGCACCCCTGACAGCGAAGCTGAACGGAGGCCATACCCCCGGGAAGAGGAAGGAGGTGTCCGAATCAAGCCCGTATCCAACCCCCTGTCACGAAAGGAAACGCAAGGAGGTGCACATCTCTCTTCATCAGAGTCGGACTCAACCGGCGGTTCCACCGTCTCTGCCGGCGTAGATAGCGCGATCAATACCCTTCCAGGCCGCGGCCAGCCCGTACCCGAATCCGTCCGATCATTCATGGAACCGCGCTTTGGCATGGACTTCGGCGCGACACGCTTTCACACTGGCAGTCACGCCCACGACCTCGCCCGCTCGGTCAACGCCCGGGCTTTCACTGTCGGGCGAGATGTCGTCTTTGGCGCCGGACAATATGCTCCCGAGACTACAAACGGCAAACGCCTCATCGCGCATGAGTTGGCTCATGTGGTGCAGCAGAGAGGGGCACAGTTGCAGCGATATCCGCCAGACCCGAGCCCCGGCAGCACGATGCAGGCCTCATTCGAGCCCACGTTCCAGATCGAGCCAGGCGGACTGGGCGCAGGGAGGGAGCGCACGCAGCAAACAGTGTTCCGCGGCGACACGCTGGTGTTCACTGCGCGACTGCAGGATATCCCGTCGGCGGTCAATCAAGGGGTCGATGGCCGTGTCGTCGGCAGCACAGCGCCGAGTTGTCAGGTCTCCGGAGACACAGCGACCTGGCGCGTTGTTGTCGGGAACATGGGCACGCCGGGGCGTCCCGGCGAGCCGGCGGAGCAGGTCGACGCCACGCCGTGGCTTGAGCTCCTGCCTCCGCTGATTAACGCGGGCCGGCGATTCTCCCATACCTACCGCTTCCGGGTCGTCGCTGACTACGCATGGCTCTCCGGGCAGTGTTCTACGGCAGGCGCGAACTTGCAATCGGCGTTCCTGGGTGTATCGAGCCTGATCGATGAGGCGTACTTGAACTACCAGGCGGCGTACGAAAAGCACAGGACCGCAGTCGACAACCACGGCAGGCGCAAGCAACTGGAGCATGACGTGCTAGTCGGCATCCTGCTCGCCGGCATCGGCGGCGCTGCAGGCGGCAAGGTCGCCGATCTTCTAAAGGCGGGCCAGGGTGTCGCGACGGCGACAGCGGTCGGCGACATCGTCAAATATTCAATCCGGCTCGGGGGCATGCGCGCTCCCGGCCGTACTGGCACGCAGGGCAGCGACACTCCCAATCCCACCGGCAGCCCCGGCACGGCGCAGGCCGCCGGCATTACCCCGGAGCGATGGAAGGCGCTCAAGGAGAGGGAGATGATCGACGCTGCGAAGGCGGGCGTGGATGCGTGCAACGAACTAAAGCAGCGGATGGATGAGGCGTGGGCTCAGGGAAGGACCGAACTGATGGACCTTGATCCCGTGCAGGTGGTCCAGCCAACCGTAGATGATCTGTCGGCCGACATGATCGTCAAGACTGAGCAAGAGTACGCCGTCGAGCTCTGGCGCACGTGGATCGACCACTACGGCATTACCCGCAGGAGTAACTGGGCTGGCGGCGTCACCTACACCGACGAGCTCCAGGGACACACCGCATTCACCGACAGCAAGCTGTTTGACGATATTCACGCGCAGATCGGCAACGAGCTCGATTCATATGTCGGCCAGCTCCGTTCCGAGCGTGCGCCTGATCCGCTCACTGAGAGGCCCGATTGAGCACTGCTATGCTTCAGCACATGAGCCTGCCGGCCAGCGTCGGCGTCAACCTGGCCGGTGCCGATCTGTCCCGACAGCGGATAGAGAACGCGACGTTGCTAGGCGCCGATCTTTGCGGTGCGAATCTACACGGGGCGCTGATCCGTCGCGTCGACCTTCGCCTCTGCAACCTGCGCGGCGCCAACCTGTCCGGTGCGACGCTCGAGATGGTAGACATGACCGGAGCCGACCTGCGTGGCATCGTTGCGGAGCACGCACGTCTGCGTCATGTTGACCTGCTCGATGCGGATCTGACCGGGAGCGATCTAAGACGTTCGATCATTCACGGCTGCTCGCTGGAAAGAGGCATTCTGGAAGACTGCGATCTGACCCGCGCGTATCTCGTTCGGTCATCCTGTGACAACGTGCGGCTCGCACGGGCGCGCCTCGATGGACTCACCACGCTCTCTTCCACGTTCCGGGGGGCCGACCTGGCCGGCGCACACCGATTCTTCGCGTGTCCCGAGTTGGTGGCGGAGATCCTCCTGCGCGAGGCAAATGGACAACTCACACGCATCATGGAGTGTGCGGCGATCGTAGTCGATCGCGAGCGGTGCTATTCGGAGTGGCAGGAGTACGTCGCGGCGAACCCAGAGGCGAGCGAGTTTGCTTACGGCGTGTTCGCCAAGTATCCCGAGTCCGGATGCACGGAGGCGCTTCGCGGGGGTTGGAAGCGACAAACGTGCACCTGAGCACGAGAGCGACTCCGACTAGACAGGGTTTTCGCGCCAAGCGCCCTGCCCGCTCCTTCACGGCCCCGGTGGCGTGCTCGCGTTCCTCACGAACCGAACCCGGACGCGGCGATTGGCCTGGAGCTGCCCCTTCTGATTGCCGGCGGCGAACACGGTCGTCTCGCCACTCCCGGTGATCGAATCGATGCGGCTTGCATCCAATCCTCTGCCTATCAGTTCGGCGGCCACGGAATTGGCGCGGCGCCGGGACAGGCCGGCGTTGTAGCCCGCGGCTCCGCGCTCGTCGGCGAAGCCTTCGACTTCCACGTGCGCGTCGGGGAACTTGTTGAGCCACTGCATGGCTTCGTCCAGCTTGAAGGCCTCGCCGGCGGCGGGCACACCGACGTCGGTGTCGAAGTAGACGATCACCGGCTCGTGGGTAAAGTAGGCACGGAAGCGGTCGAGGGAAATGTCGAACTCCGCCGACGTCGTGTTCATGGCGTAGGCGTACTCCGCGGTCGGTGCGCCTGAGGTGATCGCAAAGCCCCAGTGAAGACCGCCGTAGATGCTCTGGCTGTCCATGCCTTTGGCAACGGTCTCGAACTCGAACCTGATGCCGTCGGGACCCCCAGGATAGTCGTAAAGGCGTGCCTGCTGCAGGTCCGTCGGGGAGCGCAGAAAACCGTGCTCGTTGTGAGCGGGATTGAAGCCGACACTTTCCGGATAGCTGGGCGAGGTCTGGGATCCGCTCGTCTTGGCGGGATCGGAGTACGTCGTGTCCACGTGCCAGCCAGCCTTTTCGCCCTGGCTGCCCGTGGTCGCCAGCACATCGCGTTCCGATTCCGTTGCCGGGAAACCGACTGCACTGCTGCCGCCCCCCGGGCGGGCGGTCACGCCACCGCGTTCGAAGCGCACCGCCTGGATCAGGCCGATCTCGGCGGAATACGGTCCGTTCGGATCCGGATCGAAGGTGATATGCCCTTCCATTCCTGCCCTTGCCGGGGCCACCCGGTCGGCCATGTCGATGCCGAACACACCGAGGCCGGTGGGAAGACTCATGGCCAGATCGGCATGCAGTTGCGAGCGGTCCGAGCCGTGCTGCGCGACGTGGGCCATCTCGTGAGCCAGCAACTGCTCCCCCGTGGGGGTGTCCGGCTGGTACTTGCCGCGGCCGAAGTAGATGTCCCGGCCCAGCGTGTAGGCATTGGCGCCCACCGAATCGGCGACCGCGCCGGACACTCCCTCGGTATGGATCCGAACGTCGCCAAGGTCCCCGCCAAGCGTCGATTCGAAGCGCCGACGCGGCGTTTCGGGCAACGGCGTTCCCGGACCCGACCGGGCGCTTGCGGCGCGGACGCTGGCCTGTGCGAGGGATTGGGCCGGCGAAGACACGGACGACTCCGGACGGATAACCGGCCCAGCCTGCCCGCCGGCCGCGAAATTTCTTGCCTCGGCTTCCGCCCCTTGAGAGGATGGGCCGGCCAGCGCGCCCGGCGGGACACGGTAGCGCAGGAAACGCGGCAGACCCACAGCCGTCGTCGCCTGCCGAGTGGATCGAGGAGCCGGCGCCGGGCGATTGGACTTGGCGTGGGATGGACTATGCTGGATCATTTGGCGGGTCATGGCATCACTCCAGGTGACGGGAATATCCGATTCAAGGCGCGGGGGATGGACGGCCGATGAACATGCAAGACGAGACCGACGAGCAGATTCTTGGCGAGCTGGATGCCGCCGATGAGTACGTGCGCGCCGCTGCCGCCGTCGAACTCGTCCGCCGCGGTCATCCGCAAGCGCTGGCGGCCTGCCTGCGGACGCTCAACGATGCCGCCGAGTTCACCCACAGCTACTCGACACCGGCGGTGTGGCAACTCGTGGGATTCGGCGCGATCGCGCTGACTCCCCTGCTCAAGCGACTGACTGAACAGGACGTCATGACGCGCCTGCGAGCCGCCTATGCGATCATGGAAATCACCAAGCGGCAGTTCGGCTTCGATGGTCACCAATGGCCCGAAGGAACCTACGACCGCTGGGCGCAATGGTGGATGGCCATCGGATATGCGTATGACATGGCTACTCCGACGCGTGCCGCCGCTTTGCAACGGCTGCGCACCGCCTGCGCCGCGTGGATGCCATCCGGCGCCGGATAAGGCCAAGTCGTAAGCAATCCACGCCACACGCCGGAACATCGGTCTATTCCGACGTCGCGGCGTAACTGCCGATTCCATGCTTCTTCAGCAGCTTGCCCAAAGTCCGCCGTTCCTTGCCGGCAAGCCGCGCGGCGCGGCTGACATTGCCCTCGGCCTGATCCATGAGCACGATCAGATAGCCGCGTTCGAAATGTTCGACAGCCTTGGCCTTGGCGGTGGCGAAGTCGCTGCCGTCGAAAGAAGGAATGCGCCGATCCCGCTTGTAGCGACGTTCGCGGGCAAGGGACCCTGGCATTTCCAGGCGTAGCACCTCCTGGTCCGAAATGAGTGCCTCGCGATAAATCAGGCTCTGCAACTCGCGGACGTTGCCCGGCCAGTGGTAGCGCGGGAACCAGTCACAACTGGCTTCGTCGAGGCGATCCGCGTTGCAGCGATGCTCACCGCGGCACCGGTTGAGAAACAGGCGGGCAAGGATCACCGCGTCCCCTTCCCGCTCACGCAGCGGAGGCAGGTTGAGACTCATGATCCGCAGGCGGAAAAGCAGGTCGAGGCGGAAACTGCCGGATTCGGTGAGCTGATCCAACGGGGAATTGCTGGCGGCAATGATGCGCACATCGGCGCGACGCTCCACGCGACCGCCAACAGGTCGGTAACGGGAATCCTGAAGGAAGCGCAGCAACGCCACTTGCGCCTTGGGCGTCAGGGAGTCCACCTCGTCCAGGAATAGGGTACCGCCGGCAGCTATCTCCACGAGCCCCGGACGGTCATTTCGGGCGTCGGTAAAGGCGCCCTTCACATGACCGAAAAGCTCGCTCTCGACGAGTGCATCGGGAAAACCGCCACAGTTGATCGGGACGAATGGCTTATCGCTCCGACTGCCCCGGTAGTGAATGGCGCGGGCTGCCAGTTCCTTGCCGGTGCCTGTTTCACCTTCGATAAGCACCGGCACGTCGAGCTGCGCCAGCCTGTCGATGAGGTTCAGTACCCTGCGAAATGCCGTCGAACTGCCGGCCATGGAAATTCCGTCCATTTCGCCCTCCGTTACGGGGTGTTGCCGGTAACTGCCGTGAGGAGACTAATCGACATTGTGGCCGGCTCCGGACATCGAGGTTGCCGGCACAATTGCCGTAAGCATATTCCATGAAGCGAAGCAATGAAAGTCCTTTAGATAATTATCGATTTCCCACCCCCAAACCGCCCGTTGCCAATTGGCGACAGAGGGCAACCGGTTGGCTCATCCTGGAATCGGAATGCCATTGCCGAACGCAATCGATCCCGGCAGCTTCCACTTCGCCGTGGATACCTCCTTGAGCGTAGCGTCCCCGTATTTCAGTCGAACGACGACTGCGGCTTCGCCTGGCTTCATGGAGCGAATTCGCGCGTCGCTGATTGCAAGTTGCACGGTCTCGAACTTGGCGACCAGTTCAAGGGTGAATTTCAGCACCGGCAGCTTCATGCCGGATACGGACAACTCCAGAACCGGGTAGCTGGTGGAAGTCAATTCGGTCTCGCCCAGCGTGACCACTGCGGATTCCCCCGGCGGGTGTTTGGCGCGATCTCCGTATTCCTTGATCGAGCGAGCCTTGATCCAGGCTTCCGCGAACAACTCGAAAATATCCACGTCGAGGGCCTTGTTGAGTTCCTGCGCGGCGATGCTTGCTGCAAACCCTGCGAGCCCACTGGCCGCATCCGTATGTTCCTTGGCGTATTCGGCAACGCCTTTGTCAACATCGGACTCAGAGAACTGGAAGAGTTCGTTCAGGCTGATACCAGTCATGATGAGTCTCCCTCGCCAAGATCCATGGTGGATTTTCCGCGCTCGAGATGCGCCCGCAACTTCAAGGCAGGCAGGGTCGGCAGAGCACCAACGATGCCGACCTCTTCGGGATGTCGTTCAAGGCGCGCTACCAGTTCCGGAGCCGGAGCGGCTTGGCCACCGTTGTGGCCAGTTCGTGCGGTCTTCCTCAGGGCGCGCCACCCGAGGCCGGCGGCGGCGAGCAGCGCGGCAACTCCGGCGATGTACCAGCCGACCGGAGGCTTCGGCAACACAACCGACAGGCGAACCGCGCTACCGCGCTTGACGATGGCGCCGGCTGTCGGCATTTGCGATTCGACCGTGCCATCCGGACGATTGAAGTCCTTGTCGACTTCGGCAACCAGGGCGCCGGCGGACTCGAGGGCATCGCGGGCCGCGGCCAGTGTCAGCGCCTGGAGTGCCGGCACGGCGACCAGCGAACCATCGGAAACATGGACAGTGACCGGGCTGCCCGCCGCCAGGTGCGTACCGGCGGGCGGATGTTGGCCAATGACCTGTCCGCGCGGCTCAGTCCTTTCGACGGCAGTCTCGCGCAAACGGAACTTCACCAGGCGTTCCCTGGCCTCTCCAATGGACATATTGATGACCGATGGCATAACCATGCCAGCCGAGACAACCAACTGCACAACGCTTCCGCGCCTGACAACTTTGCCGGCCTCGGGCGCCTGATCAACAACCGTTCCCGGCGCCTCATCCACCGCCCGCTCCATTACCTCGACGACAAGCTGTCCTTCACCCTGCAGGCGCCGCTGCGCCTCTGCGATGTCCAATCGCCCGACCGGCGGTACGACTACCAGCGAACCGTCGGATACATCGACTCGAACTGCCTCGCCGGCGAGCCTTTGCCCAGGAGGCCTGGGGTCTTGATCGACCACCTCGCCTTCCGGCTGCACTCCCTCGACGATTCTCTGCCGGACACGAAAAGGTCGAAGCAGCACAGAAGCTTCGCTGAATTGCTTGCCGATGACGTAAGGGACTTCGAGGAGGCGACTGGCTGTCACCTGATCACCCATCCGAGGCGGACGAACATCTCTCTTCTTTGCTGATCTGGCCGACCTGGAGGAAGGTTGCCCGGACGTATCCGGACCTGTTGTCTCCGAGGGAACCCTCGAACCATCCGATACCGTCAAACTCACGATACACACGGAGCGATCAACGAAACTGCTGGATTGGCCGATGATCGTGTCGCGCGGTTGATCGGATGGCGAAGCAATCTGCCTTGGCTGAACGGGCACACGCTGATCCACAGGTAACGCACGCGCTATACGTTGCAGTTCGGCCGCCGCCGCGGCATACGCCTGGCCCTGAAAATTCGGCAGGTCAGGACATTCCCTCGTCGGCGTCGAAGGCTGAGTACCCGATGTCGGTCCCGCGTCGGGCGCGGCAGGCACCACTGGGATTTTGACAATGCGTCTTGTCTCGGCCGGTGCAACAATTTGGGTGCTGCGCTCCACCCGTGTCTGCGCTTCGGTTGAGGCGGGCAGAAGCGCCTCAGCTACCAATGCCAGTCCAAACAAACGCACTGCGCGCCGTCCACGGAGCGAATCCAACAGGCATCGCGAGAGCTTTCGGTCGAGCGTGGCTGTGCACCGGACTCCTTCTGCGTCGTTCGAACTCAAGGCGAAGGATGACCCACGGAGAAAACACCGTCGACGGGGCGAAGGACCGCCCTTCGGCATGTCTCGCATCGGTTCTCTCCAGCTTCCTGTTTCTTTGGTGGGAGGGGCTTCGCACCTATTGGCGCGCAAATCGCGAGCGAATGCAACCTCTCTTCTTGGCGGCGCAATTCATGTGCCATGACCAAAGCAATATGCCGTGCGGCAGCGCAATCAACGCTCGGGGCTCACTGGTCTGCGATTGGCCGGCTCGCTTCGCGCCGCATCTTTCTGTTATGAATTCTGTTTGTCAGCAATGAACTTGCCACCTATATATCGCCATGGTCCATATGTCGCGAGCAATCCGGCCAAGCTCCTGAGGCCTCTTGCCAGGGCAATCCGGCATTGCGCGTGCTTGTTCGGCCCGGCGTGTATTGGTCGGCTGATTCGTGCGCGTCGCTCCACCGCCGATGGGCGGCGGTGCCAGGCGGGCGATCTCGCGGAACAGCCAAGGAAACCCATTGATGTGCTCGACGGAACTGGCCTGCGCGAGTTCACCGTCAGGGCGCGCGAGGTCGCCGAGCAACTCAAGGCGCTGGCCGGCAAGCTCGAGAGTGAACGTGCCTATTTCAAGATCTGAACGCCGCCGTGGCCGCGTTCTGCAACCTTTGCGGAATGACACGAACGGCCCGGCGGACAAGCCGCCGAACCGTTCGCGGAGGCAAATCGTTCCTAGAAGCGGTAGCGCAGACCAGCCATCGTGCCGGACTGGGAGCCGCCGGCCGGAGGCGCAACGCCGGGACCAACGGACAGCGCATAAGCAGCATTGCTACTGTTGGCAATGTGGCCCAACTGCAAGTAGGCCGTCAGTGCTTTGTCTATGCTGTAAAAGCCGCGCAGGACATACAGGTTCGCGTTGCGATCCTGGTCGGTGTTGACCATGCGGACATAGCCGCCGTCCACCGTGATTTTTTCCGTCAGCGCGTAGGAGCCCTCGAGATAGCTGGCCTTGGAGCGCGTCGTGCCCGAGGCCGCCTCCACTCGCCGATTCAGGAGTCCCAGGCCGACTTTGGCCGGCCCGAACTTCACATAGCCACCCAGGTTGGTACGGCGATCGCTGTCCTGCGAGCGGCTGAGGGCGATGGTCGTCGGTGGCCCGGAAACCGGGTTCTGGTTGAAGAAGTAGGCCGTCGCGCCCGTACCACCTTGCTGATCGTCGATCGCGCCGGAGACACCCCAGTTGGCGTCGTCATACTTCGCCATCAACGACCAGCCGCGACACGTAGTGGTTCCAGCCACTTCTCCAGCGCAGGTACCCGATAGAGGCGCCCCACTGGTTACCGAAGTACTCGGGCTGATGGCGGGAATCAGGCCGGAGCTGGATGCACGCGCAAACGAGTACAACGCGCCCAACGACACCTTGTCGAACTTGGCCCGCCAAGCCAGGGAGTTATCGTAGCGCATGCTGGCCAGATACGGATCGAGCGAACCGAGCGCGTAGATGTTCGGTCCGATGAAATCGGAATCCATCATTGCGTATAACAGCATCGACCACTGCCGCCCGTAGGTGAATGCGCCGTAGGGGGTATCAAGACCGGCGAAGATCTGTCGGCCGAAGATGCGGCCGCCCTGCCCCAAGGTACCGTCGTCGGTGTTCATGCCGATTTCAGCCGTGCCGATGGCCTTGAGGCCAGGCTGAATCTCCTTCACTGCACTGATACCGATACGCGAGGGAAGCGAAGCCGTGATGCTGGGCATGCGCGTTACGGTGCCCTTGGCGGTACCACTCTGAACGTTGGTGATGCGCTCTACACCTCCATCGATAAGACCGTAGACGGTGACCGCCGGAGTTCCCGCCGCGCCTCCTTGCGCAGCCGGTGCCGGCGCCGCGGCCTGCGCCTTCTTGTCCGCCTCGCGGTCGGCCAGCAGCTTCTCGATCAGCTTGCGCTGCTCGGCCAGCTCGCGCTTCAGGGCATCGATCTCGCTATCCGCCATGGCAGGCGCCGCGGCAGCCGCCATCAGGCCGGCAATCGCTGCCGCCAGCAGGCGCTGGCGCGGTCGGTTCAACATCATCTTGTCTTCCACTTGTGCTCCTCCTCCAAAGAAATACACCGGCCTTGCGGCCCCCCCATACAACCCCGACAAGTCATTGTCGAGGCAAAAACCGTCCCTGCCGCGGCAATCCGGGATGCCGCGGGCATGTGATGCGACTTGAAACGAGCCGCTAACCCGTGGGCGCCGGCCCGACGCCTATGGGCGGCGGCGCCAGGCGCACGATCTCGCGGAACAGGTGGCGAAACTCCTTGATGTGCTCGTAGGAAGTAAACGGGTCCTGGTGTGCGCTGAAAGCCGCGTCGATGGCGGCCCAGTCCTCCGGCTTGAGGATGGAGAGCGCCAGCGGCAGCACCTGATCCTCTTCGCGTTCGATGTGGCGCCACTGGAATTCGGCGTAGCTCTTTACCACGTCGAGGAAGGCGTCGCGGCCGGCTGCGCCGGATTTCTCGTAGTTGTCGAGTGCCGCCAGCATGGCTTCCGATTGCGCGTGCGAGTGGCGATGCTCTTCCTCGACCACGTCCAGGATGGCACCGGCTTCCGGGCTGCGCAGGCGCATGTAGTGGTGCAGGAAAGCATCCTCCTTCGGGTGATGCAGCTTCTCCGGAAAGTTTTCCAGGTAGTAGAGCATCGCGTGCAGCAGCTTGAAGTCCGGCTGCATGCGTCCGGCCTTGATTTCATCGACCAGGAACAGGAAGCCGTGCAATATGGCGCCCAGGGAGCGATGCTCATCCTTGATGACGTTGAGTGCTTTTGGCATAGGTCTTCTCTCTATCGTTCATGCGATCGCCACCAGGCGATTCAGTTCTTCTGCGTCGTCCAGCAGCGACTGGCTATCCGAGGCGTGCACGACCCGGCCGCGATCAAGCACGATCGCCTGGCCCGTGACTGCCAGCGCCAGCCGCGCGTGCTGCTCGACGATGATCACCGACATGCCGCCCTCCTCTACCAGTTCCCGGATCACGCCCATCAGTTCCTGCACGATCACCGGCGCCAGGCCTTCCATCGGTTCGTCGAGCAGCAGCAGGCGCGGATTGACCATCAGGGCGCGCGCGATGGCCAGCATCTGCTGTTCGCCGCCGGAGAGCTGGTTGCCGAGGTTGCCGCGCCGCTCCTCCAGGCGCGGAAAGATTTCATATACGCGCTTGACGTTCCACGGTCCGGGCCGTGCCACCGCCAGCAGGTGCTCCTCTACCGTCAATGACGGGAACATGTAGCGTTCCTGCGGCACCCAGCCGAGGCCGGCCTGGGCGCGGCGGTGCGGCGCCAGGCGGGCGATGCTGCCGCCGGCCCAGCGGATATCGCCGCGATGCAAGCGCGTGAAGCCCATCAGCGTGACGAGCAGCGTCGTCTTGCCGACGCCGTTGCGGCCGAGCAGCGCCAGGCTTTCACCTTCCGCGAGCGCGAACGAGACGTCCTCGAGCACGACGGATTCGTCGTAACCGGCAGTGACGCCATCGAGCACCAGCAGTTCAGCCATGATGAGTCGCCTCGCCCAGATAGACCTCCTTGACGCGCTGATCGGCGGCGATCTCCTCGGGCGTCCCCTCGGTCAGCACCTTGCCGCCGACGAGGACGGTGATGCGTTCGGCGAAGCGGAAGACGAGGCCCATGTCGTGCTCGATGAACAGGATGGTGACGTCGCGCGGCAGGCGGTCGATCACCGAAAAGAGTTCGCGGCTTTCCGCCGCCGGGATCCCGGCCGCCGGCTCGTCGAGCAGCAGCAGCTTTGGCTTTGTCGCCAGCGCCAGGGCGATCTCCAGCAGGCGCTGGCGGCCGTAGGCGAGATGGCGCGTCTCGGTGTCGGCATCGTCGGCCAGGCCCAGGCTCGCCAGGAGTTCCATGGCCTCGGCGATCTCGTCCGTCTGCGCAGCGACCGGGCGCCACCAGCGTCCCGCCGTGCCCTTGCGCTCGCAGATCGCCAGCACCACCGATTCGAGCACCGTGAGTCCCGGGAACAGCGTGTTGATCTGGAAGGTGCGCGTCATGCCGCGCTTGACGCGCTGATGCTGCGGCAGGGCGGTGACATCCTGGCCGTCGAGGAAAACGCGGCCGTTGCTCGGCGCATAGACGCCGGTCAACAGGTTGATGAAGGTGGTCTTGCCGGCGCCGTTGGGGCCGATCAGGGCGTGGCGTGCGCCGACGTTCAGGCTGATGTTCACGTCGCTGTTGGCGGCGAAGGCGCCCCACTGCTTCGACAGGTTCTCGGTGCGCAGGGCGACGCTCATTTCGTCTTCGTCCCGAAACGCCGCTGTAGTGCCGCCAACCCGCCGAGCACGCCGCCGCGGGCGAACATGACGACGAGCACCAGCAGCAGGCCCATCCAGAACTGCCAATAGACCGGATTGAGATCGGCCAGATAATTTTGCGCAATAATGAAGACCGCCGCGCCCACCAAACCACCGTAAAGCCGGCCGCTGCCGCCGAGCACGAGCATGATCAGGAGTTCGGCGGAACGGTGGAAACCCAGGCTGTCGAGGCCGACGAACTGCGTCGTCTGCGCCAGCAAGGCACCGGCGATGCCGGCGACGCCGGCACCGATCGTGAAGATGGCGATCTGCCGCCGATACACTGAGGCGCCGATTGCGGGCATGCGCTTGGGGCCGTGGTGCAGCCCGCGCAAACCGAGGCCGAAAGGCGAGTAGACCATGCGGCGCAGGACGACGAACACCAGGAACAGCACCGCCACACTGTAGAGGTAGGCGACACGCCCTTCGAGGTCGAAGTCGAAGACGCCGAGCACCTTGCCCATCACCATGCCCGAGAGGCCATCCACACCGCCGGTGATGAAGGCCGCCTTGTTGGCCGCCTCGAAGAGCATGAGGCCGATACCCATGGTGACCATCAACTGCGTCAGGTCGCGGCCGCGCACTACGAGAAAGCTCGTCACCCAACCGACGAGCGCAGCCGCGACCGCGCCGGCGAGTAGGCCGGATATGGGCTCGCCCCAGCCGTGGCTCGCCAGCAGGCCGGCGGCGTAGGCGCCAACGCCGAAGAAGGCAGCGTGGCCCAGCGAAACGATCCCCGCATAGCCGAGTATCAAGTCCAGCGACAGCGCGAACAGGCCGACAATGAAGATCTGACTGCCCAGCAGCAAGTAGTTGGGGGCAGCAAAGTAGCCGATTACCGGCAGCAGCCAGATAGCCAGCTCGGCCGCGCGCCAGCGGCCGTCGGGCAGGCGGTGTTGCGGTGACGCGGTCATGTTTTCTTTCCGTACAGGCCAGTGGGGAAGAATACGAGCAAGACCACCATCAGCGCGTAGATGACGAAAGCGCCTATCTGCGGCACGTAATACTTGCCGGCAACGTCGAAGATGCCGAGCACCAGCCCCGCCACCAGCGTACCCTTGATGCTGCCGGCACCGCCGACGGCGACCACCAGCATGAAATAGACCATGAACTTGATCGGGAAGCTGGGATCGAGGCCGAGCACGTCGATACCGAGCCCGCCGCCCAGTCCTGCCAAGCCAGAGCCGAGCGCGAAGGTGAGCGCAAAGACGCGATTGACGTTGATGCCCAACCCGGCCGCGGCCTGCTGGTTGTCGACCGAGGCTCGCACCTGAGCGCCGAAGCGCGTGCGGTCGACGACGTAGACCAAGGCTGCGGTGACCACGACCACCACCGCTATCAGGAACAGGCGATAGATGCCGAAGTCCATGCCCGCCGCATGCACCTGGCCGGTGAGGAACTCGGGCAGGCGCACGGGCTGCTGGATCGGGCCCCAGACGTAGGTCATGCCGGCCACGGCCATGAAGGTGAGGCCGATGGAGAACAGCACCTGGTCGAGCGGCGTCGCCTTGTACAAGCGCTGGTAGAGCGTGCGTTCGAGCAGGACGCCGACCAGGGCCGTGAGCACGAAAGCGATCGGCAGGCTGGCGAGGAACGGCACGCCCATCTGGTTCATCGCGGTGACGCAGACGTAGCCGCCGAAGGCGGCGAAGGCACCATGGGCCAGATTGACGAAATTCATCAAGCCCATGGTCACCGAAAGGCCGATGCCGATCAGGAACAGCAGGCTGCCGTAGGCAACGCCGTCGAACAGGACACCGAGGAAATTACCAATCACGGCTTGACGTCAGGGATCGTTTCGAACTCGACATTTTCGAGCTTGCCACCATGATTGTCGACGCGCCGGATGTAGACGGCCTGGGTGATGTCGCGCGTCTTCGGATCGATGACGATCTTGCCGCGCGGGCTCTCGAACTTGAGGCTGGAGAGGATCTCGAGCGTCTTGGCACTGTCGGAAAGATTGCCGTTCTGCCGGCGCGCCGCCTCGAAGATCGCCGCCATGCTGTCGTAGGCGGCCACCGCCATGAAGTTCGGCTGGATGGCGTTGCCGGTCACCTCGGCGAAGGCCTTGAGGAACTTCTTGTTCTCGGCGGTCGGGTGGGCGGTCGAATAGTGCAGGCTGGTGACCAGGCCCTTGACCTTGTCGCCGAGTGCGTTGAACACCGGCTCGTCGATGTCGTCGCCGAGGATCACCAGCTTGATGCCGGCCTTGTCGAGGCCGCGCTCGAAGTAGGTCTTGACCACCCCCAGCGCCTGCTCGCCCTGCGGCACCCAGACGAACAGGGCGTCGGGCTTGGCATCCTTGACCTTCTGGATGAAGGGGCCGAACTCGGGGCTCTTGAGCGGCGTGCGCACAGACTCGGTGATGGTGCCGCCGTTGCTGGTGAAGCCGTCCTTGAAGGCATTCTCGCAGTCGATGCCCGGGCCGTAGTCGGAGACCAGGGTCATCATCTTCTTGTAGCCGGCTTTCGCCGCCCAGACGCCGAGCGGCTGGGTGATCTGGCGGAAGCTGAAGGCGTAGCGCACGCCGTAGGGAATCTTGTCCGTCAGGTTCGACGAAGAGGCATTGACGATCAACAACGGCTTCTTCGCGGCGGTGGCGATGCTTCCGGCGGTCAGCGTTTCTGGCGTAAAGCCGCCGACCACCAGGAAATCGACCTGGTCGCGCACCACCAGTTCCTGAGCCAGCCGCTTGCCCACCTCCGGCGCCGGGCCGGTGGTGTCGCGGGTGATGAGCTCGATCTTGCGCCCGGCCACCGTATCGCCGTTGGCCTTCAGATAGGCGCGCGCGCCGGCGTCGATGAGTTTGCCCATGTCGGCGAACGGCCCTGAATAGGCCGTCATGAAGCCGATCTTGACGGGTTCCGCCGCCAGACCGGCGCCGCTCCAGAGGGCCCAGGTCAGGCCCATCACCAGGGAAAGAATTCGTGCCACTTGCTTGTCTCCTCGTTGTAGTTTTCGGTCAACCTGTTGCGATCAAACACCCGGGTCCTTGAACTTCTCCACCTTGTCGAACTCCACGTTCGACCAGACGCCCTTCACGTTCTCGACCCGGCGCAGATAGACGTTCTGGATGATGTCGCGCGTGTCGGGATCGATGCTCACCGGACCGCGCACGCTCATCCAGGACATGCCCTTCATGGCCGCCAGCAGCTTGTCGCCGTCGCTGTCGCCGCCGGTCTTCTTCAGCGCCTCGTAGATCAGGTGCATGCCATCGTAGCCGCCGACCGAATGGAAGTTGGCGCGCACGCCCAGCTTCGCCATCTCGGCCACATAGGCCTTGTTCTCCGGCGAATCGTGGGCCGCCGAATAATGGAAGCTGGTGACGACGCCCTGGGCCGCGGCGCCGATGTTTTCCATCTCGTTGTCGTCCGTCAGGTCGCCGGTGGCGATCAGGCGAATCCCGGCCTTGTCGAGGCCACGCTCGGCGAATTGCTTCATGACCGCGGTGCCGACGCCGGAAGGAACGAAGATGAATACGGCATCGGGCTTGGCGTCCTTGATCCGTTGCAGGAATGGCGCGAAGTCCGGGTTCTGCAGCGGCGCGCGCAGGCTCTCGACCACCTTGCCGCCGCCGGCCGTGAAGCGAGCGACGAAGGTCTTCTCGGCGTCGATGCCCGGACCGTAGTCGGAGACCAGCGTGATCACGCTCCTGATCTTCAATTCCTTGTGCGCGACTGCCCAGTCGGCCAGCGGGGCCGTCACCTGCGGCAGCGTGAAGCCGGTGCGCACGATATAGGCCGACTTGGCCGTAATGATGGAAGTCGCGGCCGCCATCACCACCATGGGCACCTTGGCCTGGCTCGCGATCGGTGCCGCGGCCATCGCCAGCGGCGTCAGGCCGAAACCGGCGATCACCTGCACGTGGTCCTTGATTACCAACTCCTGCGCCAGCCGCTTTGTGACGTCGGGTTGCAGGCCGCCGTCGTCCTTGAGGATGATCTCGACCTTGCGGCCAGCGACGCTCTCGCCGTACTTCTTCTGATAGACGTGTACCGCGGCCTCGATCTCCTTGCCGGTCGAAGCGAACGGCCCGCTCATCGGCAGGATCAGGCCGACCTTGAAGGGCTCTTCGGCCCTCGCGGCTCGAGGCACGGCGCCGACGACGACGGCAGCGAGAACGACGCCGAGCAGCGCTCGACGCGACTGATTGGTACCCATGACTCCTCCTCCAAGCAACCTCATTGTTTGACACCTGATACCGTGGCCGAGCCCCGGTCCGGTCCGTCTTCTATTGAATGAATTGTCCTGCCGCACCGGAGGTGCAGCAAGCCCAAGCCCGGACTACCAGTTATCGCAGTTCGGCATATCCAGCAGCCACGATATTCACTCTCTTTGATCACAGCAGCGCCGCGTCGAATTCCGCGCAAAACGCGCCGCTGTCGCGCGCCGCCGCCGCCCACGCGGTCGCCTGGGGCAGCAAGTGGGCACAGTAGAACCCAGCCAGTGCGACCATGCTGCGATGGTAGGCGCCGTCACCAGCGTCGCCGAGGCGATGCGCCGCAAGCGCCGCGCGGCCCAGTTGCCAGGCGCCGCAAACGAGTCCCAGCAGCCGCAGCACCGGCACCGCGCCGGCCTGTACCTCGGCCAAGCGCTCGTTGCCCATTTCCAGTATCCAGTCCAGCACCTCTTCGACACCGGCAATGGCGGCGTCGAACTGCGACGACAGCCGACCCAGGCCGGCCGCTGCCAGATCGGCGCTGCTCGCGCGCCATTCGACCAGCAGTCCTCTCAGTGTCGCCCCCTGCTCGCGCAGGATCTTGCGCCCGACCAGGTCGCCGGCCTGGATGCCGGTGGTACCTTCGTAGATCGTGGTGATTCGGACGTCGCGAAAGCGCTGCGCGATGCCGGTTTCCTCGATGAAGCCGGCGCCGCCATGGATCTGGAGCGCCAGATCGCACACCTCATTGCCGACTTCGGTGTTCCAGCCCTTGATCACGGGCATCAGCAGGTCGACCAGCCGCCGGTGCTTCTCGGCGACCGCGGCGTCTTGATGGCGGGCCGCGATGTCGAACCAGCCCGCCGCCACGTAGGCGAGCATGCGGGCCGCCATCAGCTTCGCGCGCATGGTCAGCAGCATGCGCTTGACATCGGCATGGCGGATGATCGGTACCGGGGCGCCGGCGCGGTCGCGCCCCTGGATGCGCTCGCCGGCGAAGGCGACCGCCTGCTGGTAGGCGCGCTCGGCCAGCGCCGGGCCCTGGAGACCGGTGCCGAAGCGCATTTCGTTCATCATGACGAACATGTACTCGAGGCCGCGGCCGACCTCGCCGACCAGGTAGCCGACCGCCCCGCCCGCCTCGCCGAAGCTCATGACGCAGGTCGGGCTGCCGTGCAGGCCGAGCTTGTGTTCGAGCGCGATGCACCGGACATCGTTGCGCGCACCGAGCGAGCCATCGTCGGCCACGAGGAATTTCGGCACCACGAACATCGAGATACCCTTGACGCCCAGCGGTGCATCGGGCGTGCGCGCCAGGACGAGGTGCACGATATTCGGCGTCAGCTCGTGGTCACCATAGGTGATGAAGATCTTCTGGCCGAACAGGCGGTAACTGCCGTCGGCCTGCGGCTCGGCGCGGGTCCGGATGGCGGCCAGGTCCGAGCCGGCCTGGGCTTCGGTGAGGGCCATGGTGCCGGCCCATTCGCCGCTCACCAGCCTGGGCAGAAAGACTGCCTTGAGCCGCTCGTCGGCCGCCAGGCGCAGGGCTTCCGATGCGCTGGCATTGAGCGGTGGCAGCAGGGAAAACGAGAGATTGGCGGCGTGCCACATCTCACTCACAGGGGTCGCCAGCACCTTCGGCAGGCCCTGGCCGCCATACTCCGTCGCCATGGCCAGACCCACCCAGCCGCCCGCCATGAACTGCCGGTAGGCGGCATCCCATCCGTCCGGGCTGCGCACGCGGCCGTCTTCGAGCCGGCAACCCTGGATGTCGCCCTGGCGATCGAGGGGCGCCAGGACGCCGCCGGCGAACTTGCCCGCTTCGTCGAGTATCGCCGCGGCGAGTTCGGGCGTCAGCTCCTCGCAGCCGGGCAAGGCGGCAACGGCCTCGAAGCCGACCAAATGGTCGAGGATGAACTGCATGTCTCGCAAGGGCGCTTGATAGGTCATTGTGGTTCGTCCAGGCTGGGCCGCAGCGGCATCGCCGCCGTCCATGGCACGTAATGCCGGATTGTGGCAATGGACGCCCGGCGCCGACAGTCACGACGCCCGCTAGCAGTTATACATTTCTGCGATATCTTCAACCGTCCCATCCGGGTTTCGCCTAAACTGGCGGCAACCGAGCGAATCTGAAACCGCCCGACGGAATGGATCTCAAACAGCTTGAATACTTCGTCAGAGTCGCCGAACTGGGCAGCTTCACGCGCGCCTCGATCGCCCTCGACATCGCCCAGCCCGCCCTGAGCCGGCAGGTGCGCCTGCTTGAAGTCGAGTTGCGCCAGAATCTGCTGATCCGCAACGGCCGCGGCGTCACCACCACCGAGGCGGGGCGCCTGCTGCTCGAGCATGCGCGCGGCATCCTGCACCAGGTTGACCGCACGCGCGAGGAGCTCGACCGCGTGCGCGGCGGCCTCACCGGCCGCGTCGCCCTCGGCCTGCCACCCAGCCTGTCCAAGGTACTGGCTGTGCCGCTGATCAGCGCCTGCCGCGCGGCGCTACCGGAAGCGCGACTGTCCATTATCGAGGGCCTGACCGCAACCATGCAGGAACTGCTCGTCGCCGGCCGGCTCGACATCGCACTGCTCTACAACCCGATGCCCTCGCCCGACGTCGACGCCACCCTGCTGCTCGAAGAAGACCTGTTCCTGATCGAGCGCAGCGAAGGTGGTGGCGGCACCGCGAAGCCGATATCCCTGCGCGACCTCGCCGATGTGCCGCTGGTCATCCCCTCGCGGCCGAACGCCTTCCGCACGCTGGTGGAAGTGGAAATGGCCAACATCGGCTGCCGGCCGACCATCGCCCTGGAGATCGATGGTATCGCGGCCATCCTCGACCTGGTCGCCGACGGCGCCGGCTGCGCCGTCCTGTCCGCCAATGCAGTGCGCGTGCTCGGCAGCCTGGCCACCGTCGTCGCCCGGCCGATCCGCCCGCGCCTGCGCAGCAAGCTCATGCTCGCCATCAGTTCGCGCCGGCCGGCCACGCTCACCCAGCAGTCGGTGATGGCGGTGGTGCGCCAGCGTTCTCATCTGGCATTGGTGCCGCCGACAGCCGGCAACGAAGAAAGGCAGACGCAGGCTGCGCAGAAGACGCGGTCACGGCCGGCCCGCCAATAGGCAGCCGGCCGCCCCAACTCCGCTACTTGGCCTGCTGCGCGGGCGGCGGCCGGTAGCCGCGGCGCGCCTCGCGTACTGCGGCATGGTTTTCCTCCGCCCACTGCATCATCGCCTGCAATGGCTTCAGCAACGAATGGCCAAGCGCGGTGAGACTGTAGTCCACGCGCGGCGGGATGACCGGAAAGACCTTCCGCACCACCAGACCGTCCTCCTCGAGGCGGCGCAGCGTCTGCGCCAGCATGCGCTGCGACACGTCCTGAATACGCGTCTTCAGTTCGCCGAAGCGCAAGGTGCCGGCCTGCAACTCATACAGGATCAGCACCGACCAGCGGTCGCTGATGCGGTCGAGCACGTCCCGCACGGGACACAGTTTGGCCAGCCGGCCTTTCGGCTTGTGCAGGGTCATGACGTCGATTCCATCGTGGCGTGTCGGTTACCTCAGTGTTACTGAGTATCGGTTTGCTCACTACTTGCAACAAAGTTTAGCCTAAGTATCATTTCGGTACCAACTACGATTAACCTGGAAACAGCAGTTGTACCGCCAAGGACGCAAAGGACGCCAAGGAAGACAAGGCTTCTGATATCTGGGGGTCTTCACCTTCCCGGTGACACATGCATCGTCTCAAGATCGCCTTCCTTTGAGTCCTTGGCGTCCTTTGCGGTGAATGAACTGAGGTTTTTGGGATTAATGAAGCACTTGGTGATCCGGCCTCGGGTCGTCCGCTGCCAACCCCGAAGAAAGGCTTTCCATGTCCGACACTCTGCTCGTCACGGGCGCTTCCGGCCACCTCGGCCAGCGCGTCATCGCCCATCTGCTCGATACGCTCAAGGTACCGGCCAGCCGGATCATCGCCGTCACACGCAAACCGGAGGGCCTCGCCGCCCTCGCCGGCCGGGGCGTCACGGTGCGCCGGGCCGACTTCGAAGACCCTGCCTCGCTGGCCACGGCCTTCGCCGGCGCCCAGCGCCTGCTCTTGATCAGCACCGACGCCATCGACCGGCCGGGCCGCAGACTCGCCCAACATGAGAATGCCATCGAAGCCACCGCCAAGACGGGCGTCAAGCATGTCGTCTATACCTCCATGCCGCAGCCCGAAGGCTCGCCGCTCCTGATCGCGCCGGACCACGAAGGCACGGAGAAAGCGCTGGCCGCAAGCCCCTTGTCCTGGACCATCCTGCGCAACTGCTGGTACATGGAGAACCTCTTCCTAAGCCTGCCGGCAGCCCTGGCCAGCGGCCAGTGGTATAGCGCCGCCGGCAACGGCAAGGTCGCCTACATCGCCCGCGACGACCTCGCCCGCGCGGCAGCCACCGCCCTGGCTTCCACCGACACGAGCAAGGCCACCCTGACGCTCACCGGCAAGGAGGCTTTCAGCGCCGAAGAGGTGGCAAAGATGGTCGCCGCTGCCGTCGGCAAACCATTGAACGTCGTGCACGTCCCGCTGGAAGGCCTGATCCAAGGCATGGTCGCCGCCACCGGTATGCCCGAGGCCATGGCCGCCGTGTTCGCCTCCTTCGACACCAACACCAAGGCCGGCCGAGTCGCGGCGGTGACCGGCGATTACCAGAAGCTCACCGGCATCGCGCCCGTGAAGTTCGCCGACTGGCTCACCGCCAACAAGAGCGCCCTGCTCGGCGCGTAAGCTCAGGAGAAACGCCCATGAAAGCCTGGATGATTCCCGCCGGCTGCACCACCGGCCCGAGCGCGCTGCAACTGGTCGAACGGCCGTCGCCGGAGCCCGGACCGGGTCAGGTCAAGCTGCGCATGCGCGCCTGGTCGACCAACTTCCGTGACCTCGGCATCACCCTCGGCCGCTATCCCGGCGGCGCCCTGCCGCGCGACACCATCGCGCTCTCGGACGGTGCGGGCGAGGTCGTGGCAGTGGGCGCCGGCGTCAGCCGCTGGCAGCCTGGCGACCGGGTCGCGGCGAACTTCTTCCAGGACTGGCGCGCAGGCCCGATTCGGCCGCAGGTATTTGGTTCAGCCCTCGGCGGCGCCATCGACGGCATGCTGGCCGAGGAAGTGGTGCTCGGCGAGGCCGGCCTGGTGCGTATCCCCGAGCACCTGAGCTTCGAGCAGGCGGCCGCCCTCCCCTGTGCGGGCGTAACCGCCTGGAATGCCCTCTTCGAGGTGGGCAGTCTGCGGCCGGGACAAACGGTGCTGGTGATGGGCTCGGGGGGAGTGTCGGTGTTCGCGCTGCAACTGGCCCGCGCCGCCGGCGCGCGGGTGATCGCCACGACCTCGTCCGACGACAAGGCCAAGCGCCTCGTTGCGCTGGGCGCCGATGCCGTGGTCAATTACCGCACGCAGCCCGACTGGGACCATGCGGTGCTGAAACATACCGGGGGCGCGGGTGTGGATCTGGTGGTCGAAGTCGGTGGCGCCGGTACGCTGGCGCGCTCGCTCAATGCCGTGCGCATTGGCGGCACGGTGGCGCTGATCGGTGTACTCGCCGGCGTCGGCGCGCAGATCGATCCCTCGCCGCTCCTGATGCGATCGATCCGGCTGCAAGGCGTCTTCGTGGGCTCGGTGGCGATGTTTGAAGCGCTAGCAGTAGCGCTTGCGGCCAGCCGCACCGAGCCCGTAATCGACCGCAGCTTCGGCTTCGATCACGCGCCCGAGGCCTACGCGTGGCAGGCCTCGGGAAAGCATTTCGGCAAGGTGGTGATCAGCAGTTGAGCTACGGCTTGCCGGGGTCCCTGAACTCCGGTATTTGGTCGAACTCGACGTTCTGCAATTTGCCGCCGACGCGCTCGACCTTGCGGATGTACACGGTCTGCACGATGTCGCGCGTGGCCGGATCGATGCTGACCGGCCCGCGCGGGCTCATCCATTTCATGCCGCGCGCGGCCGCGATGAACTTGTCACCCTCGGCGCTGCCACCGGTCTTCTTCAGCACCTCGGCGATCAGGCGCATGCCGTCGTAGCCGCCCACCGACATGAAGTTCGGCCGGTCCTTCGGATAGGCCTTGTAGTAGGCCTCCGTGTAGGCCTTGTTCTCGGGCGACTTGTGCGACTCGGCATAGTGGAAGGCGGTGATGACGCCAAGCGCCGGCTCGCCCATGGCGTCGAGCACGTCCTCGTCGGTGAGGTCGCCGGTGGCGATGAGCTTGATGCCGGCCTTGTCGAGGCCGCGCTCGGCGAACCCCTTCATGAAGGCGATCCCTTGCTCGCCGGCCGGCACGAACAGGAAGACGGCCTGCGGATGGGCATCCTTCACGCGCTGCAGGAAGGGCGAGAAATCGGGGTTCTTCATGGGGGTGCGCACCTCGCCGACCACCTCGCCGCGCGCACCGGTGAAGGTCTTCTTGAACTGCGCTTCGGCATCGAGGCCAGGGCCATAGTCGGCGACGACCGTGAACGCGTTCATGATGTCGTGGTTGGCCGCCCAACTGGCAATCGGCGCCGTGTTCTGCGGCAGCGTCATCGACACGCGCACGATGTACTCGGACTTGGTCGTCACCGCCGAAGTGGCGGCATTCATCACCACCATCGGCTTCTTCGCCTCGGTGGCGATGGGAGCGACCGCGAAGGCCGAAGGTGTGAGGCCGAAGCCGGCCAGGATGTCCACCTTGTCCTTGACCACCAGTTCCTGGGCGGCGCGCTTGCTGACTTCGGGCGCAACGCCGGTGTCGTCCCTGACGATCAGTTCCACCTTGCGGCCGGAGAAGGTATCGCCGTTCTGCTTGAGGTAAAGGCGCACCCCGTTCTCGATCTGCTTGCCGTAGGCCGCGAAGGGCCCGGACATGGGCAGGATCAAGCCTATCTTCAGTGCCTCGGCGGCCGCCGCCGGCCAGGCCAGCGCAAGGCCCAGAATGGCGCAGAGGACCGCGCCGGCATGTCTTTTCGTTTTCATGTCTCCTCCTGTTGGGTCGGTACGAATTGTTATTCTGGTCGCAAATCGCCGGCCCGACCAGCCGGCGATTCGATTACGAGATGTAGATCAGCGCATCGAGTGCCACCGCGCCCTCGCCCGCCGGATAGACGACAACGGGATTAACGTCGATCTCGCGGATGCGCGCGTCGGACTGAACCAGAGCGCCGATCTTGGCCACGATCTGCGCCGCCGCAGCGACGTCGACGGCCGGATCGCCGCGGAAGCCGCGCAGCAGCGGCGCGCACTTCAGTTTGAGCAACTCGGCGGCAATCTCGTCGGCCGGCAGGTTGGCGGGGATCAGGCGCGCGTCGTGCAGCAGCTCGGCCATCACGCCGCCCATGCCCACCAGCAACACCGGCCCCCAGTCGGCATCGTTGCGCGCGCCGACGATCAGTTCGACACCGCGCTTGCCCATCGCTTCAACCAGCACGCCGTCCAGCACCATGCCCGGCCGAGCGCGGGCGATGTTGGCGTACAGGCGCTCCCAGCCTTGGCGCAGCGCCTGTACGTCGGCGAGATTCAGCACCACGCCGCCGGCGTCGCTCTTGTGGGAGAGATCCGGCGACTGCGCTTTCAGGACCACCGGGTAGCCGATGGCCTCGGCAGCGGCAAGCGCTTCGTCGATGTCGCGCGCAAAACGTCCCTTGGGCAGGGTAACGCCGAAGGCCGAGAGGATTTCCTTGGCCCGGTATTCGGGCACCACGCCGCTGGCCTGCGCCAGTACCGCCGGCGCCTTGCCGCGCACCGGCGCACCCGGATCGTGCGGCGTTGGCGCCGAGAGATGGGCGACGGCGCGGAAGGCGCGTTCGGCGGATGGGAAGCACGGGACGCCGAGCGCGCGCAGTTCGTCGATGTAGGCCTGGGGCACATCCGCGCCCTCGTCGAGCCCCGCGAAGACTACGGGCTTGGTCGGCTTGAGCTCCTTGATCGCACCGATCACGGAAGGCAGCTTCAGGTCGCTGGTCGCCTTGTCGGTGAGGATGAGGCCGAGCACCACGCAGCCGAAATCGTCATCCCCCAGCAGCACGGACAACGTGCGGCGATAGAGGTCGGGATCGACCAGCGCCTGCGCGGTGAGATCCATCGGGTTGCTCACCGGAATGAAATCCGGCAGCACCGCCCGAAGTCCCGATCGAACCGCGTCGTTAAGCGGTGAGAGTTCGAGGTTGACCTGTTCGCAGAGGTCGAGCGTCAGCGCCTTGAAGGCGCCGGACTCGGTCAGCACGCCGCAACCGCGGTGGTTTGCCGGTGGGCAGCGCACGGCGATGTCGGTGACGTCGAGCAGTTCTTCCAGCGTATCGACGATGACGACACCGGTGCGCGCGACGAGGGAACGCATGACCTGGTAGTCGCCGGCCATGGCGCCGGTGTGGGTTGCCGCCGATTCGCGCGCGGCGCTGCTGCGGCCGGGGTGCAGCAGGACGATCGGTTTGCCCAGCGCGCGCGCGCGGCGGGCAAGCGCCAGGAAGCGCGTCGGCTGCCGAAACTGCTCGACGATCATGGTGACCACCTTCACGGCGGCGTCTTCGAGTACGTATTCAAGATAGTCCTCGACGCCGCTTACCGCCTCGTTGCCGGTAGACACCGAGAAGGAGATCGTCAGGTCATGGGATGCCAGGCTCACACCCAGTACCGCGGCCATGGCGCCACTTTGCGAGACGACACCAATGCCCGGCTTGCCGCCACTGCGCTTGACCTGCGTCTGGACGAAAGTCAGCGGGATGCCATCAACGTAGTTCACGAGACCCAGGCAGTTCGGGCCTTCGACGATCATGCCGTGCTCGCGGGCAATGCGCGCGATCTCGGCCTGTTCGGCACGGCCCTCCTCGCCGCCTTCGGCAAAGCCGGCCGAGAAGATGATGACGCCGCCGATGCCGCGGCGCGCGCAGGCGCGCACGGATTCGAGCACCGCAGCATGGGGGATCGCCAGCACCGCGCAGTCGACGCCCATCGGCAGTTCATCGATACTCGGCCGGCAGGGGCGTCCGTTGATCTCGGTGCGTTTCGGGTTGATGAGATGGATGTCGCCCGAGTAGCCGGCGCGTTCCAGGTTCTCGAGCACGCTGGCGCCCAGGGCGCCGGGCGTCGGCGAGGCACCGACGATGGCCACCGAGCGTGGACGCAGCAGGCGAGCGATGGAAGTCGAGGCAGAGGGAATGGCAGCACTCATGATCTTTTCCTTGCGGCTTTCGGTCAGGCGGAACGAAAGAATGGTTTCGCGAATACGCGCAGTATCGGCGCACCCGCGAAAACGTCCATTTCAAATTCCCTGCCGAGCTATAAGATATTGATATAGGAAGTACTCAAGTGGCCTTGAGCGCCTGTCGCAGCGCCGACGCCACCTGCATGAGCGCCACCCGACCGGCGGTCAGAAACGCCGCCATGTTGATGAAGCCGTGCGACAGCCCCGAGTACTCGACCAGCGTCACCTGGTTGCTCGTCTCGGTCATGGCGTGGGCATAGGCGACGCCATCGTCGCGCAGCACATCGTAGCTACCCACCATGACCAGAGCCGGCGCCAGACCGGACAGATCCTCGGCCAGCAGGGGGGCGCCGCGCCAATCGGGCGCCCTGCCCTCACCACCGAAATAGTGGCGCGAGAACGCAAGCATGGCTTTCCGGCTCAGCACATAGCCTTCGCCGAACTCGGTATGCGATGGCAGATCGCCGGTTGCCGCGGACGTCACCGGATAGATCAGCACCTGGTAGCGCAACGCAATACCTTCGTCCCGCGCCCCAAGGGCCAGTACGGCCGCCAGATTGCCGCCGGCACTGTCGCCGCAGACGGCCAGTCGCTGCGGGTCGCCGCCGAGTTCGGCAGCATGGGCGGCCAGCCAGCGCAAGGCGGCATGGCAGTCTTCCACCGCAGCGGGGAACGGATGCTCCGGCGCCAGGCGGTAGTCGACCGAGACGACGATGCAACCGCTCTCGCGGCAGATCGTCCGGCAGGTCGAATCGTAGATGTCCAGATTCCCGAGCACGAAACCGCCGCCGTGGCAGTACAGGACAACGCCGCGTGGCCCCGCCTCGCCGTGCGGCTTGTAGATGCGCAGCGGCACGCCACCGTTGAGCACGAAAATGCTCCGGTCCTCGACCTTGACATCGGCCGGCGGCAGATCACCGGCAGCGAAGATCTGCCGATACATGTCACGCGCCGCCGGCGGCGGCAGGTCACCGAGGTCAGGCGCGCCACTGGCGGCTACGGCGTCGAGCATTGCTTTCAACTGAACATCAAGCATGACTCTCTCCGAGCACGATTGCCGGCGCTTCGGCACCTTTGGCTTGCGGCAGCAGGAAATGCGCCAACGCCGGCAGCAGGATCAACGCGCCGAGCATGTTCCAGAGGAACATGAAGGCGAGCAGGATGCCCATGTCGGCCTGGAACTTGATGGGCGACAGCGCCCAGGTGGCGACGCCGATGGCAAGCGTGATGCCGGTCAGCATCACCACCTTGCCGGTGAACAGCAGCGCATGGTAGTAGGCTTCCGAGAGGCTCATGCCCTCGCGCATGCGCGTCAGCATCACCGACAGCACGTAGAGCGCGTAGTCCACGCCGATGCCCACACCCAACGCGATCACCGGCAGCGTCGCCACCTTGACGCCCATGCCGAAGGCCACCATCAGCGCCTCGCACAGGATCGAGGTCAGCACCAGCGGCAGCACCGCTGCCGCCACCGCGCGCCAGGAGCGGAAGGTGATCCAGCACAGGAGGATGACGGCGCCGTACACCCAGAGCATCATCTCGCGCGTCGCCTTCTTGACCACGATGTTGGTCGCCGCCTCGATGCCGGAACTGCCGGCCGCGAGCATGAAGTGGGTTTCCGGTGTGTTGGTGGTGGCGGCGTAGGCCTCCACCGCATCGACCACCCGCGTCAGCGTCTCGGCCTTGTGGTCCTTGAGATAGACGTAGAGCGTGAGCAGGTTGCACGACTGGTTGAAGAGTTCCCGCGGCGCCCGGTTCTGCACGCCATTGAGCACGTCTTCGTTCGGAATCAGGTCGAACCACTTGAAGTTGCCTTCGTTGTAGCCGGCCGAGGAGATGCGCGACAGGTTGGCCATGGAATTGGTCGCCTCGACGCCGGGCAGCTGCTCGAGCTCCCAGCCGAGCTGGTCGACTTTCGACAGCGTCGCGTAACGGGTGCATTGGTCGTCCGGCGTCTTGATCATTACCACCAGGATGTCGCTACTGGCGGCGTAGTTCTCGACCATGAAGGCGTTGTCGGCGTTGTAGCGCGAGTCGGCACGCAGCTCGGGCGCGCCGGGATCGAGGTCGCCGACTTGCAGGCGGGTGCTGACGGCGTAGCCGGCCACGGCCAGCAGCGCGCCGACGACGACGGCGCGCGCCGCCCAGCGCCGCTGCGTGAAGAGGTCGAGGAACTCCCAAAGCCAGTGTTTGGCGCCATGCTCGTCGAGTTGCTCGGCCTTGAGGCTGCGCTCGGCGGCCTTGGGACTGACGCCGACGTAGGAGAGCAGGATCGGCAACAGGATCAGGTTGGTGAAAATCAGCACGGCGACGCCGACGCTGGCGATGGCCGCCAGATCTTTGATGACCTGGATGTCGATGATCATGAGCACGGCAAAGCCGACGGCGTCGCACAGCAGCGCCGTCAGGCCGGCGACGAACAGGCGCCGGAAGGTGTAGCGCGCCGCCACGACGCGGTGGGTGCCGCGGCCGACGTCCTGCATGATGCCGTTCATCTTCTGGGCGCCGTGGCTCATGCCGATGGCGAAGACCAGGAAAGGCACCAATACCGAATAGGGATCGAGCGCGTAGCCGAGCAGCGAGACCAG
This sequence comes from Rhodocyclaceae bacterium, assembly GCA_041480065.1. Classification (GTDB taxonomy): domain Bacteria; phylum Pseudomonadota; class Gammaproteobacteria; order Burkholderiales; family Rhodocyclaceae; genus Fen-999. The sequence goes on from JBGOZF010000033.1 coordinate 32,112, forward strand.
GCCGAACTGCCAGATCACCGCCACCAGCGAGCAGGCCACCACCAGCAGCGTCGAGCGCACGCAGCGCGTGTACCAGAACAGCATGGCCGTGGCGATGACGATGGCGGCGGCGAAGAAGACGAGCACCTGCGTCAGGCCGGCGATCAGGTCGCCGATCACCTTGGCGAAGCCGGTGACGTGGATGCGAATCTTGCCGGTCTGATACTTGGCGCGGATCTGCTCGATGCTGGCATTGAGCTTGTGGTAGTCGAGGTTCTCGCCGGTGAGGTGGTTGCGGTCGATCAGCGGCACGAAGATGACGCTCGACTTGAAATTGGCCGCCACCAGTTGGCCGATCTCGCCTGAGCGCTCGACGTTGACGCGCACCTGTTCGAGACTTTGCTGCGAGCCGTCGAAGCCGTCGGGCATGACGGTGCCGCCCTCGAGGCCCTCCTCGGTCACCGCCGCCCAGCGCGTCGCCGTGGTCCACAGCGACTTCATGAACGGACGATCGACGCCGGGCAGCAGATAGATCTCGTCGTTCATCTTCTGCAGGGTGTCGAGGTACTCCTTGTCGAAGATGGTGCCTTCGGTAGTCTCCACGGCGATGCGCATGGAGTTGCCGAGTCCCGGCAGGTCGCCCCGATGCGCCAGGAAGTTGGCGATGTAGGGGTGCGAGGTCGGGATCATCTTCTCGAAGCTGGCGTTCAACTGGATCTTCGTCGCCTGCCAGGCGAACAGCAGGGTGCCGACCAGGCACAGGAGGACGATGAGGAGCCGGTTGTTGAACAAGGCCCGTTCGGCGAGGTTGCCGGAGCGGGCATCGAAGTCTTCGAGGCGTTGGATGACGGGCTGTTGGGTGCTCGTTGCGTGCATATGAGTCTCTGTTTATAGGCCCGGCAGGGCTACCGTGCGTACGCCGCGCAGGCTGCCGAGGACGAGGCCGTCCGGCCCCTGGGCCACGGCGGCGAGCGGCAGGCCGGTCTTGTCCGGCAGGCGTGTGAAGTTGAGTCCCTGATCGGCACTGATGAGGACTTCGCCGGCCTGGCTGACGATGGCGATGCGACCGTCGGCCAATTGGGTTCCGGCAGAGATCGACACCGGCGTTCCGCTCGTCACCTGCTGCCAGTTCTTGCCAAGGTCACGGGTGATGTAAGCGTTGCCGCGCAGGCCGTAGGCCAGCACGCTACCGTCGGCTCCGCCGACGAGGCCGAACCAGCTTCCCTTGTACGGCGATTCGAGCGGCGTGAAGTGCTGGCCGCGGTCGGTAGAGCGCAGCAGGAGACCCTGCTCGCCTGCGATGTAGAGGGCGTCGCCGACGGCGTGGATGGCGTAAAGATGCAGGCTCTTCGGATTGGCGACGTGCTCCTGCCACGGCGTCCAGCTCTGGCCGCCGTTGTCGCTGCGGAAGACCAGGTTGTAGGCGCCGACGATGAAGAGGGTATGGTCATTGACCAGGCAGAGATCGAAGAAGGGCTTGTCGGCACCATCGGCGACCAGGCGCTCGGCGTCCTGGATCGCGCGCGCATTGCCGCTCTTCTGCGCGGCTTCGAGTGCCAGGCTCGCGGCGAAAGCACCGTCGAGCTGCTTGGCCCAGGTGAGGCCGCCGTCTTCCGTGTGCAGGACGACGCCCATGTGGCCGATGGCCCAGCCCAGCTTGTCGCTGGCGAAGCGCATGGCCACCAGGCTGGCGCTGGTGGGCGTCTGCGCCTGGCGCCAACTACGTCCGCCGTCGTCGGAATAGAGAACGATGCCGCGCTCGCCGGCGGCGAGCATGCGCTTGCCGGCACGGGCGACGGTGAGAATGGCCATCTTCGGCGACTTCGGCGATTGCAGCGCCGGTCGGTCGAGCGCCGCGGCGCGCGGCGGGCCCTCGGCCGCCTGAGCCGCCCAGACTGGCACGGCAGCCACCAGAAGCGCCGCTACCACCGGTATCGATAGATTCGGTTTCATTGTGCGTTTTCGTGATCGAGCCCGCCCGGCTCTGCCCGCCGCCGTCGGCAACAGGCAGGGCCGGCGGCGGGACTCAGCGGGTGCCGACGTTGGCCAGTTCTTCAGGCGAGAAGAAGGTCTCGGCACGGCGCGGCACGACGGCGAACTGCTTGGCGCCGTTGGTCGCAGCGTTCAGATAGTAGCCGCCGGTCTGGAGATTGTAGGTACCCCAGGCCATGTTGCCGACCAGCGAGGGCACGTCCGGCGCCAGTTCGGTCAGCGTGTAGGACATGCGCCAGAGTTGGCCTTGCGCGTCCCAGCCGTCGAGCAGCAGGATCTGCCAGCTGTCCTCGTCGAGGTAGAACTTGCGCTTGGCGACCACGTGACGCTTGCCCGGTGCCAGATTGGCCTCGATGACCCAGACGCGGTGCAATTCCCAACGCACCAGTTCCGGGTTCATGAAGCCAGGCTTGAAGAGATCTTCCGGCGCGGCGGCATTGGCCTTGTTGTTGTTGTAGGGCACGACGATTTCCTTCTTGCCGACCAGCTTGTAGTCATGGTGGTCATACGGGCCGAACTGCATGAAGGCCTCGTCGAAGAAGCCCAAGCCGGAGGTCACCGAATCCGGCGTGTCGTAGGACACCGACGGCGCGCGGCGGACACGACGCTGACCGACCAGGTATTGCCACAGGCCGATGGTCTTGCCCTCAACCGTCGGGAAGTGGGCGAGGATGGACTCGCCGGCCTTGGACGCCGGCGCCGACTGGACGTAGCGGCCGATGTTGTGGTGCCCGCTGTAGGTGGCCAGGCTGCCATCCTTGTAGTTGTAGGGATGCTGCAAGTCCTGGGTGCCGTCGCTGACCAGGGTCATCTTGCCGTCCGGCGTCACCGTGAAGCAGCGCGACGGGCTGGTGGACGACTCGCCACGCTTCCAGGCCGTCAGGTGGTTCAGCATCATTTCCTTCGGGTCCTTGGTGATCGGGAACGGTACGCCACCATAAGCGCCTTCGAAGGTATAGCCGTCGCCGGTCAGCTTGGCATGGGTGGCGTTCTTGAAGGTGTTGTCATAGAACCACTGCGGCGCCGCGGCCGAGCGATGGGTCGGGTAGACGTCGACGCGGAAGTTCGGATACTTCTGCATCAGCCCCTTGACGCCATCGGTCAGCTTATCGGCGTACTGCGCCATGTTCTTGGCGCTGATCGAATACAGTGGCTTCTCGCCGGCAAAGAAATCCGGGCGCGGATCGCCGGACTTGTAGCCGGCCGGCGCCTTGGTGTAACCGCCGTCCCAGGCCGGAATACTGCCGTCCTTGTTGCCGGCCCGCTCGGCGCCCGTGGGGGTCAGCGTGGTCTTCAGCTTGGCGGCCTCCTCGGCCGTCACCGCCGCCTGTGCAGCGCCGGCGAGGGCCAGCACGACCAGGGCGGCGAGAGTCTTGGTTTGAGCTTTCATGAATGTGTCTCCGTTGCGTTCTTAGAAGGACGTCGAGATGTTGAAGGACAGGTAGTTGCGGTCCCACTGGGTCTGGTCGAAATGGCCACTCCCGACGCCGGTACCGTGCTGCCCCAGGAAGTGGTGATAGTTGATGCCGGCCTTCCACAGGGTTCGGTATTTGAAGTTCACGCCCAGGTCGAGCGCGCCGCCGTTCTCCACCCATCCTGCGTAGACGCGCGAGCGGCCGTTGACGCTGTGCGACAGCACGATGGGAAACGCGAGGTCGAGGCCATCCGCCACCTGGAAATAGTCGGCGGTGAAGGCGATCGTGATCTTCGAGGCATCCTTGCTGGTGGTCGGATCGACCGCCAGCGGGTTCTTGGTCACGCTGCGCACGGTATGCCAGTCGTACTGGGTTGCGATCGAGCCGCCGTCCTTGAGCAGGGCGTTGGGCTGGATCACGTGAATGTCGACCAGCGTGATGTGCCCGGTCTTGCCGACGGCATAGGCCTGGTTGTTCTTGTTGTCGGCGGTGGGTGCGGCGCCGATGACGTAACCCCACCTGCCAAACGGATCCGCCCCGCCCGTCAGCGGCATGTTGTCTCGGATCGAAGCCTCGATAGAGACGTTGTCGCTGCCAAGCACGGTGCTGGCGCTAACGCCATAGGTCCGAATATCCTCCTGATAGGCCAGACGATAGGTCGGACCGTAGATATACGCTGCCGACGGCGTCTTGTCGTGGTAGTTGGCCGCATAAAGTCCCAATTCGACATCGACGCTCTCGGGCTTAAAGCGCAGTTGCGTGCCCCACTGGCCGCCCTTGCGCGGACTCAGGTCGCTGTCGCGGCGGACAGCACCTCCAACAGGCGTACTGACGAACGCTTCGGCGCCATCGGTGGCGAAATCGTTCGGCGACAGGAAGCTGCCGGCGCCGAAGAAGGGGGACTTCTCCCATTTGAACTGGTAGTAGCCGCCGAGAGAGAGCTGGTTGGTCGGCTGCAGGGTCGCCGAGATCTGGTTCGTGGGCAGCAGGAATTCCTTGACCTGGGCGCCCGGCACCGTCGCAGCCTTGGTGATGTCGACCGGCCCCTGGGCGCCGGCGATGCCGTTTGAACCGTCCATCAGGGTCTCGCCGTAGATGACCGCGTGGCGGCCGACGCGCACGCTGGCCGGCATGTCGCCGAGTTCGCCCTTGGCGAAGACGAAGGCATCCATCAGCCGTGAGCCATCACCCACCGCGTTCTTGGTGCCGGAAGTGAACTGGTTGGCCGCCGCCGTGACGTTATGGGTGATCGAGGTGTTGTTGTCGTTGCCGTGCTGATACACATCGTCGTACCAGGCGGTGGCGCTGAGGCGGGCGCCGTACTTGTTGTCCTTGACGGCGTCGAATTCGGTCAGCCAGTCGAGCCGGCTCGAGACGAAGCCCTTCTTGAAGTTGAAATCGCCATCGCCGGCGGGCGAGACCCGGAAACTGGCCACCTGCGTGGAATCGGGATCGCGCAGCCGATAGATGGTGCTGTACTTGAACGTATTGTCCCAGCGCACCTTCAGGCCGGGATCGCCGGTATCGAATTCGAATGCCTGGGCATGGCCGCAGGACAGCGCTACGGCGACGGCTGCTGCCGATACCGACAAGCGCGTCGGCGGCGTTCTCGGATGCTTCGTCATTTCGTGATCTCCTCCTCTTGAAAACTCATGTTGTTGAATGCGAACTCAAGCCATGCGCACGATGGGCTTGATCGTGCGCCCGGATTCCGAATCGGCGATGGCTTGATTGATCTGTTCGAACGGATAGAACTTCACCATCCGGTCGAATGGGAACAGGCCGCCGGCGTACATATCGACCAGGGTCGGGATGAAGATGTCCGGATTGGCGGAACCTTCGACGATGCCGACCAGGCGCCGGCCGCCGCTCATGAAATGGACTTCGTCGAGTTGCAGTTCGGTGCCCATCGGCGCCGCGCCGAGAATGCCGCAGGCACCGCGCGGAGCCAGGCACAGAACGGCATTGCGCACCACCGACATATTCGCTGTCGTATCGAGGCTGAAATTGACCCCGGCGCCGGTGATCTCCATGATCTTCGCCACCGCATCCTCGGACTTCGGATTGATGGCATGGGTGGCGCCCACGCTCTTTGCGAATTCCAGCCGCTCATCGTTGGTATCGACGGCAATGATGGTGGTCGCGCCGAGCGCGCGCGCCGCCATGACTGCCGACAGGCCGACCGAGCCGGTACCGAAGACTGCGAATGACTTGCCGGCGGTGACCTTCAGCGAATTCATCACCGCGCCGGCGCCGGTCAGCACGCCGCAACCGAGCGGTCCCAGCAGTTCCAGCGGCACGTCGCGGCGCACCTTGACGACGTTCCTGTCGTGGCAGAGCGCGTAGCTGGCGAACGACGACTGGCCGAAGAAGTTGCCGTGGATCTTCTCGCCGTTCTTGGCCAGGCCGCTGGTACCGTCGGCGCGCGTGGCGAAGAAGTTGCGCGGGAAGAACTCGTGACAGTAGGCCGGTTCGCTGTCCTGGCAGCTCGAACAGCCGCCGCAGGAGTTGAAGCTCATGACGACGTGATCGCCGACGGCGACCTTGCTGACGGCCGAACCGACGGCCTCGACGACGCCGGCGCCCTCGTGGCCGAGCACGACGGGGAACGGCGTCGGCAGGTGGCCGTCGCGCACCACCATGTCGGTATGGCAGACACCAGTGGCCACCACGCGCACCAGCACTTCATGCGGACGCGGCGGTTCCAGATCGAGCGTCTCGATGTCGAACGCCCCGCCCACCTTACGGGCAACTGCGGCTTTGATCTTCATGGTTTCCCTCCCCTCCTCAGAACGGATAGCGGTTCGGCGTGTCCTGCACCGTCACCCACTGCCATGTTGTGAACTCGTCGACATCGGCCGGCCCGCCGACGCTGCCGCCATTGCCGGAGCAGCCGCGGCCGCCGAACGGATTGACGCAGTCGTCGGCTACCGTCTGGTCGTTGATGTGCAACATGCCGGTATTGAGGCGTTCGCCGATCGCCATCGCCCGACCGACCGACTTGGAAATGATGCCGGCCGCCAGGCCATAGCTGGTCTGGTTCGCCAGTTGCACGGCCTCGTCGTCGCTGGCGAAGCTGGTGACATTCACCACCGGCCCGAAGATCTCCTCGTCGAAGGCGCGCATGCCCGGTCTGACGCCCGACAGCACCGTCGGCCGATAGAACAGCTTGTCGTAGGTGCCGCCCGCCTCCAGCCGAGCGCCGGCCGCGACGCTGTCGCTGACGATGCCATGCACGCGTTGCAACTGCTTGCCGTTGATGATCGGCCCCAAGGCGACCTGGTCCTTGGCCGGATCGCCGACCGGCAGGTGTTTCGCCTTCTCGGCCAGGATGCGGATCAAGTCGGGCGCGACGCGCTCTTGAACGAGGATGCGCCCGGAGGCCATGCAGATCTGGCCCTGGTGCAGCCAGGCGCCCCAGGCGATGTTGCTGGCGGCGAGTTCGAGATCGGCGTCGTCGAGGATGATCACCGAGCTCTTGCCGCCGAGTTCCAGCGATACGCGCTTCAAATGCTTGCCGGCCAGTTCGCCGACGCGGCGGCCGACGCCGGTGGAACCGGTGAAGGCGATCATGCCGATGTTGGGGTCGGTGCACAGCGCTTCGCCAGCGTCCGCGCCGCCCGGCAGCACGTGCAGCAGGCCCTTGGGCAGGCCGCCCAGCTCGAGGGCGCGCGCGATGATGAAGCCACCCGTCACCGGCGTCTGCGGATCCGGCTTCAGCACCACCGCGTTGCCATAGGCCAGCGCCGGAGCCACCGCGCGCAGCGAGAGAATCAGTGGGAAGTTGAAGGGCGAGATGACGCCGACGACGCCGTGCGGCACCCGCCGCGCGTAGGAGAGCCGGCCTGGCGTGCTCGGCAGCACCAGACCCTGCGCTTCCATCGGTTTGCCGGCGGAGAGATTGAACAAGGTGATGGCCTCACGCACCTCATGCTGGCCCTTGAGCACCAGCGAACCGGTCTCGCGTGCGATCCACAGCCCGAGTGCTTCGATGTTCTCCTGCAGCAACTGGGCGGCGCGCAGGAAGATTGCTGCGCGTTCGCGCGCCGGCATCGCCACCCACTGCTTCTGCGCCTCCGCGGCCTGGGTGGCCGCAACGCCGACATCGTGGGCGTTGGCCATGCCGGTGACCGTCAGCACCCGACCGGTGGCCGGTTCGATGACCTCGACCGTACCGCCGGTCGGGTGCTGCCAGTCGCCATTGAAAACGCGCCCCTGCCAGCACGCCGAATCGAGAAACTCAACCTTCGTTGCCACTTGATAACACCTCCATTTGAGCGGGCTCGCGGCCCGTGGCTGATCTGGTATGCCTGCAAACGCAAGCCGCGTGCCCGAATCTCCGCTGTCGCCCGTGGTGCGCCGCATCACGCCCGCAATTGCCTTCGTGCCGCCACGCATGACACTGGATATCGATCGCTCGCTGCGTCGCACCAGCCGGCCGTTCCTATTACTTTTGATCCAGGTGATCAAGCCATCCATAATCAAGCCGTTGGCATTTGATCCAATTGAAGACATCGGCGCCGATGGACGACCGGCCGCCCACACGGACCGATGCGATATCATTGGTTACCGACGATAACCATCGCCTAATGCCACTGACCACATCATGGGAAATGCCCTGCTGCTGATCGACTTCATCAACGACATCGTGGCCGCCGACGGCAAGCTTGCCGCCAAGGGCTACGCCGATTTCGCCGCCCGTCACGGCACCCTGGAGCGCCTGCCGACCTTGCTCGCGCATGCGCGCGGCGCCGGCTGGCTGGTGATTCACGTGCGGATCGGGTTTTCGCCGGACTACAAGGAGCAGCCCAAGGGCTCACCCTTGTTCGGCCACGCCGACAAGATGGGAGCACTGCAACTAAGCAGTTGGGGAACGGAGTTTCACCCGCTGGCGGCGCCCCTGCCGGGAGAAGCGATCCTGACCAAGCATCGGGTCAATGCCTTCGTCGGTACACCGCTGGACACGCTGTTGCGCTGCCGCGGCATCAAGCGCCTCGCGGTGGCCGGCTGCTCCACCGATGTCGGCGTGCAGACGACGGCGCGCGCCGCCCATGACCTGGATTACGACTGCACGGTGATCGGCGACTGCTGCATGGCCCCGCGCGATGACGACCACGAACCGACCCTGCGCATGCTCGCCAAGGTGGCGCGCGTGGTCAGCCTCGAGCAGTTGACTGCCGGGTAGTCAGCCGCTCAGCTACCGAGCCGCCCGAGCAGATCGATCAACTGCGCGCGTTCCTTGGCCGTTAGGCTGCGGCTCAGCGCCGTTTCGTGGCGTTCGATGGCGCGTTCGAGTTGCTTCAGATACCGGCGCCCGTCGGTGGTCAATGCCAGCGCCTGATTGCGCCGATCGGACTTGAGAACCTCACGCTCGATCAGTCCCCGCCCCTCCAGGTCGTCGATCAGCCGGACCATTCCGGAACGCGCGACCCCGAGCTTGCGCGCCAGATCCACCGAGCGGATGCCAGAATTCTCGCGGATAAGCAACATCAGGGTGAAGCGCGCCGGCGTCGTTTCCAGGTCTTGCAGCGCGTTGTAGAAACTCTCGTAGGCGCGCAGCTGCGCCCGTCGTATGGCGTAGCCCAGATGGTTCTTCAACTGCGCCGGTTCGCGTATCTCGTCGCCGACGGTGAATTCGGTCGGCGCGGCGCCGGTTGTCTTTCGATCGTTAACCATAGTAACCTCGCTGTCCAGGCGCCATTATGGCGCGCCGTCAGCGCTTGTGGCGCAGCGGCACTACAAATGCAAGAATGAACGACCACCCGGCATCCCCCATGGCCAAACCGAAGCGAATCTCCCTTGCCGAAGTATCGCGCACGACCGGCGCGATGCTGCCGCGCGGCACTCTCGACGAACTCGACGAGAAGGCGCCGCCGACGCTGCGCGACCTGACCGAGTGCCTCCATTTCTCTCCCGGCGACGGCCGCATCTGGATGAACAACCGGCGCATGCTGTTGCTGTACAACGCGGCATTCGGCTCACTGAGACGAGAACTCATCGAAGCCTTGGGCGCCGATCGGGCGCGCGGCATATTCATGCGTACCGGCTATGTCTCGGGCGTGCGCGACGCCGAGCTTGTACGCGAGCAGTGGCCGAATGCCGAGCCGATCTCGCTGCTCGCCGCCGGCACGCGCCTGCATGCGCTCGAAGGCATCGTCAAGGTCGAGGCCCTGTCGATCAACTACGACGCCAAGCGCGGCAGCTACAGCGGCGAATTCCTCTGGCACAACTCGAGCGAGGCCGACGAACACCTCGCCACCTACGGCCTTGCCACCGAGCCGGTGTGCTGGATGCAGGTCGGCCATGCGATCGGCTACGTCACCACCCTGGTCGGCAAGCTGATCATCTTCCGCGAGACCGAATGCCGTGGCATGGGTTTTCCGGTCTGCCGCCTGATCGGCAAGCCGGCCGAGGAATGGGACGACGTCGAGCGCGATCTACGCTGCCTGAACGTCGAGGACTTCGTCTCTGCGGCCAGCTATCCGCCCGACGCGACCGAACTCGCCACGCTGCCAGATGCAGCCGCACCGGATGACTCGCGCCCGAGCATGATCGGCATGGCGCCCGCCTTCGCCGCCGCCTGCCATCGCCTGCAGCGCGTGGCGGCGACGCGCGCCACCGTCCTCTTCGTGGGCGAATCCGGCGTCGGCAAGGAGCTCTTCGCGCGCATGCTGCACGACATCGGCTCCGCCCCCAACGCCCCCTTCGTTTCGGTGAACTGCGCCGCCATTCCCGACACCCTGGTCGAAAGCGAGCTGTTCGGCGTCCAGCGCGGCGCCTTCACCAACGCCACCCAGTCGCGCGAGGGCCGCTTCGAGCGCGCCAACGGCGGCACGCTGTTCCTCGACGAGATCAGCTCGCTGACCATGGTCGCCCAGGGCAAGCTGCTGCGCGCGCTCCAGGAAGGCGAGATCGAACGCGTCGGCGGCACGCGCACCATCCAGGTGGACGTCCGCGTCGTTGCGGCATCGAATGTCGACCTGCGCGACGAGGTCAAGGCCGGCCGTTTTCGCGAGGACCTCTACTTCCGGCTCAACGTCTTCCCCATCCACATCCCGGCGCTGCGCGACCGGCGCGACGACATTCCGCTACTGCTCAACCATTTCCTCCGCCGCTACAACCAGCGCCACGGCCGGGCGGTAGCCGGCTTCACCACGCGCGCCGTGCGCGCCCTGCTCAATTACAGCTTCCCCGGCAACATCCGCGAGCTGCAGAACCTGATCGAACGCGGCGTCATCGCCGCGGACGACGGCGCCTCGATCGACGTCGGCCACCTGTTCATCAGCGGCGAATCGGCGGAGCAGCAGTTACTATCGATCTCCGAGACCGGCGCCCTGGCGAGCCAGATCGCAGAGGCAGCCAAGGAACCGGAGCCCGACCTCTTCCAGGCCCTGGCGCGCATCGTCGGCCAGAAGGAGACCGATCACCTGTCCATCGACGGCGTCGAGCGCACGCTGATGACCCTTGCCGTCAAGCAGGCCGGCGGCAACCTAGCGGCGGCAGCGCGCAAACTCGGTCTGACCCGGCCGCAGCTCGCCTATCGGCTGCGCAAGATGGGCATTGAGAAGGCCTAGCCCGAATATTTCGTGCGCCGTGCAAAGGCGTTGTTTTCCAGCGGGTGCGAATCCCGTCCGGCAACTGTCGCTCCGGCCGGTAGCAACTGGAGCAGTCGTGGAGGCAACGAAACGGCTGAAGCCTCTGGTGTAGAGGGTTCTGAAAGGGACTTGGCGAGCATGCAGGCCGTAACGTGAGTGAACGCTGAGCAGGCCCCGAAATGGGTAATGCGGAAGCCGACCCGGCGAAATTACGGGGAAGGCCGCTGTCACAGGTGAAGCGAGCGAAACGCAGCCTGTGATTCCGCCGGGGTATTGGCGACAGCATGCATGTAAGAGGAAGGCAGACGCAACACGGGAAGCCCCGTCGCGTGGTCGAGCGCATGACCAACCGGAGGCCCGCGAGGGACAGGCCGGGCGAGGCGGGGTGGCGGAGAGGCCCGTAGTACCGTTGAAGTCGGGTAATGCCGATGGAGGGAAGGAGCCTCAGTTCAAGACCAACGCAACAAGCGGGAAAGGACAGGAGATTGGGCAACCTGCAAACTCCGGAAGGCGTTCAGAAACTGCGAACGGCGTTATATGGCAAAGCGAAGGAAGAACCCGGGTATCGGTTCTATCTTCTGTACGACAAGGTATATCGACGGGACGTACTTGATTTCGCCTACCGAAGCTGCAAAGCCAACAAGGGAGCGGCCGGGGTGGATGGCGTGCGATTCGAAGACATCGAAGCGTATGGAGAAGAATGCTGGCTCGGGGAACTGGCGGATCGGCTGAAGAAGAAAGATTATCGACCGGAAGCGGTCAAGCGGGTCTGGATTCCGAAGCCGAACGGCAAGCTGCGCCCCCTGGGCATCCCGACGATCACCGACCGCGTTGTACAGACGGCCGCCATGATCGTACTGGAACCCATCTTTGAAGCCGACCTGCAGCCGGAGCAATACGCCTACCGGGCAGAGCGTGGGGCGCAGGACGCGGTAAGAGCGGTTCATCGTCTGCTCAACACCGGACACCAGCACGTCATTGATGCAGATCTGTCAGGCTATTTCGACAGCATTCCGCACGCTGAACTGATGAAGAGCGTCGCCCGTCGCATCGTGGATCGGCACGTTCTGCACCTCGTCAAGCAATGGCTGGAAACGCCGGTCGAGGAAGATGGTGGAGACGGCCACCGGAGGCGGACGACTGCCAACCGGGACGCCGGACGTGGCACGCCCCAAGGCGCGCCCATCTCACCGCTGCTGTCGAACCTGTACATGCGGCGGTTCATACTGGGATGGAAGCAACGCGGGCATGCCGATCGCTGGTCGGCGCACATCGTCAATTACGCGGACGACTTCGTCATCTGCTGCAAAGGCCGGGCTCACGAGGCTATGGCTGTGATGCGGAGCATGATGGAAACCCTGAAGCTGACGGTGAATGACGACAAGACACACTTGTGTCCAATACCGCAGGAGCGATTTGACTTTCTCGGCTACACCTTCGGGCGGTGCTACAGCCGCGAGAATGGACGTGCCTATATTGGCACCCGGCCCTCGCGAAAGAGCATCAAGCGGATGGTGGATAGCATCACCGAGGAGACTGATCGTCGCCGCACCTTACTGGATGCCGACTATGTCGTGGGACGGCTCAACCGGAAACTGACTGGATGGGCGAACTACTTCTGCCTTGGCCCGGTCAGCCCTGCGTACCGGGCGATCAATACCCATGTCACACAGCGGCTCCGTCGGTGGTTGTGCAAGAAGCACAAGGTGGCGGGCCGGGGGCGATTGCGTTACCCCGATCACTATCTCTACGAGCAACTGGGATTGGTGAATCTGCCGACGCGCACCCATGACCTTCCGTGGGCGAAAGCATGATGTCTTGTCCGAGAGCCGAATGCGAGAAATTCGCACGTTCGGTTCGATGAGCGGGATGTGGAAACGGGGCTATGGCAAAGCTATTTGAGCACCGTCAGACGAAAGGGACGGTAATGGACAAGCCACACCTACGGCTACCGCGCCACATCTCGACTCTACACCGGACCGGCCCGAATATGACCGTATGTCGCATCCAATGAGGCTTTCGATGAATCCACCCGAAGTCCACTTTGTACCGCCGGCCTTTGCGGGTGCTGGCGGCCGATACGCGGCGTCTTCGCGCCCCCGCTTCGCGCCAATAGGCTCGGCTATTGGCTTGGCGCGGGATGCGCGAATCCACTCGCGTCTCGCCTCGCCATCATCCCGCGATCCGGCGAAACATTCGGGCTAGTTGACGGCAAGACGGCCGAGCAGCGCTTCGAATTCCCCAACCGCAAGCCCGTCAGCGTAGATCATCGCCGTCGACTCCGGATCGGTGAAACGCAGGTCCGGTGGCCCAGAGCGTGTCGCTCCAGCGACCGCTTCTGGCGACCATGACGGCGATCGGGGGCGGACCTGCAAGCTTGATCGAATCCGGCATCCGCCCCCTGAAGCAGCGGTCGACGGTATGACTTTGGATTGAGATCAAGGCATGCAAGGAGTATCCTGTACGACATACCCTGTTCCAGGGCACCTGCGCCTGGCGCGGGCCGGCACAGGAAGATCGGGCAGCCCGCCGGACGACGGCGGCATGAAGCGGATTCGGAGCGGCTGTGGAGATACTCAGGCGCATGCATTTGTGGCTGATCGCGATCAGGGACAGCTTCGTCACCCTGCTTCCGATCACGTTCCTTGGCGTCGTCGTGATCCTCGTCAAGGACTTTCCCCTGCCCGCCTACCAGTCGATGATGCCCGAGCATTGGGGGCCGGACTGGCAGCAACAACTGCAACTGATCGTCGATGCAACGCACGGGCTGTTTGGCGCGATGCTGTGCGCGCTGCTTTCCGTCCATCTCGCCCATCACCTCAGACGCCCCGGCGGCGAAGAACTCCCGCACCTCATGGTGGCCATCTCCGGCCTCACCAATTTCATGATCCTGGCCGCGGTGCGCGGTGCACTGAACGCGCAGAGCATGGGTCACGACTCGATTCTCATCGCCATCTGCGTCGGCATATTCTCCGCCGAGGCCTTGCGATGCGCGACAGAAAGCCGTTGGCTGAACCCGGTGCGCGTACCGTATGACACCGACGCCACCTTCTATCACGCCATCCGGCTGACTCCGCCATTCATCGCCATCGGACTGACTGTCGCAGCGGCAGCCTTCGGGCTCAGGGCGTTGCCGGCAAGCGGGGCCAATTGGTGGCAAGACCTGATCGAAACGGCGCGAAGCCACGGTGCCGGCGTCTGGTGGCTGAGCAGTCTTGCCGTGCTGATCAATCAGATCGTCTGGTTCCTTGGCACTCATGGCAGCCACTTTCTCGACACCTATGCCACCGCCCTTTTTTCGCCGTGGGGCACGGCATATGACGGCAACCTCGCCTGGCGCCCGATGTTCAACGCCTTCGTTCTGCTCGGCGGCTCCGGCGCCACCATCGGCCTCCTGCTGGCGGTCGCCATCGCCGTCCGGGAAGGCCCGGCCCGCAAACTCGCGCAGCTTTCCATCCTGCCCGGCATCTTCAATATCAACGAAACGATACTCTACGGTCTGCCTGTACTTCTGAATCCGGTCTACCTGTTTCCCTTTGTCGCGGTACCGCTGCTGCTGAACCTGTTGACCCTGGCCTGCGTCGATCTCGGCTTCCTGGAATTTCAGGCGGTGACCATCCCCTGGACTACCCCTCCCATCATTTCCGGATGGCTGCTGACCGGCTCCTGGCATGGTGCTGTCTTTCAGGTCGTTGAAATCTTCCTGTGCACCGCGCTCTACCTGCCCTTCGTCAGAAAAGCCGAGGCCGTACGCCTCCGCGAGCAATCGCGGAAACTCGCCGAGACGACCGAAGCCATCTTGTCCGAAGGACGGGCAAGAATTCCTGTCGTGCGGCGACACGACCAGGTTGGCGTGATGGCGCGCGGACTGCTATCGGATTTGCGGACAGACCTGGCCAGCAACGTACTGACACTGGCCTACCAACCCAAGCATGCGCTGGATGGGCGGGTGGTCGGCGTCGAAGCCCTGCTCCGCTGGCCGCACCACCGCCATGGTGCCCTGTCGCCAGCCATGGCCATCACGCTGGCCGAAGACAGCGGCGACATTCATCCGCTGGGGCGCTACGTGCTCGAACAGGCCTGCGCCTGCAAGGCACGCTGGAACAAGCAGGGTTTCGATCAGATCAGCATGGCCGTCAACGTCTCTCCGCTGCAACTGTCCGACCATGAGTTCGTGCCACGGCTGGCCGGCATCCTGAAAACGCATGGGCTGAGGCCCGATGAAATCGAACTCGAAATCACCGAGTCGCTGCACATTCCCGACACCCTCCTCGTCGACGCCGCCCTGTGCGACCTGTCCGAGTTGGGGATACGGCTGGCGATGGATGACTTCGGCATGGGCTACTCCTCGCTGCTTCATCTCCGACGCTTCCACGTCCATGCCATCAAGATCGATGGCTCGCTGACCCGCGATGTCCTGAGCAATACGGCCAGTGCCGACATCATCCGCACGATCGCAGCGCTGGGACGCGCCCAGCACATCGACGTGATTGCCGAGTTCGTCGAAACCAAAGCCCAAAGAGACCTTCTGGGCGAGCTAGGCTGCGACTGCTTCCAGGGCCATTTCCATAGCCCGGCGCTCGGCGAAGCCGAGTGCCTGGACTATTTCAGAATCCATCGCCAGGCGCCACCGAGCAATGCGATGCCGCAGCCAGTCGTGCAGGTGGTATATGGATGACCGCTCTCCGGCGTGAAGCCTTGGTCCAAGGCCGAAGGTCAGCCGTGACGGTACGCTGCGCCGTTCGATGCGTTGGATCGCCAGCCCGATCAGGATGCAGAGAAGTTGTCCGCTACGCCCGCTCCTCGGCCTTATGTGGATGTCTCAATTATGTGGAGCCCTCGGTGCCCCTTCCTTCGGGAATAGGTCTAGATGGTCTTTGCCGGCATTTGGTGTGATGCCGAGGTCTACATAATTTCGGCGGTCTCCTGAGGTGGAGGTTTAACTCCAGGAGACGCTCATGAACCAAATCTCGTCAGCCCGGAGCGCGCGGCCTACACATCCGTCTGAAGAAACCTCAGACCACATCGC
>JBGOZF010000034.1:0-46759 GCA_041480065.1 Rhodocyclaceae bacterium
GTAAAGCTCTCGGGGCATGAGGGCACAACGGGTGCGAACCAGTCGAGCCTGGACGACGGCGCAGCGCCGCTGCCGGCACTGGTCAAAAGCATCTCCGGCATGGTCGACGGCAAGAACCTCAACCAGGCCCAGGCCGACGCCGGGAACAAGAACACCAGCACCGGAGACAGCAAACTGCCGCACATGGCCGACCCGATGATCACCGTCGCCGCCAAGGCGGGCCTCGGGCTGGTCGCGGGCCAGAGCATTCAAATGGCCAACGGCGAGAACATCCACCTTGCCAGCGGCGCGGACACCAACCTCGCCGTCGGCAATCAGCTCCGCATCCACACCGGGCAGGCCATCGGCATGCTCGCCGGGGCGATACAGCCCGGCAGCGGGGCGGCGGGAACCGGCCTCACCATCATTGCCGCCCAGGGCAAGATCGACATGCAGGCGCAGTCGGACACGATCAGCGTGCAGGCCAAGGACGAGGTCAACGTCATGAGTGCCAACGCCCACATCGACTGGGTTGCGGCGAAGGCGATCCGACTGAAGACCGCGGGCGGGGCGTGCATCGAGATCGCCGGAGGCAACATCAAGGTCAGTTGTCCGGGGACGATCACGAAGTATTCCAGTCACACGAGTTTCAGCGGGCCGACGAGCTTGTCGAAGGACATGAACACCTGGCCCACGAGCAGCTTCGACGAACAGTTTGTTCTTGCCCAGGAGAACGGTCGCCCGATCGCCAACATGCCGTTTGAGATCACTCGTGCCGACGGCACGAAGATTCACGGCGTCACGGACGCCGATGGCCACACCGGGCTACAGAAGAGCATCACCCTCGAAAACATCGCCGTCCGAATCCTTCGCAAAGGCACGACATGAGTACGCAAACGCGCGTGGTTCCGACGCTCTACGACAAGAAGGGCGAACCGTATTGCGACTCCTGCACCAGCCAATGCGAAGACACCGTCCGGGCAAAGTGTATCCTGCCGCCGCACAAGGTCATCCCGGTGATCTTCATTCCCGGCATCATGGGCTCGAACCTCATCACTACGAATCCGAAGGCGATCGAAGCCGGCGCCATGACGATCGATGAGAAGGTCAAGAAACCCGGACCGCAAAAGGCGATCGTCTGGCACCCGGACGATTCGGGCTGGGCTTTGAAGTTCAAGGGTCTGAAGGCCGACAAGCGCCAGGTCATCATGGACCCGGACCAAGCCGAAGTTGGCGATCTGAGCGACGTTCCAGACAGTAAGCACGGCTACTTCGCCACCGCCCCCAAGGAAGCGCAGGCCAACTGGAAACAGGAGTTCAAGCGGCGCGGCTGGGGCACCGTGATGCTGGCCGCCTACGGCGACGTGCTCTTCTGGCTCGAATACGGCCTCAATCAGATGTACCAGAACGGCGACATCTCCTTCGTGTGGAGGACCTTGCTCGGCGAACAAGGAAAGCAGTGGGGCGAGATGAAAGGATTCTCTCCCCTCAGCGAAACCGAACTTCTCAAGGCGGCGGACTACTGGTATCCCGTTCATGCGGTCGGCTACAACTGGCTAAAGAGCAACGAAGATGCGGGCACCTATGTCGCCGGCAAGATCGCCGAGTTCATCGCCAACTACCAGAAGCTCGGCTACGATTGCAGCAAGGTGATCCTGGTCACGCACTCCATGGGTGGGCTGGCGGGACGCGCCGCCGCGCATGCCGCGATGGGCAAGGCGAGCGCCTCGATCCTCGGCATCGTCCATGGTGTCCAGCCCGCCATAGGCGCCGCCACCGCCTACAAGCGCGTGCATGCCGGCTTCGAGGCAAGCTGGAACCCGATGGACGTGATCGTCGCGCAAACCCTGGGCTGGTCGGGAAAGGAAGTGACGGCCGTCTTTGCCGGCGCCCCCGGTGCGCTGCAATTGCTGCCGACCAAGCTGTACCAGAAGGAGTGGCTGCGGGTCTCGCGCGAAGGCAAGGGCGACAAGGCCAACGACGTAGTGAAACTTCCCCAATCCGATCCCTACCAGGAAATCTACCGCGAGAAGGACCAATGGTGGCGGCTGATCGATCCCGCGCTGATCGATCCGTCGGGGATGATTGCGGAGATACCGAAAGATCCTTGGCTGGAGTATCGGAGAAAGCTGGCCATTGCCGAAGGCTTCCACGACACCTTGAAGGACTACTACCATCCCAGCACCTGGGTTTATTACGGCGCCGATCCGAAGCACAAGACCTGGGGCAAGGTGCGCTGGGTTCCACTCAGCCATATCTCGCACATTTCCGACGACGACATACGCGATGCCAACCTGAGCAACGACGACCGGCAGGGCATGCTGGTTCTCGAAATACCGAAGGCCAAGCAAGAGCGGGGGCGCTACGTTTCCTGGTGGAATCACCAGATCGAGCCCCCGCTGTCGCCTGGCGATGGCACCGTGCCCGAAGAGTCCGGCCGCGCGCCCGAAGGCAAGGTGAAATTCATTGCCCGCATGACCGGCTTCGACCACCAGGACAGCTACAAGAACCGCGCCGTTCAGGCGCTGACCATGTACAGCGTCGCCAAGATCGCCCAGGACGCAACCTGATGCGGCAACGCCTGGTACGGATCGCCCTAGTAGCCATGTGCGTCTCGGCGGGCGCCTGGGCGCTCAACGACTACCGAATCTCCCATCCGAACCGCGAGCACGCCATGACCGAACTCACCAAAACGATGCGCCCCTTTTGCGTCGGCCGCTTTCTCATCGACGTACCGGTGCAGGCGAAGCCAGACGCTTTGTCGCAATCCATCATGGGCATGGGTAGCATCGACGTTGCCACCAACGTCACCCACGCGACCTACGACCTGAAGGCAAGGGACAAGGAAGCCGAGTTGCGGGCGAAGCCTCACACCAAGGAAGGCTCGGTACTGCATGACGCCTGGCGACCGGAAGGAGTGGACGCAACGTTCCTTACGTTTCGTGATGATAAGTACTCAACCGAGCAGTTCAGCGTGCTTGCCTACTTCTGGCGTGATCGCAGAATGTTCACCTTCCATTCCGGCGCATCGAATACTGGCGTCCAAGAAGCGAAAGACCGCCTAATGCGTGACTTCGCCCTCATCCAGCCACGCGCCAACGACGAAATTCCGCAAGCCGCCGGTTCCTGCATCGAAAGCGCCTTCGTGCCGGGCAGCGGCTATCGCTCCGAGCATATTGGCGCGAGCTTCGATTTTCCCGATTACCCACGCCTCCATCTTGTCGTCAGCACCGGCGTGAAGGAAAGGCCCGACGAGGAGGGCCTGCTGGCGCGTGTGGCCCGGCAGACGCCGGCTTTCGAGATGAAGTATCCAAACGCCAAGGTCAGGACACCACGCCGCGCCAAGCGCACCGTCAACGGTGCACAAGGGGAGGAACTGATCGAGATATTGCAGGCCGACAAGGATGATCCTTACCGGAAGGACCAAGGAAATTCATACGACGCGAAATGGGAATTCGTCGGCGTGGCCAAGTCGATGGAGAAGCCGTCGCTGGACATCATTCTTAGATACGACGACGGCGCCCCCGACGGCAAGAAGCTGACGGAGGAAGAGTTCCTCGCCTTGTGGGATGCTGTGGTGAATTCCCTTCGGCCGCGGCCGGGTGCGTTCTGAGAATCCACATGATCAAATTGCTGCTGTCCCCAAAGGGACACGTATCGTCTTCTGGAGAGCGGCAATGGAATGGAAAGCCGTGAGTCCTGAATCCGCTACGCATTACGTCGCTCTGCCGCCCGATCCCGGAGGCGTTGCCAGCATCGATGGGCAGAACGTGCGGATCGAACGCTCCCGTGTCAGGAACGTTGGCATCGCCAAGCTTGCGGAAGTCGTCGACCACCGCATCGCCGCCATCGTCGATTCCGTCTCGCATTACGTCCGATTCTGCAACGGCGGCGAGATCTACTATGTCTTCAACGGCCGCGGTGAAATAGTCGAGTTGTCGGGCCTTGCGGTCTTCGTTAACATCTCTCCCCAGGGCGACTACCTCTTCGGGCCGGCGATCTAACCTTGATCGCAGCAACCTCAATCAAGCGGAAAGACCTATATGACCGAGAAAGCGAGCCTTACCTCAGAATGGCTTTCGCTGGGGTTCTGGTTGGCGAGGAAGCTGGACCATTAGGATGATCGTCGGCTGGGACATCGGCGGCGCCCACCTGAAGGCCGCATGGCTCGATGCCGGTGGCCGCCTGGAGAAAGTGATCCAGCTTCCCTGTCCGCTCTGGCAGGGCATGGACCGCTTGCAGACTGCGTGTGATGCGGTGCTCGCCGAACTGCCCGACCGTCCAACGCGTCATGCGGTGACCATGACCGGCGAGATGGCCGACCTGTTCCAGGATCGCGCCGCCGGCGTTCTCGCCATCGTCGCTTTCATGAGGGATCATCTGGCGCGGCATCGCCGGGACGACGAGTTGCGCATCTTCGCCGGCAGCAGCGGCTTCGTTCAGGCCGATGAGGTTCGCGCCGGCGCGGGCGGCAACACCGAACTCATCGCCTCGGCCAACTGGCTGGCGACCGCGCTGCGATGCGCCCGCAGCCGGGCTGAAGGCATCCTGGTCGACATCGGCAGCACCACGACCGACCTGATTCCCTTCTCGAATTCCCGCGTCGATGCCGTCGGCGCCAGCGACCGCGAGCGTCTCGCCCGAGGCGAACTCGTCTACGTCGGCATCATCCGTACGCCGCTGATGGCGCTGGCCCGGTGGGTACCCTTTGCCGGCGCCTGGCGGGGGACGATGAACGAGTTCTTCGCCACGACCGCTGATGTATTTCGCGTCGTCGGCAAACTCGACGAAGCCAGCGACACCCAGCCCGCCGCCGACGGCGGCCCGAAGACTCCGGAAGCCAGCGCGCGCCGCCTTCTGCGCATGGTCGCCGAGGACTTCCCCGGCAGCGACATGAACGATATCCGCAACCTCGCCCTCTGGTACCGGCAGCGCCTGCTGGAATCGATCGCCAACGGGCTCAGCCTGTGCCTGGCGCGGGGCAAGGTTCCCGCCGACGCGCCGCTGGTCGGCGCCGGTGTCGGCCGCTGGCTGGTGGCCGATCTCGCTGCGCGCTGCCAGCGCCCATATCGATCCGTCGATGACTTGCTGTGTGCCGGCAACGAAACACCAGCGCTGCGCGCCCGGGCCGCCGACTGCGCGCCGGCGGTCGCGGTCGCGCAACTGCTGCTGGAGACGCGGGTATGAAGGCCGCTCCCATCGTCGTCAAACTCGGCGGCAGCCTGGCCGCTTCGCCCCAGTTGCCGATCCTGCTTCGATCGCTGGGCCGCGCCGCCGCCGACGGTCTGCGGGTCGTGATCGTTCCCGGCGGCGGCCCATTTGCCGATGCGGTGCGGGTTACCCAGCAGGACTGCGCCTTCGACGATGCCGCGGCTCACGACATGGCGCTGTTGGCCATGGCCCAGTATGGCCGCCTGCTGGGTGCCCTGGCAGCGGAGGAAACCAGCCTGTGCTGGGGAGCGGAAGAAGTGGCCGGCGAGTTGCTCGGGCAGCCGCGCCGGGCTGTCGTCTGGCTCCCCGAGCCGCGCCGGGACGCGCTCGAAGTCGAACGCTCCTGGCGCATCGGCGCCGATGCGCTGGCCCTCTGGCTGGCCGGCCGCATGAAGGCCAGTCAAGTAGTCCTGGTAAAGTCCTGCCCGCCACCCGGGGATCGATCGCTGGCAGCGCTGGCTGCCGCGGGCATCATCGATACCGCGTATCCCGAAATGGCGGCGCGTCTGCCTGATGTGTCGACGGCCCTGGTATTTGCCGCCAGTGCAGGCGCGCTCGACGATGACCTGACTGCCTTCAGCCGGTCGAAAACGCCGACCACGGCTTGACCGTTGAGCATGCCGGTGCGGGTGCCGTGGCAGAGCGCGCCACGAAAGCCGAGAATGTCCGCCCCCGTCGCCGCCAGCGGTTCGATGTCGTCGATCCGAAGGCAGCCGGCGAGACCGGCGAAACCGTCGCACTCATGAACCTTGGCGACGAAGCGGGTCAGTTCGGCGCCGGTGAATATCTCAGGCAGCGCGCGCGCCTGCGCGCCCTTCTCGGCCGTGTCGAGCATGACGCCCTTGACGCCCGTCACCCGCAGGGCGGCCCTTGCCAATGCCAGCGCCTCCTTGAGGCCGCTCAGCCGATCGGCCAGCAGCAGCGCGACCACCGCAACCGATGGCGGCTCCCGGTCGAGCCGCGCATCGAGGTCGAGAAAGCCCTGGCGCGCCGCCTCGCCGGACGCGTGCACGCCGAACTTCACGATATCGACGCCGGTCGCCGCCGTACGTCGGATGGCGTCGGCAATGAGGTCCGCCTCGAATGGCAGATCCCCGACCGAGGCCGAGACCGGCGGTCGCGCCTTGCCGAGCTCTTGCAGAGCCGCCACGATCCGGCGTTGGTCGGCGGTCGCCACAGCGCCGAGAGCCCCGTGTGACGGCTCCTTGAGATCGATGAATTCGGCACCGAGAACACCGGCGAGCAGCGCCTCCTCGAGACTGCGAACACTGGCGAGAAAGCGCGGCTTTGGAGGGATCACTTGCCGTTGCCTCGCCGATGCGCGTCGACGGCTGCCATCAGCCATGCCCACGCCTCGCGTTCCTTGTCGCCGGCGGTCTTGTCGATCGCGATGTGCAGGTATTCGATCTCGCGATCGATCTTGTCGGCCGACAGCATGTGCAGCCGGCTGACCAGGATGGCGGCCTCGATCACCGCGGCCTTGGCGCGATTGAAACCCGGAAACGGCGCGTGTGTC
The DNA here is from genome assembly GCA_041480065.1 of Rhodocyclaceae bacterium. Lineage (GTDB taxonomy): Bacteria > Pseudomonadota > Gammaproteobacteria > Burkholderiales > Rhodocyclaceae > Fen-999. The sequence continues at coordinate 6,707 of JBGOZF010000034.1, forward strand.
ACCTCGTGCACCTGGCGCAGGAACAGGCGCGGCCGCTTGGGGTCCTCCTCCACGTGATCGAGCACCAGTTCGACGTGGGCCAGGGCTGCCGCCAGATGGCCACATTGGATACGCTCGGCCGGCAGCAGCGGCCAGTCGCGGCGTCCGGTCAGGCAGCCGGCGATGATGCGCACGTCATCGACATGGTTCAGCGTCGCACAGCGGCCGAGCAGCAGGTTCTCCAGCGTCGTCGAGGGCCGGAACGGTTGCAGCATCACCCCCTGGACGCCGTTGTCGAAGACGGTGGCCTGGGCGCCCATCGGCGCAATGTGGGCGTGGCCGCTCGCCGATCGGGTGACGACCAGCGTCTCGCGAATCATTGGCATGAGCTCTCCTCGTCGGCATCGCGCTCCGGATGGGCGTCCGCGACCTTCCAGTCGAGGGGGCGGTCCTGGGTGTAGCGCTTGCCCAGGCGCCAGGCGATCTGGGCCCGGGCCAGTTCAACGCCCATGTAGAAGGCATGCGATCCGTCGTGGTCGAGTTTGAGGTGAGGATAGAGGCCGAAGGGGTTGCCTCCGCTCCAGAGCCCGTCACGGTTGTAGACGTGCACGCCCTCTTCGGTCACCTGGACGCGGAAGCTCGGATCGCGAACCCGCCCGGCGAGGTCGCGCACCTGACCGAAGTCATGCAGGAACGGGCGCCGGTCGTGCGCCGTCATCAGGTCCGGGGTGTAGCCGCGCGGCAGCGCACCCTCGGCCTTGGCGGCGAACATCAGGCGCCGGGCGATGTCGGCCTCGCGCACGGCGCGGCAGGCATGCGGGCTGACTGCCGTGGTCAGCACGGCATTGATGCCGAGTTCGGAAATGATGCCGAAGAGCACGGCGTTGATGCCGGTCGTGTCGGCATCGGTGAGTTCGGTGACGTTGCCGATGCCCATCAGGATCGGCACGTCGGGAAACTCCTTGCGCAGGCGGTGATAACGCAGCAGCGACTCGGCAAAACCGAAGTGGATCGGGTCGAGTATCGGATCGGCGAAGAACGAGCGGCCTCGCGCCTGCATGGCACGCACCGCCCGCGCCAGCGAGTCGTAGTCACCGTTTTCGGGAATCAGCACGGGAACGGTAGCGCCGCCCTCGACCACATCGAGGGTGTGCTCCGTCAGCGAGAGCACGTGGTCGGCGCCGCTCTTCACCGCCAGACGCAGGTCCGCCTCGGCCAGGGAATCGACGCTGACGGCGTAGCCGCAGCGCCTGAGTTCCTGAACCGCCTCGCCCAGGTGCGGAAACGGCGTTTCCGGCAGGCAGCCGAGATCGATGACGTCGGCGCCGTCGGCGGCCAGTTCGCCGGCCCGGGCAACGATCTGTTCCAGGCTCAGCTTCGGCGCGTCGACGATTTCGGCGAACAGCCGCACGGCGTGGCGCGACAGGTCGACCGTACGCGCCTTGCCGCCGAACCATTCGGGCAGATCGGCCAGTTCGTCCGGGCCCCGCTCGACCGGTATGCCGTAGTCCGACGCCAGCGGTGCCAGATCACCCCGGCAGCGGCCCGGCACCATGACCCGGTCGATATCGCACGGCCGCGGCAGACGACGGCGAATCATCTCCGCGGTCATCAGCCCGGCCACCTGCAAGCCCGGTTCATGGACGACCGACTCGAAGCGCCCCGGCGCCAACTCGGCCAGCACGGCGCGGAGTGCCGGTTCGGCCAGCCTTCCGGTCAGGAAGAGAATGCGCGGGAGAGTTCTTTCAGCCATGCGTTGCGCCGCGCCAGTGCCGCAGTCAATTCCGCCGGCGTGGAAACCACCGTCGTGTATTCGAAGCTGCGCAGCCGTGCCGTGTTGTCGAGGTCGATGCGGCGCGGATAGAGTACCACGCGCCGATCCGGCGCATCGGTGACGACCACCGGCTCGCTGTCGCAGGCGAAGACGATGCTCTCGATGCGGCACTTGCCGGCTTGGGCGTACATGTTGGTCGCCAGGGTGTCGGATATTCCTGCGACACACTTGGCGACGCTATTGGAGGTTGCCGGGCCGACCACGACGGTATGGTAGAAGCCGCGGTAGAGCAGCCCCACGGGCACCGAACTGTAGTTCGTTTCGCGGAACACCCGGCCGCGGCCGGCCAACCGCTGCTTGAGCGCCACCAGCGGCCAGCCGTACATCGGCAGCACCTCTTCCGCCGCCCGGGAAAGAAAGAAATCGACGTCGGGCAGCGCCAATGCGAGTTCCAGCGACTCACGCAGGTAGTGACCGGAGCCGGTGAAGGCCCAGGCGAATCGGCGCTCCGATTCCGACGGCAGATCACCGGCAAGCAGCGCGTCGACTTCGCGTTCCTCGGCGGACGGCTCAGGGATCGACATGGTCCGAAGGTCTCCTGATTTCGTCGGAAGAATTGCCTTGGCCGGGGATGCCGATGGCGAGGCGGCGCATGCGCCGGTACAAGGTGTTTCGGGACAGGCCGAGCGAGCGCGCGACCGCCGAGATGTTCCAGCGATGCTGTTCGATCTCGCGCAACAGTCGGCTGCGTTCGTCTTCGCCGCCGGTCTTCGCGGGCGACCGTCCGGTCACCTGCGGCGGCAGGTGCTCGACGCGGACCACGCCATCCTCGGCCAGGGCCAGGGCGACGCGCACGGTATTGCGCAGTTCTCGAAGGTTGCCGGGCCAGCAATAGCAATCCAGGGCATCGAGTGCGCCCGGTTCGAAAACCGCGCTCCCTTGCGATTCCTCATTGAGGACGGCGATCAGCAGCGCGCGGCGTCCTTCGCGTTCGCGCAGCGGCGGCAGGCCGATACGCATGCCGCAGAGCCGGTAGTAAAGATCTTCGCGAAACAGGCCGTCACGGACGCTTTGCTCCAGATCCCGGTGCGTCGCGCTGATGATCTGGATATCGACGCCGATGGCTTCGTCGCTGCCGAGCGGTGTCACCTCCATGGTTTCCAGCACCCGCAGCAGGCGTGCCTGGAGGGTGATGGGCATGTCGCCGATCTCGTCGAGAAACAGCACGCCGCCGTCGGCCTGGACGATGCGGCCGCGGTAGCCCTCGCGCGATGCACCGGTGAAGGCACCGGCCCGGTAGCCGAACAGTTCGGATTCGATCAGCGTCTCGGGCACCGAGGCGCAATTGACGGCGATGAACGGCCCGACATAGCGATGCGACAGGATATGGACGGCGCGCGCGAAGACTTCCTTGCCGGTGCCGGTTTCGCCGGCAAGCAGGATGGGAATGTTGCGGCCGGCCAGGCGCTGCGCCAGATCGAGGCTGTGAGCGACGCCCGAGTCACCGCAGGCGACACGGGCGGCGACAGCCAGACGTTCCCGGTGCGCAGCCAGTTCCGGGCCATCCGGAACGATTGGTGTCGGCAACTGCTGGCTGGTCTCGGCCGCCGCCCGATAGCCGACCGCGCGGGCGAGCGAACGGGTCAGCGCCCGAAGGTAAGCCGCGCCGGCATGCGCGCGGCTGAGAATCGCCACGGTGGCGGCGTGGCGCCGGTCGGCGGCGAAGATCGGCGCCGTATGGCAGGTCGCCTCGCCAGGCAAGGCGCCAAGCTGCTTGTGCCAATTCATGCCGACCCACAGGCCGAGACCGAAGACATCATCGATGATGTCCTGGCCGACATGAAGAAACAGCACGATGCCGTCGCTGTCCGTGCAGGCCACTGCCGTGGCGCCGTCGTCCACGTCGCCGAACAACTGGTCGATCTCGTATTCGACGCCCGGCAACTGCTCGGTGAGGCGCGTGCGCCGCCGCTGCACCAGCGGGTCGCTGCTCCGTTGCAGCGGATCGGGAATGTGATGGATGCTGGTCATGGTAGCTGGCTCGTCGCATACGTCCGGAGCTGAGCCGGGAAACGAGGAAGATTCCCGGCGATCACAACCCCAGCGCGTGTCTGCCTCCATTAGGCCCGTCGGCCGCGTTCGACCACTATGCCGACCTCGGCGCCGGGAAACGGTGCCAGTTTCGACAGCTTCAACTGTAGCCAGGGCATACCGTACTCACGCTGCATGGCGCTGGCCATGGTCTCGGCCATCGCCTCGACCAGTTCATAGTGACGGGCCGTGGCAAGGTGTTTCAGGGTCGATACCACCGCCGCGTAGTCGACCGTGTCCTCGACGTTGTCGGTGCGGCATGCCAGTTGCGAAGGCAGGTCGAATTCGAGGTCGATGACGACCGGCTGGAGGTCGAGTTTCTCCCACTCATAGACGCCAATGCGCGCCGCGAGCTGGAGGCGGCGCACAAAGATGCTGTTGCGCCCGGCAGCCGCCGCATCCGGCCGGGTGCCGGGCTGAGGCACGAGGCGCGGGGCGTGGCCGGCACCGATGATGCTCAGGTAGTCGCAACCGTTCGCCACGGCCTGGACGCGACCATCCGGCGATTGCACCCGATTCTCCGTCAAGCGTTCGCTCAGCGTCATTCATCTCTCCTGTGGACCGCATGCGCCGTCTTATATCGAACCCAAGCCGGTCAATTCGACCTGCACGGTATCCGTCTTCCCGTTGGCCAGTGGGACGTGACTTGCCAGCCGGACGATCTGGCCCGGAACCGTCGAGGCCAGGATGAATTCGTAGGTCTTGCCGATCAGCGCCGGGTAGCGCTCCGGCGCTTTCGGGTCGGCACGGAACGGCTCGATCACCACCCGCATGGCCGCCACCTTGCGGCCGGCGACGGTGACTTCGGTCGGCTCGGCATTGAGATCGGGATCCGCCATCGCCCGCCGGATCAGGCGCCGGAAATAGTCGGGCTGGCCAGCAGTCTGGCGCCGCATCTCCCGCAGGTCGTGCTCAAGAAAGTAGAGCAGCAGCGGATTGCCGCGCGCGCGCTCGACCGCCGGGTAATTGACGTGGTAGGCACCGGTCAGATAATCGACCTCGGCCAGGCGCGTTCGACTGACGGTCAGGACGATACGATCCTCGAACGGCTTGTCGCCATCCCAGGAGAATCGGTAATCGAGTCTCGCGGGCAATGCCAGGCCGGCCATGTGATCGGTCTCAAACAGAAGCGATTCCGCCTCGGTAACAAGCTCCGATGCCGGTGCGGCCTGTTCCGTCGCGGTCGCAGCGGTCTTCTGGCCGGCGTAACTGGTGCCGGCGGCGAGCAGCAGCAGCGCCGCCAGGACGCGGCGCCGCACCATGATCACGGCTTCGCTCCAGCCACGATCTGCGGCTGTGGCGGCAGATCGAGCCGGGGTACGCCATAGTCCTCGAGGATGCGATCGATATCGGCCTGGTGCCGGGCAATGACGCCGTCCAGCTTTTCGCGCCATTCCTTGTCGGGATGACGCACGCCGATGGAGAGCAGGTAGTCGAACTTGAACTGCGGTGTGGAGGCAAAGGCAACGATGCGCAGCGGCTGTTTCGCCTGCTTGGCGAAATAGCCTCCGATCGGCCCCCAGACCAGCGCGACGTCGATCTTGCCGGCCGCCAGGTCATCCGAGATGATGCGCCCCGGGAACTCCTCCGGATCGGCCGAAAGCGCCTGGTAAGGCACCGTCTGGTCGAACAGATCGTTCTTGAACAGCCAGTCCAGGGGCTTGGTGTGGGTGAAGGCGCCAAAGCGCAATCGGCTTCGCAACCCGGCCGGAAGATTGAGGATGTCGTCCGCGCTCTTGACCGCGGCGAGTTCGGGCCGGTCGGGCAAGACCATCACCCAACTGGAGTGAAGATAGGGGCGGGTCGTGGCAGTCATTTCGTAATCCGCCGGTACGCCGATGATCAGGTCGCACTTGAAGCCGCCGCGACCGTCAGGCGCCTTCAGCGTATTCCGGATGAAGCCCATGCGCTGGGGCGCCCAGACATATTCGACCGGCAAACCGAGATCCTTTCCCACCAGTTCGGCGATGCGGTTCTCGTAGCCGCCGCCGCTGCGGTCGGACAGCGGCAGATTATTGGGATCGGCGCAAACCCGCAGCACCTTCGCATCCGGGCCAGCCGCGGAGGCCGCTGCCGCCAGGATCGTCATCAGCAGGGCCGCAGCCCTGGCCAGTATCGCCGGATGCATGTCCGTTCCTCCTCGAAATGTCATATTCAAGCGCCGCGATGAATCGTCATTGTGCCTCGATCGGTTGCAGCTTGCCGGGCTTGATGGCGCCGTCGGAACGACCCTTCAGATAGGCGTAGAGATTCTCGATGTTCTTCGTCACCGACTCGATCAAGCCGAAGTTGGGCATTCCCTTTTCGGGGCGGCCGTTGGTCACCGTGGTGACGAATTCCTCCTTCGTCAGGACCTTCAGCGAATTGAGCAGCGAAGGACCGACCAGCCCCTCCTGATTCGGGCCGTGACAGCGGTCGCAGGCCATCGCACGCCAGGTCTTACAGCCGGCGAGCGTTCCGGCGTCGACCTTGTTGCCGTCGACTACACGGTAGGGAACCGTCGCCGAACCTGATGCCTCGGTCTGGGCCAGGGCCATGGTCGGATCATGGGCCAGGGCGAGGATCAGCGGGACTGCGAGTGCAGACAGGCCGGTACGGAGTTTCAATTTCATGGGCGCTCCATCCAAATCGTTTGTGTTGCGATTCCGTGGTGACCGTCTGCGCGGATTTCACCATCAGTTGCGTCTTGCAAGCCGCACCGGCGAGCCGCGCAGGCAGCCGGTGCGGGAACAAGAGACCGAGGCGCCGGGCGACTCAGTCGAGAGCAAAGACCGTCAGCGTGCCACCGAGATTGGTGAACTTCGCCAGGTCGCGGTAGCCACCCACGGCGCCGAGGCCATCGGTGTCCTTCTCAAGCCCTGCCGCCATGCCGATGCCGGCCCAGCCGCCAATGCCCGAGAAGACGCCGATGTACTGCTTGCCCTTGTGCTCGTAGGTGAACACGTTGCCGATGATCCCCGACGGGGTGCGGAACTTGTAGAGTTCCTTGTTGATGTTGTCGGCATCGACGCACTTGAGGTAGCCCTCGAGGGTGCCGTAGCAGGCGAGGCCGCCGTCGGTGGTCAAGGCGCCGGACCAGACCGAGAACTTCTCCGGCTTGCTCTGCTCGATCTTGCCGGTGCCGGCGTTCCAGACGATGAAGTTGCCCATGCCGCCGTGTGATCCTGGGGTCGGGAACATCGTCAACGTCGCGCCCACGTATGGCTGACCCGCCGTGTATTCAACCTTGAACGGTTCGTAGGTCATGCAGACATGGTTGGTCGGCACGTAGAACTTGCCATTCTTCGGGTTGAATGCCGCCGGCTGCTGGTCCTTGGAACCGAGGGCCGCCGGACAGACGCCCTTGGTGGTGACGTCCTCGCCGTTCTTCTCGGTCGAGTACTGCGCGACGCCCACGGGACGGCCGCTCTTCATATCGACGTGCGTGGCCCAGTTGACCTGCGGGTCGAACTTCTCCGCCACCAGCAACTCGCCCGAAATGCGGTCCATGGTGTAAGCGAAGCCGTTACGGTCGAAGTGCACCAGGGCCTTGCGCTTCTGTCCCTTGACGTCGATGTCGGCCAGGATCATTTCGTTGATGCCGTCGAAGTCCCACTCGTCGTGCGGCGTCATTTGATAGACCCACTTGGCCTTGCCGGTCTTCAGGTCGCGGGCGAAGATGGTCATCGACCACTTGTTGTCGCCAGGACGCTGCTTCGGGTTCCAAGTGGAGGGGTTGCCGCTGCCGTAATAGACCAGCCCCGCTGCGGCGTCGTAGCCGTACCAACCCCAGGTCGTACCGCCGCCGATCTTCCACTGATCGCCCTTCCAGGTCTTGAGCGACGAGTCCTTGCCCACCGGCGCCATCTTGCCGTCGGTCCAGGTCATGGTCTTGTCCGGATCGATCAGCATCTCGGCGTCGGGGCCGACGCTGTAGGCCTTCCAGACTTCCTTGCCGGTGGTCAGGTCGTAGGCGGTGATGCGACCGCGCACGCCGAACTCGCCGCCCGAGATGCCGGTCAGCACCAGGTTGCCGAATACATGCGGCGCATTGGTGTTGGTTTCACCGATCTTCGGGTTGCCGTTCTTGACCGACCAAAGCACCTTGCCGCTCTTGGCATCGAGGGCGACCAGCGTCGTGTCAGCCTGTTGCAGTATCACCTTGCCCTCGGCAAAGGCGAGGCCGCGATTGACCGTATCGCAACACATCACCGGGATGACCGTCGGATCCTGCTTCGGCTCGTACTTCCAGACGATCTGCTGGCTGTTGAGATCCACCGCAATGACATTGTTAGGGAACGGCGTATGGAAATACATCGTGTCGCCGACCACCAGGGGCGAGCCCTCGTGGCCGCGCAGGACGCCGGTGGACATGGTCCAGGCGACGTGCATCTTGCCGACATTCTGCTTGTTGATTTGAGCCAGCTTGCTATGGCGAGTGTTGGCAAAATCGCCGGCCTGCATGGCCCAGTTCTTCGAATCTGCGGTCAATCGCGCGACATCATCGTTCGCCGATACACCGCAAGTGGCGCCGACGATGAACATCGCAGCGACCGCGTGTGCAATTTTATTCGCGGACATTTCATCTCCTCTATCTTCTGGTTGGCGGGAACGCCACCCTCGGTATGTCTGAAACCGCCTTGGGCGACAGATTGCGCTTTGCATTTCCCGTGCCTGCTACCGTATAGCGCCCAACGAGCGGCTTTTTGGCGGTATTCATTTGCCCAATCAAGATGTTGCACTGCGATAATGTTCCAGAAACGGCACACGGGACCGCTTGCATGTGCCATCCGATGAGCAGCCGAAAACCCCCGCGATAATCGCTGTCTCGATCGCCAAGCCGATTCCCCGGAGCAGCGTACCGGTAGGAAATCCATCGGTGACACAAGAGAGATGGGCGGCGCGAGAAGCCGCCCCCAAGTGATATAGGATCCGCGCGCGGACCCGATCGCTTGAGTCGCTCAGCGCCTGAGGATTCGGATCACTTCACGGCAACACCACAGGACTTCAGCGCGGCCCCCTCGGCTTCGCGGTACCGCTTCGCTGCCGCCCGCATATCGGGGTTGTCGCGCAACCCGCCGCCGCGCTCGCCCGTCATTGACGCTGCATTCATGGCGGTTTGCATGTCGACGAATTCGTCGATCGAGAACTGCGCCGCCAGTTTGTCGATGGCGCACGAGCACTGGTAGATCAACTGTTGCGCACCGCCGTGCCTGGTGATGCACTGGATCGCGTACTGCACCCGCTCATAGGTTGGATAGTCGTCGGCCAAAGCCGGCGCCTGCGGTAACACAACGGCACAAATTGCGCTCACTGCAACGACCCGAAATCGGGCCGACCATACATGACCAGACATGCTGTCCCCTTCTCCACTCACTGCGACACGACGGCCGGACGTGCCTGCCTGTCCGGCCACCAAGAAGCGAGAAGGACTGCCGCACTTCTCGCCACCATCATTCATCCGGGGTAGCAAATGCCGCGCCCGGGCTTCGTTCCGCCCCGCATCCTTCGGTACATAAGTTATTACTATAGTAATAATTAGAAGGCATTGTTGCATTGCACCAATTCTGATGTATGCTTTAGGCGTCGACTACCTTTTTGAGTACTTCCAATGAAAACGATTCAATTCCTGGCCATCGCAGCGAGTCTGCTGATCGCACAACCGGTCCTTGCCGCCGATACGCCGAAGTGCAACACCGACGGCTATGGCCCATGGCACTACCAACTGTTCATCGACGAACCGACCGCCTTCGCCTTCATCAAGACGCCTTGCGGCTGGCACTTCGTTCGCCAGATCGAGCGCGAGCGCGTGGCCTTGGCGATGCAGATGGCCCAACTACCCCCGCAGTCCATCGAGGCCGATCTCAACTCGCCCGTCCCCTCCTCGCCCGAGCGCTGAGAGCTCCGGGCTCGCCTGGCCCCGCTGTCATGCCCGACGCATTTCCGAAACTGGCTGCAGGCAGCAACTAGGCAGAATCCCGGATCCCGAACCCCGTACCCGCTGCCTCTGCTCGCCCAGGCTTGCAATACCCAGCACCACCCGGTCGCCGGCAGCCAGGAAGCGGGCGGGATGGCGAGTGAAGCCCGAACCCGGTGGCGTGCCGGTAAGGATGACATCGCCAGGCCAAAGGGTCATGAATCGGCTGACATAGGAGACGATTTCGGCGCAGCCGAAGACCATGTCGCGAGTGTTGCCCGACTGCATGACGACGCCATTGACCGCAAGCAGGAGATCGAGATTCTGCGGGTCGCCCACCTCGTCGCGCGTGACAAGCCACGGTCCCAAGGGGCAGAAGCTGTCACAGCTCTTGCCCTTGTCCCAGGTCGGGCCAAGCTTGAACTGAAATTCCCTTTCCGATACGTCATGGCCGATGCAGTAGCCGGCGACGTGGGAGAGCGCTCGCCCGACCGGCACCCGGCAGGCGGTGCGCCCGATGACCATGGCCAGTTCCACTTCCCAGTCGGTCCGGTTCGATCCCGGCGGCAGCCGGATCGGGTCATTCGGTCCGGAAATGGCCGAGGTCGCCTTGAGGAACACTACTGGCTCCTTCGGCAGTTCCCAGCCGCCTTCCCATGCATGGGCGTGGTAGTTGAGGCCGATGGCGACCACCTTGCCGCTCCCGGCAACCGGAACGCCGAGTCGGGGCCGGCCCGGAACCAGGGGCAGCGAGGCAGGCTTGAGGCGGCGGATCGATCGGAGTCCGCCGGGTGAGATGGCCGTAGCATCGATATCGGGCAGGTGCCGCGAAAGATCCCGTATCCACCCGTCGGCATCGAGCAGGCCGGGCAGTTCCTTGCCTTTGGGGCCGTAGCGCAGAAGTTTCATCGCGACGTTGGCGGAATCAAACCCGGAGAGGAAACGCGAATTGGAGTTCGCTGGCCGGACGGCCGCCAATGCCCCAGTCGTCGAGCGCGATTTCGTGGAGGGCGACAGTCACCTGTGATTCCGCCACGCCAAGGGCGCCGACCGCCGCCGTCAGTTCGCGGTAAAGCGCACGCTTGGCCTCGGGGCTGCGTCCGGGGAACAGGGCGACTTCGATCAAAACGAAATGGGGGTCGGCCGCGCGCGGTAGCCGGATCAGCTCCGGTTCATGGCAAATCAGACGGATCAGGGAATCGTCCGGCGGCACCTTGAGCACCCGGACGAGAGCAGCATCGACACCGGTGAAGAGAGCCGCGGCCAGGGGCTTGATCCAGTCGCCGCGGGTTTCGATGCGAACGTAGGGCATGCCTGCTCCTTAGCGTGAAAGACACTCGTCACCGCGCATGGTGATAGCCGAGCGAAGCGAGCCGGATAGTCGCCTCCCCTTGAGGGGAGGCTGGGAGGGGTGGGCCCATTTGCCGGCGTCAGGTGAGGCGAAGGCACAGCCTTTCATGATCTGGGATGGTCCATCGGAGCCATGAGCGTCAAGCCCCGGGCCAGCCGGCGCTGCCGCCGGCGTTCATGGCGAGGTTGCCGCCATCGACCGGCAGCAGCACGCCATTGACCGCTGCCGCGGCGTCGGATGCGAGAAAGACTGCCGGCCCGACGTAGTCTTCGGGCGAGAGCAGGCGCCCCTGCGGCAGGCCGGCCAGAATACGTGGCAGGACATGGTCGCGAAAACCGGGGTTGTCGAGATGGGGCGCCAGTCCCGGCGTCAGGGTCTGGGCCGGCAGGATGGCATTGACCCGGATGCCGGCCGCAGCGTATTCGACCGCTAATTCCTTTGTCATCTGATGCACGGCGGCCTTGCAACAGCTGTAGGGGAAGGCACCCCGGCCGAGGGCCGAGACGCCGGCATTGGAGCCGATATTGATGATGCAACCTCGTCCGGCCGCCAGCATGCGCCGCAAGGCCTGTTGGCAGCAGAGGAAATAGCCGGTCACATTCACCGCCAGCATGCGCTCCCAGTCGGCCAGCGCCAGCTCGTGCGGACGAACCCGGGAGGGAAAGGCGAAAGGCACATTGACGAGGATGTCGAGGCCGCCGAACTCCCTGTCGATGGCCGCGAACAGGGCTTCCACCTGGTTGCTGCTGGCAATGTCGCAGCCGACGGCGAGGGACTCGTGGCCCAGGACCGAAAGTTCGGCGGCGGTCGCGGCGAGACCGGGCGGATCGTTGTCGGCGATGGCGAGCCTTGCACCGGCCCGGGCGTAGCCCAGGGCGATGGCATGGCCGATGCCGCCATTGGCGCCGGCGCCGGTAATCAGGGCGGTGCGCCCGCCGAGATCAAACCGCGGCAAGCTCGACGTCGTCATGGCACTGTATCCGGACGGATTTCTCGGCATGGACGACACACACGCTTCCCGTCGTACCGTCGATCATCAGACGGCAGCCGTCGGCAATGAGTGCGGTCGCCTCCGGCAGCAGCACGGCCGGGATGCCGGCCTCGCGCGCCTGGCAGGCGCTGTGCGCCAGCAGTCCGCCGACTTCGACGACGACCCCGGCGACCAGGCGGAACAGGGGAGCCAGGCCGAGGTTGGCGGCGCGCAGGATAAGGATTTCGTCGCCCGAGAATTCGCCGCCGCCATAGGAGAAATGTTCGCCGCCACCGTCGATCACCCGTGCGGTGCCCCAGGCACGTCCGGGCGAAAGGCCGTTGCCGCGCCAGCCCTCGCCCGCCGACACCGCTGGCGGCTGGCCGATGGATTCCAGCCGGGAAGCGAAAACCACGTTGGGCAGCAGCCGCCGTTTCGCCGCCTCCAGGGCGAGGGCGCGCTCCGCGCGTCGACACTCGGCCACCGCCCGCCAATGCCCGGGATGGCGGGCGGCCCGCGGTAACTCCTGGGGGCGCAGGTGGAAGATCAGAGCGGCGTCCCAGCCGAGACAGTCGGCCATGTGAAGGAGTCCGCGCCTGATGTCGGCATAGACTGCAGTGTAATGATGCTTGATGGTTTCGCGCAGTGGCAGCAGGCGCTGCGCGAAGCGCAAATCCGAGAAGAGCGCCACCTGCTCTTCGCCGGAGACGCCGGCAGCCGCCAGGCGTGCTTGGAGCATGGCTTCGGCGTCGACGCGGTGGTTTTGCTGGCGGCCGAATTCGGCTGCCGGGCTGCGTCCCGAGGCCGCGAGATCGTGCAGCATGGCATCGAGCTTGGCGGGTGTTTCGATCAACCGGGGCTCGGACAATTCCAGTTCGTTGTCTGCCGTGTGGCCGTAAGCCGCCAGAAAGTCTCGGCGAGCCAGATCCCCGGCCAGCAGCCGTTCGAGGGCGATGGACTGTTCGGTCACCAGGCTCCCCGGCAGCCCCGACAGAAGGGGCGCGCAAAGGCCCTCGCCGGCGCTGCCGAAGCAGTGCAGCAGCCGCTCGCGCAGCCGGGCGGCGAAGTAGAAGCCGAGACGGGCGGCGATGACGAACTCGACGCAGAGCCCGCTGCGCAGGCCGCGGATCTGCGTGGCGATGGCGCGCGCAGTTGCCGCGGCCGACGCTTCGGCCCAGTGGTGACGGCTGGGAGATACAGCGTGCCGGGTGACGGTGTCGCCGTCGAGGAAGGCGGTCGCCGCCTGGGTCAGCGTCAGATGGAATGCCTCCGCCTTGCTCACCATCGCCGTAGCGCCGGCAACCCCGAAACACTCGCGGGCCGATTCGCGCGTGTAGTGCTGCCGATAGAGATTCACCTCGGGATAATTGGCGCGTGCCGGCTGCGCGATCACCTGGTCGAGGTAGAAGTCGATCGGCGGCGATGCTCCGTACTCGAAAGTGGTGGCATCGACTTCGAGATTGAAATAGACCTGCCCGGCCACCAGCTCGTAGAGATAGGCCGTGGCGCGCGCATCGAAGCAGTAGCCCAAGCGCCGCCGGCCGGCGACGATGGCGCCGTTGGGCCCGGAGAAAATGGCCTGAAACAGCCCGAAGCTCATCGGCGTCGGCGTCGGCAACAGCTCGCCGACATTGCCGTTGCTCAGCACTCCCTCGCTGCCCTTGAGGATGCCGCGTCGGCGCAACGAGGCGAATTTGCGGGCGAGGCGGCGGCGCTCGCCTTCGAGGTAAAGGTCGAGGGGCGGTGCCGCCGGGCTGGCGACGACGATGGGGCGCGACTGCACGATCCAGGGGCCGTCGGCGGCGACGGCGAATTCGACATCCTGCGGGGCGCCGAAAAAGGCTTCGGCGCGCAGGGCCACGCGCGCCACCTGGCGCGCAGTGACCACCGATAGGCTGGGAGCACCACTGCGCTCAGCAGGCACGGCAAGCGTTCCCGCCACCGTCAGTTCGCAGTGCTTCTCGGCCACCGTCTGGCGCAGCAACTGGCCGCGACGGGAGAGAACCAGGCTGTCGGGGACGACCCGGCCGGCGGCGAGGGGCTCGGCCAGGCCCCAGACCGAATCGATATGAATTTGGCGGCTGGCCGGCCGCAGCGGGTCGCAGGTATAGGCAACGCCGGCGGCGATGGCCGGAACCAGGCACTGCACCAGGATGGCGAGAGCAAAGCCGTCGGCGGCGCCGACCCGGGTCCGGTAATCGCAAGCGGCGTGGTGGTGCCAGGAAGCGAGACAGCGCTCGACTGCGGCGACCAGCGCCGCCTCGCCCTCGACCGGCAGTTCGCTGCAGTAGACGCCGGCATAGCTCGCCGCCTCGCCGTCTTCTTCGAGGGCGGAACTGCGTACGGCCACCGGGCCGCTCCCCATGTGCCGATAGGCGGCCAGCAACTCCTGCCTGACGCTCGCGTCCCACGTGGCGCTGGCGCGGGCGGTCAGGCAGAAACCGGGACTGACCGGGAAGCCCGCTTGCAGCAGGCGGCCCAGGCGCCAGGCCTTGGCGCCGACCCGCCGGCAGTCATCGGCGCCGACCTGGGCAAGCTCGACAATCGCGGGATCGTCGAGCTTCATGCCGCCAGTTCGGCCCGTATGATGCGGGCATCGTCGCGATCGATGCGCTGACCGCGCCACTCGACTTTCAAGTCTTCCCATTCCGGCGCAAAGGCCGAGACGTCCTGATTGCCGGCCAGGATGGAATCCACTACCCGGCGGTAGAAGCCGACGATTGCGCCGACGAGCGCAGTGGAGCGCTCCCGCCCCGGGATCTTGAAGCGTTCGACGCCCATGGCGACAAATTCGGGTACTTCCCAGAGCACCAGTTCCGGGCTGCTCTTCAGCCGCGGCGCTTCGGCACGGAGATCGCCGCCGGCGTGCAAGGCCCATTTGCTGCGGCAGATGCGGAAGCAGGCGCCGCCGCGCGATGCCGATCCCAGGTAGTGTTCCTTGTTGCCTTCGGTGATGTGCTTGACGTGGAAATAGCTGCTCGAATAGCAGCGCCCCGGGCAGATGCGTCCACGGTGCGGATTCTGGAACAGGAAGGCTTCCAGCTTCATGGCACAGCCTGCGCGGATCTCGGCCGCCTCGGCAACGCCCCAGCGATAAGGCAGGACGACGTAGTCGGCGCCGAGTTCGTCATAGAAGCGCACGTCCTCGATGTTGAATACCCCGGCGGTGACGCTGACGTGGATGTCCAGTTCCGGGAAGGCCCGATGCACCGCCGGCATCAGGCCGGGATCGCAAATCATCACGCCGCCGGCGCCCCAGGCCGCGTAGGTGGCGACCTTGTCCATGAAGGCCGGGACTTCGGCCGGTGCCGGCATGACGTTGACGGCGATGCGGACGTCGCGGCCGATGGCGCGGGCTTCGTCGATGAGCTCGCGGATTTCGCCGTCCTCGAGTTCGTCGCTGGTCGGCCGCCGGCTCCAGCCCTTGGGGCCGACATATACCGAGTCGGCGCCGCGGGCCAGGGCCAGGCGCGCCATTTCAAGGCTGCCGCCGGGGGCCATGAGGATGGTCATGATGTCTCTCCCTGTAGTAACTCGGTGGCAAAGGTGCCGGCAGGCAGTGTCTGCCCTGCAAGCAGAGCGGAAAGGCGGGCCAACTCGGCGACCATCCCCGACTGCCAGGGGATGCCGATGCGCGCCAGCCACTTGGCCCGCAACGCCTGCGCAATGCCATCGCTGATGCCCTCGACGCCGGCAGCCCGGCGCCAGGCGGCGACGTCCTCGCGCAGGATGCGGATGGCGGCAGCAACGGCGCGGCGGAAGCCTCCGGCGACTTCCGGCTGCTGGTCGAGCCAGTGGTCGCGCATGACGAAGAAACTCGACGGGAAGACCCGCGCCCCGAGCATCGGCAGGAGGTCCAGGAGATCGCAGATCTCCGTGAAATGGCCGTCGGCGGTAATGGCCGGAACCTGGTGCCAGTAAAGCAGCGCGGCATCGATTTCGCCGTTGACCAGGAGTTCGCGCAAGGCGGTCTTGGAGCCGGCATCGATGCGGGTGCAGCATTCCTGTGGATCGAAGCCCAGTTGCCGGCGACAGGCAGCGCACAGCAGAAGCCAGTTCTTGTCGCCGGCACGGACGACGCCGAGGCGACTTCCGGCCAGGTCGGCGAGGGATTTGACCGGGCCGGCGCGCGGTGCCACCAGGCTGCCGAAAATGGCGCCGTAGGGCGCCATCGCGGCGGCCGGCAGGCCATGCCGTCGGCAGCGCGCCACCGACAGCCAGTCGGTGTCGATGACGTCGACATCAGCATCGGCGAGGCGGGCCTCGGTCGCCTGCAGGCCGCCCTGCATGCGGTCGCCGCCGAGGTCGAGATCGAGGCGAAAACCGTTGGCGCTGTCGAGCCCGCGCTCGATCAGGGTGGCCATCACCCAGCCGCCGCTGCCGGTGGCCTCGAAGGCGGCGCGCAGGACCGGGTAGTCAGGTGGCATATTGCCTGGCACGGTCCATCAGGTTATCGACGCGCTTGCTCTTCTCTCTCACCCAGCGCCCGCGCAACTCGGCCAACTCGTCGGTATAGATGTCGAGGTCGTCGGCGCCTGCCTGCACGGTGTCGATGGCCTTGCGATAGAAGCGCACCAGATCCCGGATCATGGCCACCGGCCGCTCCCGGCCCGAGAGCTTGAAGCAGGACACGCCCGCGGCGATGAAGCCGGGAAGCTGGGCCAGCATCAGGCGGGCATCGCGGCGCAGCTTCAATTCGACGCTGGCTTCTCCGGGGACGCCGAATTCCCAGGCCGCCTGGCAGACCCGATAGCATTCCTTGGCGCCGCGGTTGGCGCTGCCGTAGAAGTAGTCCTTGCCTTCGGCCTCGATCCAGTCGCGAAAGCGCAGGTAGCTGCTCATGATGCACTTGCCGGGACAGATCTTGCCGGTCTGGACGGTCTCGAACAGAAATACCTCGAGGCCGATGTCGCTCCTTTGCCGCACCGCCTCGACTTCGGCGATATCCCAGCGATAAGGCAGGATGATGACGTCGGCGCCGATCTGCCGGTAGAAGGCCGCATCGTCGGCATTGGCGATGCCGCTGCCGATGCTGACGTGCAGCACCGTCTGCGGCAGCTGCCGGCGCAAGGCAGAGAGCGCGCCGGGGTCGGTGACGATGAAGCCGGAAACCCCGAAATCGGCGTAGGTCTGGGCCTTGGCGAGGAACTGGGGGAATTCGAAGGGGCTCGGGAAGGTGTTGAGCACCACCCGCACCTCGACGCCGCGGGCACGGGCATAGTCGGTGGCCGCGCGGATGTCGGCGTCGCTCATTTCGGACTCGTAGGGACGCCGCGAAAATCCCAGCGGGCCGACGTAGACCACGTCGGCGCCCTCATCCACGGCGACGCAGGCCATTTCCAGCGAGCCGCCCGGCGCCAGCAGCTTGGCCATTTTCAAGCTCCTCCGAAATAGCGCTGGCCAGCGCCTTCGAAGTAGTAGCCGTTGCACAGCCCTTCCTGCGACCAGCCGGTGAGCGCGGTGAGGGCCGGCACCACGTCTTCCTGTTCCTGGTTGGCGAAGGCGCGCGCGAGGGCGGCACGGTAGATCTTCCCTACCTGCCCGGCATAACCCGGTGCTTCGCCCTTGTTGTGGACGTAGAAAGCCGTGAATCCCATGTCGACCAGGGTCTGTGCATGTTCGACCATGCACAGGTCCTTGCCCGAGAGCGTCATGCGGCCGGTGTCCTTGAGCGACCAGTCGGCCTGGCTACCGTCGCTGCGGCCGCGTTTCAGCCAGTGGTCTTTGGTGCAGGCGTAGGTGCAACTGCCGTCGTCGGGTTTCTCCGACTCGTCGCAGTGCTCCATAATGAAACAGGTTTCCGAGATGACCAGGGGAATCTTGCCATGCACCGGCACCAGCACCTCGATCGGCGCGTTCTCGGCGATATAGGCGATTTCCTTCAGGGACAGCTCGGGGTTGGGATAGACCCGCGTGACTCCGTAGTCCTTCAGCACCTTGGCTGTCTCGTGGGTGTAGAGATTGCCGAAGACGCCAAGATGGATGGGCAACTGGCAGCCCTTTTCGCGCAGCAGGCGCAGAAGTCCGAGGTTATGCACTTCGAGTGCATCGAACGGCAGTGCGAGCGCGGTATCGATGAGGTCGCCCACCCAGGGCAGATCGTGGTTGCTGGGCACGGCGTAGAGGCGCAGATAGGCCTTCTGGCCGCGCGACTTGACCAGGGCCAGTCCCTTCTCCAGCAATTCTGCGTGGGAGCTGAAATTGTTGGGATACTCGGGGCAGGAAAAATCGCCGAGGTAGATGGCGTCATAGGCGGAGTAATCGCCTCCCTGCAATTCCTTGAGGTTGCCGACGTCGGTGCTGAGTTCGAACATGATTCCGTCTCCTTAAATAGTGGCGACCAGGGCGCGCCGGGATTCCTTGTCGGCTTCGCTGAGCAGCCGGTTGTCGCGCTTGTTGCGCTCGCTCCGCCAGCGGCCGCGCAACACTTCGAGTTCGGCGGCGAAGCCGGACAGATCCGGGTGGTCGCTGCCCTGAATCAGGTCGACGGCGTGCCGATAGACCCGGGTGATGTCCCGCACCAGCGCCGCCGAACGGTCGCGTCCCGGCACCTTCAGGCAATCGACGCCCGCGGCCAGATAGTCGGGCAGTTCGTCGAGCCAGAGAGCCGGGTTGGTCTTGATGGTCATCGGTGCATGGTGGTCAAGCTCGTTGACCTTGAAGTTCCAGTCGGTCTGGCACACCCGCAGGCAGTCGCCGCCGCGCGAGGCCGAACCGAAGAAATGGTCCTTGCCCTGGGCGTCGAGCCAGCGTCGGAAACTGAAATAGCTGCTCATGTTGCATTTGCCCGGGCAGATCTTGCCGCCCGAGGGCGTCTTGAACAGGAAGACTTCGATTCCCGCCTTGTTGTGTCGCTTGATTTCACGGATCTCGTCGACCGACAGGCGGTAGGGCAGGACAACGTAGGAGGCGCCGATGTCGCCCAGGAACTTGACGTCCTCGTAGTTGGTGATACCGCAGCCGACGCTGGTATGGATATGCACATTCGGTAGCCGCTGCTTCACCATGCGCATGGCCCCGATGTCGCTGATCATGAAGCCGCGGGCACCCCAGTCGGCGTAGCGTTCGACGCGTTCGATGAACATCGGCAGTTCGGTCGAACTCGGCAGCGTATTGACCACGATGCGCACTTCCTTGCCGCGCGCCGCCGCGTAGTCGATGGTGTCGCGGATCTCGTCGTCGTTGAGTTCGTCCTGGGCGCCGCGCCGGCTCCAGCCGACCACGCCGACATAGACCGCGTCGGCGCCCTCGTCGATGACGGCGCGCGCCATTTCCGGAGTTCCCCCGGGGGCCATCATGATTGCCATGTCTTTCCTCCCTTATGCGTAAATCGATTGCCGGCGGTTCTCGCCGAGCCCGTGCAGCTCGGCGAGAACAGCGAGAAAGCGGGCGTTGTCGCCGGCACGACCGACACTGACCCGGATCCAGCCCGGCCGGCCGTAGCGGGCCATGCACTTGACCTTGACGCCGCGCCGTTCGAATTGCGCCGGGGCATCGTCGCCGGCGCGCAGTAGTACGAAGTTCGCCGACGATGGGACGTACTCGATACCGAGGGCGGCAATGCCGCGCTCCAGTTCGGCCAGGCCGCGGACGTTGTTGGCCAGGCTGCGCTCGCAATGGGCATGGTCGCCGAGGGCGGCTGCGGCAGCGATCTGGGCCAGCGAACTGGTGTTGTATTGCTGGGTCAGCCCGACCAGGCGAGCCGCCATCGCCGCCGGGGCGAGGCCGTAGCCGATGCGCAGCCCGGCCAGGCCATGGAGCTTGGAAAGCGAGCGCAGGACGATGATCGATTCGCCGCTCCGGATGCTGGGCAGCAGATCGGGCAGAACCTCTGCTCGGGCGTAGTCGCGGTAGGCTTCGTCGACCACCAGCCACGCCGAGTCGGGCATGGCCACCCGCAGACGCGCAAGCGAGGCGCCATCGAACACGGTGCCGGTAGGATTGTTCGGCGAGGCGACGACCACCAGCCGGGTGGCCGGGGTGAGGCGGGCAAGGAATTCATCGACTTGATAGTGGCCATCCGGCATTGGCACCGAAATCACCTGTGCGCCGCAGCGGGCCGCCGCCGAGCGGTAGGCCGGAAAACCCGGATCGGGGATCAGGGCCGCGCTGCCCGGATCGAGGCAGGCGCGGGCGATGACGTCGATCAGTTCGCAGGAACCGTTGCCCAGCACAATCTGCTCGGCCGGCAGGTCGAGCTGCCTGGCTAATTGGGCGCGAAGCGCGGTACCGTCCTTGTCGGGATAGCGGTGCAGTTGGCCGGCGGCGCGACAGATGGCGGCGATCGCCAGGGGCGAGGGGCCGAGCGGATTTTCGTTGCCGGAGAGGTCCACCGGCAGGCTGGCCCGGTAGTGTGCCCGCATGGACGCAAGCAGCGCGGGGTGAGGCTCGGCGATCGGGCGGCTGATCCGCACCTGCTCGATGGCGGCATCGAGATCCATGCCGTGCGCCTCGTGGAGATAACAGGCGGCCAAGGCGGGCGAGCGCGAAATGCCCTGTTCGCAGTGGATCAGGACGCGGCGGCCGTGTCCCGCCTGCTCCTTGAGAAAGCCGACTGCATCGTCGATGACGTCGGCGCCGAACGCTTCCCTGTCCTTGACCTGAAGGCTCAACTGCCGGGCAATTCCGGCCGGCCGCGGCACCGGCGCCAGCGACAGCAAGGCGCCGATGCCGCACTCGGACAGGCCCGCTGCATCTTCCGCATTGACGCGGCTGCCGACGGCGATTTGGGGTGTAACGAAGTCCATCCTGCTCGCTTCCCGCCTTTGAGTTACGACAGGAGAAACGATAAGACCAGGATAGGTTTGCGGATATCAAGAAATCATGAAAGCCACCTCATGATTTCCATGATCGATTTGTGGCCATTACCCATAAACGATTGAAACCGGGGGGCGCGCGCTGAGTCAGGCCTCGATCAAGCCATGGCGCACGGCGATCAACGCCAGCTCGGCCTGGTTGGAGGCCTTCAGCTTCTGCTTGATGTTGTAGAGATGGGTGCCGATGGTGCTCGGACTGAGATTGAACGTGTCGGCGATCTGGTTCACCGACAGGCCGCGGGCGAGTTGGACGAATACCTCGAATTCGCGTTCCGATAGTTGCTCGACCGGATTGGCGTCGCCGGTCACGTCCTGAATCGCCAGCCGCTGGGCAATGGCCGCGTCGACGAACATGCGCCCGGCGGCAACCGCGCGCACCGCTTCGATCAGCGTTTCCGGCGCCGTCCGTTTCGACAGGTAGCCGCGCGCCCCGGCGGAAAGCGCCCGTTTCGGATGGCTGTTGTCCTCGTGGGCGGAAAGGGCAAGGACGCGCGCGCGCTTATCGCGGGCGACGATGCGGTGGATGGCCTCGATGCCGCCAATGCCCGCCATGGCCAGATCCATCACCACGACGTTCGGTTCGAGTTCGACGTACTTGGCATAGGCACTCTCGCCGCTGTCGGCCTCGGCGATCACCTCGAGATCGTCGGTGGCTTCGAGCATAAGGCGAAAGCCGGCGCGGACGACGGCGTGGTCGTCCACAAGCATGATGGTGGTCTTGGTCTTCATGGCTTCAGTCTAGCGGCAATCGGGCCAGCACGCACACGCCGCCGTCGCGGCCGCCACCGACTTCGAAGCTGCCGCCCAGGGCCGTTGCCCGCTCTCGCATGCCGCGCAGCCCGAAGTGGCCGGGCCGCTGCCAATCCGGCGGCAGGCCGCCGCCGTTGTCTTCCACCCGTATCAGCAGATCACCGGCGTCCGCCCTCACGACAATGGCGATGCGCCCGGCACCGGCATGGCGCAGCGCGTTGGCCACAGACTCCTGAACGATGCGATAGGCGCTGGTGGCAAGCGTGTCTCCAAGTTGCGCCGGCAACTCGCTAACGTTCAACGTCAGTTCCACTTCGGGGTGCTGTTGCCGCACCTCCGCGAGCAGATCCTGCAGGGCGTCGGCCAGCCCGAAGTCGTCCAGTGCAAAGGGACGAAGCCGGGGAATCATCTGGTGCACCGCGTCGTACATCCGCCCCGCCGTATCGACGATCAGCTTGGCGGCACGACCAACACCCTCGTCGCAGGCCTCGCTGCGCTGGGCGATGGAAAGGCCGAGGCTCTTGACGGCGGTAATCGATTGGCCAAGTTCGTCGTGAAGCTCGCGGGCGATGTGGCGGCGCTCCTCTTCGATGTGGGACTGGATCAACTGGGTCAGTTCGCGGTTCTGTTGCAGGTTCGACTGGGCCTCGCTGGCAGCGCGCTTGGCAGCGGTGGTCTCCTCCACCGCCTGCGCCATGCGATTGAAGGCGACGCTCATCAGCCGGGCCTCTGCGCCGGGCAGCGGCGGCAGCCGGGTGTCATAGACCCCCTGTTCCATCTGCTCAAGGCCGGCAACGATCTGTCGCATCGGCCGAAGCGCCCGCCGGGTCAGCCAGAAGACAACTGCAAGCAGAACGACACAAGTAACCGCGCCCAACTCCACCACCCTTACCAGTTCTTCCCAACCGTCCAGGATCGCCCGCGAGGGATCGGCGCGGATGACCAGCTTGCCGCCGGCGACGTGGATCTCCTGGGGCGCAAGCGTAGGGGCGACGAGCTTGCTGAACCAGGCCGGCGCGTCGAGGCCGACCTTGTAGGTCGGCGGCGGCGACTTGTAGACCACTTGTCCCGCCGGGTCGTAGAGCGTCACGTCATTGGCACGTACATGGCCGACGTTGTTGAGGAAGCTCACCATCGCGCGCACGCCGCCCTGCTCGTAGATCCAGCTCATGCGGGTCAGCAGGTGCGTGGCGACAAGGTTGGAACCTTCGACCTCGTCACGCACGCCGCGCCGGGTGTCGCCGATCTCCTGATAGACGAGGATGCCGATGAACAACATCATCAATACGCCGATGATCAAGTTGATCTGGACACGCAGGCTCATGGCCGTTCTCCGAAATATCCACGGGCTGCGAATTGGCTGGTCGCAGCGACGATGGCCGCGGCCATTCCAGGGTCAAAGGCGTTGTGGCCCGCGTCCTCGACGAAGCGCAGCAGGCTTTGCGCCATCGCCTGCTGCAGGCGCCAGGCATTGACCGGGCGGCAGACGATGTCGCGGCGGCCATGCAGCACCACGGTGGGCAGATCGCCGCAATGCTGCGCCAGGTCGAACAGGCACCGCTCGCCGAGAAAACAGCGTCGCACCAGGTAATGGGACTGGACGCGGTATTTGTCGATCAGACGCTCGGCTTCGGCCTCGTCCGCCATGGAGGCAGGCTGTGGCACGGCGGCAGGGGCCATGCCGAAGTGCACCGCCGCATCCTCGTAATCGACCCAGGCGCGAACCGCCGCCAGTGCCGCCGCCCTGTCGTTGCCGGCAAGCAGTCGGGCGCAGTGATAGAGCGGATGCCGTTTTGGTGCGAGGGCGGCGAGGCGAGCCCAGGCCTCGGGGAGGAACTGGCCGGCATCGCGGAAGAACCAGTCAAGGTCGGCGCGTCCGGTGAGGAAGATGCCGCGCAGGACCAGGCCGAGGCAGGCGGTCGGATTAACCGCCGCATAGGCAACTGCCAGGCTGCTGCCCCATGAACCGCCAAACACCAGCCAGCGCCCGATACCCAGGTGGCGGCGCAACTGTTCGATATCCGCGACCAGATGCTCCGTGGTGTTGGCGGTGAGGGCACCACGGGGCGTACTGCGGCCGCAGCCACGCTGGTCGAAGAGGATCACGCGATAGGCGACTGGATCGAAGAAACGCCGCTGCCGTGGCGTGCAGCCACTGCCCGGACCGCCATGGAGGACAATAACCGGAAGGCCGTCGGGATTGCCGCACTGTTCGAAGTACAACCCGTGGCCATCGCCGACATCGAGGCAGCCCTGATCATAGGGCTCAAGAACCGGGAACAGTGAATCCTCTGCGGCAACGCTCATGGCGGAATCCTACCGCAAAGGGGCAGTGCTGCGCCGCGGCGGCCCGGCGGACGCAGCGACACTCATGAAAATCATGATGCCGTGTTCCACATTTCGACGATGCGCGGAGGCATCCTGCTCCTCCAGAATCGGTCACAGGTTGTCGAGCGATCGACGGCCCGGACTACGGCGGCGCCGCTGGCTAAGCCGTAGCACTCAACCCCCGCACGAGGAGACAGCCATGAAGTGGGAAACCCCGAAAGCCTGCAATATGCGTTTCGGTTTTGAAGTGACGATGTACATCGCAACGCGCTGACGATTCCCGCGGGGCGCTGTCCGGCCCCGCGGCGCCGACCATCGCCCACCATGCACATCCATGTTCTCGGTTCCTCTGCCGGCGGCGGCTTTCCGCAGTGGAACTGCAATTGCGCCAACTGCGACGGTTATCGCCGCGGCACCAAGCGCATCCGGCGCCGCACCCAGTCGTCGATCACCGTCAGCGGCGACGGACGGGAATGGGTGCTGTTCAACGCCTCGCCGGACATCCTGCAGCAGATCCACGACTTCCCTGCCTTGCAGCCGGCACGCCGGCTGCGCGACACGGCGATCCGTGCCGTCATCCTGATCGATGCCCAAATCGACCACACCACGGGCCTGTACATGCTGCGCGAACGCACCGAGCCGCTCGACATCTGGTGCACCGAGCAGGTGCGGGACGACCTGACCCACGGCAATCCGATCTTCCGCCTGCTCGACCACTTCTGCACCGTGCGCTGGCATGCCCTGCCCATCGACGGCGGCAGCTTTGCCATCGAAGGCGTTGCCGGACTCCGCTTCACCGGGCTGCCGCTTTCCAGCAAGGCGCCGCCCTACTCGCCCCACCGCGAGGCGCCGCAACCGGGCGACAACATCGGCGTCACCATCACCGACACCGGCAGCGGACGCAGCACCTTCTACGCACCGGGCCTGGGCGAGATCGACGGTCCCGTCTGGAAAGCCATGCAGTCAGCCGACTGCGTGCTGGTGGATGGCACCTTCTGGACCGACGATGAAATGATCCGCGTCGGCGCAGCCCCGAAGCGCTCGCTGGAGTTGGGCCACCTGCCGCAGTCGGGGCCGGGCGGCATGATGGAATGGCTGTCGCGCCTGCCTGAATCGACGCGCAGGCTGCTCATCCACATCAACAACACCAACCCGATACTGGACGAGGACAGCGCAGAACGCGCCGAACTCGCCGCCCACCGGATCGAGGTCAGCCACGACGGCCTCGACATCGAAATCTAGGAGACGCCGCCCATGAATGCCCGTGTAGATGCCTGCCTGCCCTGGACCCGTGACGAATTCGAAGCCAAGCTGCGCGAGAAAGGCGCCGCCTACCATATCCACCATCCGTTCAACGTCATGCTCAACACCGGCAAGGCGACGCGGCAACAGATCCAGGGCTGGGTGGCGAACCGCTACTACTACCAGATCGCGATTCCGATGAAGGATGCCGCGATCATGTCCAACTGCCCGGACCGCGAGGTACGTCGTGGCTGGATCCAGCGCATCCATGACCACGACGGCCATGGCGACGACCCCGGCGGCATCGAGACCTGGATCCGCCTCGGCCTCGCCGTCGGCCTCACGCGCGAGGAGATCACCGACCTGCGCCACGTCATCCCCGGCAACCGTTTTGCGGTGGATGCCTACGTCAATTTCTGCCGCCAGCGGCCCTGGCAGGAAGCGGTCTGCTCGTCCTTGACCGAACTCTTCGCGCCGACCATCCACAAGGAGCGACTCGCCACCTGGCCCGGCCACTATCCGTGGATCGAGTCGACCGGTCTCCAGTATTTCCGCAACCGCACCACCCAGGCGCCGCGCGACGTGATCCAGGGTCTCACCATCACCCTCGACTACTTCAGTACGCCCGAGTTGCAACAGCGGGCCCTCGACATCCTGCAATTCAAGCTCGACGTGCTCTGGCAGATGAACGATGCCATGGCGCTGCGTTACGGCGTGACGACATGAACAACGTGCATCCGGCCATCAACCGCCATTTCCGCCTGCAATGGGAAGAGGCGCAGCAGGCCTGGGTGTTGCTCTATCCCGAGGGGCTGGTCAAACTCAACGGGAGTGCCGGCGAAATCATTCGGCGCTGCGACGGGAACCGCAGCGTCGATGAAATCGTCGCCGACCTTGAAGAGTCCTTCGCAACCACCGGCCTGGAGGCAGATGTGACGGCCTTCCTCGAAATGGCGGTTCAGCAACGCTGGGTCGTCATGCCATGAGCGAACCGGGCCCCCCGCTCTGGCTGCTGGCGGAACTGACCTACCGCTGCCCGCTGCATTGCGTGTTCTGCTTCAACCCGGTGGATTTCGCGCAGCATGCCGATGAACTTTCCACCGCCGAATGGCTGCGGGTACTGAACGAGGCGCGGACCCTCGGTGCAGTGCAGTGCGGCATATCCGGCGGCGAGCCGATGCTGCGCGATGATCTCGAAGTCATCGTCGCGGAGGCCCATCGGCTCGGCTATTACATCAACCTGCTCACCTCCGGCGTCGGTCTGAACGAAGCGAGAGCCGAGCGGCTCAAGGCGGCCGGCCTTGACCACATCCAGCTCTCCTTCCAGGATTCGACAGCCGAGGTGAATGACTTCCTCTCTCACACGAGCACCTTCGCCCTCAAGGAGCGGGTCGCGCACCTGATCAAGGCCCAGGGTTGGCCGATGGTCATGAACGTGGTGATCCACCGGCTCAACATCGACCACATCGGCCGCATCATCGAAATGGCCGCCGACCTGGGCGCCGAGTACCTGGAGCTGGCCAACTCCCAGTACTACTCCTGGGCCCACGTCAATCGCGACCACCTGCTGCCATCGCGCGAGCAACTGGTGCGCGCCGAGGCGATCACCAACGAATGGCGGGCCAAGCTCGGCGACAGGATGAAGATCTTCTTCGTCGTGCCCGACTACTACGAGGGCCGGCCGAAGAAGTGCATGAACGGCTGGGGCAATGTCTTCCTCACCATCACGCCCGACGGCCAGGCGCTGCCCTGCCACACCGCACGCATGCTGCCCGGCCTGACATTTCCGAATGTGCGTGACATGGGCGTACGCGAGATCTGGTACGACTCCGAGGGTTTCAACCGCTACCGCGGCACCGGGTGGATGAAGGATCCCTGTCAGGGTTGTCCCGAGCAGGAGAAGGATCGCGGCGGCTGTCGCTGCCAGGCTTTCATGCTCACCGGCGACCCGGCGGCCACCGATCCGGTCTGCGCCAAGTCACCCCATCATGCTGCTGTCGAGGCGGCGGTCGAGCGAGCTCAACAGCCTGAGCCGGCAACGCAGCCACTGGTTTTTCGCAATTCCCGCGAGTCGATGCGACTGGCGCGGCCCTACTGACTTCCCGCCAGCCTTGCGCAGCTGAGGGGCTCCGACCGCGCGCCCAGACCAAGCGACTTGTACAGACTCGCCATGTTGTTCAACTGATTCAGCCGATTCAAGACCAGAGACCGCTCCGCATTCCGCAAACCCGCCTGCGCATAAAGCCACTGCTGGAGATCGGTAAAGCCCGACTTGAATCGAAACCGGGCGATCGAATCGGCGCGTTGGGCTTGCACCACTGCCAAGCGCAGCTTCTCCTCTTCCGCAAGCAGTTGGGTGCGAGCCGACAGGCTGTTCTCGACCTCTGCCAGCGCGGTATACAGGCGCTGGCGATAATTGACCACGGCTTCCTCGTATTGCGTCTCCGAGACACGGATAGACAACTGCATCGTGTTCCACTGGATGAACGGCAGGCTTAGCCCCGCACCCAGCGTCGCGATCGGATTGCGCAGCAGATTCACCAGCGTCGTACTTGCGGTACCGAGGCTGCCGGTCAGCGTGAAAGTGGGATAGAAGCTGGTGCGGGTAACGTCGACATTGGCCAGGCTTTCGCGCAGGCGCAGTTCCGCGGCATGCAGGTCGGGCCGATTGGCCAGTATCTCGGCCGGAATACCCGCGGCCACAGGTGGCATCGGTGCCGTCGACAGTTCGGAGAGTTCGGCCACATCCGACTTCGGAGGCTGGTTCAACAGAATCGCCAGGGCATGCTGCGTCTCGACGCGCTGCTGGATCAACTGCGTGCGCAAGGCCTCTTGAGTGGCGAGGTCCAGTTCCGCCTGCGCGGTATTCAGGGCGGAAAGCGCGCCCGCAGCGTACTTGCTGCGGACCAGGGTCAGGGTCTGTTGCGCGTAATCGATATCGCCGGCGTTGAGCGTCAGCAACTGGTTCAGGTAGGCCAACTGCCAGTAGAGACGCGTCGTGCTGCCGACCAGCGATAAGGCGAACGCCTGGCAGTCGGCCTCGGTGGCCTGCGCCTCCCAGTGGGCGGCGTCGCGCTGGCTGGCCAGCTTCCCCCACAGGTCCACTTCGAAACTCAGCGCCGCGCTGACGCCGCCCGAATGGTAGGTCGCCGACGGATCGAAGGTGTGCGTAGCCGCAACGCTGGCGCCAACCGCCACCGCCGGGGTACGGTTGGTATCGACCAGCCCGGCCTGCAGTTGTGCGCGACGGACACGTATCGCCGCCGCGGCAAAGTCGTTGTTGGCACGCAGGGCCTGATCGACCAGGGCATCGAGTTGCGGATCGTCGAAGTTCTTCCACCACGAATCCGGTTCCTTGATCGACGCATCGGTGACCACGCTCCACTTTGCCGGCACGGGCACCTCCGGCGCCGGCGACGGAGCGCGCAGGCTGCCGCAACCGGCAAGGACCGCGATGCACCCGAGAATCAAGCGGCACGTGGGTAGTCTCATGCCCATCGCTCAGTCGCGCGACAGCGCGTCATGCGGTTGCAGCCGCGACGCATTGCGCGCCGGCAGAAAACCGAAGGTAATGCCGATCAGGCTCGAGCAGGCGAAAGCCAGGATGATCGAGTCCGCCGTAAAGACCATTTTCCATTTCGTAACCGTGACGAAGAGCGAGAAGACATAGCCGGACAGGAACGACAGGAGAACGCCCACAGCGCCACCGACGAGGCAGATCATCACCGCCTCGACCAGGAACTGCTTCATGATGTCCGAGCGACGGGCGCCGACGGCCATGCGGATTCCGATCTCGCGCGTCCGTTCGGTCACCGACACCAGCATGATGTTCATGACGCCGATGCCGCCTACCATCAACGCAATCGACGCCACCAGCGACAGCATCAGCGAGATCGAGCGTGTCGTCTGCTCGTAGGCCTCGGCAAGGGTGTTCATGTTGTTGGTGAAGAAGTCCTTGCTGCCGTGTCTATACGACACCAGGGTGGTGAGGTTCTTCTCGGCCAGGCGGCTGTTCTGGCCTTCGCGGACACGTACGGTGATGCTGTCGAAGTATTGATATCCGAACAGGCGCACTCCTGCAGTCGTGTAAGGCACCATGAGATTGGCCCCGGACGCGGGGAACAAGTCCTTGCTCTTCTCGCTGGTCACGCCGATCACCGTGCACGGAACGATGCCGATGATGATGACCTGCCCCAGCGGGTCCTGCCCCGGCTCGAACAGCGTGCCTGCCGCTTGGTGGTCGATGACGACCACCTGCGATTGCTGCTGTATCTCGTCGTCGCGGAAACCCCTGCCTTTGGCCAGGGTGATGCCGCGTACAGTGAAGAAGCTCTCGCCGACGGCCGTGACCGTCGCACTCGAATCAGCGTTGCCATGGCGTACCGTGAACGTCGCCGCCGTCACCGGCGTTACGCTGTGGACGTAGGGTTGTTCCCGAATCGATTCGACATCGGCCGGTTTGAGCGTATGGATGCCGGACGCCTGGCTGTCACCCCATCCGCTGCCACGGCGAATCTCGATCCGGTTGGAGGCGAGAGGACCGATGGTCTCCCGGATGTGGCGCTGGCCACCCTCGCCGATCGCCCGGATCGACACGACGGAGGCGATGCCGATGATGATTCCCAGCATGGTGAGTGCCGTACGCAGACGGTGCGACAACAGGGCCAGCCGGGCCATGTTGAATGCCTCGCCCAGGCGTTTCAGCCCCGAGAAGGGCATACGCGGCTTCCTGGCCCGGTGCACCTTCTCCTGCGCCTTGGTCTGCGATTCAACCGCCCGATCCCGCACGTTGGCGCGGTCGCCGACGATCGCGCCGTCGTGAAGTTCGATGATGCGCTCCGCGTAGGCCGCGACATCCATGTCGTGCGTGACGATGATGACCGTGTGTCCCTGCGCATGCAGGTCGACGAGGAGCTGCATCATCTCGCGGCCCGTCTCGCTGTCGAGCGCGCCGGTCGGCTCGTCGGCAAGGACCACCTTGCTGCCGTTGATGATGGCCCGCGCGATGCCGACGCGCTGCTGCTGGCCGCCGGAGAGCTGGTTCGGGCGATGATCGACCCGATCGCCCAGACCGAGACGATCCAGCAACTTGCCGCTGCTGGCCAGCCGCTCGTCGCTCGAGGTCCCGGCGTAGATCGCGGGCACCTCGACGTTTTCCAGCGCCGACAGGTTCGGCAGCAGGTGATAGCGCTGGAAGACGAAACCGAAATACCGGCACCGCAGTTTCGCCAGATCGTCGCTCGAAAGCGAAGCGGTGTCGCGCCCGCCGACCTTGTAGGTGCCGGAACTGGGACGATCCAGACAGCCGAGAATGTTCATCAGTGTGGACTTGCCCGAACCGGAGGCACCGACGATTGCGACCATGGTACGGGCGTGGATGGTAAGGTCGATGTTCCTCAATACGTCAATCGTCTGATCGCCGACCAGGAAGCTCTTGCTAACATCGACGAGTTGCAGGATCGGTTTCATCGTCGTCTCCTACCCACCAGCCGAAGTGTCTTTGCCGGTACCTTCCTCGATGATGACCTCGTCCCCCTCCTGCAGGCCGTCGAGCACATGCACCCTGACGCTGTCGTTGATGCCAATACCAACAATGGCCGTATCGATCGCACCGTTGCTGCGAAGTACACGAATGGGATAGCGGCCGTCCTGGGTCCGCTTGCCCAGCGCCGACAGTGGCACGGACAACACATTCTTCGCCTCGCCCAGCACGACCGTCACCTGCGCCGTCATCGCGATGCGCAGGTGATGATCGGCATTCGGGACATCGAAAAGCGCGTTGTAGAACACCGGCCCCGGCGCTGCCTTGGCGCCGGTCGTGGTCTGGAATTCCTGTGGCGACGGCTCGACCGTCCCCATGGTGCTGTAGTGGCGCTGGGCGGAATCGCCGAGTATGGTGAAGTAGGCAGTCTGTCCGGGCTGGATGCGGATCACGTCGGCCTCGGAAATCTGTGCCTTGACGGTCATCACATCCAGATTGGCAAGCTTGAGAATCACCGGCGCCTGTTGCGCGGCGACCACCGTTTGCCCCTCCTGAGTGACGATGGCGACAACTTCGCCGTCCATCGGCGCCGATATCTTGGTGTACTCCAGATTGGCCAGCGCCGTGTCCACCTGGGTTCGCGCCTGACTGATCTGCGCGTCGAAAGAAGCGAGGTTGGCACGCAACACCAGCAGTTGGGCGTTGGCCGCCTCCACTTCCTGACGCGAGGTGGCGTCCTGCGCGATCATCGCCTGCTGGCGACGGTAAGCCAGGTCCGCCTGATTGAGACTCGCCCCGACCGCGCGACGTTGCGCCTCGAGGCTTTCAAGATTCGCCTTGGCGAAACGCAGGGCGTTCTGCGACAACACCGGATCGATCTCGGCCAGCAGTTGGCCCTTCTTGACGCGCTCGCCGAGCCGGACCTTCAACGACTTCAACTGGCCCGATACCTGCGCGCCGACATCCACCTGCTGCCTGGCCTGCAAGGTGCCGGTGGTCATCACCGAGCGGATGATGTCAGCACGGACGACCTTGGCAGTCAGGTATGCACTCGCCCTCCCCCCCAGCAGGAAATGCTGCACGAGGAAGGCACTTAGCGCGAGAGCCACAAGCGACGCTACTGCGACAGCCGTCTTGCGGGTTGTGATCTTTTGCATGGGTCGATAGTAGCTTGGATCGGACAGGGTTCTTCGGTACGTGACAAAAGGCAACCCCCCGCGACGAACTGGTCGTCGCAGGGAGTCGCCTGCTCTGCTTCAGATGAAACGACTTGGCTTAGTCGTCCCGCTTGGAACTATGCCCTCCATCGGAATGTGAATCATGTGAGTCATGCGAATTGTGCGAATTGTGGCTGTTGTGTGAGTCGTGCCCATGATGCCCCGGATCTGGCGTCGGTGTCGGCGTCGGAGTAGGTGTCGGAGTAGGTGTCGGAGTAGGCGTCGGTGTGGGCGTCGGAGTGGGCGTCGGAGTGGGCGTCGGAGTGGGAGTAGGAGTGGGAGTAGGAGTCGGAGTAGGCGTCGGAGTAGGCGTCGGTGTGGGCGTCGGAGTAGGAGTAGGAGTCGGCGCGTCATGACACATCAAGCAGGACATTCCGGTTGAGACGGCCGGGTGCGGTGACGTCGGAGCCGGTGCAACGCAAGCCCCGCAACTCGGGAGCGCTTGGGCGTTGTTGGCCAGGAATGGCGCCACGGATACCGGTACCGCCAGCACGACGGCGCGAATGATCTTGCGCGTGCTGGATCCTCGTTCGGATACGGCCGAGCGTGTGTGCTCGGCAATACTGCTCAGCTTTGGATTCATCGGACTTCTCCTCTGGTTGTTACGGGGATTTGCGCAAGCGGCAACATGGAACAAGTTCAGCCGCCAACGTTGGCATGCACTACGCATACCTGCGGAGGAGTTAATCACGTTGATTGCATACATGCCGTTGTCGTGCTCGACAGACACCACGTAAGAGTTGTTAAGTATCGCTTCCAGTGCGTGACATATCTGCCCGTCGGCGTAATGAGACAACGGGAAACACTATGTCCAACGTGAGGAACCATGGTCGCTTTCTTCCGCGCACGGAAACGATTGGCAACGCTGAGGCTTTCGACTTCCCGGTCGGCGAACACATGCCGTTGGTATCTCTCTTCCGCATTCTTGCATTTGCCGGCTTAACGGATTGTTAAGCATTGCACCGCCGAGAATCGCGACGCCCTGCAGGGATTCTGATTGCCTGATAGGCGATGTGCATTCATGAATTTCATGATTGATTGCCTCCCGCGAGGCTCGAAGCTACTGGCCCCAGGCGGCCGACCAGGCGACTCGCGATCGATTCCGTGGCGATTGCACCCGTCCCGCAATCAGCCACGGAAGGACTTGGAGTTCGGCATCACCAGCGCATCAGCGTCGGATACGCCACTCAGCCGTACGGGCGCTCACGCATCCATTTGGTCATGAGCCATTTTTCGCCCGCCAGTACCGGCGCGCCACCGTGCAAGGTCAGCGGATCAACCTGGCCGAGTTGGTTGAAATAGCGGAAATACGCCGCGCCGCCCTTTCTTGGCGTGACGGCGATGCCGGCGTCGGGAAAGAACGTTTCGCCGCCGGCATCCACGTCGTTCAGGTACATTGCCAGCGTGCTCACCCGCTGCCCGGCCTTGGCCAAGTGCGGTGCACTGCCTGCATCGTCGGGCGGAAAATAGTCGAAATGCTCCCGGTATTCGCAGCCGAGGCCGTAATGCAAGACCTGGAAGCCTTCGCCGTTCTCCATCGGCCAGTTCATCAGCCGCGCAATGCGGCGATCCAGGTTGGCGATGAAGTCGTCTTCGCAGCGGTTGAAGTAGGTCCCCTCGCTGCTACGGCGTTCGATGACGTCTGCAGTGCCGGTAAGCGGGTTGACGGTGGTCGATCGCTTCAGCTTGTCGCGCGAGCGGCGGACGAGCTCGTCGCACTCCTCATGGGATAGCACGTCTCCAAACACCACGACTTGCGGACGCTCGCAGCGCATCAGCACCTTCACCTCGCGGTCGCCCACGTCGATGCGGTTGCCGCTGGCGATCGGCATCGGGTCGTATTGATAGTCGTTCGCGACAGTCGTTGGTCTTTGCGGCGTGTCGATTGCCGGCACGACAGGCGCGGCGTCCGCATTGGGATACAGGAACAGCAGTACAGCACCCGTTGCGGACGAATGATCGAAACCCGCAGCCATCATGGCATTGATCACCGATTCGGGCGAGCAGCCACGAGTGACGTTGTCACTCAGCCAGGACTGCCAGGCTTGGTTGAGTTGAAGCATGGAATTCCTCCTTCATAGGGCCGCCGGGTGGCGGCGTTGCGCCCCCCCCCGGGGCGATTTGTCACCACACGAAAAGCGCATGTGACCGCGATCGGGCCGAGGCCGTCGCAGCGACTCGGGCCTTCGTCGCCGCAACTGATTTCGTGCCCGCTGCTGCCGGCGATGTCGAAGCTAATGACATTCGCACCGCTGTGCAGCGCGCTTTGACTCTATCCAAAACGATATCCCATTGACCTTGTCGCTTGCCAACGACGTTGCCCCTTCGTCCTCCCTCGTCCTTGCTGCTCTCGACACCCGCCATCCCACGCGTACTTTTCTCGAATCATGAAAATCATGATTGACTCTGCCGGCGGGGCTCGAAGATACTCATCGGGCGATGTTGAAACTCAGTCCGATTTTCGATTCCCTGTCAGTTGATCGGCCCGAACATCGGGCCCAATCGGCGGGAAACGTCTGGGGCCGGCACTTGGTGACAAGACTCCTTGCCGCCGTGATTCTGTCGACTGTTGCTGCCGCGACGGCTGCCGCCGACAGCTATACCATCGACTCGCGCCACACCTATCCGGCATTCGAGGTCAGCCACTATGGCTTCTCCACGCAGCGCGGTCGCTTCGAACGCACCAGCGGCAAGATCGTCATCGACCCAGAGGCGAAGACCGGCAGCATCGAAGTCACGATCGAAACCGCTTCAATCAGCATGGGCATGGACGTCTGGAACCAGCAGATGCGCTCGGATGCCTACTTCAACACCGAGAAGTTTCCCGCCATGACTTTTCGCTCCTCGCACCTGCTGTTCGACGGCGACCGCGTGGTTGGCGCCGAAGGAGACTTCACTTTGCTTGGAGTCACTCACCCGCTCAAACTTGCGGTCAGCAATTTCCGCTGCGGCGCCAATCCCATGAACAAGCGGGCTCAATGCGGCGCCGACATCGGCGCCAGCATCAAGCGCTCGGAATTCGGCATGACCCGGGCACTGCCCGGAATCGGCGACGAAGTTCGCATCCTCGTAGGCGTCGAGGCAACCAAGGACTGAGTGATGAACACGAGACTACTTTGCACCTTCTCCGCCCTGCTCTTCGCCGGACTGCCGGCATGGGCGGCGCCTTTCGCCTACGTTCCGAACGAGAAGTCGGGCACCATATCGGTCATCGACACGGCGACCCGCAAGGTCGACGCGACCGTGGAAGTGGGCGGCAAGCCGCGCGGCATCGCCGTCAGCCACGACGGCAAGACACTCTATGTCAGCGACCAGACCGGCAACGGTCTGGTGCTGGTCGATCTCACCACGAGGACCGTGGCCGGCCGCATACCGCTCGGCGAATCGCCCGAAGGAGTCACCGTGTCGCCGGACGGCCATTGGGTCGTCGCCGCCGTCGAACTCACCAACAGCGCGGTGTTCGTCGATGTCGCCACGCGAGAGAAAGTCTTCGCCGTGAAGACGAGCGGCAAGAATCCCGAGCACGCCGTGTTCAGCCCGGACAGCCGCTGGGTCTACGTCAGCGCCGAGGAGGCCGACAGCGTCGACATCATCGACGTCGCGGCGCGCAAGCAGGTGGCCACCGTCAAGGTCGGCACCCGACCGCGCGGAATTGGCTTTCTTCCCGATGGCAGCCGCGCCTTCGTCGGCTGCGAAACGGCGAGCACCGTGTTCGTGATCGATGTCGCCACCCAGCAGGTCGTCGGCTCGATCAAGGCCGGCACCTTCTCCAACGGCATTGCCGTGGCACCCGACGGCAAGCGGGTCTACGTCTCCAACGGCCGCGACGCCACCGTGTCGATCATCGATACCGCAACCCTGAAGATCACCGACACCATTCCGGTCGGACAGCGGCCCTGGGGAATGGCGGTGACGCCGGATGGCCGCAATGTCTATGTGGCTGCAGGTCGCTCGGCCTCTGTGTCGGTCATCGACACCACCGAACTGCGTCCCCTCGAACCGATCCCTGTCGGCGAAGCGCCCTGGGGCGTCGTGATCCGGTAGCGGCCGTCAGCGCGGCCGCGCGAAGTGCCGGATGAAGCGGCCGATCCAGAGCACCAGGGCCAGCGCGAACAGCGCCGCGCCGACGAAGAATTGCGTCTCCGGGAAGTGCGCAGGCGTCAGGCCGTTGGCCTCCACCAGCCAATGCACGAAGCAAAGGAAGCCGCAGAGCAGCACGCCCATGGTGCCGCCCTGCCCGCGCAGGTAGGCGAGCGTCTCATCGACCCGCTCCGGTGCCAGCCAGTAGTCGCGATTGGGCAGGTTGATGTAGCGAACCGGAATCCGCCCCGTGATGCCCATCAGCACGGACATCAGCAGCGGCAACCCCACCACCAGCCAAAGCATGAACTTCACATAGACCTCGCGTGGCATGAAGCCGTTGGCCGCGCCGCCGGCCGCGAAATGTGAAGCCACCGTGGGGGGCATTGAACCGGCCGTGAGCAGCACGAAGGCGACGGCGGCGATGATCATCAGCAGAGTCTTGAGCATGAGCGGCTCCCGAAGGCATGGCCGGAAGCGATGATACTGCCGCTTGCGGTCGGCATCGCCGTGACGATACCATGGCGTCATCAGAGCGCCGCGCATCGGAACCAAAGTCGGCGACTCACGAGCGGAGGGACAGGATATGGCCAAAGCCACCATGGGAAGTTCATTGCGGTACCACGCTGCGGTGTGGCTTGGTTGCGCCACCGTGCTTGTTGCCTTGGCCGCCTGCTCGCAAAGTCAGTCGCCCCAGACCCCACCCGCCACCGCACCCGCCTTGCCTCCGACGGCGGCCGAGCCCGCGCCAAGACCTCAAGAGTCTGCCCCGCCACCGACGAAGGACGGCCATGCCGCCGCCGGGCCCAGGGTATCCCGCGCCGCACCCGGCGAGAAGAGAGACGCGCCACCCGGCATCGGTGCCGTAGGCGCAGGCACCGGGTCCGGGCAACGCAGTGGCGAACTGAAGATCGGCAGCGCGGCAACGGCGGGCACGGTGCCGCCGCCCTTCCCATGGCCGCCGCCGCAAGCCTCCGCTGAGCAATCGATTCCGGACAAGTGGCTGCGCACGGGTCCGCACCCGACGCTGGCCCGGGTTGCGGGCAAACTCGACAAGGCCTTGCGGCTCGCCCACTACCCCCAGTCGCGCTACTACTCCGTGCCCCATGGCTTCGCCCTGGCGACCCATCTCGAGCACATCGAGGCCGACGGTGCCCCGCTCTCGGGGCCGGACCGCTGGAGGATAGGCACTCCGTCGCTCGCCAACCTGTCGCTGTTCGAATTCGTCAAGGCGTTGGCGCGGGCACCGGCCGGCGAGTACCGGGCAATCGTCTTCATCGTCACCGATGCCGAATGGCGACCATCGGAGACTCCCGCGAGCGAAAGCGTGATTCGCGCCTGGGCCAGCGGCGGACTCGAGGCGCTGCCGCCATCTATCGGCACACTGCCCTATGAACGTGGCTACCGCACCCAGGCCCTGATCTACCAGTTGCGCAAGCGAGCCGGACAGGAGGCGCAATTCGTTCTGCCGAGCGCGCTTACGGGCGAGGAACACCTCGACAAGGGCGGGCTCTGGGAGCCGCTCAGCATCCTCTGAAACGACACCGGACATCGCGATGACCAACAGCGTATTCATCAGCTATCGGCGCAGCGACAGCACCGGCGAAGCGGGACGGCTGGCCGAGTCGCTCGAGCGCCTACTCGGCGCCGCCTGCGTCTTTCGCGATGCCGACGATATACCCGGCGGCGCCGATTTCGACGCCGTGCTGCGCGAGCAGTTGGCCGGGACCAAGGCGGTTCTGGTCCTGATTGGCAAACGCTGGCTGGCGGAACTCGCCGACCGGGCCGGCAAGCCCGAACCCGACTATGTCCGCATTGAAATCGCCACCGCACTGAGTTCGGGCAAGCGCGTGATCCCGATCCTGCTGCAGGGAGCCGAACTGCCCAAGGCCGACGCCCTGCCCGTGGACGTGCGCCCCCTGTTGCGGCATCAGGGCGTCACGCTGCGCGACGAGGCCTGGCAGCAGGACGCCGAGCGCGTGGCCGATGCCGTCGGGCGGCCATACCGCTGGGGCCGGGTGGCCCTGCGCGCGCTGGCCACCGTCTGCGCCATCCTCTTCGCCGTGAAGTTCGGCATCGTTGCACTGGTGGAGGATCCCGAGCGCCAGCTCGGCGCGGCCCGCGGCGCGGTCGCGGTGCTCGTGGTGGCCTATGTGTGGCTGGAAGCCACGCTCTGGCGCCGCAGCGTTCGGCGCCAGTCCTTCAGCAGCGCGGAAGCCATTTCCCCGACCGGCCCATCGAAGACCTCGACGTAAGTGATCTGGTGGGGGACCGGGTCGGCCAGGTGCGCTACCCGATGGCCTTGGCGTAAGCGATGACTTCACCCAGCGAGTGTGCGTCAGGCGCATACAGAGCCATCGCCCATCCGGCGGCACTGACGACGATGGCCGTCAGCGCGAACGGCCACGCAGTGCGGCGAACGGCGGTATCCAGCCAATGCCGGGTCTGAAGGCCGCGCAGCTTGCGATAGAGGCTGGCCGAAAGCACGCCATCAACGATCAGCTCGGCAAACAGGACCGGGGCAGAGTACACGATGAAGAGCGACGAAAAGGCCATCGCCGCCACCAGAATGATGGCGACCAGCGGAATCGCAAGTTCCTCCGCCCCGACGGCCGAGGACAGGGCCTCGCCGACAGGGCCGGGATCCGCCGACGCCACTGCATCCACGGCTGGTGCATCGAACGAACCGCTGGCCCCGCCGCCGGCGAACTCGCCGCCGTGACCGGAGAACTCGGGCCGGCAGGCATGCGACCCGGATGAGCCCGGGCTGAAGCCCGACACGTCGGGAAACTCGTTGAAGGCTTCGCCGCGCGAGCGCAACCAGAGCCAAAGCAGAAGCAGGAAGGCCAGGTACGCGATGCCGAACGAGACGAGGTATCTCGACCACATCGTCGTCACGCCGGAATGCAGAAGAAGGTAAGACGCAGCCAGCCCCGCCAAGCCTGTCAAGCTGACGAGAATGAACATCTGCAAGCGCGGAAATCCCGTGAGTTCCAGATCGGCTCTCACGCGCTGGATTTCCTGGTGGCGATCGACGATGCGCAGTCTGTGCATGACTATTGAATCTCGATCAGGTTAACCGGATGGACGCACTCGATCCTGGGTCGCCTGATCCGGCAGCGTGAATGACGACGGTGCCCGCCATGAAGTCATGAAGAGCGCGACGGCGCTTGTTGGTCAGCATTACGACGAATTCGCCCCAAATCCAGATGTTGAGCAGGATGTTGACCGGCGTGAACCAGTGCGGTGCCAAGTCCATGAGCCGTACGTTGCGCGCCTGGAAGCCGAGAGAGAAGTACTCGGCATCGGCCATGGCCAGCGTGCCGATCAGCATCGCTATCGATGTCAGGGTCGCCAATACGAAGAGCACGGAATAGCGAATCAGAGCCTCCCGGTAATCGACAGCGCTACCGTCAAGCCGCGCGATGCGCAACTTCAGCATGAGCTTCCCAGGGGTTCCTCCGTAGCGCTTCACCAGATACACGTGAAAGAGCAGGCCGATGGCGAGCCCCGGAACGAAGTAGTAGAGCTGGAACAGTCTCGTCTGTTCCCCCATCCACAGCGCCAACCCGGTGAGCGGAAGAAGCACCAGGACATCGAGCCAATAGGCTCCGAACCTGCGCCAGAAGCCGGCGTAACGCAGGGCGGTCGCCGGCACGTCACGGTCTGTGTCTTCAACTCGTGCAGTCGGAGGAGAAAACGGATTGCTATCTGTCATGGAGCGCTTTCAACAGGTGGGGAAAAGAATCGATGCCTGACGTTCAAAATCACCGGCCTCGTGTGGCTTTTCGCGCGAGGTCCGTGTGCGTGCGGGTTAGCTTGCGGCGCATGATTTCCTGGGCTAAGGCACCTGAACAAATCTTCGTTCCGAATAGCTCCAACGGTACGTCTTCCCGTCTTCATCGAAGCTAGCATGCGGCCCACGGAAATATGTACGGTCAGTAGTGTCCGGTTAAAACGATACCCATGAGCTTGAAAACAAGGGCTGAAGCGGCATTCGGACGTTTTTGGGGTGTCTCCGATTTGAACGTCGAAGTGCAGATGAGGCAGTCTTCCGGCTTTGCTTCCGCCGGAGAC
>JBGOZF010000035.1:0-46642 GCA_041480065.1 Rhodocyclaceae bacterium
ACATCGACATGCTGGTGCCCGGCATCGCCAAGATGTGCTCGATGCAGCACACCCTGGAAGAGGTCCAGTACAAGGCGATCTCGGCCATGGTGCTGAAGCTCTGGCGGGAGTACGGCAACGAACTGCGCATCACCGGCCTGCGCGACGCCTTCAAGACCGGAACCATCGAGGAACTGGGCATGGTCAATGACCAGCGCATCAAGGACCTCGCCATCATGCTCAACCCGTACTCGCGCGGCGGGCAATACGAGCGCTTCTTCGAAGGCCGCAACAACATCGACTTCACCAACGACTTCATCGTCATCGAAAACGAGGAACTGAAGCGCCGCCCCGACCTGCACGCTGTGGTCAACATCCTGCTGCTGCACCGGATCACCGGCGAGATGTACCTGACCCGCAACCGACGCAAGGTGCTCTTCGTGGACGAACTGAAGCAGCAACTCGGCGACATCGGCGCCGACGATCCGGTCAAGGCCGCGGTGATCGAGGAAGCCGCACGGCGCGCGCGCAAGTACGGCGGCGCGCTCGGCACCGCGACGCACAGCGCCGACGACTTCTACGGCTCGGCACAGATGGAGGCGGCCTTCAACTGCTCGGACTGGGTCTTCCTGCTGCGCCAGAAGCCCGAGTCCATCGAGATGCTCGACCGCAAGGGCCGGCTCACCATGGACGAGCCGAAGAAGCGGCTCTTGAATTCGCTGCGCACCGAGGCCGGCGTGTTCGCCGAACTGTACATCTCCTCGCCGGTGGGCGAAGGCGTCGCCCGCAACATCCTCGATCCAGCCACGCATCTCTTGTTTTCCAACAAGCTCGAAGACAACGCACCGATCGACGAACTGCGCGCCCAGGGCATGACCATCGACGAGGAGATCAGCGAACTGCTGCGGCGCCGGGGGCATGCGCTATGAAGGCGACCGTTGCCCAACTTCTGGCCCAGGGCCTGATCGCTCTCTTCGTGGCGACCGTGTCCCTCGCGGCCTACGACCGCCTGGTGCTGCGGCCCACCCTGGCCATCGGCGTCGTCGACGTCGCCGAGGTGTACCGCGCCAAGGAAGCCGAGTTCACCCGGATCCTCACCAAGGCCGGTTCAGAGGAAGAACGGCAGAAGGCAATGCTCATGGCGCGAGCCTTCGCCCAGCGCCTGCCGACCGCCCTCGATGAACTGCCGCGGGAATGCGGCTGCCTCGTCGTGGTCCTCAAGGCGGCCGTGGCCGGGCCCACGCCCAACACCATCGACCTGACCGCGCAACTGCGCAAGAAAGTGGAAGCGCCATGAGCGCAGAACTCTTGCCACAAGCCGTGTCTGGTGCCCCGCCGACCATCGGCAAAGGGCAGCGAGTCCTCGGCCAGTTTGCCGAGTTCCTGCGCCACGTGCGTCGGCGCTGGCCCCTCTACCTGCCGATCTTCGCCGTCTGGGGCCTGGCCTACGTCCGCGTTTTCATCGACCCGACGCCGCGCCTGCCGCTCCTGTTCAACTGGACGCCAAGTCTGCCGTATCGCGTCGCCTGGCTGGCGCCCGGCCGCCATCCGCTGCGGCGCGGCGAGTTCGTCGTCTTCTCGTTCGATGGCGAGGCACAGGCGCGTTATCCGGGGCTGCGCGGCCAACCCTTCTTCAAGATCGTGCGGGGCGTGCCGGGCGACGTCGTGACCGTCGCCGGCCGTTGCGTGGCGATCAACGGCGAGGACGTCGGCGTGGCCAAGTCGCAGGCCTACGACCATCGGCCGCTGGCGCCGATCGCCCCGACCGTCATCCCGCCCGGGCATTACTACGTGCAGGGCACCAGCCCCGACTCCTTCGATTCGCGCTACCGGGACAGCGGCCTGGTGCGGGCCGAGCAGGTAGTCGGGGTCGTGGTGCCGCTGTTCTGAGACGCGCGCCATGTCCAGAGCCATGCTTTTGCTCGCACTGCTCGGCCTCCTGGCCGGCCCGGCCGCATGGTCGCAGACCAGTCCCGCCCGCGGCCCGCTCAATGGACCGCAGGACCGGACGCAAGCCGCTCAGGGCGCTCTGCGCAGCGACGAAATGCCGCTGACCGACTATCTCGACCTCCTGCGGCAAATCGCCCCAGCCGCCGAGGCGGGCGCCAAGAACTATCTCGCCGCCTTCGAGCGGCGCTGCGGCCGCGCGCTCACCACGAGCGAGTTGCGCCGCGCGATGTCGGAGGGCGACGGCGATCCGGTGCTCATGGGACTGATTCGCTCGAACTACCGGGGGGATACCGCCGCGCATGAACAGCTCGCCGGACAGATCCGCTGCCCAGGCAAGGGCACGCCATGAAGCGTCGGGCCTTCCGCATCCTCCTTGCGCTCGGCCTGATGCTGAGCGCGACTGGCGTGCAGGCCATCGACCTCGGCGTCATTGGGCCGACCTACGAGATCAGCGAGCCCCACCTGCTGCGGATGATCGAGCAGCGCCTGCGCGAGAAGGAGCGCAGCGGCGAGTTGCAGCGGCTCGAGGAGCAGGCGCGGGCACGTAGCTTGGCGATCGTCACCCAGCCGGCCCCGGTCCCCGGCGTACACCCGACCGAGACGGTGCGGACCTTCTACTTCGATCCGAGTTTCACGCTCGACCGCAACATCGTCGGCCCCCGAGGCGAACTGCTGTTCGCCGCCGGCATGCGCAAGAACCCGCTGCAGGTAGTGTCGCTGTCGCGGCACCTCTTGTTCTTCGATGCCCGCGACCCACGTCAGGTCGGCCGCGCCCGGCAGTTGATCGCCTTCTACCACGGACGGGTGAAGCCGATCCTGGTCGGCGGCTCCTACCTGGACCTGATGAAGTCCTGGCATATCCCGGTCTATTACGACCAGCAGGGCCTGCTGACCCGGCGTCTCGGAATCGCGCAGGTACCGGCACTGGTGTCGCAGGAAGGACTGCGGCTGCGGATCGACGAATTGGCGGTCTCGCCATGACTGCGCGCCGCGATCCCAGGCGTCTCCTGTCTCTTCTCATCGCTGCCGTGCTCGCGCTCGCGGCCGATACGAGTCTCGCCGCCGGCGCCGCCACCTGCACCGGCAAGTTTCCCAATCCGATCACGGATATCTGCTGGTCCTGCATCCTGCCCATCAGCATCGGCAGCGCGCGGATCGCCAACTTCGGCGACCAGGAGGACACCGATAACCCAGCCAGCCCGGTTTGCAGTTGCGGCGTCAATCCGATCGTCGGCCTGTCCATCGGCTTCTGGGAACCCGCTCGGCATGTCGAGGTGGTGCGCAAACCCTTCTGCCTCATATCGCTTGGTGGCATCGATCTCGATCCGGGCATTCCCGCCCCCGAGGCGGCGCGCTTCACCCGACCGGAGGGGGACGGCGACGGCGGCAGTTTCTATCAGGCCCATTTCTACGTGAACCCGGTGATGTACTGGCTGGACGTGGTGACCGACTTCCCGTGCCTGGAAAAAGGCTCCTTCGATCTCGCCTATCTGACCGAAGTCGATCCGCTGTGGGCCGACGACGAACTCACCCTGATCCTCAATCCGGACGCCGTGCTGTTCGCCAACCCGGTCGCCATCGCCGCCTGCGCCGCCGACTGCGTGGCCGCCTCGATCGGCTTCGGCATCCGCGCAATGTTCTGGTGCGCGGGCTGCCAGGGCGGCGTCTATCCGCTCGACGGCCACGTGCCCTACCACCTGGGCGGCGTGCGCACGGCCGCCCTGTTGACCCAGCGCCTGACCACCAAGATGCATCGGGAACTGATCGCCTGGGGCTGGCATGGCACGCCCGGCCTGTGCGGGCCTTATTTCGAGCCGGTCATGGACAAGACCGCCTACAAAACCCAACTCACCTATCCCATTCCCAACACCGCCAAGGAAAGCGGCCGCTGCTGCCAACCCTTCGGTCGCACCACCGTGACCTGGGGCGCCGGCAAGGAATATCCGGTGCGCGGCGAAGACTTCGCCTTCATGCTCTTTCGCAAAAGGAACTGCTGTGTCGGCTACTGACTTCCGCCGCATGGTCCGCGCAGTGATCCTTGGGCTGCTCGGCTCGGGCGGCTCCGCCCTGGCGCAGACCTCGCCCATCGTCACGGACGCGGACATCGAACGCGTTCGCCGCGAGACGCCCACCGTCACCGATCAGGACATCGACGCGGCGCGGCGGAAGTACGGCATGCCAAGCGACGCCGAACTTCAATCCGCACCGGTACCGACCCGCCCCGACATCGAGGCGCTGCCCCAACCGGCGACCCGTGCTCCGATCGACCTCGAAGCACTCGCGCGGGGCTACGCCACCCAGGCCGATGCCATGAATCAAGCGCAGGGGCTTGCGACGGGACCGGGACTGTTCGTCTTCGTCAGCCTGTCGATGCCCCGGCCGACGCTGCAACGCCTAGTCGACCAGGCCGCACGGGCAAAGGCCTCGATCGTCATCCGGGGCTTCGCCCACGGCTCGCTGCGCGACACCGTCGCCCAAGTGCAGGGGCTCATCGGCGCGCGACAGACGTCCCTTCAGATCG
Source organism: Rhodocyclaceae bacterium (assembly GCA_041480065.1). Taxonomy (GTDB): domain Bacteria; phylum Pseudomonadota; class Gammaproteobacteria; order Burkholderiales; family Rhodocyclaceae; genus Fen-999. The sequence goes on from JBGOZF010000035.1 coordinate 4,451, forward strand.
ACCCGCTGGCCTTCGACCGCTACGCCGTCACCCGGGTACCGACCTTCGTGCTGGTACGCGACGGCACGCGCCCCGTTTCCTGCGCCAGCGGCAGTTGCGCGCCCGACGACAGTTTCCTGCGCGCCACAGGCGACGTGAGCCTCGACTACGCGCTGGAACACATGCGGCGATCGGCACCCAGTTTCAGCCCAGCGGCCGACACCTTTCTGAAACGGTTCAGCGGAGGCTGAGATGCGCCGGTTGATCGTCTGGATCACGCTCTTCTGCTTCGTCGCCACGCAGACGACCGCCGTCGCCGGTCCGTTCGAAGAAGGCACCGCCGCCGGTCAGGCGGCCAATCCCGTCATCCGGGACACGGTGAATATGCCGAGTGCCTCCGCCGCCGTGCCCGGCTACACGACCACGCCGCCGGAGACCACCTATTACGGACAACCCAGCCTGTCGGGTCCGGCCAACGCCCGTCTCAGCGCCTGCGCCGCCGCCAGCGATCCGGTCTGCCAGGCCCAGACCGGGGCGCTGATTTCGGCCAACACGCCCCGCGCACCGGTCTCGGCCTACGACCCCGCCGTCGCCGCCGCCCGCGACATCGCCGCCAACCCATCGAACGTGCTGGGCAGTCTCGCCGATTATTATTCGGGCTGTACCACCGCCGAGGTCACCACGCCCGCCGGCACCGAGAACAAGGTCTGCAATCGCTACACCGGCGTCGGCAACTACACCACGCGGCGCGATCTTACGGTGCAGGTGGACCTGCTGCCCAGTTGCGCCGAAGGCACCTGGTTCGCCCACGGACAGGTCAATCGCAACGGCGCCGACTACATGATCGCGGAGGCGCAATGCCGCATCCGCGCCGACGGCATGCAGCTTTTCCGGTTCTACGCCGCCGGCGGCATGGGTGCGTGCATCGGCTGGCAGACACTCGACCTGCCGACGACGCCGGCCCCCCAGGCCGCCTTCGTCGCCGACCTGTCGCCTCACTGGGAAGGACACTGCTGGCGGCCCTTCAAGGTCGTCATGATGCCGGGCTCGGGCTGCGCGGGCGGGAACTGCAGCTACACCTTCCAGTTCGGCACTCCGGTCTATGCCTGCCCCGCCGGCACGGTGCGCGGCGACACCCTGGTCGGCGATTGGGCCGGCGGCGGTTCCGTCGGCGCGGCCACGCAATGCTTCGCTGTCACGCCCGCCCCCACCTACTCGGATTGTCCGTCCGGCAGCACGGCGATCTATGGTGACGCCGGAACGCGTTGCGCCACGCCCGCCGGTGCCGCCACCCTGACCGGCGCCTCGGGCTGGACCCTGCCCCTGGCGTTCGTCCAGCCGACCATGGAGCAGCACGAGACAGACGTCTGGGTCGACCGGAGCGCCGTGCTCCCCGATGGCGGCCGCTGCACCCTCGCCACGGGCGACCGCTGCGTCGACGGCCCCGGCGCCAAGACCATCGACGGCCGCTCCATCACGCGCGCTTGCTGGTCCTACGAGCGCACCCTGACCTGCACCTCCGGCGCGCCGGTGGACGAGTGCGCGCCACTGGCGAGCAGCGGCTGCACGCCGGTCGCCAGCACCTGCGAGCAGATGAATGCCGCGACCGGCGTCTGCGAGATCACCCAGGACACCTACGCCTGCCCGGTCGCCGCGCAGACCGCCACCGCCGTGTCGAACTGCCCGGCGAACGTTTACTGCCTGGGCACGAACTGTTTCAACACCAGTTACACCAACGACGCCGATTTCGCGCGCTCGATGTCGCTGATGGAAGCGGCGCGCGAAGCCGGCGTCTATCTCGACCCCGTCAACATGCAGGTCTTCAAGGGCGAGGGCAATCGCTGCCGCGACCGACTGTTCAAGAACTGCTGCTATTCCGACTCGGCAGGCGCCGGCATGACCAACCAAAGCCTGTTCGGCACCGGGTCGCGGCTGGTCTTCGACGTGCTGATGAATGCAGACAACCGCGAGTTCCTCTACCAAGGCATGAAGGCGCTGCTGCTGGGCGGCGGCTTCAGCGGCACCTTCACGACCTATGGCGTGACCGTCGCGATCAACGGCGCCGCCCTGCCGGCAGGTTCGGTCGTCGTCTATTCCGGTGAGAGCTTGGTGGTCGCCTTCGACCCCTGGTCCCTGGTCATCGCGGTGGTGATCTACATCGTCATGTCCATGTCGTCCTGCAACGCGGACGAAGGGAAACTCGCGATGAAGGAAGGCGCCGGCCTCTGCCACACCATCGGCACCTGGTGCTCGTCCTGCATCCGCATCCTCGGCCACTGCGTCTCCTGCATCGAGCACACCACCGGCAAGTGCTGCTTCAACAGCAAGCTCGCCCGCATCGTCAACGAACAGGGCCGGGTACAGGTCGGCAAGGGCTGGGGCTCGGGCGAAAGCCCGGACTGCTCGGGGTTCAGCATCGCCCAACTCCAGAGCCTGGACTTCGCGGCGATGGACCTGACGGAGTTCTACGCCTCCATCGTGCCGACGCTGCCCAACGTCGGCACGCTCCAGGGCGGCAGCGCCTCGCGTCTGCCGACCTGCTACTACGGACAAGGCAAATGCCAATGAAGATCCTTCATGCCGCGACGATGCTGGCGGCGTTCGCGTCGCCCGCATTGGCCGACGACAGCGTCCGGACCGCCGTACCCGATGCGCGCCCGCTGATGCTGGCGGCCCTCCAGGCGGCCGATGGGCAGGCCCATGGCGTCCTCACCGGCGCGATGGCCGATGCGATCACGAAGCGCTTCAGCGCCACCTCGCCGATCTACATCGACGTCGCGACGGAAAAGCGCTACGCCCAACCGGGCTGCAGCCGCCTGAAGGTCACGTTCTGGCAGGATGGCGTGCTCTTGCCCGGCGCCACCGCCCCGCGCCGGCAGACGATGGAGTTCGGCATCAACTACTGCCTCGACGGCCGGCCGCCGCAATCCTTGAGGTAGATACCGGCATGAAGATCCTGGCCCGCCGCCCGTTCACGCGCTTCGCCAGCCGCCTGCTGCTGGCGTTGGCCCTGACGCTGGGCGCCGCGTCGGCCCAGGAGGCCGCCCCGGGCTACTGGTCCGACAGTTGGCGCGGCTGGCATTTCTACGAAGACCCGGCGCCCGAAGCACGCGAGCCACCGCCGTTGCCGAACAAGGCAACGCCCTCACCGTCGCCCGCTCAACCCGCGAGAGCACCCGAACTGGTTGAGTTCGAGCGCCTGCAGAAGACGCTCGACGAGACACGCAACATCGCCATCATGCGGCCGACCGAGGCGAACGTCCGGCGCTACATGGCGCTGGAATCCCAGGTCGTCGCGCGCGCATCCTACTTCGCCGATATGGCGCAGCGCGTCGCCTGGGCGACGCCTGAACTCGATCCGACGCTGCAAGGCCGGCCGGTCAATGCCAAGGCGCTGGAGGTCTTCGAGCAGACCGAACTGGCGGATCGCTCGCGCGCCATCGCTGACCTGGGCCGCGACCATGTGCTGTTCTTCTTCTACCGCTCCGACTGCCCGTACTGCCACGCCTTCGCACCGACGCTGGCGGCCTTCCAGGCCCGCCATGGCATCCAGGTCGTCGCCGTCAGCGTGGATGGCGGCCCGATGCCGGGCTTCCCCGACCCCCGCCCGGACAACGGCATTGCCACCACCCTGAAGGTCGGCCAGGTGCCCGCCGTCTTCCTGGCCCAGCCCTTCACCGGAAAGATCACGCCCATCGGCTTCGGCGTGCTGTCGGAATCCCAGTTGCTGGAACGCATCGCCGTCGTATCCGGCCCGCAGGCCGAGGCGATGCTGCCCGGAACCACCCAACGTCTCGCCCTGCCGCAGGAGGCCCCATGAACTATCCGAATGAACTCCCGATCCGGCGCACCGGCGCCGGGCTCCTGGCCCTCCTGCTGGCGATGTCGCCGTTGCCGCTGCGCGCCGGCGACCTCAACGCCGAGGTGAACACCATGTTCAACAACCTGGGCGCGATCGGCAACTACACCGCGCCCGGCGCCTTCCGCGGCCAGACCTTCAACACCTATACCGGCGGCAGCCTGATGATGCGCTCGCCGAACAAGGTCTACCAACTCGCCGCCATCCAGTTCCCGAGCGCCAAGGCCGGTTGCGGCGGCATCGACGTCTTCGGCGGCTCGTTCTCGCACATATCGGCGACCGAGTTCAAGAACATGCTGAAGAACATCACCGCCGCGCTGCCCGGCATCGCCTTCCAACTCGCTCTCGAGGCCGTTTCGCCGCTGCTGGGCGGGCTCACCAAGTGGGCGCAGGGACTGGAAACCTGGATCAACAACGCCCGCATCAACTCTTGCGAGACGGCGAAGGCCATCGTCAGCACGGCCGCCGAATCCGTCGGCTACGGTTCCCAGGAAGCCTGCGCCGACCTGGCCGTCGACATGGGCCTGGAAAGCGACCGCGACGCGGCACGCCGGCGCTGCGCCACCGACCGCCCCAGCATCCTGGCGTCGGCGCGTTCCTCCAGCGATCCGAAGGTAAAGAACAAGGCGCCCTTCGTCGGCAACCTCACCTGGAAGGCGTTGCAATACACCGGTTCCTTCCTGGACGACCCGGAGCGGGAAATGATCATGAGTATGGTCGGCACGATCATCTACTACCCGGAAGAGTCGGCCCGCGATCCCGATCCGATCGCGCCCACGCTCACATCGATCAGCCAGTTGCTCTACGGCCAGGCCGCGGCGGGCGCGACGGACGTCGTGCAGCACGTGCTCCAGTGCAACAACTACAGCAACTGCGACGTGGTCACCTTGAACACCGCCTACACCCACACGCCGTTCACCGCCAAGGTCGAGGCCATGATGCGCTCCATCGCCCAGAAGATCGCCGCGCGCACCGTCATCCCCAACAACTCGACCGAGGTCGGCTTCGTGAACCAGACCACCGAACCGGTCTACAAGATGCTGTCCATCGGCGCCAGCATCCCCGGTTCGGGTCTCTCGGACAGCCTGATCGCCCAGTACCGCGACGTGATCGCCGCCGACTACGGCTACGTCTTCCTGGAACGCAATCTGCGCCTGGGCATGGCCTCGCTGGACAAGAACTACACGCTACAGCAGGCGCAGCGCGAGCAGGCCGGCCAGATCCGCCAACGCGCACAGGGCATGCTCATGCAACTGGCCCAGGAGAAGAACCTGCTCTACCAGAAGGTCGGTTCCTTCCGTGCGGTATCGAGTCACCTGGAAGACCTCGAACGCCAGTTGCGCTCCAGCATGCCGCAGCACGTGATGGACATGCTCGGCCAGCAGGCCGCCTACCTGTCGCAGTAGAACGCGCAAACGGAGACAGCGCATCGTGTGGGAGATCTACGCCTACCAGAACGCCGACAGCCTGTTCGGCGTCTTCAACGCGGCTGCCGCGATCCATGCGTCGAGCGACTACTCCGCGGCGCTGGCGGCGGTGGCGTTTTGCGGCTTCGTCGCCGCCCTGGTCGCCTACGCCTTCGCCCCCGAGAAATTGCAGGGCTGGAAGTGGCTGGGGACGGTGGTGCTGGTGTTCTCGGTGCTGATCGTGCCCAAGGTCACCGTCGGCATCGTCGACAAAACCGGCGGTTCGGCCGTCAAGATAGTCGGCCACGTACCCTTCGGCGCGGCCGCGCTCGGCAGCATCACCAGCACCATCGGCAACACCCTGACCGGCCTCTTCGAAACGGCCTTCCAGGTCATCCCGGGCCAGGGAGCGCTTCCCGCCGCATTGAGCTACCAGCAGAACGGCCTGATGTTCGGCAACCGCCTGATCCGCGAAACCGGCAACGTGGTCTTCCAGGACCCGGCGTTCCGCACCGACCTCATCAACTTCATTCACAATTGCACCACCTACGATCTGATCGACGGCACCCTCGATCCGGCCATCTTCTCGGCGTCCGCCGATGTCTGGCCGCTAATGGCCACCCCCAACCCGGCGCGCTTCAGCACCCTGACCGTTGCGGGCGGCAGCGTCGGCGTCGATACCTGTCCCAACGTGTACAAGAGCCTCGACGGGCGCCTGCCGGCGCAGATCACCCGCATCCAGGGACGACTGGCCTTCCAGCTCAATCCAACGCTGCCCAGTGCGGCGGCAGCGGCCGTCATCGCCGGCCAGATCCAGCAGGCCTATCTCAAGAACAGCATCGCCGACGCGGCAGCCACCGCCGCGGACATCATCCGCCAGAACGCGATGCTCAATGCACTCGACGACACGACCAAGATCGTCGGTCAGAAGATCAACGATCCGGCGGCCATGGTGCTGGCCGTCGGGCGCGCCCAAGCGGTGGCGCAGCAGAACGCGACCTGGCTCAACTACGGCAAGGTGGCCGAGCAGGCCTTGCCCGTGTTTCGGAACGTGGTCGAGGCCGTGACCTACGCCATGTTCCCGCTCTTCGTGCTGCTGCTCCTGCTTACCAGCGGACGCGAGACGATGCTCGCCTTCAAGGGCTACGCGGCGGTGCTGATCTGGATTCAGTTCTGGCCGCCGCTCTACGCCATCCTCAACTATATGGCATCGATCTACGCGGCCTACGATCTTGCTGCCGCCGCGGACCTCGGTACCGGCACCAAGTCCTTGGCCCTCCAGACCGCCTCGTCGATCTACTCGCGTGCAATCTCCGGCGAGGCCATCGTCGGTTACCTCGCCATCAGCATTCCCTTCATCGCCTGGGCTGCGCTCAAGCGTCTGGAGAATTTCGGGACGGCGCTGATCGGCGGCCTCTCGGGCCTGCAGGCCATGATCTCGGGCGGCACCTCTTCCGCCGCGGTCGGCAACGTCTCGATGGGCAACGTCGGCATGGATCAGATGCAACTGGCGCCCAACCGGACGTCGGCCTTCATGAGCAGTTGGCAGAACGACCTCTCCGGCAACACCTTCTCGTCGAATGCCCTGAACGGACGCACCGCCGTCAGCTTGCTGCGCAACCAGGGGTTTGCGTCGCGGATGGTCTCGATGCGCGTGTCGGAGCAAGACGTAGTGCAAGCCAGTCGGCAAGCCGACGCCGCACGCAGCGAAGCGGTCGCGGCCAGTACCGAGCGCTCGACTGTCCTGTCAGAAGCGTTCTCTCGCGGATTGAGCAAACTTCATTCGTCGCGCGGCAGCAAGGGTTCAACATCCAGCAGTTTCGAGCAAACCGGCGAAACCTTGAACAAGTTGGATCAAATCACCAGGAGCGTGGCGGACAGCACTGGACTGTCACAGTCCCAAGTCGCCAAAATCGCGTTCGGCGCCGTCGCTCATGCGGGCGTGGATACGGGCGTCGTTGGAGCGCGCGTGAACGCAAGTGTAGACAAGAGCTACCTGTCGGGCTTGTCGGCCCAGGAACAAAAGGTCTTGGGCAGCATGAGCAACGAACAGTTGGCGGAGTTCAAACAATTCGGCGACAGAGTATCGCGGGACACCAGTTTCATAAACGCGGTTTCCAGCGACGCCCGCGAGGCCCGGGACATGTCGTCGCGGCTCGCGTCAACAGGAGCACGATCCGAGCGGGCGGAGGCGAGTCTCGCAGAACGCACCAGCTTCGCCGAACGCGTGTCCGCGGCCCGTGATAAGGGGGAAGCCATTTCCATCGACATCGCCCAGGACCCACACAACCTGGAGATGTTCATGCGCTACGCGGAACAGTACGGCGGCAACAGTGCCGCGGCACACGCCTTGATGGAATCCGAGTTGGCGCGGCAATCTCTTCGGCCCAATCGGGCGTTCTCCGATGGGTCGGCGTTGCCGACGTCGTTCGGAGATCTGCGCGATCAACATGCGAAGCAACTGGATGATGCCGCGCTCAACCCTGACATTGTCGGCATGGATCAGGCCAACCGGGAACGGATCGCTCGCTTCGGACGCGTTGCGTCCAAGCCGACAACGACTCCAACGGCATCTCCCGTGCGAGAGGAGATTCGCGCCCGCGGCGACCAGATACGGGCTGACGCCGAGTCGAACCGCTCCGCGTTTGACGACAAAGCCGAGATCATCAAGACCGATGACGGAACGCTGGCATCGAAGAAATCGCTGCTGGTGCAGTCCGGCAAACAGGTAGGCAAGGATGCGGGCGCGACGCTCGACAATGCAAAAGATGTTGCGAAGGACTTGCTGCGAAAGTAGTCAGCCGAGTCGATCAGGGTCGAACATGTGTTTGTCGGGTTCGGCTTCAGACGGCTTCATGAACGGAGGATGGCCTTTGTCGCGCCAGTAGTTCGCGGCCAAGTCCTGCGATGACGTGCCCATCCCGGGCAGGGGATTCTCTTCCCATTCGAGACGCTGCCGCCGCCTCCTGCCGATGCCGGCCAGAACGCCGCCCACCGGTGCCCCGAAAAGCGCGCCGACGCCCATCATCACAAGGCGGCTTACCCAATCGGCTGTTGCGGCGGAGACGAAGCCGATGAGCGCACCCAGCGCGATGAAGCCAAGAAAGATGAGTTTCCGCATTCGGATGAGTTCCAATTGAAGACAGAATACCCAGTTGGCAAGCCAAAACAAATACTAACCAACTGCGGGTGCGTCGTTCCTGCGCAGGGGCGATTATTCATCGAGTATTGCTGCCACGTTCCGCGATTCGTGTTGCGCGTTTTGCAGAGGGTTGCCAACTCCCCAGCGTCAGAATAGTTGTCGCCCATCGAGAAATCAATTCGAACGCGGCCCCCGTTTTACTTCCCGTAGGTTGAGCGGTTTCGCACGGCGGGCAGGCGGACGCGGCAACTACCGCCCGGAATCCGCAGCGACATGAGTAATAACACCGGATGCCTTCAACTCGTCCATTCTTGGGTACCACATGTTGTCGATGGAAGTTTGGTGAATGCGTGTAATGAAGTCCTCGGGCAAACCGGCTCTCCGATAGAGGATCACCGAACGCGAAGTGAGATTTGCTTCCGCCATCTTGTCGAGACCTTGCCCGCCTGGCCGGTGAAATCCAATCCACGCCGTCGGCCAGGCAATGCGATTGCGACCGCCAAGCAAGACAAGCGTGCATGCACTCGAGCATTCATTAGCGACTGTCACATCCAGCCGTCGATCCCCGATTAAGTGGGCAATAGCTGCCGCCTCGAACATACGACCGCCAGCCGAGTCAAGGTCCAGCATCTCCACGGTCGGAGATTGATCCAGTGCGGCTTTGATGGCATCGTATGCGCCAGCACCGAGCATCCCGTGAATCCCCAGTACCCGACGATCGGCCGAGAGATGCAACCCGACGTTGCCGATCGAATCCGGCCCTACTAAGAACCGCGCATTTTCGACGATCTCAGGAACCGTTTGAAGCCGGAGTTGTTGCAAAGTGCCGATGACTCCGAGCACGACAATTCCGCGGGCGAACACCGGCCATAGACGTCCAGCGGACGTGGCGCGTCGTCGGGAAGCCGACCGCCAAACACCAACCACCGACCACAGCCAGACAAGCAGAACGCCGGCCGACACCGAGATGCCGGCGATGGCGATACTCCGGACGGGATATCCGCCGATGAGCATCTCGCCGACAAGCGTGCGCAGAACCGACGTTGTCGCCGCCGCGATTACGAGCCAATTTAGCCAGAACGCCACCCAAAGCGGGAGTTCACCGCGCCAATGTCGAACAAGATAGCTGGCATGCGAATGGGCCGCCGGAAGCCGGGGCAGGTCGTCAGGATGAACCTCCAACTGACCACACTCAGACACCTTGGCGCCCATATTGGCAGTCCGAGCTTTCCGCCACAGCAACCCAAAGACAATTGCATTGACAAGTACCGGAAGACTAGCAAACCCAAGAACTGAGACCTCTTTGGCGCCGCGAACGAAGTCCGCGGTCAGGGCGGATACGATCAGAAAAACCAGAATGACGACTGAAGCCGCGTTGGCGAAGAATGCTGTCGCAATCCGTCCTCGCGTAGGCACTGCCACGCCACGCAATGCAAAATAGAACGGAAGACTGATGACCAAGATACCAAGAAAGCCTTGCGCAGTTCGTCCGAGATCAGAGATGTGCGTAAGTTCATGAAGCGAACCACCAAGCAGCATGACGAACAGCGAGAAGCCGCTGACGACCCAGATCGTGACTTTTAGCACCTTTCGGATTTCGATTTGGTTGACCGACATAGGGTCAGTGGAGGTCTGCTGCGCACGCGCCGCGAGGTAAACGGAAGCCGAACGGCATGCTCCACCAAAAAGGCGGGTAATCAACGCAAGGAACGAAGCTCGGCTCGATCTGTTTCGGGCGGAGGTTCGGGCGGAGGAAAGGTGCCGGGCACCGAAGCGATGGATTAAGTGCGGCGGTACCGACTATTCCCGGTGCCTGCAAAATCATCGCTCTGCGGTAGATCCGCGGACCGTTCAAGACTTGCACAGCCCGATGCAATTCCGGTCTGACATGGCATCGCCAATTTCCTTGAGATACTTGCGTAGTGCCGTCGGGGCGGTTTCGCTTGTCGACCTTGCCAGGGTTAGAACTTGCTGGCGGACAGGCAGTGTAAGCAGTGAAGAAAACTGGCGTGCGTTGTCGGCGATGGCGCGAAGGAGTCTCATTCGATAAGACTCCTTCAACGAAGAATTGCTGGCAATTTGCAGGGCGCCGTAAAGAGTCTCAAACATACCCTGCTGCGCTTGCTTGAGACCAGCGCGTCGAATATCCGTAAGTTCCTCAGGTTTCAGACTCGACGCGAACTCTGTCAAGAGAGGGATTTCCTTGCCCAGGCAGCGTATCAGGAATGGCTGAAGGAGTTCCAGTTCATCCTGGTATGTTCGAAAATTGCGCTCCATGACTTGAACCACTACGCGAGATACCGTAGCCGGATCCGCTTTCGGGTCCACGCTGCCTTTCAGATCGAAGAGTGCGTAGGACATCACCAATGCATTCGCCTTGTCGCAGACATTCATCAAGGCGCCCATGTCGGATAGACGGTACCTTGGCGCGTCGAGAAAGCGCTGACTGTCTGAAAGGGTCTTGACCACTGCGGCCACGTCCGCGGCGACGACCCGGGGCATAGCCTGTTTCAGGGCCGCGTCGGACGCGAACTTCGCAAACTGGGAATTGACCCTGAAGTAGGCGTCGAGGTCATGCGCGTTTGCGGCTGGGAGCATTGCTCCCAATGACCACAGCGCAAAGAGTAATCGCATGAAGGATGTCACTAGCCACTACTCTTTGAAGGATCGATTTGAACACGGCCCCTTCTGGTTCGCCATTTGAACACGGCCCCTTTTAATTTAGCCCGAACCTGGCCCCTTTGGCCGCTTTAAGGAGCAACGAACGGTTGGCCGATACTGCATGCATGAGATTGCCAAGGCATGTCATGGACATTACGAATGGGTTCGGCAGCCGGCGTTGGCGCACGGCTCGGCCTTTACGAAATATTCGTGGTGCGTCCCCTGACACGCCCCTAATACGCCCCTAATCAGAACTGTAGATCATATTCGCGCGGGGACTGTACCGCCGCAGTCAACCGCTTCCCCTCAGTAAGCAGAGCATATGCACCAGGGCCTACGAGGAAGGCTCTGACCTTTCGAAATCGTTTCTTGAACGCCGAGCTGAATCTCTTCATCAACTGCTGTGCCTCCACGGAATCTGAAACCGTAGCCACGCGCCCGTTGAGTACGACGTTTTCACCCCAAAGCCCCGCAGGAGTAAACGTAACGGTTTTTGGATTGAGCAGTTGATCAACCGCGTACCTCGTTACACCAGCAACTATGATCGGCCTGAGGTTTGTCGGCGTCTCGCTATCGACAACCAAGTAAGCTTGGCAGCTAGACGCGGAATCCGTATTTGCCTTCCCCAAGCCGGGAATCTGCGCGCCAAGGGAGAATTCTTGACAATCCTCAGTTGGTGACTGTCCCATCGGAACGTACTTCAACGGCCCGCCGTCTTCAACAATCTCGAGGACCTGTAGAAGGTCTTCCGCAAGCGCAAAGAAGTTAATCTGTTTCATTCGGATTGCTTACTTGGGAATCAACAATAGCGTGTCATTGGGAAACTTCGCTTGGATTCTCGCCGCCGCAGCTGCCTCCGCTGCCGTTGGCGAGACACCATCCGCGAACGTGGTGATTGTTTGTATCCGAACAGTTCCCGTTCCTTTTGTAGCTGTGATGTCCACAAAAGTCCCTCCTTTTGTCCCGCCTCCCAGACCAGCAAACCACTCTTCCGATGCTCTGCCGGCGCCGCCAGTAATGGTATACCCATCGCTTTCAAGACTGGTTGCAAGCCTATCATTGAGCGCTCGTGTTGCACCATTGCCCCATCTTCCACCTGATCCAGACAAGTATTTCTGCAGCAGTGGCGATGTCCCGCTCGACCCACCAGCGCCCCCCGACAACTCCGCAAACGACTTACCTGCTTGTAGCAACCCACCGCCGCCAATTGTCGCACCGATGTTGAGGATTGCGTCGCCCCAAGCCGCTTGTGTCGGCGAGGCGCCCGCCGCTTGCAGTCCTTGATTGACCACCGTCGGAGTCGACTGTCCATTACACATCGTCAGCCAACCCGTGCTCGCTTGGTCCGCGCCGAGGACCATCAGACCACCGGCCCCGACTGCCCCGAAGCCCGTCCAACCAGCCCCGATGCCGACCGCGCCGCCAAGGCCGAATTCAGCGACGCCACCGGCAAACTGGAGCAGCCCAAGGGCACGCGTCCCCAGGTTGTTCCGTCCCGCGTAATCCACGAACGAGTTCGCCCCATTGCTGACCAACAACCCGCTCGGATCATTGAAGAGCACCGGATTCCCACCGGCATAGGCATAGGGATTGATCCCCCCCTGCATCCCGATCGGATCGCGGCTGACGAACCTGCCCAGACCCGGGTGGTAGTACCGTGCCCGGTAGAAGATCAACCCGCTCGCATCCGGCTCCCGTCCCGTGTAGCCATACGTCGGAATGCTCCCCGCCGCCTGGATGACGTTGCCCCAGGCATCGAAGCGCTGCGTCGCCAGATTGTCCTCATGGGTCCAGATCTCGACCTCGGTCAGACTCACCACGTTGTCGCTTGGCGTGAGACCGTTGCTGGCGTCGTCGACCGGGATCACCCTTACCTTGGTCGTGGCCACCGGCGCGAAGCTGACATGACGGATGTGGTTCAGGTTGCCGGTAACCGTGGCCACGGTGCTCCAGACACTGCCGGTCCACACCTGCACCGTGTAGGTGGAAACGTCGTAGCTGCTGCCCGCCGCCCAGGTGCTGGCGTCGTTCGGGGTCGGATTGCTGGTCGTGCCGGGATTGCCGATCAGCACCACTTCGCTGATGGTCCGGCTGCCCGCCAGGGTGATGTCCAGGGTGCTGCCCGAGGTGGCCGTCCAGTGTCCGCCGACGGAGCTTCGGTCGTTGTCCTTCAGGGCATTGACGTTACTCGGAACCCCGCCCACGGTGTAGGCGCTGCCGCTGGTCTGCGCCAGCGTGACGCCGGCTTCCTGCATGACGTTGGTCGGGTCCTGGCCCTGGCCGTAGACCGCCGTGACGTTGCCGATGCCGTCCTGGGCGTAGTAGCGCACGGTGGCGTCGGTACCGCCGGTGTTGCCAGTCAGGCGCATCAGCGGATCGTCAGTGCCGCCCTGGGCATACACGGCCACCGGAGCGCCGGAGACGGCACTGCTCCATTCGCCAAGGATGGCGTCGCCGTCGTAGAGATACGCGGTCGTGACGCCGGCACTGGTCTTCGCCAGCCGCCGGCCGGCATCGTCGTAAGCATAGACTTCGTTGAGCGTCGCCGTGCCCGCTTTGGCCAGGCTCACCAGTTGGTCGAGGCCGTTCCAGGTGAAGGCGGTGGTGGCACTGCCGGTGCCACTGGCGCTGCAATCGGTGGTCGTGCCGGTGACGGTGCCCGATCCGGCTTCGCACAACTTCTTCAGGTTGCCATTGTCGTCGTAGCGCAGGTAGGCAGTGACGGCGCTACCGCCCACGGTCTGCTGCACCTGGGTGAGTTGCTGGGCGGCGTCGTAGCTGGAAGTCCAGCTCTGCGTGACCGGGGTACCGATGCTCCTGGCCAGGCGGTTGCCGAAGAGATCGAAGCTATAGGCCTCGTCCTGGGCCGCGGTGCCGTTGGATACGCTCTTGATCCGGTCGAGTGCGTCGTAACCGTAAGTCTTGGCCACCGTGGCGCCAGCGAGCGTATCGCTGGCGGTGGCGCGGTTGCCCCAGACATCATAGGTGTAGGCATGTTTGGCGATCTGGCCGCTGCCGGCCAGGTGCTCGATGCTGGCGAGGCTGCCTTCGGGGTGCCAGACATACTTGCTGGTCAGCGTGTTGCCGAAGCTGCGCTCGACGAGCCGGCCGCCGGCATCGAGGCCGAAGCTGATCGTCTGGCCGTTGGCGGCGATCAGGGCCGAGGGTCGGCCGACGGCGTCGTACTTGTAGTCCCACTGGTGAGTGACGCTGCCATTGTCTGCCAGGCTGAGCTTGGACAGACGCCCGCCCGGGGTCCATTGGTAGCCGAGTGACTTGTTGCCTCGACTGTCGCCGATGCTGGCGAGACGATGAGCGACGTCATAACCGTACTCGTAGGCGACGATCAGGGCGCCCGAGCCGTCGCGGGTCTCGGCGCGGGTGACCTGACCCAGGGCGTTGCGGGTATAGGTGACGGTCTGGCCGGCGCTGCCCGTGCCGGGCACGCTGCGGCTCTTCAGCAGACCGTTCAAGCTGGGGTCGTAGACGAAAGTGGTCCGGGTGCCGGCCTTGGCCTGCTCGGGACTCTGGCTCGAGGTCAGATTGCCGTGGTTGTCGTAACCGTAATTCCAGACCCGGCTCAGCGCATCGGTGCGCGTCAGCAGTTCACCAAAATCGTCCCAGCTTTGGGCAAGTTGCAGGGCCGGGCTGCCCGGACAGGTGCTGCTGGTGACGTCGGTGGTGGCGCCTGCCCTGAGTTGGGTCAGGTTGGAAAGCTTGTCGTAGGTGTAGCAGGTTTGCAGTCGGTTGCCCAAGTCGTCCGGCGCGCTGACCGTGCGGGTGACGCGGCCCAGTTCGTCGTAGAAGCTGTAGGACTGGCGGGTGCTGCTGCCGTCTGCGGCGATGCTGCGGCTATGGATGACGTTGCCGTTGGCGTCGTAGTCGGCTTCGACGGCGCGCCCCGCGCTCTGGCCTGGAATGGTGGGCTGGGTGCTGCGCTTCAGGCGGCCGTCGAAGGCGGTGCTGCCCCAGTAGTCGTAACGCACCGTGTTGCCGTTGGGATCGGTCAGCGCCAGCGGCCGGCCCTGGGTGTCGAGTTGCGTATAGACGCGGTTGCCTTCGGCATCGAAGGCGGCGGTAACGCGGTTGTTGGCGTCGTACTCGAAACCGAGCGTGAAGTTGTCCGGGGAAGTGCGGGCGGTGACGTTGCCGACTTCGTCGTAGGCGAGCGCGGTGCGGTTGCCGGCGACATCGAATAGCGCAAAGGGGCGATCCCGGGCATCCAGTTCGGTGGCGGCACTGTCGATGCGCGCGCCGCTGTCGATCAGTTCGGTCTGAGTGAGATTGCTGTTCGCGTCATAGGTCTGGCGATGGGTCTTGCCCAACGCGTCGGAGGCCGAGGTCAACCGGTCGAGCGCGTCGAAGATGAAACTGGTCGGATACCAGCGTCCGTCGACGCCCGCGGTAGGCCGGTTGAGACCGTCGTAGGTGAAGGTCGGGGTGGTCTCGTTGACCGTCGTGCCGTTGCGGTTGCCTGCACGCGTGACGCTCATGACGTTGAGCTTGTTGCCGTCCCAGTTCTGCGTCAGGCTGGGGCCGGTGCCGGCGGTAAAGTCCTTGACCCGGGTGGCCGCGGTCGGGTTGCCGGCGGTGTCGAAGGCGGTCTTGCTCCAGGCGACGATGTCGGCGGATGCGGGCTGAACCCCGGCGACGGGCGTGACACCGCTACGCACGGCGATGCGGTCGGTGGGGTTGCCGTTGGCGTCGTACTTGAGCCAGATCCAGTTGCCGCGCGCGTCCTTGACCCGCTGCGGCTGGGCGTAGCCGGTGTAGTCGCGGTATTCCAGCACCGCGCCCGAAGGCAGCGTCTGGGTTTCGATCAGGTTCTGGGCGTTGTAGGTCCAGGCCGTTCGGCGGCCCACCGAGTCCATCTCCGTGAGGCGGTTGTAGGGGTTGGCCGGGTCGTAGGTATAGCTGTGCTCGGCACCGTTTTCTTCGACGATCGAAATCGGATTGCCGTGGCTGTCGAAGGTAGTTTGGTGCTCGTAGCCGCGCTCGTTGACGGACCAGCTTTCGCGGTTGAACAGGCTGTAGTGGAAGGTGATGGCACCGGTGCCGATCAGTGCGCCACCGGTATCGACGGGCGTGTGGCGGAACACCTGGCCACTGCTGTAGTACTCGAATTCGATGCCGTTGCCGCGCGGCAGCGTGTGGCGCCTGAGATGACGATCGAGTTTGGCGCCGTCGGCAGCGCCGTAGTAGCTGTAGCCGTGATTCTGATTCGCCGCGTCGGTGACCTGCGTCAGGTTGTTGTTGGTATAGGCGTACTTGACGGTGCGGCCACTGTAGTCCGCGACTTGCGTCACATGGCTGCCGGTCCAGGTGAACGTGAGCACCGTGCGGCCGATGCTGTCGGTCACGTTCGCGAGTTGCGTGCCGCTGTAGTTGAGCGTCAGCGTATTGCCGTTGCGGTCGGTGATCGATAGCAGGCGCGCCACCACGGCGCTGCTGACCGAGGGGGTGACATTGGGGCCGACCGCGGAGGCGAAGAGATAGACCACGCCATTGCGCTCCCGGATGCGGTACTTGCCGTCGTCCGCCCCGCCTGACACGCGGGTGAATTGGACATTGACGCCGCCGGAGTTGGTCAGCGTGGCGCCCCGGGTGATGTCGCCGCTGCTGTGGCTGGTGGTCGAGAAGTAGCTCTCGCCGCCGCTGCCGTTTACCCAACTGACTTTGGCTACGCCGCCTTCGACGCCGTAGAGCTTGACCTGATGGTTGAAGCTGTGGGTCCAGCCGTAGCCGAGCGGGCCGTCCTGCGGGTCGCCGCTGTTGTACCAGCGCGCAAGCAGGATGGGCAGGCCACGGCCCTTGACCGACAGATCGGTCTCGTTGTGGGTGAGGTTGCCCGTGAGCATGTTCACCGGGTCGCCGAGCCAGGCGGTGAGGCTGTTGTTACCCTGGGTGCCGGGGGCCAGCGTGGTCAGCAAGCCCAGGCCGCCGTTCGACTGACTCTGGAAGCTGGTGGCGTTGGGGTTGCTGCCGAACAGGCTTGGCACCGTGGTGCTGTCGAGGAACGGAAAGCCGCCGGAGATCGAGCCGTTGATCAGCGCGCCATAGGCCCCGCTCGCTGCGTTCTCGGTCATGTAGATGGCGCCACGCCAGGCTTTGCTGGCATCGCCCGGATCGGTATAGGCGATCTGCGCGCGCGGCACGGTCACCGTGGCACCGGCCGCTACCTCGGCAGCGATCGAGGGTTGGTAGGCCGCCATACTGGTGGCGCCGCTCATCTGCATCAGCGTCGCGTACTGGCCGATGTTGGCGCTGGTGAAGGTGATGAGCGTGTTGTCGGTCTCCCCGGCGTATTGCAGGCCACGCACCGTGGAAACCGCATCGGTGCGCAAGGCCTCCTGCCAGACGTGATGTTCGAGGGCGGAGCCCGAGTAGATCGACAGTTTGGCCAGTTCGAGTTGCTCGGCCTTGAGCGTGGCGGCACGACTGGCCGAGAAATCAGCGGCGGAGTCCATCTTGGTGAAGCCATAGAGGCCGCCCTTGAAGTCCACGTAGACGCCGGCAGGTTTGACCGTCAGCGGCAGGTCGAACGCGTAGTCGGTCTTGATGTCCGAACCGGTGAGGCCGATGTCGTAGTTGCCGACGCTGCGAAAGCCGCGCAACTCGGCGATGCGCTGGTCGGCCTCGTCGGTCTTCTGGATGTAGGTCTGCAACACCAGGTGCAGCAATTCGCCGACCGTCGCATCGTAAGCCGCACCGCTGGCCGGTGTCGGCGCGCTGGGGTTGGCCTGGACGGCCGTCGCCAGCAGCTTCGCCCGTGCTTCGAGCAAGTCGTCGGAAGCCTGCTTGCCATTGACGCCGAGCGCGTAGTAGCCGCCGGCCTTGACATTGGTATAGACGGTCTTGTTCAGGCAAGTGGTGTCGGTATCCCTGGGGTCGCTGCCCACGCCGGTGTCGTTCACGCACTGACCGCCGACGTGTTCGCCCTGCGTCAGTTTCATCACGAAGTTGTGGGTCGTGCCCAGGCTCAACGTGGCGCCGCCGGTAGCAACCACACTGCCGTCGAGTTTGATCTGCGGATAGACGTTGACGCTGCCGGCAGGCAGGGCCGACAAGGTACCGCCCCAACTGTTCCACAGCGCCTGGCTGGCGGCATCGGGGGCGTAAGCCACGGTGACGCGGCTGAACACGTTCTGCGGGAAGGTGGCGGTGTTGGTGGCAAGCAGGACACCGGCTGCCGTCTTGACCGTCACCGCGAACTTGTGGCGGTGCGCGTCGGGAATGGTCGAACTCTCGGGGCTGCTTGTACCCGGCCAATTGCTGAACTGGGTGACGGCGGTAGGCGGCGCGCTCGGCAACACGTCGAGACGCAGGGCGCGCGGCGTGCCTCGGTAGGGCACGTCTTCCACCGCGGCATCCGACTTGACGCCGCGCGCGGCGGCTTCCACCTTGGCGGCAAAGTAGTCCGGTGGCAACTGGTCCTGGCGCGCCGCCAGATAAGGCGTGTAGAAGGTCGAGTCGAGCGGCACGTTGACCGCGATGCCGGCCTGGTAGTCGTGGTCCTTGATCGAGGGGTCGAGCGGCACCCAGCGGTAGCCACCACTGTCCGCCATGCTGCCGCGATAGGCGGCGAAAGGAACACAGGCCTGGACCCAGACGTGGTCGAAGTTGATGCCCTGTACCGTGCCGCTGACCGAATAGGTGCCGGTCGGCACGCCCTGGTTGAGGTAGGCGATCGAGCCGCTGTAGTTCTTGGTGCCGAGCCAGCGCTGGGCGCGGCCGTTGGCATTGTCGGTGGCCTGCATGTCGTAAAGCGCCACGGTGCCGCGCACGTAGCGCGCCGGCACGTTGGAAGCGCGCAGCAGGGCGATCAGCAGGCTGGATTGGTCGGTCGCATTGCCGCCGCGTGTCTGCAACACGCCGAGCGAACCCTTGAGCGAGCCCCAATAGGGCTCGAAGGCGACTTCCTTCAGCATCCATTTCAGGATGCGTGCCGGCGAATACTGAAGCTGCTCGGCCAGCGCCTGGATCTCGGGCGTGATGCGGACTTCCACCCCGTCGTCGCGCAGGTCATCGGCGGTGGCGTTGCAATCCGTGGTGGTGTCGGGCGCCACCAGTGGCTTCGTCAGGGAGGCCTTGACGAAGCCGTAGCCAGCGTTGCCGGCGTAATACGGCGACGTGCGCAGCATGTCGAGCGTGTATTGCGGCAGCCGGCTGCTCGGGGCATCTGAGCCAGGTGCGCGCTGTTGCGGATGTCGCGGCGACAGGGTCGGCACCGGGCCGATGGGCAGTGCCTCGACCGGCGCACGCAGCGTCGCGAGCGTGGCGGCCAGCGCCTTGCGGGCATTGCGCGCTTCGCCCTCATTGCGCGCCTTTTCCAGACGCTCCAACGCGTGCTCGACACGATCGAAGCGTTCATCGACCTGGGCAGCCAGACCGGCAACTTCAGCCGCCTTGGCGGTGCCGGCGGCGGCTTGCACCTGGGCTTGCAGTGTCGTCAGTTCCTGCTTCAGCGGGTCGCGCAATTGCCGCATTTCGGCGCGCAGGCTGGCGGCGCCATGGGCGCGCAAGGGCAGCAGGCCATCGCGCCCGGCTTCGGCGTCGTCACCGCTCGCGTCGCGCAATTCGTCCAGCTTCTGGCGCAAGGTAGCGCGCACCGGAGACTCGTGCGCCGCGAGGTTGCTGCGCAGATGTTGCACCGTGTCGTCGGGCAGCCGGGACAATGCGGAACCCGCGGCGCCGGCGCTTTGCGCGAGGACGGCGGCAGTCAGGGCGATGAGGAGCGATTTGATGCGCATGCGCGTCTCCGGGACGTGGCGTTTCGTCATGGCGAAGGGAATGGAAGTCAGGTTGCGGTAGGCAGAGCGCCGCGCTTGCGCTGGCCCAGCCCGAAGAGTCCCGCCCCGAGCAGAAGCAGTGCCCAAGCGGGAATCGGTACATCACCGTCGCTGCCGGCAGCGATCACGACATCGGCAACGTCTATTCGTCCGATCACCGACTGCGGGTTGCCGCCGCTGGTCGTCTGGAAGTCGAAGCTGTAGCTGCCAGCCTGCGTCGGCGTGCCGCTGATCTGGCCGGTGGCGTTATTCAGACTCAAGCCGGGAGGAAGGCTGCCCGAGGACAAACTGAAGGGCGCCCCGCCGCTCAGGCTGTAAGCGAAAGCCTGTCCGACGGTCGCATTCACGGCGAAGGAAGTCGCGGTAACGCCGGGCGTCGCCAGCGTCGGCGCGCCGATCTGGTTGCGGGCATCGGCCAGATTCTGGTTGCTGCCCAGTTGCACCTCCACCAGATCGGGTACGCCGTCGTGGTCGGTGTCGGTAAGCTGAGTTCCGGCGGCGGCAGGCAAGACGCCGATCACTTGGGCGGTGACCAAAGGATCGTTGTGCCAGCTGCCCGAGGTAGTGTCCTGTTGCGCCAGCAGCCAGGCCTGGGCGTTTGCAGTCTGCGGTTGCGGCGGCGTCGTCTGCGTGTTGAGGGCACGGTAGACCAGGGCCGTGACGAGGACGCTCGAACTGCCCTTGCTGCCGTCGGTGCGCTGTTCGCCGAAACCGCCATCGGCATTCTGCTGATCGAGCAGCCATGCTTGCGCTTCGGACTGCAAAGTCGCAAAGGTATAGGTGGTCGAACCGCAGGTCGGCGAGGAGAACGCGGTACTGACGGCCTTCTGCATGCCCCGCAATTCGTTCAGCAACATGGCCGTGGCCACCACGGAAGGCCGCCCCTGGCCGGCGCTCTGATTCGTCGCGGCCTTGCTCGCCGACCACGCCTGCTTGCCTGATGCCACGTTGACGCGAGCGGTGGCAAGATTGCAGAAGGCGCCCACGAGCGCATTGTTGCTCGCTGCCGCTGCCTTGCTGCCGTAGGCGACATCCCCGGTACGCAGGGCCGTGAGGCCCAGCGCCGTATCGATGTAGTCGACGCCGCTGCCGCCATAGCCGCCCCACGTGGCCGAATTGCTCAGGGTCCGTAGTCCGTACAAGCGATCCGCCTCGCTTTGTGCAGAGCCTGGCATCCCGGCCGCGGCAAGCGCCTCGATCTTGCGCGCGATGGAGTCGATGCTGTCGGTATCGGCGTTGGCAAGCCAGGCCGAGGCGGCACCGAAGGTGGGAGACTTGGACAAGCCGCCGTTCTTGAGCGCGAGCAGCGCCACGGAAGTCGCTTGCACGCCGAGGTCGCCGTTGGGGTTGGCCCACGAGCCGTCGCCGCGCTGTTGCTTGATGAGCCAGGCAGCACCTTTGTTGCGGGCGGAATCGGCGTCGGCCCAGGCTTGCACGGCCACAACTGCCAGCAGACCGCCGATGAATAGCACTGCGCGTGCGGGCACTGGCTTACGCATGGTGCGTCCCCCTGATTGGCGTGGCGTAGCAACTGATATGTCGGTGACTTGGGTCGGGATTAGCCAGGCCAGCTTGCCGGGATCGGCGCTACCGGACAGACCGCTACCACGCGAAACCGGGCGCGCCGCCGCACCTGGCGGCATCGCCATCCACGCGAATCCAACTGCCTGACGTCGGCCCATGTGTACGCTCCCTGAAGACACATTTTTTGGTTGAGGAAACATAAACGGCCAACATGACAACAGGCAGGGTGCGTTCGACGCGGAAACTAGTCCGAATGGATCATGACCTTTCGATATAGATAGACGCACCAAGGACATAGGACGCATGGACAGGAGCCGCTCGCAGTGGGCCTCCACCGGTGTCGTAAGGGAGTTAGCGAAAATGACCGGGAGGGGTTAAGGCGCAACAAATCTTCTGGAGTTAGCGTTCGACGGTATTCTGGCCGCCATTCGGCCAGCGCCTTGATCACACCTACTGACGGCCTGCAACGCTTTGCCCGTGTAGGCTGTCTTGGCAATGATGTCTCTTGGATCGAACGCTCTACGCCATGGCGCCGGCGGTCCACCGGTGGCCCGTAGCAATGGCGACGGCCGCAAGCAGTGCGCCCAGGATAACGGCGCCGCCATTGAGCATGAACTTGTCGAGCAGCGATGCGAATGGAATCTCGTTCGGCGCGTAGGCCTGAATGGGTATGTCCTGGAAGGAGATCCACAACGACAGCGGAATACCCAGGACCAGCCAGAGCGCCAGCATCGTCGCGCCGAGCGCCGATCGGATCGCCGCTTCTCTTCCCGAGCGCACGGGCCACCCCAGCGACAGCCCGAGGATCATGACCGCCGGTTGCATGAAGACACCGATCGCCGTGGAGCTCTTGAGCACTTCACCGGGATCCAGCGTCACGGTGGTGTCGGCGCCGAAGACCATGAACGTCCGCGCCACTGTGGCTCGGACCAGCAGCACGAGGTCGCTGCCGATCTTGTCGTGTCCGGTCTGATGGGTCAGCGCGAGGTCGATGCGATAGTGGTCGTCGAGCAGGTGAACTGCATGTTCGTAGAACGGAAGCAGTGCATCGAACAGTATGGGGCTGAGCCGGATCGAAAGCCAAAGCGCGATCCCGAAGGCCAACACGGCACGGACGGCCAGTTCAAGCGGCCGCTTGGCCAGGACGTCGGCTGTAATGGAGCCAGGCATGGAAGTAGAGAACCAGAGCGATCACCAGCAGGACCGGGGCCACGGTGGTGTGCAGCAGGTCGAACAGGGCGTGATCCGATCGGTAGGCGTGGAACAGGGCAAAGATCCGGACCTGGTTGAGAACGAATGCCAAGCCCAGGCCAAGCCCGAACCCGAGCGCGCGCAAACGCCAGGAGAGGTGGACGGCGGCGAACGCTGCAAACAGTAGGAAGTAGAGATCCGTCCCTTCGCAGCCATTGCCAATGTTGATCCCGCCCCCGTTCGACGCGGTGACCCGCGTACCAACCGATTGCGCGTGCACATCGGGCTGCAACAGGTCGATGAGTGCTGCGGCCGGTCTGCTGCCGGCCGTTTCGAGAAAGAACTGCTCGACGACGGTCCCGGTGGACCGGGCATAAAGCCCCTGGAGAGCAACATAGCAAATGACGAAGATGGCGATTCGAACCCACGTCGGCCAGGGCCTCGGCGGCGGTTCGACCAGACCATGCCCGTCGGGGAGATAGGGTATGCCGTTGGAAGTGGGAAGCAGGCTCACGTCATGAAGGGTCTTACTGCCGAAATCGTTAAGACAATATGCCTGATTCATTGCCGTTTGGTGACAACGCGACAGGCGCTTCCAGATTGACGCCACCCTCCGACGTCAGAGTCGGATGCAGCGGAAACATTTTGTTGCAACTCCGGGTTGAACCAACGCCGTGCAGACCTCATCTGAGAGGGGTCTGTTACTCGCACCGAGCCGATGCCGCCGACCAAGCCCGGTGGCTTGGCCACGACGGGTTTGACGTCCGTTTGCCGATGGAATATCGCAATGAGCGCAATACCCGAAACACTCGAGAAATTTCTGGCCGACTCAAGACGGTCGTTGGGTCTGCAACAGTCACAGGCGGCCGGCACCTCCCCCCCAGCCCCAAGTTGGTCCGCCCGGAAGGCCCCCGTTCCCCTCCCTGGACGGGGGCCTTCCACCCATTCTTCCGCTCCTTAGAAAGTTTCAACTGTGAGGGGAACTGCGAGGCGTTTGGTCTCTCGTCGCCTGGAATTCGCTGACGCGCGCTGCCGTGCCACACAACTCGACCGAGGCGCTGGCCTTGTCCCGGCGGGGTAGCCAAGGTCTCAACAAACGCTTCGGTGCGTTCTGTTTTCCGGTCGATATGCCTCGCACGAATCTCTTGCCACTCGCCGCTATGTGTCACGTATACGAACCAACGGTCACGGGCACGTCCACGATTCAGGTCCTTCACTTCGCGGGTATGCATCGAGTCGCCGCGGTTGAACGCGTGCTGCAATTCGTCGCGGAACGGCAGAATCAGGAAGCAGGCCATCAGGATACTTGAGTAGGTGAGAGAGCACCCCAACGGGACGCCTGTCTCGCAAACCGGCTGCCAACGAGCGTCGCTGCCATAGCGATGCCAAACGTGGACGGGCGAGCATTGCGCGACGCACACCGATGCCGCGATGCGAACATGGCTTCGACCGCGGTTCACGGGAGACGAAGAAATGTCGGGAGCGCAACGGACTGCGCCGGGCCGATTCTAATGAGAGGCGGGAAGACTTCGAAGACGGCCCGGGACAGCCAACGTCGGCACCTGAAGTCTCAGGCGAAGCCGGGGGTACAACCGGGGGTAGAAAGTAAAAACGGGCCGCAAAGGCCCGTCTTTACTGGATTGTTGGCGGAGTGGACGGACGCTGGTCAGCTACCAATCGGTGGTTCAGACCCTGGAAACCAGGACCATCAATCTCAACCACTTAGCATAACGTGTTGAACTTCGTCTGAACCACAGGGGCTGCGGGTAGGATTGCGGGTAGGACTTGAAAACGCAAGCTCTAAATCGCCCGCTAACCTTTGCCAGACAAGGAACAGAAAAAATACTTGCGGATGTGGTCCAAGGAATAAAAAAGGTGCCTTTTCAGCACCTTGAGGCTGTTTCGGAAAGCGCGGATTCTAGCGGAAACGACTCAAATACTCACGAACTTTCGCTGCATCGAAGTAGTAGCGGCAGAGTTCCCATCCATTCGCATCGAGAACCGGAACCAGTTCGTCATACCTCGCGGTCAGCGCCGGATCGACATCGACATCGATCACATCGACATCGAACGCAAACTCTTCGCGCAGCGTTTCCAGCGCCGCGAGCATGTCATCGCAGAGATGGCAATAGGCGCGGCTGTACAACGTCAGCCGCACCGCTGTCATTTGTCGCCGACGCCCTTAATGGTAATGAAGGTCTGCGAGTCGCCGCGCCGAACCAGCAGCGTGATGGTCGAGCTCTTGTCGAACTTCGCCAACATGCCGTTGAACTGATCATTCGTCTTGATGTCGGTCTGCGTGCCCTTGCTGATCAGCGCCAGAAGTATATCGCCCGGCCTCAGGTCGCCGCGCACCCCGGCACCACGAAGATCTTCCACGACCAGTCCATGGTCAACGCCCAGTTGATTCTTCTGCTCCGGCGTCAACTCGGAGAGAACCAACCCCAGCTTGTTGGCTGAACCGCCTGCATTGTCCTTGCCGTGTTTGCTGGTCTTGACAGCTCCCTTGTCGTCCTGAATCTCGGCGACGGCGACAGTGAGGTCGCGCGCGGCGCCCTTGCGCCATACCTGGATCTGGGAATGCGTTCCCGGTTTCGTCGAACCGACCATGCGCGGAAGATCGGCCGACTGGCTGACCACCTTGCCGTCGAACTTGAGGATCACATCTCCGGTTTCGATGCCCGCTTTCTCAGCCGGCGAGCCTTTCTCGACAGAGGCGACCAGAGCGCCCTGGGGCTTGGCCAGGCCAAAGGAATCCGCAAGTTCCTTCGTCACTTCCTGGATGACGACACCGATCCGGCCCCGGCTGACGCGACCGGACACGCGCAATTGATTCTGGACCTCCATCGCCAGATCGATCGGGATGGCGAAGGAAAGCCCCATGTAGCCGCCCGAACGCGAGTAGATCTGGGAATTGACGCCGACCACCTCGCCCTTCATGTTGAACAAAGGGCCGCCGGAGTTGCCAGGGTTGATGGCAACGTCGGTCTGGATGAAGGGCACGTAGTTCTCCTGCGGCAAGGATCTGCCTTTGGCGCTGACGATGCCCGCAGTAACGGAGTTGTCGAAACCGAACGGTGCACCGATTGCGATGACCCATTCGCCGACCCGCAACCGGTTCGGATCGCCCAGCCTGACCACCGGCAGCCCGCTGGCGTCGATCCTGATCAGCGCCACGTCGGTCTTCTTGTCGGCGCCGATGACCTTGGCCTTGAACTCGCGCTTGTCCGTCAACCTCACCAGCACCTCATCGGCGCCGTCGACGACGTGCGCGTTGGTCAATATGTAGCCATCGCCGCTGATGATGAACCCCGACCCCAGCGACTCGCTCTTGTACTCCTTCGGCATACCCGGCATCTGCCGCGGCATGAAACGCCGGAACAGGTCGAAAGCGGGGTCATCCTCGTCCAACGGGAACGGATGGTTGAAACGTTCGGTCTTCAGTACCTGCGTGGTGCTGATGTTGACCACGGCGGGTCCCTGCTTTTCCGCCAACTCGGTGAAGTCCGGCAAATCCCTGGCCTGGGCAAATCCCACGGCAGTCCAAAGCAAGAGCCAGAGGCCCACAAGTACGCGCATCGTCATGATTCCTGATTCCTGTGCAGTTGAACAACGACCGGTTTGATTCGCATTGCCAATAACGGTTCCCTGCCCGCAGCAAGACGGCTGTTGGCGGCACGTAGCACCGCTACTCCCAGCACAAGGCCGAGCACCAGGCCGACCAGGGCGCCGAAGTCTTCCGCCAAGCCCATGCCGATGCTGGCGCAAGTCAGCGCCATCGCCAGAGGCATCAGGTAAGAAAAGAGTACGGCCTTGAGCACGGCACCGTCGGGAACGCTGACGACCACGATGTCGCCGACGCGAGCACCGATCGTATTGCGCACGCGCTGAAGCCGCTTGCCACGCCCCAGCCCGCAACCATCGGCGCTATCGCAGTTCTCGCAATCGGCCGGTTTGCAGACCTCGAGCCATGCATGTTCCCCTTCCAGCCGCGCCACGACCGCTTCGCTGTCGCTCACTTGCCCCTCGGTTCAATGCCTTCGGCAAACTGGCGCAGCGCGACAGCCGGCACATCACCCATAACAACCAGTTGGTAGCCGCCGACATGCCGTCTGAGGACGTTGATCGCCCCGATCGCCAGCGGCCCTTCGCTGGGCTCCGGGCCTGCCTTGGCCGGCAGCGGTTCGATGAACACGGATACTGCGGCGAGACCATCGGAAAAGATGACATGGGTTCCTTCCGGTCCGCCTGGATGCATCTGTCTCTTGATTCCGGGCTGGCGCCGGAATCCCGGCAGGGAGTTCCGGAACAGCCACTGACCGTCGTCCCGTTTCGCTTCGCTCGATTGGACGATGTGCATGCGCCAGCTGCCATCCTGCATGTTCGGGGTCTGAGGCGCCGTCGCGGCACGACCTCCAATTCGCACTTCGGTAAACGCGAAGGTCTCGACTGCTTCTCCCCTCTCGTTCAGCAGCACGGCTTTCAGCAACAGTCCGGTCTTGGGCTCGATCCAGAGCTGATGACCATAACGGTAATCGTCCTTCGGCTCGACGAGAATCGACTGGCTTTCCATCCCGGCCACGCGCCCGGTCGGCCCCTTGCGTATCGCATAGTGTTCGGTCAGTCCGGCAAGGCAACCCGGCAGCAGGGACGGGAAGCTGCGCTGACTGCTGCGGCGTTCGACGATGACGAGGTGATTTTCCGGCAAATAGCAGCGGACTTCATCGTTCTGGCGAATGATTTCCCGGGGGCTGCCATCCAGCACTTCCAGCCGTTCGAACTCGTTGGCACCGTCGCCAAGATGCGTGATGCGCGAGGTCTCACTGCGATTGCCGCTCTGGTAAACGAACACTCCCGTGTAATTGAGCTGCTGCGCCGCCGTGGCAATCCGTTCCAGCAGCTTGAGTCCTTCCCCTGGCACCGATTGTTCGGCGAATACCGGCAGTGCCAGCACACTCCCGGCAAGACAGGCAGCGAAAAATCGGGTCATCGGCCGCCTTCCAGGACCGAGACCGTGCGGATATTCTGGCTGCCGCCCTGAAGTTTCAGTCCTGGAACATTTGCCTGGTGGGCCAGTAGATATTCCTGCATATCGCTGGCGGCCATGGGTTGCACGCGTTGGGTCGCTGTCTCGGTCTTCGCAATCAAGGCCTGCTCGCGCGGCTGAGACGGCGACAAGGCCAGCCAGCCGACTACCGCCACCCCGGCAACTGAAGCCGCCAGCGCCGCCAGGGGCCGCTGCCAATTCGCTTGCCGCAGTGCCGAAGGGGCAAGGACAACCGGTTCCTCCGCCAATCTCTGCATCACGCTGGACGTAATGTCGCTATCCAACTCTGCCTCACCACGCAGGACATCGCCAATCAGGTGATATTGATTCCAGGCATCGCGCAGATCCACATTCGACTTCAACGCCGACAGCACGGCCCGGATTTCGTGACTCTCGGTTTCGCCGTCAACCAAGGCCGAAAGCTCAGTCTTCATATCTCACCATCTCCTGTCCGGCCCGGTATCCAGCAGCGGCCGCAACTTCTGCGCGATGGACTCGCGTGCCCGGAATATCCTCGAACGCACGGTGCCGATCGGGCAATCCATCACCTGCGCAATTTCCTCATACGACAGCCCTTCAATTTCCCGCAGTGTCACCGCGGTTCGCAACTCTTCCGGCAGTTCGGCCATCGCCAGATTGACCGTATCCGCAATCTGCTTGGACATCAACAACCGTTCCGGCGTATCGACGTCCCGAAGCAGATCAGTTTCGCCGTAGCTTTCCGCCTCCATGTTGTCCATCTCGGTCGCCGTCGGCGCCCGCCGCCGATGCGCAATCAACCAGTTCTTCGCGGTATTGACGCCGATACGGTAGAGCCATGTATAGAACGCACTCTCGCCGCGAAAGCTCGGCAGCGCCCGATAGGCCTTGATGAACGCTTCTTGCGCCACATCTTCGGCTTCGGCCGGATCACGTACCAGCCTCGATACCAAGCGCAGCAACTTGCGCTGATATTTGACAACCAGCAGACCAAATGCCTGCTGATCGCCAGCCTGTACGCGCTCGACGAGCGCCCGATCCGCTTCGCGGTCTCCCATGGGTGGATGTTTTCCGTTGTTGTCTGCCGGTCCGAAACACCGGAACCGGGTTTCTTCAAGTATACCCCATGGCATTTCCGAGCTCTACGCTCGGGAATCCGCGTCACAGCATCATTCCGCTATCGTCAATGACAAGCCCGCACGGCAATAGTTCCGACTGCGAGAGGGGCAATGCTATATTCCCATCCGAAATGGCGAACAACTTCCTGAAGACCTTCGACGTGCTCGTGCTCGGCAGTGGGCTGGCCGGCCAGTCGGTGGCCCTCAGACTCGCCGAAACAAAGCGCGTAGCCCTGGTCACCAAGCGCAGCATCGAGGACTCGGCGACGGCTTGGGCCCAAGGCGGCATCGCTGCCGTGCTCGATGATGCCGACTCGATCGAAGCGCACATCCAGGACACTTTCACCGCCGGCGTAGGTCTGTGCGACAAAGCGGCAACGCGTTTCGTCGTTGAGCACGGCCGCCAGGCGATCGACTGGCTGATCGCCCAGGGCGTGCCTTTCACACGCAGCGCATCCGGCTACCACTTGACCCGTGAAGGCGGCCACAGCCATCGGCGCGTGATCCACGTCGCCGACGCCACCGGGGCGGCCGTGCAGGAGACGCTGAACGGCAAAGTCATCGCCCATCCGAACATCACGGTGTTCGAACGGCACATCGTGGTAGACCTGATCACCGGCGCCAAACTGGGTTTGCGAAACGACCGTTGCTGGGGCGCCTATGTACTCGATCTCGACCGCGACGAGGTGATCACACTGGCGGCGTCCAACACGGTTGTCGCGACCGGTGGCGCCGGCAAGGTCTACCTCTACACCACCAACCCGGACACCGCCACCGGTGACGGCATCGCCATGGCCTGGCGCGCCGGCTGTCGGGTGGCGAACATGGAATTCATCCAGTTCCACCCGACCTGTCTCTATCACCCGCATGCCAAGTCCTTTCTGATCACCGAGGCGATGCGCGGCGAAGGCGGCATCCTGCGGCTGCCGGATGGCACCCGCTTCATGCCCAACCATGATTCCCGCGCCGAACTGGCGCCGCGCGATGTCGTCGCCCGCGCCATCGACTTCGAGATGAAGAAGCACGGCCTGGACTGCGTGTTTCTCGACGTCACGCACAAGGGTGACGGATTCCTGCGTACGCATTTCCCCAACATCTATGCCCGCTGCCGCGAGTTGGGCATCGATATTGCCCGGCAGCCGATTCCCGTGGTGCCGGCAGCGCACTATACCTGCGGCGGCATTGTCGTCGACCTGGCGGCCCGCACCAATCTGCCGGGCCTCTACGCACTCGGCGAGGCGGCCAGCACGGGCCTGCACGGGGCCAATCGGCTTGCCAGCAATTCGCTGCTCGAATGCGTGGTGTTCGGAGAAGCCGCCGCCCGCGACATCCTCGAACAGAAGCAACTGAACCTGCCGAAAATGCCACGCTGGGACGAGAGCCGCGTCAGCGACGCCGACGAGGAAATCGTTCTCTCGCACAACTGGGACGAACTGCGACGGTTCATGTGGGACTACGTCGGCATTGTCCGCACCAGTAAACGGCTGGAGCGCGCGCTACATCGGATCAAGTTGCTGGAACGCGAAATCGACGAGTACTACGCCAACTTCCGCGTCAGCAACGACCTGATCGAGTTGCGCAACCTGGTCCTCACGGCGCACCTGATCGTCAGGTGCGCGCAGCGGCGCAAGGAAAGCCGCGGCCTGCACTTCAGCCGCGACTACCCGAACCTGCTGCCCGAACCGCGCGATACCGTCCTCACACCGCCGAAACGCTAGCCTTCCATTTCAGCCACAGACGCAACTGCCGATGCCCCTCGACGCCGAGCGCGTCGACCGGCAGCGTCAGTGATTCCGGTCCCTCATGCGTTGTCGCCTGTAGCACGATCAACCAGGGGAAGACCGTCGTCGCCCGATCAACTTCACAGGCGGTAGCGCTGCCATCGGGCCCAACCAGGGTCAGATGACCGTCGGCACCGAGCGTCAATGCACTGACATTGCCGCGACGCAGCGTCCGCATCAGCGACAGCCCCAGTATCGGCAGGAGTAGCAGCCTGGCGACCACGGGCAGGTCGGTGGCTACCGATCCGGCGGCGGCCAGCAGATGAGCAGCCGCCAGCGCAACGATCAGCGTGCGCGAACGGCGGACGGAAAGCGTGACCGGCAGCCGCATCGCCGCCCCGGCAAGTCAAACGCGGCGGAACGCCAGCGTGCCGTTGGTGCCGCCGAAACCGAAGTTGTTCTTGAGCGCGACATCGATCTTCATATCCCGCGCCGTGTTGGCGCAGTAGTCGAGGTCGCACTCGGGATCCTGCTGGAAGATATTGATGGTCGGCGGCGATATCTGGTGATGGACGGCCAGCACCGTGAACGCCGACTCCAGTCCGCCGGCACCACCGAGCAGATGGCCGGTCATGGACTTGGTCGAATTGACCACGAGCTTCCTGGCTGCATCGCCGAAGGCCAGTTTGATCGCCTCGGTTTCGTTCTTGTCGCCGAGCGGCGTCGAGGTGCCGTGGGCATTGACGTACTGCACCTCGTCGGGATTGACGCCCGCATCTTTCATGGCGTTGACCATGCTGCGCCGCGGTCCATCGGTGTCCGGCGCAGTCATGTGATAGGCATCGCCGCTCATGCCGAAGCCGATGACCTCGGCGTAGATCCTGGCACCGCGCTTCTTCGCCATTTCATACTCTTCGAGCACCAGCACGCCGGCACCCTCGCCGAGCACGAAGCCGTCTCGATCCTTGTCCCAAGGCCGGCTGGCAGTTGCCGGATCATCGTTGCGGGTCGACAGCGCCTGCGCGGACGCAAAGCCGCCGACCGCCAACGGGGTGATTGTCGATTCGGCACCTCCGCAGACCATGGCATCGGCATCGCCGTACTGGATCATGCGGAAGCTCGTGCCGATGGCATGCAGGCCCGTTGTGCAAGCCGTCACCACCGCCAGATTCGGCCCCTTGAGACCGAACATGATCGACAGATTGCCGGAGATCATATTGATGATCGTTCCGGGGATGAAGAACGGCGAAATCTTGCGCGGACCGCCGGCGAGAAAGTCGTTGTGAGTATCCTCGATCATGGGCAGTCCGCCGATGCCGGAGCCGATGTTGACGCCGATGCGATCAGCATTCTCCGGCGTCGCCGTCAGTCCCGAATCCCGAATCGCCTGGATCCCGGCCGCCATGCCGTAGTGGATGAAGATGTCCATCCGACGCGCTTCCTTGGCGGTAAGGTAGGCGACGACGTCGAAGCCCTTTACCTCGCCGGCCACCTGCGACTTGCAGGCCGCGGCATCGAAGCGGGTAATCCGTCCGATACCGCTCTTGCCGGCAACGATATTCTGCCAAGTCTCGGCGACGGTATTGCCGACCGGCGAGACAAGTCCTATGCCGGTCACGACGACTCTACGGCGCGACAAGATGATCTCCAGTGAAACGGGGAATGGGGGCGGAAGCTTCCGCTTACTTCTTGAGGTTGTTGTTGATGTAGTCGATGGCCTGTTGGACCGTGGTGATCTTCTCGGCTTCCTCATCGGGAATCTCGCACTCGAATTCCTCTTCGAGCGCCATCACCAGTTCGACGGTGTCCAGCGAATCGGCACCCAGGTCATCGACGAAAGACGACTCGTTCTTGATGTCGGCCTCGTTGACGCCCAATTGTTCGGCGACGATCTTCTTGACACGTTGCTCGATGTTCTCCATTTATCACTCCTTCCCTGAACAGGGTGTGGTCGAAAACCTGCGCATTCTACCAAAAAACCGGAAACCGTCCGGTCAAACCATGTACATGCCACCATTGACATGCAAGTTTACGCCGCTGATATAGGCGGCATCTGGCCCGGCCAGGAAGGCCACAGCCCGTGCGATTTCCTCGGCCTGGCCGAGACGGCCGAGAGGAATCTTCTGTAATAGCGCGCCACGCTGCTCGTCGTTCAGCGCACGCGTCATCGCCGTGTCGATGAAGCCCGGTGCCACGCAGTTGACGGTAATGTTGCGGCTGCCGAGTTCCTGCGCCAAGGCACGCGACATGCCGGCAACACCCGCCTTGGCGGCCGCGTAATTGATCTGTCCGGGATTGCCGGCGGCACCCACCACCGAGGTGATATTGACGATACGCCCGGCGCGCGCCTTCATCATGCCGCGCACGACGGCACGGCTGAGGCGGAACACCGCCTTCAGATTGGTCTCGATGACGGCATCCCACTCCTCGTCCTTCATGCGCATGGCCAGGTTGTCGCGGGTAATGCCGGCGTTGTTGACCAGGATGGACACGGCACCGAAACGCTTCTCGATCTCGCCGATCACGGCCTCGATGGCAGCGCCATCGGTGACGTTGAGCACGGTGCCCCAGCCCTTGATACCGGCTTCGTCGAGCGCCTTCTGGATGTCGGCGGCCGCGGCATCGTTGATGTCCACACCGACGATGGTCGCGCCCCGGCGCCCGAGTTCCATCGAAATGGCATGACCGATGCCGCGCGAAGCGCCGGTCACCAGTGCAATCTGCCCCTGCAAGCTGTTATCCATGTTCATCCTTTCACCGCGGCCAACGCCGCATCAAGACCTGCGCGATCATTCATGGCGTTGCCGACAAGCCCGTTGGCGCAACGCTTCACCAGCCCCGCCAGTACCTTGCCGGGGCCACACTCGTAAACCTGCGTGATGCCGGCTGCCTGCATCGCCTGCATGGTTTCGACCCAGCGCACCGGCGAAGCCGCCTGACGCACCAGCGCGGCTCGGATCGCATCCGGCTCCGCCACGGTGGCGACATCGACGTTGTTCAGCACCGGAATTCTCGGCGCGGAGAAGGTAACCGTATCCAGCTTCGCCTTCAGTTTCTCCGCCGCCGGCTGCATCAGCGAGCAATGGAAAGGCGCGGATACCGGCAGCATCAGCGCGCGCTTGGCGCCCCTGGCCTTGCAGGCCTCGGCGGCACGTTCGACGGCCGCCTTGTGACCGGCGATCACCGTCTGTTCCGGCGAGTTGAAATTCACCGCCTGCACCACCTGCCCCTGCGCCGCCTCGTCGCATGCTGCCTTGACAACTGCGGCATCGAGCCCCAGCACTGCGGCCATCGCGCCTTCGCCGGCCGGAACCGCTTCCTGCATGGCTTTCGCCCGCAGTTCGACCAAGGGTACGGCATCCTTCAAGTCCAGCACGCCGGCCGCGACTAGCGCGGAATATTCGCCGAGGCTGTGGCCAGCCACCATGGCCGGCTGCGGGCCCGACTGTTCCAGCCACAGACGCCAGACGGCAACGCCGGCAGTGAGCATCAACGGCTGGGTATTGATGGTCTGGTTCAAGGCTTCGCCCGGCCCTTCGGTGACCAGTTGCCAGAGGTCGCGGCCCAGCGCGGCCGAGGCTTCGTCGAAAGTGGTGCGGACGACCGAACTGTCGCCATACGCGGCCATCATGCCAAGCGACTGAGAACCCTGTCCGGGAAAAACGAGCGCAAACTTCATCTTGATAGTCTCAATATCTAATGAGCGACGCGCCCCAGGTGAAGCCGCCGCCGACGCCTTCGAGCAGCACGACGTCGCCGCGCTTTACTCTGCCTGCGCGCACCGCTTCGTCGAGCGCCAACGGAATCGAGGCGGCCGACGTGTTGCCATGGCGATCCACCGTAACGATGCACTTCTCCATCGGCAGCGCCAGCTTCTTCGCCGTCGCGTGGATGATGCGGCTGTTGGCTTGGTGCGGCAGCAGCCAGTCGACCTGGGCGGCACTCATGTTGGCGGCCGCCAATGTTTCCTGTGCCACCTCGGCCAGCACCTTGACCGCAAACTTGAACACTGCCTGCCCGTCCATCCGCAGCAGCGGATCGCCGATCGGCTGGCCGCCGGACAGGTGGCCGGGAACGGAGAGAATGCCGTTGTAGCTACCGTCCGCATGCAACGCCGTCGCCAGCATACCCGGCTCGTCCGAGGCCTCCAGCACCACCGCGCCGGCACCGTCGCCGAAGAGCACGCAGGTGCCTCTGTCCTTCCAGTCGAGGATGCGCGAAAAGACCTCCGCGCCGACAACCAGCGCCCGCGTGTGCGAACCCGAAGCGATGAACTTCTCGGCAATAGCCAGCGCGTAGATAAACCCGCTGCACACAGCCTGAACATCGAAGGCCGGAGCACCATTCTTCATGCCCAGCTTGGCTTGCAACAGGGCAGCCGTGCTGGGGAAAACGAAATCCGGCGTCGAGGTGGCAAGAACCAACAGGTCGATGTCATTGGCTTGGCAGCCGGCCGCGGCCAGGGCGTGCCGACAGGCGGCAAGCGCCAGGTCCGAGGAGGCGACGCCCTGCGCCGCCAAGTGTCGAGCCCGGATGCCGGTACGCTCGGCGATCCACTCGTCCGACGATTCGAGGCCATGCGCCGCGATGAGTTGATCGTTGGTAACCGGCTCTCCCGGCAGGAAACTGCCGGTACCGGCAATGCGGGCGTAAGTCATGCGGTGACGGTCGAAGGATGTATGGCCGCCATGCGGGCAGCGATCTTCTCGGGCAATCGCTGGCGCGCCGCCTCGGCCGCCCGCTCGAGGGCGCAGCGAAACGCATAGGCGTCGGCGGAACCGTGGCTCTTGAAGACGATGCCTTTCAATCCGAGCAGCCCGGCACCGTTGTATGCGCGATGGTCGAAGCGGCGCTTGAAGGCACGGATCACCGGCATCGCCACGATTGCGGCCATGCGGGTGAACAGGTTGCGGGAGAACTCGTCCCTCAGGCCGCGGGCAATCATCTGCGCCAAACCTTCTGAGGATTTCAGAACCGCGTTGCCGACAAATCCGTCGCAAACGATCACGTCGGTAGTGCCCTTCCAGATATCGTCGCCCTCGACGTTACCATAGAAGTTGAGTCCGCTTTCCTTGAGCAACTCCGCAGCCTGCTTGACCATCTCGCTGCCCTTGATGTCTTCCTCGCCGATGTTGAGCAAACCGACACTCGGCCGCTCCCTGTGTTCCAGCGCCGAGACCAGCAACGCGCCCATGACGCCGAACTGGCGCAAATGCTCGGCCTGGCAGTCCACGTTCGCCCCCAGGTCCAGGATATATACATGGCCGCGAACCGTCGGGAAAATGGAGGCAATGGCCGGTCGGTCAATTCCCGGTAAGGTTTTCAGCACAAAGCGGGAAATCGCCATCAGGGCGCCGGTGTTGCCGGCCGAGATCGCAGCATTGGCCGTGCCGTCCTTGACCAGATCCGCGACCACGCGCATCGATGAATCCTTCTTGTTGCGCAAGGCACTGGCAACCGGTTCATGCATTTCCACCACTTCGCTGGCATGGCGCAAGTGCAACCGATCGCCGAACTCGGTGACGGCACGTTCGAGCAGGGGCCGAAGGAGTTCTTCAGGCCCGACCGCGATGACCGAACAGTCCGGGTCGCGTCGGAGGAAGTCGACGAGGGCCGGAACGGTGACCTTCAACCCGTGGTCACCGCCCATGCAGTCTACGGCAAGTGTGATCGCCATC
Organism: Rhodocyclaceae bacterium; assembly: GCA_041480065.1. GTDB lineage: Bacteria > Pseudomonadota > Gammaproteobacteria > Burkholderiales > Rhodocyclaceae > Fen-999. Next base: position 40,545 of record JBGOZF010000035.1, read on the forward strand.
GTGAAAACGGCCGGGTGCGCAGGCACCCGGCCGCATTCGATTCGACGAGTTACTCGCCCTTGGCCTTGAGAACCTTCTTGCCGCGATATACGCCCGATGGCGAGATATGGTGGCGCAGATGCGTTTCGCCCGTGGTGGGCTCCACCGCCAGCGGCGGATTGGTCAGAAAATCGTGCGCACGATGCATACCGCGTTTCGACGGGGACTTCTTATTCTGCTGAACAGCCATGGTCAAACTCCTTTCTTCAACTTGGCCAACACCGCAAACGGTGATGGCGCCTGTTCTTCGGTCGCCGGTGCCGGCGGCTCGCAGGATTCGTGCATCGGCGCGATCGGCAACGCCAGCAGCACTTCTTCCTCGATCATCGGCAACAACGCCATTTCCTTACCAGCCTCGACGGCGTCAAAACCATCTTCCGTCAATTCTTCGTCCGGCCACGGTTGCCCCGGTGGCACCAGCAGCAATCGGCTTTCAATACTCAGCGCTTCGGCGACCTTGTCCAGACAGCGTTGGCACCGCAGGCCGACTTCGCCGGCCAGTCGCAACACCAGGAAGGATTTGCCTTCCCGATCCCGCTCACCGCAAACTTCCCATGCGATCTCGCCGCTACTGTCCGCCAGCACATCGATCAAGCGCGGCAGCGAACCGACCGACACCCGGCCAGCCAACCGGCGACCGTCACGAGCGAACTCGAGCCCGTCGACCACCACCCCGGCAAGACCTGCATTGCCTGCTGACACTTGGCGCGACATAAACCGCAAATGATATCATGCATCAGCTTTTCCAGTCAAAACAAAAGCATGCCTAGACTCATCCTTGCCTCGACCTCACCCTTCCGGCGCGAACTGCTCGGCAAGCTGCAGATCCCGTTCGATACGGTCGCGCCCGACGTCGACGAATCCCCGCTCGCCGGCGAATTGCCGGCCGCCACCGCGGAGCGCCTGTCGGTCGCCAAAGCCAGGGTGGTCGCCAGTCGTTTCCCCGACGCCTTGATCATCGGCTCCGACCAGGTCGCCTATCTCGGTGAGCAACGTTTCGGCAAACCCGAAACGCGCTCGAATGCCCTTGCCCAACTTCTGCAGATGAGTGGCAAGACACTGATCTTTCATACCGGCCTGTGCCTGCTCAATGCCTCCTCCGGGCGGGTGCATCTGCGCGGCGTCGCCACCGAGGTGCGCTTCCGCGAACTGTCGGACGCCGATATCAACCGCTACCTGGACAAGGAGGATGCGCTCAACTGCGCCGGCAGCGCACGCTCGGAGGGACTCGGTATCGCCTTGTTGGAACACCTGCGCGGCGACGATCCCAACGCCCTGGTCGGGCTGCCACTGATCGCCCTTTGCGAGATGCTTCGCGCCGAGGGCGTCGAACTGCCCTGATGGCAGGCACCTTTTACCTGATTCCTAGCGCTTTGGGCGAAACGCCCTGGCCCGGCTATCTTCCGGCCGGCACGCGTGACATCGTCTGCCGGCTCACGCATTTCGTCGCCGAGAACGCCAAGACCGCGCGCGCCGAACTGAAGCGCCTGGAACACCCGCTGCCGCTGCGCGAAATCGCCATCGAGCAGTTGCCGGAGAAGCTGGCCGCAGCCGACGTCGAGCGCCTGCTGTCACCGCTGGTGGCGGGCCAGGACGTCGGCCTGTTGTCCGAAGCCGGTTGCCCGGCGGTCGCCGACCCCGGAGCGCTGCTGGTACGCCGCGCCCATGCCCTCGACATTACCGTCAGGCCGCTGATCGGCCCGTCGGCCCTGCTGCTGGCGTTGATGGCCTCCGGCCTCGATGGCCAGCGTTTCGCCTTCCACGGCTACCTGCCGGCGCGCGAGCCGGAGCGCAGCCGTCGAATTGCCGAACTGGACAAGGAATCCGGGCGGCAGCGGCAAACCCAGATCTTCATCGAGACGCCGTATCGCAACGGCGCCATGTTGACAGCCCTGCTGGCCGCATGCCGGCCTGCCACGCGCTTGTGCGTGGCAGCCGACCTGACCCTGTCCTCGGAATTGGTGCTCAGCCGCACGATCGCCGAATGGCGGCAGCGGCCGCCTAACCTGGATCGCCGCCCAACGGTCTTTCTTCTGCTCAGCGAAGGCTGAAGCGGCCAAACGCGTTGGCCAGGCTGTCGGCCGTGCCGGCGCCGAACTGCTTGGCCAGCCGTTCGGCCAGGTTTGCCTTCTCCGTGTAGTCGCGAATGTCTTCGGCCTTGATGACGTCGCGCGCGACCGACTCGACGCTGCCAAAACCGTCCGCAAGGCCTATCTCGACGCTCTTCGCCCCGCTCCACATCAGGCCGGAGAACATCTCGGGCGTTTCCTTGAGCCGCTTGCCACGGCCCTTGCGCACGATCTCGATGAACTGCTGGTGGATCTCGTTCAGCATCGTCTGCGCGTGGGCCTTGTGCTCCGCGTTCTGCGGCGAGAAGGGATCGAGGAAGCCCTTGTTCTGACCCGCCGTCAGCAATCGCCGTTCGACGCCGAGTTTCTCCATCGTACCGGTGAAGCCGAAGCCGTCCATCAGCACGCCGATGGAACCGACGATGCTGGCCTTGTCGACATAGATGTTGTCGGCGGCGGCGGCGACGTAATAGCCGCCGGACGCACAGATATCCTCGACGACGACATGAAGCGGAATTCCCGGGTACTTGGCGCGCAGGCGACGTATCTCGTCGTTGATCATGCCGGCCTGTACCGGGCTGCCGCCGGGGCTGTTGATGCGCAATATCACGCCCGCCGTGCCGCTGTCCTCGAAGGCCGCCTGCAAGGCGCTGATGACATGCTCGGCGCTGGCATCGCCACTGGCATGAATCACACCAGTCATCTGCACCAGGGCCGTGTGCTTTTTGCCGTCGGCCAGCCGCTCCGCCGAACTGCCCCAGTCGACGACATAAAGCAGCACGATGGTGAGGTACAGGAAGCCGAGCGCTTTGAAGAAAGTTCCCCAGCGACGACGGCGGCGCTGTTCGACAATCGCTTCCAGCGCCAGCTTCTCAAGGATCTTGCGTTCCCAACTGGGATCAGTGTTTTCGGCCACGGAGATGACTTCTCAGATTGCGGTGCATGAAGTATACCCTCCTGAGTCAGGCGTTGGCCCGCAGCCATTCGACCAACTCGCTCACCGTGTCGGTGCAGGCCATTGGCGACCGCGCTTCCAGTTCCCGCCGCGGGTGAGCACCGTAGGCCACGGCCAATGCCGGCACGCCGGCGTTGTGCGCCATTTCGATGTCATGAGTGGTATCGCCGATCATCAGCGTCGCCGCGGGCGCGACCCCGAATTCCTGCATCAGTTCTTCCAGCATCTGTGGATGAGGTTTGGAATGACACTCGTCGGCGCAACGGGTGGCATGGAAGAGCGTACGCAGCCGACTGGCCTCGAGCGCCCGCTCCAAGCCCTGGCGCGACTTGCCGGTGGCGACGCCGAGCAGGTAACCGGCACCGGCCAGTTCCTGAACCAACTCGGCGATGCCCTCGAACAGCGTCAGATCGTGATCCCGCGACAAGTAGTGGTAGCGATAACGATCGGCCATTTCCTCATGCTGGCCACGCTCCAGTTCGGGTACCGCGTAGCGCAAGGCATCGTGCAGACCGAGGCCGATGACGTGCCGTGCCCGTTCGTCGGTGGGCGCCGAGAGGCCCATGTCCAACGCCGCTGCCTGGATCGACGCAACAATGGCCGCCGCCGAGTCCATCAGCGTCCCATCCCAATCAAAGACAATCAGTTCATGGTTTCTTGCCATAAGTCCGTTTCTCGTGGATATCCAGTTCCGTCTGGAAACGGGCCAAATCCGGCGGCAGCGGAGCCTCCAATTCGATCTCCGCTCCCGTCAGTGGATGCGGCAGCCGCAGCTTCGCTGCATGCAGGAACATGCGTTTGAGCCCGGCCTTTTGCAAGGTCTTGTTGAGCGCGAAATCACCGTACTTGTCGTCTCCCGCCAACGGGAAACCCAGGTGGGTAAGATGGACGCGAATCTGATGCGTTCGGCCGGTCTTCAGTTCCACCTCGACCAGGCTGAAATTCTCCCAGCACGCCAGCAGGCGCACGATGCTGTGCGCCTCCTTGCCGTCAGCGGCGACACTGACCCGCCGCTCGCCCTCAGCCGTCAGGTATTTCTGCAGCGGCAGGCGCACATGCTGCAGCACGTTGCGCCACTGCCCTTTGACCAGGGCCAGGTAACGCTTGTTGATGCCACCGTCGCGGAACAGATCGTGCAACCGGGTCAGCGCCGAGCGCTTCTTCGCCACAATCAGCAGGCCGGAGGTCTCGCGGTCGAGCCGGTGGGCAAGCTCCAGGAAACGCGCCTCGGGCCGGGCTCGCCGCAACTGCTCAATGACCCCGAAGCTGACGCCGCTGCCGCCGTGGACCGCTACGCCGGCCGGCTTGTCGATGACGATCAGCGCATCGTCCTCGAAAACGATCGTGAAGTCGCGGGGCGGTGCCGAGACTCCGGCGCTCGGCGCGGCCACTCGGATAGGCGGCACCCGCACCGTGTCACCGTCCCGAAGCCGGTACTCCGCCCCCACCCGCCCCTTGTTTACCCGCACCTCGCCGCTGCGCAGGATGCGGTAGATGTGGCTCTTGGGCACACCCTTGGCGATCTTGACCAGGAAGTTGTCGATGCGCTGCCCCGCAGCCTCGTCGCCAACTTCAATCAATGTTGCAGAATCTTTGCTTAAGTCTTTCATCTGAAATATAATGGCGGCCGGTTTGCCGTCCCGCGACGGCGTGCCCGGCGGCCCGAAGTGGCGTCGGTGGCGTCGCTCCCGGGACGTTGTCGATTCCAGGCGGCTGACGAGCTAATCCGTCGGTACAGAGGAAACGGCATAGGGGCGAAAGTTTGGCCGCTCGACATTATCGTCGCGGCACTCGCCCCCCGGAGCAGCCCCGAGGGTATTTCGCTCGCCCGAAGCAGCGATACTACTTGAATGCGCGCAGCACAGGCACAGACGATTTCCCGCCGCCGGCATTTTCTTGCCGACGTCGGATAAGAACCGAACGACAACCGTTTGCCCACAGGTCGATGAACCAGCCCCACAACCCGCAAACCTAGTCGCCGCCGCTTGATGGAAGCGGCGCGTCGTCGTGCCCTGCCAGCGCGCGGGAGCACACATGAAACGCATGCTGTTCAATGCGACGCAAGCCGAGGAACTCCGCGTCGCGATTGTCGATGGTCAGAAACTGATTGATCTCGACATCGAATCGGCCGCCAAGGAACAACGCAAGAGCAACATCTACAAGGCAGTCATCACCCGCATCGAGCCCAGTCTCGAAGCAGCCTTCGTCGATTACGGCGCCGAGCGCCACGGCTTCCTGCCTTTCAAGGAAGTCTCCCGGTCCTTCTTCCGCTCCGACATCGAACCCGGTCGCGCGAAAATCCAGGAAGCACTCAAGGTCGGCCAGGAACTGATCGTCCAGGTCGAAAAGGACGAGCGCGGCAACAAGGGCGCCGCACTCACCACTTTCGTCTCGCTGGCCGGCCGCTACCTGGTGCTGATGCCCAACAATCCGCGCGGCGGCGGCGTCTCGCGCCGTGTCGAGGGTGAGGACCGCCAGGAACTGCGCGACGTCCTCGATCAACTGGATCTTCCCGCCGGCATGAGCATGATCGCCCGCACCGCCGCCATCGGCCGCACCGCCGAGGAACTCCAGTGGGACATGAACTACCTGCTGCAGCTGTGGACCGCCATCGACGGCGCTTCCAAGGCGCAGACCGGCGCCTTCCTCATCTATCAGGAATCCAGCCTGGTCATCCGCGCCATCCGCGACTACTTCCAGCCCGACATCGGCGAGATCCTGATCGACACCGACGACATCGTCGAGCAGGCCCAGCAGTTCATGGCCCACGTCATGCCGGGTAACGTGAACCGGGTCAAGCGCTATCGCGACGACGTACCGCTGTTCTCGCGCTTCCAGATCGAGCACCAGATCGAGTCGGCCTACTCGCGCCAGGTCACGCTGCCCTCCGGCGGCGCCGTGGTCATCGACCATACCGAGGCGCTGGTCTCGATCGATGTCAACTCCGGCCGCGCCACAAAGGGCTCCGACATCGAGGAAACCGCGCTGCGCACGAACCTCGAAGCCGCCGACGAGGTAGCCCGCCAGTTGCGCCT
>JBGOZF010000036.1:0-44912 GCA_041480065.1 Rhodocyclaceae bacterium
GTATCGCGCAGTTCGTCGAGCAGGCTCAGGATGCGCGGCTGCGTCGCCATCGGCAGCGACAGGAAGATGACATCGGCCCCCGCGGTCTGCGCGAAGTGAGGCAGGTCGGCCAGCCTGCCTAGCAGCGGCAAGGACAGCGACTGGGGCAAACGCTCGCGATTGCGGTCGTCGAAGAAGCCGACCACCCTCATCTCCGACAACGGGTCCTCGGCAATGCGCGTCGCCAGCGCCAGACCCTGTTCGTTGGCGCCTGCAATCACGGCGCGACGCAAGTTGCCCTTGGCTGCCGCCAGCCATGGCGCGACCAGGCGCAGGCCGACGCGCGCCGACAGCAGCGAGACCGGCCCCAACCACAGCCACTGAACCAGCACGTTTGGATCGAATTCGTCGATCAGGCGGGTTGCGTAGCCGAAAACGAACAGCAAGACACCGATCACGGTACAGCCGCGGACGATGCGCCCGATCATGCGCAGCCAGGAAACGCGCAGATAGCTGGGCCCCGGGAAAGTCATCGAGAAGACGACGATGCCCAGGAGTAGGTAGGCGTTGGACAGCCGACCTTCAGAAGCCATGGCCAACGCCCACAGGCTGCCGATCAGCGCCAGCGGGTCCAGAAAGGACTCCAGAAATTCGATCGGCCGCTGGCTCGGCGCCGAAATCCGCAAGGGGCGCTTCAGCAGCAATGCATTACGCGACCCGCCCGCGGATATGGAGGGCAACCTGGCATTCATTTTCCCCAACACCGAACCGCGTTCAGCGGCCTCGGGCGCACTCCTCCCGTTTGTCTGGCGCCTGAATACGGTTGATCACATCGACCTTGCGGTGGACACGTTGAGCTTCCCATCGAACTCCAACAATCCATTGCCGCATCCACTCGGAAGCCAGCGCGCATTATCGCCAACAACATCGGCTAGGTGGCGTGGAAACCCACGTAGTGCGGCCTTTTGTCACATGCGCCGACATGCCGCAGGATTCACGCTCTGGCCTATGGCAATCGTCATGCGGCATATCGTCGCAGGCGACGATATGCCGCACTTGCCGACCATTCCTCTTACATACAATCGCCACGTCCCAGATTCCATCCTGCAACTATCGTGAAAGGCATAGCAATGAAGAAGAAGCTTTGGCTGATCGGCGCCGCGGTTTCGATGATCGCCGGCGCCCAGGTGGCGCAGGCCGCCGTGACAACCTACAACGTCACGGAAACGTTCAATCAAGTCGTCTATGACGTTAACCACCCGACTTGGGACACGATATTCACCGGGTCGTTCACCTTCGATTCCGCCACCCAGACCGTATCCAATCTGAAGGGTTCGCTGAGCCAGGCCATGAGCGGCAATACGACTTTCAGGCAACTCAATTATCAGATGTCCTCGGTGTACGACGCTGCATTGGGCGGACTCCTGGTAAGCACCTTCTACCAAAATAGCACCGACGTATTCCAGGGCGGCGGGTTCGCCACCGGAGGATCGGTCGCATATGGCAACCAAAATGCCTACGCCACGATCTTTGTGAACCTTGCGGATGCCACGGCGGCACTGACCTCAGCCCAAAACAACAAACTGGCCTACGCGGACTGCACCACCGGCGGGCTGATGGGGATGATGAACAAATGCATGACCGGGTGGCTGACTGCGACCGGGACGAAGGGCGGAACGATGCAGGGGACATTCCCCATCACCCAGTCGATCACTGCCGCAGTCCCCGAACCCGAGACCTACGCCATGATGTTGGCCGGTCTGGGCATGATGGGATTTGTCGCCCGCCGCCGCAAGGCCGCCTGAGCGTTACCAACCGAGCGCAAGTAGTTTGAACCCACAACAACGGAAAAGGAAACCGATATGAACAAGATTCTGTTGATCACCGGAGCACTGGCCGCGATGGGCGCGGTTCAGGTGGCGCAGGCTGCCACGACCACCTACAACGTACTCGAAACCTTCTACGAGCCTGATACCCAGCCCAGCGATTCCATTTTCAAGGGGTCCTTCGACTACGACAGCGTCACCCACACAGTGTCGAACCTGCACGGCATCCTGAGCGAGTCCATGACAGGCAGCGGTATCAACGGCTACCCGAATGACGATATGACCTGGTTGTCGCTCAACCATCAGTTGTCCTCGGTATACGACCCGACGCTGGGTGGCCTGCTCGTAACCACGTTTCAAAACTCCAGCACCGACACATTTCAGACCAACACGGGCGTCAAGTCATGGGCTCCCGGGGGGTATGTAAATTACTACGGCGCCCCGGCGGCCGGTAACGCCTACGCCATGATATTCGTCAACACGACGAATCCCCTCGCCCCCTTGACCCAGGCCCAGATCAACAAGCTGGCCTACGCCGACTGCGCCCCGGGCGGCATGATGGGGAAAACCTGTATGACGGGGACGACGGTGGCGGGCTATGGACGGATCGGCACGATGAGCGGCTATCCCGTATCCCAGACGATCACCGCAGCGGTTCCCGAACCTGAGTCCTACGCCATGATGCTGGCCGGTCTGGGCATGATGGGATTCATCGCCCGCCGGCGGCGCAGCGCTGCCTGAAGTGTTTCGTCCCGGTCCGCGTCCTGCCGGGCGCGGACCGTTTGCATCGAGCCCCGGCGTTTGATGGGTCGATCGGTCCGATAACGGTCTCGGGTAATGGCCGCCCCCGCCGCGTGGGGTCTCTCCGATCTCCCGATTTTGCACAGCCATGATGAAGAAGCCCTCCCCCCTGGCGCTTGCCGCGTTGCTCGTATTCGCACCGATTCATGCATTCTCCCAGGGCAGCGTAGAGGGGCGGGGTAGCTCCCCTCCTACCGAAAGCGAATCCAAACCCGAGAACACCGGCGACGCCGTTCAAGTGCTCAGCCCGGTGTTCGTTACCGCCTCCCAACCCGAGGACGACCCGGCGGGCGCTTCTCGTCTCGGCCAGCATGACCTTGCGCCACGGCGCGCCTCAACCAGCGACAGCGCCAGTCTGCTGCAAGACATCCCCGGCGTGAGCCTTTATGGCGCGGGGGGCATATCGAGCCTGCCCGTGATCCATGGCATCGCGGACGACCGCCTGCGCACCCAGGTGGATGGCATGGACCTGATGACGGCCTGCCCCAACCACATGAACCCCGCGCTTTCCTTCATCGATCCGACGAAGGTCGCCAGCGTCGAAGTGTTCGCCGGCATCACGCCGGTCAGCATTGGCGGCGACAGCATCGGCGGCACAATCCAGGTGAAATCCGCACCGCCCAGGTTTGCCAAGGCCGAGGACGGCATCGTCGTCGAGGGCCAGGCGGGCCGATTCTCCCGCAGCAACGGCCGCGCCAGCGGCGACCACTACGGATTCACGCTGGCCGGCGAATTCCTTAACCTGTCCTACAACCAATCAAGCTCCAAGTCGGACAACTACTGGGCCGGTGGAAACTTCAAGCTGCCAGGCGACTGGCAAACCTCGGGTGAGCGAGGAGACACCGTACCTCCGAACGAAGTAACGACCAGCGAATACCGGGGGTCCAGAAATCGCGATCTCGGTCTGGCATTCAAAGCCGGGGGGCATCTGCTCGAAGTGAGCGTGAGCGAGCAGAGGCTGGCCTACGAAGGCTTCCCCAATCAGCGCATGGACATGATCTCCAGCATCCCGGACCCGGCCGATCCTACCGCGTATATCCTGGACAAAGGCAAGCCGGCCAACGTGAACCGGCTGACCAATCTCCACTACACCGGGCAATTCCAGTGGGGCGAAGTGGAAGCCCGCCTCTTCCATCAGAACCTCAAGCACCATATGGACATGATCCAGGACAGGCTCGAGGGGATGTACATGCCGATGGATACCGCGGCGACTACCGACGGCGGCATGCTCACGGCCAGCATCCCGCTATCGGCCGCGGACTTGCTGCGGGTCGGGGGCGATTTCCAGAAGTACCGCCTGAACGACTGGTGGCCACCGACAGGTTCGGGCGGGTCCATGTGCTGCAATGATTTCTGGAACATTCGGGATGGCAAGCGCGATCGGGTCGGCATCTTTGCCGAATGGGAGGCGCGCTGGAACCCGGCATGGCTCAGCCTGCTAGGCATTCGCCTGGGGACCGTCGAGTCGGATGCCGGGCTGGTCCAGGGCTATAACAGCAATGGCATGTACTCGCTGAATGCGGCGCGCTTCAACGCCAAGGACCATGCCCGCAAAGATCGCCACCAGGATCTGACCGCCCTGGCCCGGTATACGCCGGATGCCACCCAGACCTACGAAGCAGGCGTAGCCCGCAAGACCCGCTCGCCCAACCTCTACGAGCGCTATCCCTGGTCGTTTGAATCGATGTCGTCGGCGATGAACAACTTCGTCGGCGATGGCAATGCCTACATCGGCAACCTCGATCTGCGGCCCGAAGTTGCTTCCACCCTGAGCGCGAGTGCCGACTGGCATGACGCGACGAAGGAGGCGTGGAACCTGAAGCTGACCGCTTACGTGACCCATGTGCACGACTTCATCGATGCGAAGCGCTGCACCATGGCCATGTCCAACCAGTGCAACGCTACAAATCCGACGACGACCGACGAGTACGTGAAACTGGTGTACGAAAACCAGGCAGCGCGGCTCTACGGCCTGGATATTTCCGGCCAGCGGCTGCTTGGACGGATCGACAATATCGGCAGTTTCACCGCTACCGGCATGCTGAGCTACGTGCGGGGAAAGAACCGCTTTACTGGCGATAACCTCTATCACATCATGCCGCTCAACGCCAAGCTCGGGCTGGCGCATCGTCTTGGCGCCTGGACCAACACCCTGGAAGTGCAGAAGGTCGAGGCCAAGACGCATATTTCCCAGGTCAGGAACGAGGTAACGACCCCCCGCTACACACTGGTCAATTTCAACACCGGCTACGAGTGGAAGCACGCCCGCCTCGACGTGGGGGTCGAGAACGCGTTCAACAAGTTCTACCTGTTGCCGCTCGGTGGCGCCTACCTCGGCCAGGGCAACTCGATGTCACTCAACGGCATTACCTGGGGAATGTCCGTGCCGGGCAAGGGGCGCTCTCTCAACGCGGCAGTGAGCCTGTACTTCTGAACAGCGCCCACCGCGAACCAACAAACCCCGCCGCGCGCGGGGTTTGTCGTTTCTGGCCGCCAATTGGGCACAATGGCGCGTGCGGAGCCGATTCCGGCCGCTACGACCTGCGATGGACCACGCTCAACACCAACTCGCCATTCAGTTCTCCTACGGCCTCGCCTTCATGACCGGCCTGCTCGGCAGCGGCCACTGCATCGGCATGTGCGGCGGGCTGGTGTCGGGGTTCTTCATGAAGCTTTCGGCCCGCGGTGCAGCGCCCTACGTCGCCTACCACACGGCGCGCCTCGGCGTTTATGCCATCGTCGGCCTGCTGGCGGCGAGCCTCGGCGCAGTCCTTGTCGCCACCGGTAGGATCGGTCTGGCGCAGGGACTGCTGCAGATCGTCGCCGGTGTCGTGGTCATACTGCTGGGTTTCGACCTCATGGGCCTCTCGCCTATCCGCAACTCGCTCGGTTTCGCCCCGCTGGCCTGGCTGCGAAGGATGTTTGTGGCCGCGACGACCAAAGGGCCGGTAGTCGGCGCGGCCATCGGCGGCGCAATCAACGGCCTGATGCCCTGCTCCATGACCATGGCGATGGCCGTGCAGGCGACCACGGCGCCGTCACCCGGCGAAGGCGCGCTGCTGCTGATCGCCTTCGGCGCCGGCACCCTGCCGGCGATGATCTCGGCCTCGATATTGTTCGGCAGGCTCGGGCCTCGTCTGCGCGGCTGGCTGCTGCGCGGCGCGGCGCTGTTCGTCATCGCGCTCGGCATGTCCACCCTCTGGCAGGGGGTACGTTTCTACCTGGTCATGTACAAGCTGGTCGGGTAGCGACAATTTGTCGCAGGCCCATCGTATTCGCTGGTACTAATATTCCCGCCATCCCTCATCCCAAGGAGCACACCATGGATCGTCGCGAAGCCCTGAAGCTGTCCCTGCTCGTCGGTGCCGGCCTTGCCGCCAATGCGCAAGCCAACGCCGCGCAATGCGAGGGCGACGGCACGCCCGCCCAGTTCGTGCCGAAGAAGGCGGCCGACCCCAAGCCGCAGGAGAACGACATCGAGAAGTCGCCCAAATGTCCCTACTGCGGCATGGACCGCAAGCAGTTCCACCACTCGCGCATGCTCGTGCATTACAGCGACGACCTGTATGACGGCGTCTGCTCGCTGCACTGCGCGGCGATCAGCCTCTCGGTCAACGTCGACCGCGACCCGAAGGCGCTCTGGGTGGCCGACAACGCCGCCGCGGGCGACATCAAGCCGCTGGTCGAAGTCGACAAGGCCAGCTTCCTGGTCGGCAGCTCGCTAAAGGGCGTGATGACCAAGCGCAGCAAGATCGCCTACGCCAGCGCCGATGCCGCCAAGGCATCGCAGGCGACCAACGGCGGCGAACTGGCGACTTTCGACCAGGCCCTGCTCGCCGCGTACACCGACATGGCGAATGACGTCGCGATGATCCGCAAGATGCGCGCCGAGCGCCGCAAGAAGATGATGGAACAAGGCGGTATGGACAAGAAGTCTTGACGCACCGACTGAGGCACTGGTTTGCCGCGCTGCTGCTCTGCGCATGGGCGGCGGCAGCGGCAGCCGAAAGCGTGCCCAGACCGGGGCCGATGGACACCTGCCCGGTCTGCGGCATGCTGGTTTCCAAGTACCCGAACTGGGTGGCCACCATCGTCTACAAGGACGGGCACGCCCACCATTTCGACGGCGCGAAGGACATGTTCAAGTTCTGGTTCGATCCCGGCAAGTACGCCAAGGGCCACCGCCGCGAAGACATGGCCGTCCTCTGGGTCACCGACTACTACAACCTCCAACCGATGGACGCCCGCAAGGCCTTCTACGTCATCGGCTCGGATGTCCTCGGGCCGATGGGCCACGAGTTCGTGCCCCTGGCGACAAAGGCCGATGCCGAGGACTTCCTCCGCGAGCACAAGGGAACGAGGATCCTGCGCTTCGACGAGGTCGCCCCGGAACTGCCGGCACGGCTCGACAACGGCAAGTTCTGAAGCATCGCCCCCGGCAACGGGAACCCCGGCAGACGTGACGCTGGTACCCGACGGAAGAACCGAACAACCGGATGTGGCATCATCGGCAGGTTGCACGGAACCGCACTGAAACGCATGCCGGCGTGGTTCCGAATCCTTCGCGGGCATTTCTGAGGAGGTTCACCATGACGATTCGCCATTTCGCCTTGCTTTTCGCAACCACGCTGACTTCGCTGCCCGCCCTGGCCTACACGGGCGAATGCGTCAGCAAAGAGGGCAATGTCCTGCTGACGATCACCGCCAACGAACGCGGCCAGATCACCGATCTGACGCTGAAGAAGCCGGGCGCGACGCTGACTCACTATCCGGAGGCCAACGCCACCATGGTGATTCTGTCGTCGTTCAGCATGACGTTCTCCGCGAAGGCGACTGGGTCGCACGAAGCCCTGGAACTCAATATCGCCGGCAAAGAGGGCCGCATGCGCCTGGGCGGTCAGGCGCTGCCCCTGGAATGCGACTGGAATTAGTCGGGAACCGCCCTGCCCCGGCATGCGTCTGATAAGTCGCGCTACTGAACGCGTTCTCAAGCATCCTCTCGCTTTCGCGCGCCAGACCGTCAGAGGCTTCACCGACAACCAGGGCATGCTGCTGGCAAGCGCGATCGCCAACTACGCGCTCTTGTCCGTGGTGCCGCTGCTGATCCTGTCGGTCATCGGCTTGTCGCACGTAATCGAGCCGGCGGAGCTGTTCGACACCCTGGGGCGCTACCTGGAATGGCTGGTGCCGAGCCAGTCGAAAGCCGTGCTGGCCGACGTCTCCGGCTTTCTCGACAACGGCGCCACCGTCGGCGCGGTGCTGCTGGTCACCATGCTGTTCTTCAGTTCGCTGGCCTTCTCGGTGCTCGAAAAAGCCATGGCGGTGATCTTCGCCCACCGCAAGGCGGTGCAGGAGCGCCACGCCCTCGTCTCCGCTGTCTTGCCCTACAGCTTCGTGCTGCTGCTGAGCACCGCGCTGCTCGTGGTCACCGTCGGCTCGGTCGCGCTGCAAGCGATGGCGCAGGAGAGCGTGCATCTCCTGGGCCGCGACTGGTCGTTGCACGGCTTGTCGGGCCTGCTCCTGAGGCTGTTCGATTTCGGCGTGCAGACGGCGATCCTCACGGTCTTCTACCTGGTATTGCCGGTCGGCCGCACGCGCCTGCACCACGCCCTCGTCGGCGCCGTCACGGCCGCCGCGATCTGGGCGGTCGTCCGCCTCATCCTGGTCTGGTATTTCGCCACCTTGTCGAAAACCAGCGTCGTCTACGGCTCGCTGACGACGGCGGTGGTCGCACTCTTCAGCATGGAAATCCTGGCCACGCTCCTGCTGTTCGGCGCGCAGGTGATCTCGGAATACGAGCGGCTCGAATAGCGCAGCTTTCAGGGTTGCGTGACGCGCTCGATGCGCCCGTCGGTCGCCGGCGCGATCGGTGAGCCTTTGGCCAGCACCTCGATCACTTCGGCCGTTTCCGACAAGGCGTTTTCCGGCGCCAGCAGGTAGGGGAGCCCGCGCAGCATGGCGTAGCCGTCGCCGCCGCCGGCGAGATAGCCGTTCACCGCCAGTGCGTAGTGGCGGGCATCATCGAGCGGCGCCCCGGCGACCTGGACATCGAGCAGCCGCGAGCCGGCGGGCCGGCGCGCATCGTAGCGATAGCGTATGCCCGAAACCTGCGGAAAACGGCCGCTCTCGTTCGAGAGGTCGATCTCGGCCAGCCCGTGTTCGAGCGCCCTACGCAGCACGCTGCCCGGCAAGTCGAGTTTCACGATCGGATTCTCGAACGGCAGGATGGAGAGAATGTCGCGCTTGGTGAGCTGCCCCGGTCCATAAGTGGCGTTCGAGCGGATCGAGCCGCCGTTGACCAGCGCGGCGTCGGCGCCGGTGCGGGTGCGATAGATGTCGGCCAGCCAGTCGCCGAGGTTGGTCTCGCGCGAGCGGCTGGTCTCCTGGCGCGCATCGAGCGCCACCGTGGTCTCGCCGACCGGCTTGTCGAGCAGGACGGCGAGCTGGTTTTCGTAGCCGGCGACGACCTTCGCCACCGCGGCTTCCTCGGCCACGTCGGCCGTGACCGGCAGCAGCGCCCAGTCGATGTTCTTCAGCCGCCGCGTGCGCGCATCGACGATCAGGTCGATGCGCGCCACCAGCCGCGCGTCCGAGCCGGCCTTGAAAATCGGCGTGTGCCCGGCCAGCGACTGCATCAGGGTGTGGTCGTGGCCGCCGAGAATCAGGTCGACGGCGCCGGTGCGGGCCAGGCGCAGATCGTCGGCCATCGCCAGGTGGGTGAGCGCGACGACTATGGTCGCGCCCTGCGCGCGCAGCCGCGCCGCCGCGCGCCCGGCCGTGGCGACGGGATCGGCGAAGCGCACGCCGGGGCCGGGCTTGGACGTCTGCGGCGTGTCGGCGGTGACGACGCCGAGGAAGCCGATCTTGATGCGGCCGAATTGCTTAACCAGCGCCCGCTGCGTGCCGCCGAAGGGCCGGCCCGTGGCGCGCTCGCTCATGTTGTCGGCCAGCCAGGGGAACTTCGATTCGGCGACGCGCTGCCGGAAGACCTCCGGCCCGAAATCGAACTCATGATTGCCCGGGACCGCCAGGTCGAGCTTGAGTGCATTCCAGGTGGCGATCATCTGCTCGCCCTTGAAGGTGTTCGAGGCCACCGACGGCGACAGCGTGTCGCCGCCCAAGAGCAGCAGCGTGTCGGGCGATGCGGCGCGCACCTGGTCGCGAATCGTCGCCACCCGCGCGAGGCCGCCGTTCCTGCCCTTGTCCACCGGGCCGATCTGGTAGACGTCGTTGATGTGCAGCAGCGTGATGCGCTGCTCGGCCGCGAATGCGCCGCCGGCCGTTGCCACGACGAGGAAAACCAGCAGGCGAACCACAATGACGTAAGCGCGCATGGATATGCTCCGCGAATGGTGAAGAGGCAGTTTACCGGGGAATCGACGGGCCCGGGTCATGGCGGCCGCCCGGTGCCGCCCCGAGGTGTTTCACTCTTTGCCGGCCTGATCGGTCTTGCGATCGAAACGCTTCAGATTGCCCACGGCAGTCTGATTGCCCTTGTCGGCGGCACGCTGCCAGTACTTCTTTGCCATGTCGGGATCCCTGGCGACATAGGTGCCGTTGTAGTACCAGACGCCAAGCTTGTTCTCGGCCCAGGTATCGCCCATGGCCGCGGCGGCAGAGTAGTCGTTGAAGGCCTTTTCCAATTGGTTGAGTTGGGCTTCGTGGATATGGCCGCGGGTATCGCGCGCCCAGACCTCGTTGCCCCTGTGCACCGAAATCATTTCATCCAGAAACTTCATGGCCTCGTCGAATCTGCGAATCCGGTTCGCCAGCGATGCCCCCCGCTCAAGCGCGCGATGACCCTCGTTCTCGGCTCCCTCCTGGTACGAGCGCCAGTAATAGGTCAAGGCGTCGTTGGCCTTGTCCAGCCTTTCCATTTCATCGGCGAACAGAAAATCGTAAACAGCCCGATAGCGCCCCTTGTCCTTGTCCGACATCCGTGAAGACAGTGCGTCGGTGCGGGCGGTGATCATGAGATCGAGACGCCCTCCCCACTTGGGCGTGACATACAACAGGTAGATTCGGTGCGCGACATAAGACTGCGGATCGACGCCCAATGCCAGATCGCGCAGCTTCCTGGCCGCGTCGGGACCATCGAGGCTGCCGGCAATCGTGATCAGCCTCAGGTAACTGGCGGTCGGTTTGTCATCGAGCGCAAGGGACTTCTCGAGATCCGCCCGGGCCTTGAGCATGTAGTCTCGAAATCCTTCGAATTGCTCGGACGTCGTGTCGCGAGAGTACCTCCCACCGCGGATCCGCCCGGCCTTGGCCCTCAGATAGTAGCCGCGCGCGGTGAGCGCGACATAGGATTTCGGATACTGCTCGACCCATCCGTCGAAGAAGGCCTCCTGGCCGTCGTTGGTATTTTGCGCCAGACTGTCGAGGGCATCGTGGACGGCTTCATCACCGATCAGTCCCGACTTGTACCGCTTTACCAAGTCGCCGTACCGCGTTTCGAGGCTGCCGTAGTCGCGCTGCGTCAGATGGCTGATTACCCCGAAATCGTCCGCTGCGGCAGTTTCCCCATAAGATGCCGACGCGGCTCCGAGCCACAGCAAGCCGCACACCGACAGCAGCAAAGCGATTCTGGTTCTGTAACCGAGCAAAGCGCCGTTCATCTCCGCAATCTCCAGGAAGGAACCGTTCGCCGGAATTCCGCCAGCGCATGCCGAACATGCACTGGGCATTATGACATGGCTAACTGCCGTTGGCGCGAACCGGACGCAGGCGGGTGATTTCGGCCGGGGGCGCCGAATCGCTTCGGCGGTCCCCAATAGCCGGTGCCACGGCTCGTGTAGATCCAGAGCCGGTCCAGCCGCTGCAGGCCCGCGGTGTAGGGCTGCTGCAAGCGGACGAGCAGATTCCACGGCCGGAATTGGCCGCCGTGAGTATGGCCGGACAGTTGCAGGTCGAAGCCGGCCGCCGCCGCCGCGCTCGCCGAGCGCGGCTGGTGGGCGAGCAGTATCTTCGGCAGCGCATCCGGGCTGCCGGCCAGTGCGCGCTTGGGATCGCTGCGCTGGTCCGGATCGAAAAAAATGCGCGCCGTAGTCGGTCACCCCCGCGATCACCAATTGCGCACCGTCGTGCTCGATGACCCGATGTCCGTTCATCAGGCCATGCATGCCCAGGCGCCTGAACTCCAGCATCCATGCCGCAGCGTCCGAGTAGTACTCGTCACGGTGATCAACAAGGCCATCGACGGGACCAGCAAAGCGGTCGCGGTCGCGAGCGGCGGCGACGACACGAACACCAGCACAACGTCGCGCAGCGGCGTCAGCACCAGCACGGATGAAAACAGCCCCATGGTCAGCGACCCTGCCCAGGCGAGTAGGTCGGCCAGCGCGTGGCGCCGAATGAGAAAGCGCGCAAACATGCCCAGGGGAATCAGCAGCGTGGATAACGCCGGCAACAGTCGCCAGCCGATATAGGCATGGAGCACCGCCGAAAGCACGGTGACCGTGAGCGCAAAGCGATTCAGTCGTGCCGGCATTCGGCGCGACGACGCCTGTCGGCGCGGCATTACTTCTGGCTCATTAGGCGTCGCATGGGCGCATATCGTAGCGCATGCAGCCTGTCGGAAATTCTTACATCAACTGAAACTGCAGACCTCCAACTACTACTAACGCCATATCTCCTAAGGACTATCCTTGTCAGGCATATTATGTGCTTAACCAACCAGTAACTGGGGATGCATCTTCTTGGGCGTACCAGTCTTTCATCTGACGATATAAGGATTCCTACCGTGAAATCGAACTCTCGCCTTACCCTCGTTGCTTTGGTTGCCTCGGCTTCCTTGGCACTCCCGGCCCACGCCGCGAATCTCGCCATCTTCGGCCAAAACAACATTGGCAGCCTTTACGCAGCATCCAACACGGTTTCCTACGTGACAGACGCCCAGCTGTCCACTGCGGGCTTCCTCAGCTCCTACGATGCCTTCATCTACACCCGCAACGGCTCTTCTTTTGGTAACGGCCTTTCGGCTGCTGCTGCGGCAAACGTCAAGAATTACGTGACGGGCAATGTGGTGCTGTTCAACGGGGACTTCCAGGACGATATCGGCGCGACGCAAACCGACCAGTTGTTCATGCAGGCACTGAGCTACGTACTGAGCAACACACATGGTGGTTACATCGGTGAGTACATCGGCTCGTTCTCGGCGTTTGCTTCGAACGATGATGGTCGCAGTCCCATCGGCTTGATCGACGGCCATTCCGGTGTGTCGGGCATGAACCAAGGGGGTTCCGACGGTAACGTCGTGGCCACCGCGTATGGCCTTGTCAACCCGATCACTGCGGGTGTCAGCTTCCCGTACAACCCCGGCGCAGTCGAGTTCAGCGCCACCGTGACCAACGTCAATCCGGCCCAGGTATTGGCGACCTTCGACAACGGCAACCCCGCCATCATCGCTGGCGAAGTGACCACGCTGACCGCTCACGTGCCGGAGCCCGGCTCCATGGCCTTGCTGTTTGCCGCCCTGGGTCTCCTTGGTGCTCAGCGCCGCAAGCAGCGCAAAGGCGACTGAACGAGTTCAGTACCTTTCAAGGCGGATTGGGGACTCAAGACACCGCGCCAGCGCCGCTTCCGTTCCGGCAAGCAGCGCACGGCAGCAAGCTTGAGGAACTCCGAGGACACGGGGGCTTTAACGCCCCCGTCGTCTTTTGAAAATATCGAACTCAGGCCGGCCGCGAGCAGGGCCACGGGCCATCCGCCCGACGTGAATGCCGCGAGGGCATCGCACCCCGCCGCTTCGACCTCATCATCGGCCGTATGTTGGTGGCCGGTCCGCCACGTGCGATCGGGATCAAGTTCCGGTCATCCCGCTCGGCATCGCCTTGGGCCAACTCTTCTCGGGAATCCTGGCGCCGGGGCGATAGCGCCGGATCAGCGACGCCGTCACCAGGTAGATCGCGATGCTGTGGCCCCAGGCGCGCCGACTGATCTGCGTGGCATTCTCGGCAAGCATGCGGTCGCCGCCGGAGAACTCGTCCCACCCGAGATCGAAGGTGGTCATCAGCAGCAGGAAGACCCTCTCCAACGGATCCGCCTTGCCGGAGGTGTACGGCACATGGGTGTGCCAGACGGCGGTCGGAACGGTGCCGTGGGGAACGTCGAAGACGCGCACCTTCGCGCCAGAGAAACCGCCATCACTGCGGACCGTGAGTCCGTAGCGGCCGTCGGCGTCCCTGAAGACGACGCCGATGTACTCGCCGCCGCGCCGAAAGCTCGCTTCATAGTAATAGTTCGCCGCGTACCATACCGCCGCCAGTTCGGTATCGAATCGTTCCGAATTGATGCGCGCTGTGCCCTGGGGCGTACGTTCGTCATCGCTCACGGCAATGTCTCCAGTCGGTTAAGAGAAGACGCAATCTCGAGACAATGCTACGGATAATCGCGATCGTCCGCATGACGCATCTGGGCTATGGCCGGCCTCGCGCCGGGAGCTGACTCAGCGCACCGACCTATACACGCCGGGCCGCGCGCGCTTGCTCAGCACGATCTGCCAGAGCTGGCCTTGGCGCGACCGGAAGGCGCCGGCGCAACTCATCAGGTAGTACTTCCACATACGGTGGAAACGCTCGCCGTACTTGTCTTTCAGTGCCGGCCAGGCGCGCTCGAAGTTGTCCCACCAGGCCATCAGCGTACGGTCGTAGTCGGCGCCGAAGTTGTGCCAGTCCTCGATCAGGAAGCGGCCTTCGACGGCGCGGGTGATTTCGGCCGCGGAGGGCAGCCAGCCGTTCGGAAACACGTACTTGTCGATCCACGGATCGATCTTGCGGCAGGTGAGGTAATTGCCGATGGTATGCAGCAGGAACAGGCCTCGATCCTGGAGCAGGCGCGCGACGATCGAGAAGTAGGCGACATAGTTCTTCGACCCGACATGCTCGAGCATGCCGACCGAGACGATCTTGTCGAAGCGGCCGGCGAGATCGCGGTAGTCCATCAGTTCGATCGTCACCGGCAAGTCGGCGCAGCGTTCGCGGGCCAGCTTCTTCTGTTCCCTGGAGACGGTGATGCCGACGACTTCGACGCCGAAGTTCTCGGCCGCAAAGCGCGCCAGCCCGCCCCAGCCGCTGCCGATGTCGAGCAGGCGCTCGCCGGGCCTCAATTCCAGCTTGCGGCACATCATGTCCAGCTTGGCGCGTTGCGCCTCTTCCAGCGTTTCGGCGTGCTGCCAGTAGCCGCAAGAGTAGCTCATCGTCGAATCGAGCATGGCCGCGAAGACGTCGTTGCCGATGTCGTAATGGCGTTCGCCGACCTGGTAGGCGCGCCGGCTGGACTGGAGATTGAACAAGGCGTGGCGCAGGACGTCGCCGATCAGGCGCAGCCTCGTCCACCGGTCGACGCGCTGATCGGCGTCGACCGCGAGCAGGCGGTCAAAGAGCTGGTCCAGCCGTTCGCATTCCCACCAGCCGTCAAGGTAGGCGTCGCCGAAGCCGAGCGAGCCGGCGGTGAGAATGCGCCGGTAGAGCCGTTGGTCGACCACCCGGACGTCCCAGGGATCGTCACCGTTGAAGCGGAATCCCGCGTCCGCAGCAAGGGCCTGCAGCGCAGCGGGTACGGTCGGCTCCGGGCTTGCCCTTTCCCGGCTCGAAGCATCACTTGACGTAACCAGCGACATCGATCTCATGCCAAGCCCTCCGTTGGCAATGACAGTCGAGATTCGGCGAGTTGGACGCATTGCCGGCGGCGGCCGGAGATCGATCCCGGACTTGCCCACCGGCTAATGCAGCTTAGATCGTCCCGGCGTCGCTGGCTATACCGTTTCTTACCTATTCCGCTTGCGCCGGCCACCGACTCCTGCCACCCGCGGACCTTCGCCACCAGACCTACGATCTATGGGGTCCGGTTCGCTGCCATCGCCGTCGGCGGCGCCAGGCAGCAGTTCGGCGACCCTTTCGCGCATCCGGCGCCAGTGCGAGCCTTCCCAGTAGATACGGCCGCAGACGGCGCAGGTGCTGAAGCTCTCGTGGGCCGCGCGAACGGATGGCGGCAGCCGCTCGAGCACCGTCGTCTTGTCCACCGCCTGCAGGGGTGCGTTGCATTCGAGGCAAAGGCTCAAGGGCCGGGCGCTGCGCGCCAGGTCGAGCCGCTCCACCAGTTCCGTGAACTGTTCCGAGGGCATCTGCGCATGCAGGTAGCAACCGTGCGTGATGCAGCGCAGCTTGAGCAGTTCGCGGTCGCGCGTGAGCACAATGCGGCCCTCGCGGCCGGCGAGCTCGGCAATTTCCCGGTCGCGATAGCGGTTGTCGTAAAGCGTATCGAAACCGGCCATGCGCAGCAGGCGGGCCAGGCCACCGAGGTGGGCGTCGGCGATGAAGCGCGTGGTGCGCAGCGGCTGTTCGCGTACGCGCAGCAGCGGCGTCACGTCGAGCGATTCGAATTTGGGGTAAACGGCGACGCGGTCGCTGTCGTCGAGCCGGCGATCGAAGCCGACCGATACGCCATTGACGAGGATGAGTTCGACTTCGGTGTGCGGCACGCCCAGCGCCTCGATCATGTGCTTGATCGTCGCCGCCTGGGCGCAGGGCACGCTGAACTCCTGCCGACGCCGCTCGGGTGCCAGGAAGTCGTTCAGTTCCTCGTAGAAACGAAATGTCGCCATGCCGCACATCGTAGCGCGGCGCCGACGACGATGCCGCTTCAGTCGGCGGCCTTGGCGACCGGCAGCGGCAGTGCCCCGCTGGTGTTCTTGAGCAATTGCACCGTCGCCTGCAGGCGGCGGCCGGCGAGGCTGACCGAACTGGCGGTCGCCGACAGCTCACTGGTCTGGGCCGAAACGACATTGAGGGCATTGATGATGCCGGCCTTGTACTGGTTCTCGGCGATCTCGCGCGAGCGGCGCGCGGCGGCGACTGTCCTGGCCTGGGCTTCGTTCTCCTGTTCGAGCAGGCGAGCGGCGGCCAGGTTGTCTTCGACTTCCTGGAAAGCCGTGAGCACGGCCTGGCGATAGGTGGCCACCGCCTCGTCGTAGCTCGCCGTCGCGCCGCTGACGGCCGCGCTGCGGGCGCCGCCGTCCAGCAGCGTCATCGCGAGTGCCGGGCCCAGCGACCAGAAGCGATTCGGGGCCGTGAGCAGCCCGGCGAAGCTGGCGCCGCGGTAGCCCACGCTGCCGGTGAGGTCGAGCACGGGGAAGTACGCGGCTTCGGCGACGCCGATCTGGGCGTTGGCGGCGGCGACCCGCCGCTCGGCACCGACGATGTCGGGGCGGCTTGCCAGCAGCGTCGAAGGCACCAGGCCTGGTGCGGACGGCACGGCAGGCAATTGGGCGGCCGACGGAATCGAGAGCGCGGCGGGCATCTTGCCGACCTGCGTGGCGATCGCGTGTTCGAGTTGCGCGCGCTGGTTCTGGAGATCGAGGGTCTGCGCCTCGGCGCTGCCCAATTGCGTCTCGGCCTGGGCGACGTCGAGTTGCGAGGCGACGCCGGCGCCGAGCCGATTGCGCGTCAGTTGCAGGAAGCGCTTGTAGGCCTCGACGGTCCGGTTGTAGAGGTCGAGCTGCACGTCGGCGGCGCGCAGTTGCATGTAGGTCTGCGCCAGCAGGGCCTGGGCGGAAAGTCGCGCCGCGGCGAGGTCCGCCACGCTCGCCTCGTAGCTGGCCTGCGCGCCTTCGACGTTGCGACGAATGCGTCCCCAGACGTCGACCTCCCCGGCGGCACTCAGCGCGGCCGTGTCCGTTGTGGTGACCGGCGCGCTGACGCCCGTGCCAGTAGACGTGCCGGAGCCGCGGCTGCTCGACACCGAGCCCGACACCGTCGGGAAGAACGAGGAACGCGCGCCCTGCAACGTCGCCTGGGCGCCGCGGTAGCGGGCCTCGGCGGCTTTGAGGTTCTGGTTGCTGACGTCGACCTGTTCTTCGAGGGCATCGAGCGTCGGGTCGGCGAAAGCCTTCCACCACGCCGCGTTGGTCACGGTGGCGCTGCCGTCGACGGCTTTCCACTGGTCGGCCTCCTTGAAGGCCTGAGGCACGTCGACCGACGGCCGCACGTAGTCAGGACCGGGCGAGCAGCCGGACAATGCGAGCAAGAAGACGGCAAGGCAGGCGAGTAGTCGATGGCGCACGTTGGTCTCCGTCATGCTGTCAGGGGCTCTATCAGCGGCGCCGGCGGCCGGCGGGCGCCTAGCAGGCGCGTACGCAGACGGTCGAGGGCGACATAGACGACCGGTGTCGTATAGAGCGTCAACATCTGGCTCACCACCAGGCCGCCGACGATGGATATGCCGAGCGGCACGCGCAGCTCGGCGCCGTCGCCGCTGCCGAGTGCGAGCGGGATGGCGCCGAAGATGGCGGCCGTGGTGGTCATCATGATCGGCCGAAAGCGCAGCAGGCCGGCGCGAAAAATGGCGTCGGCAGCGGAAACGCCCAGTCGCCGCTGCCGCTCGATCGCGAAGTCGATCATCATGATGGCATTCTTCTTGACGATGCCGATCAGCAGTATCACGCCGATCAGGGCGATGACGCTGAAGTCGGTCTTGAAGGCCATCAGCGCCAGCAGTGCGCCGACGCCCGCCGACGGCAGCGTCGAGATGATGGTCAGCGGATGCAGCAGGCTCTCGTAGAGAATGCCGAGCACGAGGTAGATGGTGATGAGGGCGACCAGGATCAGCAGCGGCTGGCTGGAGAGCGAGTCCTGAAAAGCCTTGGCAGTGCCCTGGAAGCTGCCGTGAATCGACGTCGGCACGCCCGCCTCGGCCATGGCGCGGTCGATGGCGATGGATGCCGTGCCGAGCGACATCTTCTCGGGCAGATTGAAACTGATGGTGGACGCCGGGAAGCCGCCCTGGTGATTGACGGCCAGCGGCGTATTGGTGGTCGCTATGCGGGCGAAGGCCGACAGCGGCACCTGGGCGCCGCCGGTGGTGGTGAAGTTGATCGACTTCAGCGTCTCCGGGTTCTGCAGGAAGGGCGGCGCCAGTTCCATGACCACGCGGTACTGGTTGAGCGGGTTGTAGATCGTGGACACCTGGCGCTGGCCGAAGGCATCGTTCAGCGTGGTATCGATGCTGCGCATGTTGAGACCGAGGCGCGAGGCGGTGTCGCGGTCTATGACCAGCGAGGTCTGCAAGCCCTTGTCCTGCTGGTCGGTGTTGACGTCGACCAGTTCCGGCAGCTGCGAGAACAGTTGCTTGATGCGCGGCTCCCAGGTACGCAAGTCGTTGAGGTCGTCGGCCTGCAGGGTGTACTGGTACTGGGCGTTGCCCTGGCGGCCGCCGACGCGGATGTCCTGCACCGGCACCAGGAACAGGTTGGCGCCGGGCTCGTGGGAAGTCTTGCCGCGCAGACGACCGATCACCTGGTCGGCGGACATCTTGCGCTCGCTCAGCGGCTTGAGGACGACGAACATGAAGCCCGAGTTGCGCTGGCCGCCGCCCGTGAAACCGGTGACGTTATCGACGGCCGGGTCTTCCTGGACGATGGCCATCAGGTTCTTCATCTTCTGCTGCATGGACTGGAAGGAGATGCTCTGGTCGGCCTGGACCGATCCCGAGATGCGGCCCGTGTCCTGCTGCGGGAAGAAGCCCTTGGGGATGTTGCGATAGAGAACGATGTTGAGCGCGATGGTGAGGACAAGGATGATCAGCATCACCGGCCCGTGCCGCAGCGACCAGGCGAGGCTGCGTCGATAACCTTTCATCAGCCGGCGCAGCACCTTGTTGGCCCAGCGGGCGAACCTTCCGGGCGCTACGTTCTTGACTTGAGGCTTGAGCAGGTGGGCGGCCATGGCCGGCGTGGTGGTGAGCGAGACCACCATCGAGACCAGAATGGCAGCGGAGAGCGTAACGGCGAACTCGCGGAACAAGCGGCCGACGATGCCGCCCATCATCAACACGGGGATGAACACGGCGATCAGCGACAGGCTGATGGAAATCACCGTGAAGCCGATCTCGCGCGCGCCCAGCAGCGCTGCCTGCATCGGCGACTTGCCGGACTCGATATGGCGGACGATGTTCTCCAGAACGACGATGGCGTCGTCCACGACAAAGCCGGTGGCGACCGTCATCGCCATCAGCGAGAGGTTATCGAGGCTGTAGCCGCACAGGTACATGACGCCGAAGGTGCCGATCAGCGACACGGGCACGGCGACGCTGGGAATGAGCGCGGCGCGCGCCCGGCGCAGGAACAGAAATACGACCAGGATCACCAGCGCCACCGAAATCAACAGCGTGCGTTCCACTTCGCGCAGCGAGCCGCGTATGGTCGGCGTGCGGTCGAGTGCGACGTTGAGGTCGATGGCAGCGGGGATCATGGCCCGCAGATGCGGCAGCAGCTCGCGTACGCGATCCACCGTGGTGATGATGTTGGCGCCGGGCTGGCGGCGGAGAATCAGCAACACCGCGGGACGCCCATTGCTGGCACCGTAGTTGCGCACATCCTGGACGCTGTCCTGCACATCGGCGACATCTCCCAGGCGCAGGCCGGCGCTGTTCTGATAACGGACCAGCAGCGGCCGATACTCGGCGGCGGTCTTGGCCTGGTCGTTGGCACCGATCTGCCAGTACCGGCCGTCCTGCTCGACGGCGCCGAGCGGGCGGTTGGCGTTGGTGCCGGCGATGGCGGCGCGCACATCGTCGAGGGCGATGCCGTTGCGGCTCAACTGATTCGGATCGAGCTCGACGCGCACCGCCGGCAGCGCGCCGCCGCCGATATCGACCTGGCCGATGCCCTCGACCTGCGCCAGGCGCTGCGCGAGCACGGTCGAGGCGGCGTCGTACATCTGGCCGCGACTCAGGGTCGACGAGGTCATCGACAGAATCATGATCGGCGCGTCGGCCGGGTTCACCTTGCGATAGGTCGGGTTGCTCGGCAGGCTGGTCGGCAACAGCGAGCGCGCGGCATTGATGGCAGCCTGGACGTCGCGCGCGGCACCGTCGATGTCGCGGTCGAGGTCGAACTGAAGGATGACCCGGCTGTTGCCGAGCGAACTCGACGAGGTGATCTCGGTGACGCCGGCGATGCGGCCGAGCGCGCGTTCGAGCGGCGTCGCAACCGTCGCTGCCATGGTTTCCGGACTGGCGCCGGGCAGCGAGGCCTGCACCGAAATGGTCGGAAAGTCCACCTGCGGCAGCGGCGACACAGGCAGCAGGAAGAAGGCAATTGCGCCCGCCAGCGTGACGCCGATGGTCACCAGCGTGGTGGCAATCGGGCGGTTGATGAATGGGCGGGAAAAGTTCATTTCAAGGCCTTCTTTTCACCGCAGAGGACGCAGAGATCGCAGAGAAAGGCAGGCAAATCGACCACATTGCCGAGATTGGCCTTTCCCTCTGCGATCTCTGCGCTCTCTGCGGTGAGTAGGGGTTCATGATGTTTTCAGTCGCCGCGCCAGCCGGTCGAAGGCCAGGTAGATGACCGGCGTGGTGAACAGCGTCAGCACCTGGCTGACCAGCAGGCCGCCGACCATCGCCACGCCCAGCGGCTGGCGCAGCTCGGCGCCGATGCCGCCGCCCAGCATCAGCGGCAGCGCCGCCAGCAGGGCCGACATGGTCGTCATCATGATCGGCCGGAAGCGCAGCAAACAGGCCTGGTAGATCGCCTCGCGCGGCGCCAGCCCTTCATGGCGCTCGGCGTCGAGGGCGAAGTCGATCATCATGATGGCATTTTTCTTGACGATGCCGATCAGCAGGATTACGCCGATGATGCCGATCACGTCGAGCCCGGAACCGGAGATCCAGAGCGCCAGCAGCGCGCCGACGCCGGCCGACGGCAGCGTGGACAGGATGGTGACCGGGTGGATGTAGCTCTCGTAGAGCACGCCCAGCACGATGTACATGGTCACCACGGCGGCGATGATCAGGAGCAGCGTGTTGGTGAGCGAAGCCTGGAAGGCGAGCGCCGCGCCCTGGAAGCTCGTCTCGATGCTGGCGGGGATGGCCAGTTCCTGTTCGGCGGCCTTGATGCTGTCGACCGCATCGCCGAGCGAGGCGCCCGGCGCCAGGTTGAACGAGATCGTGGCGGCCGGAAACTGGCCGACGTGGTTGATGACGAGCGAGCTGGCCCGTTCCCTGACCGTGGCCACCGACGACAGCGGCACCTGCTGGCCGCTGCCGGTCGGGATGTAGATCGCCTCCAGCGCGGCCGGGCCGACCTTGAACTCGGCCTTCACTTCCAGCACCACGCGGTACTGGTTCGACTGCGTGAAGATCGTCGAGATCAGGCGCTGACCGAAAGCGTTGTAGAGCGCGTTGTCGATGGCCGTGGTGGTAATGCCCAGGCGTCCGGCGGCATCGCGGTCGATGTCGACATAGGCCTGGAGCCCCTGATCCTGCAGGTCGGAGGTGATGTCGGCGAGTTGCGGCAACTGGCGCAGACGGTCCATCAGCTTTGGCACCCATTGCCCCAGCGCCACGGCGTCCGGCGTTTCCATCATGAACTGGTACTGGGTGCGCGAGACGCGATCCTCGACCGACAGATCCTGCACGGGCTGCATGTAGGCGGTGATGCCCGGCACCCGGCGCAAGTTGTCGGACAGGCGGCGGATGATCTCGCTGGCCGACAGGCCGCGCTCCGCCAGCGGCTTGAGCGTGATCAGCATGCGGCCGCTGTTGAGCGTCGCGTTGGTGCCGTCGACGCCGATGAAGGACGAGAGGTTGTCGACTGCTGGGTCCTTGAGGATCTCCACCGCCAGCGCCTGCTGACGGTCGGCCATGGCGGCGAAGGAGGTCGTCTGCGACGCCTCGGTGGTGGCCTGAATGAGGCCGGTATCCTGGACCGGGAAGAAGCCCTTCGGTATCCAGATGTAGAGCAGTACGGTCAGGACCAGCGTGCCGACCGCGACCAGCAGCGTGGTGCGCTGGCGATCGAGCACCCATTGCAGCGCGCGTCCATATTGGGCGATGGCGGCGTCGAACAGGCGGCCGGTCTCGCGCTCAAGGCGGCCGTGCTCCGAATCGGGCACGTGCTTGAGCAGCTTGGCGCACAGCATGGGCGTCAGCGTCAGCGAGACGACGGCCGAGATCAGGATCGACACGGCCAGGGTGATGGCGAATTCGTGGAACAGGCGGCCGACCACGTCGCCCATGAACAGGAGCGGAATCAGCACCGCGATCAGCGAGAAGGTCAGCGAGATGATGGTGAAGCCGATCTGCTTCGAGCCCTTGAGTGCCGCCTCCAGCGGTGGCTCGCCCTGCTCGACGTAGCGGGCGATATTCTCGATCATGACGATGGCGTCATCGACGACGAAGCCGGTGGCGATGGTCAGCGCCATCAGCGTCAGGTTGTTGATCGAGAATCCGGCGAGATACATGATGCCAAAGGTGCCGACCAGCGACAGCGGCACCGCCAGGCTGGGGATGAGCGTGGCCCGCAGGTTGCGCAGGAAGAGGAAGATCACCATGATCACCAGCGCCACCGCCAGCAGCAGATCGAACTCCACGTCGGAGACCGAGGCACGGATGGTGACGGTGCGGTCGGCGAGCAGGGCGACGTCGATGGACGCCGGCAGGCTGGCGCGCAATTGCGGCAGCGCCTTCTTCACGCGGTCGGCGACTTCGATGACGTTGGCGCCCGGCTGGCGCTGGATGTTGAGGATGACGGCCTCGCTGTCGTCGGCCCAGGCGGCGACGCGGGCGTTCTCGGCGTCCTCGACGATGTCGGCGAGATCGCGCAGGCGTACGGGGGCGCCGTTCTTGTAGGCCACCACCAGCGCGCCGTATTCGGCCGGCGACTTCAACTGGTCGTTGGCGTCGATGGTCGAGGCGCGCATGGCGCCGTCGAAGCTGCCCTTGGCGATGTTGACGTTGGCGCCGCCGATGGCGGTGCGCAGGTCGTCGAGCGACATGCCGACGCTCGCCAGCGCCTTGGGGTTGGCCTGGATACGCACGGCCGGACGGCGGCCGCCGGCGATGCTGACCAGCCCGACGCCCGGGACCTGCGAGATCTTCATCGCCACGCGGCTTTCGACCAGGTCGTGCATGCGCGGCACCGGCATCGAGGGCGAAGTCACCGCGATGGTGAGAATAGGCGCGTCGGCCGGATTGACCTTGCTATAGACGGGCGGCAACTGCAGGTCGGTGGGCAGCAGGTTCGAGGCCGCATTGATCGCGGCCTGCACTTCCTGTTCGGCGACGTCGAGTGTCAGGCTCAAGCTGAAGCGCAGCGTGATCACCGAGGCGCCGCCGGAACTCGTCGACGACATTTGAGCCAGGCCCGGCATCTGGCCGAACTGGCGTTCCAGCGGCGCGGTGATCGACGACGTGACCACCTCGGGACTCGCGCCCGGGTAGAGCGCCATGACCTGGATAGTGGGGTAGTCGACCTCGGGCAGCGCCGACAGCGGCAGCAGCCGGTAGGCGACGATGCCGGCCAGCATGATCGCCACCATCAAGAGCGAGGTGGCGATCGGACGCAGTATGAAGAGACGCGAAGGATTCATGGTCGCAGCGCTTCGCGCTTCTCAGTTGGCGGCGGCGGCCGGAGCTCCTTCGCGACGACGTTTGCCGCCCGCGCCGGGTTTCTTTTCGCCCGCCGCCGGTTTGGTGGCACGTGCCTCGGGCGCGATCACTTCCACTTTCGCGCCGTCGCGCAGCTTGTCCGCACCGTCGGTGACGACGCGGCTGCCCGGCTCCAGCTTGCCTTCCACTGCCACCAAGCCGCCGTCGACCGGCCCCGGCGTGACAGGGACCGACGTCACCGCGCTCTCGCCATCGACCACGTAGACATAGGCGCCGCGCGAACCCTGCAGGACCGCGGCGCCGGGCACCACGAGGGTGTCCTTGCGCACACCAAGCAGCAGGCGCGCGTTGACGAACTGGTTGGGGAAGAGCGTGCTGTCCTTGTTGGCGAACTCGGCCTTCATCTTGATCGTACCGGTGGCCGTGTCGATCAGATTGTCGGTGGTGAGCAGGCGGCCGGCAGCCAGGCGTGTCTTCTGCTCGCGGTCCCACGCCTCGACGGCGACCTCCTCGCCGCTCGCAACACGCTGGTTGATGGCCGGCAGGTAGCTCTCCGGCACCGCGAAAACGACGGTCATGGGCTGAAGCTGGGCGATGATGGCAATGCCGTTGGTATCGGAGGCGTGCACCTGGTTGCCGGGGTCCACCTGGCGCAGGCCGATGCGCCCGCCGACCGGGGCAGTGACGCGGGCGAACGTCAGTTGCAGCTTGGCATTGTCGACCTGGCCGCGGTCCGATTCGACCGTGCCCTGCGACTGCCGCACCAGCGCTTCCTGGGTGTCGAGCTGCTGCTTGGCGATGGAGTCCTTCGCCCACAGATCGCGGTAGCGCGCCAGGTCGGCCTGCGCGTTTTCCAGCGCGGCGGTGTCGCGGGCCAGCTGCCCGGCGGCCTGCGCCAACTGCACCTGGTACGGACGCGGATCGATCTCGGCAAGGAGTTGCCCCTGTTTGACGGTCGCGCCTTCGCGGAAGTGCAGGCTCATCAACTGACCGTCGACGCGCGTGCGCACGGTGACGAGGTTTCGCGGCACCGCGGTGCCGACGGCAGAAACCCAGACCGGGACATCCGCGCGCTTCACCTCGGCGGCTGAGACCGGCTGCACCCGGTTGGCATTGCCACCGCGACCGCCGCCGGGACCGGCCTGCTGCGATGCCGGCTGGCTGGTCCAGTAATAGACCCCACCGGCTATCGCGGCGATGGCGACCAAAGCGAAGATCACCAGACGTTTGTGACGCGCGAAAAAGGACTGCATTGCCTTGCCTTTCATTCTTGATCGTATGCCGTGCAGGGGTTGCCACTGCGGCCTGCCGTGGCGGCAGCAAACGGATGATAAGGTTCGCCGCGACGGCGAAATCGGAAAATCATTGCCGATTGTTGCAGGCGCCTGTTGCGGCCGGCTGCGCTGGTAAAGTGCTCGCGAGTCTCTTGCCGCCCATGACCACCACAGCCAACGCAAACCGCATGCCCATGATCTGGATCGTCGACGACGATCCGGAGCTGCGCGGATTGCTGCGCGAGTTTCTCGAGAAACATGGGTTCGAGGTGCGCCTGTTCGCCGACGGCGCGCAGCTCGAGCACCGCCTGGAACGCGAGCGCCCGGACCTGCTGGTGCTCGACCAGATGATGCCCGGCGACAGCGGGCTGGTGCTATGCCAACGCATCCGCGCCACCGGCGACGAGGTCGGCATCATCATGCTGACCGCCCGCAACGAGCCGACCGACCGCATCGCCGGCATCGAGCGCGGCGCCGATGACTACATCGGCAAACCCTTCGTACCGCTCGAGCTCGTGGCCCGCATCCGTTCGGTCCTGCGGCGACGGACGCTGCGTCCGCCGGGAGCGCCGATGCCCGAGGCCGAGGTCATGAGCTTCGGCGCATTTCGCATCGACTTCGCCACACGCTCGCTCTGGCGTGACGCGGAGAGAATTGCGCTGACGACGACCGAATTCGCCGTGCTGGCCGCCCTGGCGCGCAATCCGCATCGGCCGCTGACGCGCGAACGGCTGTTGGAACTGGCGCGCGGACCGAACGCGGAGGCCACCGAGCGAGGCATCGACGTGCAGGTGTCGCGCCTGCGCAAGCTGCTGGCGGCATCGCCGGAGGATGGCCAGTTCATCCAGACCGTATGGGGCTACGGCTATGTCTTCGTACCGGACGGCAGCGGAGCCGCGCCGTGAGAGGCTTCCTCGATTCCCTGTACGGTCGGCTCGCCCTAGTGCTGCTTGCGGCCCTGCTTGCCGGCTTCGGCACCATGTACTTGCTGTTCCAGTCGCAGACAGACGACACCCGGATTCGCAATATCGCCCGCTCGATGGCCGTGCAGGTGCGTCTGCTGGAGGAGTTGCTGCGCACGCATCCGGACTTCGGCCAGCATCCGGTCGAAGGCGTCATCGTCGTGCAGCGGCCGCCGGAAGGCGGGGCCGCAACGGTGGAGCAGACGACCTTTGCCGCGCGGTTGCAGGAACCGCTCGAGGACGAACTCGACCGCAAGGTCGTCGCCCGGCCGACCAACTGGCGTCAGGGCGGCTTGTGGGTCGCCCTGGCAGAAGTGCCTGGCGCGGAGCGCTGGATGTTCTTCCCTATGCCCAAGCGCCACTCCCACGTGGAGCCATGGACCTGGGGCCTCTGGGTCAGCTTCCTCGTCGTGCTGGTCGGGGGCATGGCCCTGCTCTGGGGCGTCCAGAAACCCTTGCGGCGCCTGGAGCGCACCATCCGGCAGGTGAACACCATCGACGCGCCTACGGTCGAGACCAGCGGCCCGCGCGAGGTGCGCAGCGTCGCCGAGCAATTCAACCAGATGATCGGGCGCCTGCGCCAATACGACCGCGATCGCGCCGTGATGCTGGCGGGCGTCGCTCACGACCTGCGCGCGCCGCTGACCCGGTTGCGCCTGCAGCTGGACCTCGAGGACAGCCCCCGTCGCCCGGCGATGACGGCCAACTTGAACGACATCGAAAGCATCATCGACCAGTTTCTCGCCTTCGCGCAGGACGGCGAACTCGATCGCCCGGTGCGCGCGAACCTCCCGCTGCTGGTCGAGGAAATCGTCGCGCCCTACCGTCTGCAACTCGCGACCATCGACATCCCCGAGGACGAGACGCTGGAAGCCGACGTGCGCCCCGCTTCGCTGCGCCGGGCCATCGGTAACCTGATCGACAACGCGATCGAGTACGGCGAAGCGCCGATCACGATCAGTTGCCGGCGCATCGACGGGCAGGCGGTGATCCGCGTTGCCGACGGCGGACCCGGCATCCCGGCCGACAGCATCGCCGAGGCCCTGCGTCCATTCTCGCGCCTGGACACGGCCCGCCCCGGCAAGGGCCATTGCGGCCTCGGCCTGGCCATCGCCGATCGCGTTGCCGCCGCTCAGGGGACCCTGTCGTTGAAGCCGGGCTCGCCGCGCGGGCTGGTCGCAGAATTGAGCCTGCCGCTCGCCAGTGGGCTTCCGGACCCGGCGCGGTGAAACATTAGGTAACAAATCTTTCGGCAAATCTGCCGCCGGCTGACCGATACTGGCATCCGCAACGCGGCGCGTAATCGCACGCGACGATCTCCCAACCCCGGCAGGACGACAACACAACGATGAATTCGCGAACCGTCCCAGCGTGTCGTCTCGGCACGCTGGGTCTGACCACGCTGGTCTTTTCCATGCTCCCCGGCTGTGCCGGCAATTCGCCGCCGAAGGTCGATGATGTCCGCGTCAAGCAGTTCGCCGGACGCGGCTATCTCACGGACGACCGCTACAGCATCGCGACGACGTTCGCAAACTGGACTGTCGGCGAACATACATTCGACGTCGCCTGGACCGTGCCAGTGTCGGGCGATTCGCTGCCTGTCGTGGTATATCTGCCGGGGCTGGGCGAATCGCGCACTGCCGGCGAAAGCTGGCGCACCGCCTGGGCGCAAGCGGGCTATGCCGTCCTCTCGGTGCAGTTGCTGAATGAGGACCAAAAGGCTTGGTCGTCCGCGGCAGCGCGACGCGGCGACTTCAACCTGCTGGCACGCGAACGCTACGGCAAGGACGTCGCAAGCGCCCGGTTGCAGGCACTGGCCGCGCTGCTCGCGGAACTTCAGACCGGCCACGCCGGCGACCAGGCGTTGCTGCGCCGGCTCGATCTGTCACACGTCGCAGTTGCCGGCTTCGATGTCGGAGCCCACACCTCCATGCTCGTCGCCGGCGAAACCCCGAAATCCGAGGCGGAGCCGATACGGCTGCCGATTCCGGTCGGGGCAATCGTTGCCCTGAGCCCCTTTGCCGACTTCTCCGGCAGCGGCTTGAGCACGCGCTATCAGTCGATCACCCTGCCGGTCATGTCGGTCAGCGGCGACGCCGACAGCGATGCCGTCGGCGTCGTGTCGTCGCCCTCCCTGCGCCGGGCGCCTTTCGAGTACATGCCCTCGCACGACGCCTATTTGCTGTGGCTCTCGAACGGAACGCACGGCGTGTTCTCCGGCTCGCCGGCGTCCACCACCGAAATGGCCATGGAGACAGCCCCCGGTCACGGCGGCGACAGCCAGGGGTCACGCAAGGATGGGTCCCGTCGGCACGGCAGCGGCGGAAATCCAGACGCTGCCGCGGCGGGCGCTGACACCAAGGGTTATGGCGGCATGCCTCGTGGCGGCCCCGTTGCTTCACCGACCGACCGGGCACTCGATGTCAGCCTCATCCAAGGCGTCACGACCGCCTTCCTCGACGCCTACCTGAAACACGACGCCGTAGCGCAGGAATGGCTGCGAAAGGACGCCAGGCGCTGGGTCGGCGACCGCGGCGAGTTGTTGAGGAAGAAGACCCGCGAGTTCCCGACTTGATTTATCAAGAACTTTCGGAGACCATTAGCACTCGAACGCACTGAGTGCTAAATTAGGAGCCTTGGAGGACAGAACAGATGAGTCACGCCCTGACGTTAGCCCACTTCCCGGCCCCATCCACTGCCGGCAGTATCGAAGCCTATATTCAGGCGGCGAATCGTGTGCCCATGCTGGCCGAACATGAAGAGTTCGACCTCGCAAGGCGTTTCCGCGACGATGACGATCTGGAAGCCGCCCGCAGGTTGGTGCTCTCGCATTTGCGGCTCGTGATCTCCGTCGCCCGCGGCTATCTTGGCTATGGCCTGCCCCACGCCGACCTGATCCAGGAAGGCAACATCGGGCTGATGAAGGCAGTCAAGCGTTTCGATCCCGAGCGCGGCGTACGCCTGGTTTCCTTCGCCATGCACTGGATCAAGGCCGAGATTCACGAATACATCCTGAAGAACTGGCGCCTGGTGAAGATCGCCACCACCAAGGCGCAGCGCAAACTGTTCTTCAACCTGCGCAGCATGAAACAGAGCTTCGCCACCCTTGGGCCCGACGAGGTCAATGCGGTAGCGCGGAAACTCGGCGTCAAGCCCGAGGAAGTCGTCGAGATGGAGACTCGCTTCAACGGCGGCGACGTGGCGTTGGAGCCGACAGGCGACGACGAGGAAGAACGTTTCACGCCCATTGCCTATCTGGCGGCCGAGAGCAGCGTCGAGCCGTCGATGCAACTGGAACGCAAGCAATACGACCGGCTCCAGGACGAAGGCTTGCGCACGGCGCTGACCACGCTCGACGACCGCAGCCGCGCCATCATCATGCGCCGCTGGCTGGTCGACGAAGGCGAGGAAGCGGCCACGCTGCACGAACTGGCCGCCGAGTACGGCGTATCGGCCGAACGCATTCGGCAGATCGAGGCCAAGGCGATGCAGAAGATGAAGGGTGCCTTGCTTACGCAGGCCTGATTCGGCGCCAAGCTCTTCTTCGGTAATGGCGGGCAGCTTCAGCTGCCCGTTTGCTTTTCTACACAGCCAACGCGGCGAGCAGCTTGCCGTGAATGCCGCCGAAGCCGCCGTTGCTCATGACCAGGACTTGATCGCCATTGCGCGCTTCGGCAACGATCGCCGCGACCAGGCGCGGCAGGTCGTCGAACACGCGGGCCTTGCCGCCCATGGGCGCCAGCGCCTCAGTCGCGTCCCAGCCCAGATTCGCTCCATAGCAGAAGACCCGCTCGGCGCCTGCCAGGCTGCCAGGCAACTGGGCTTTCATGGTGCCGAGTTTCATGGTGTTCGAGCGGGGTTCGAGCACGGCGAGGATGCGCGCCGCGCCGACCCGGCTGCGCAGACCCTCAATGGTGGCGGCAATCGCGGTCGGATGGTGGGCGAAATCGTCGTAGACCGTGACGCCGCGCACCGTGCCGCGCACTTCCAGCCGGCGCTTAACGCCCTGAAACGTTCGGATCGCCGCGAGGCCGACGTCGACCGGAACGCCGGCATGGCGGGCCGCGGCCAGCGCAGCGAGCGCATTGGCCCGGTTATGGGCGCCGGGCAGTTCCAGCCGCGTGCGGCCGACGGATTTGCCGGCCAGCCGTACCTCGAACTCGCCGCTCGCATCGCACTCCCCGGCTTCCCAGCCGTCCGCGACGCCGAAGCGCTCGACCGGCGTCCAGCAGCCACGGGCCAGCACCCGATCCAGCGACTGTTCGCCGCCATTGGCGACAATCAGGCCATTTCGCGGCAAAGTTCGCACAAGATGGTGAAATTGCGTCTCGATAGCTGCAAGATCGACGAAGATGTCGGCATGATCGAACTCGAGATTGTTCAAAACCGCCGTCCGCGGCCGGTAATGAACGAACTTGGAGCGCTTGTCGCAGAAGGCCGTGTCGTACTCGTCGGCTTCGATGACGAAGAATGGCGACTCGCCGAGCCGGGCTGAAACTCCGAACCCCTGCGGCACACCGCCAATCAGGAAGCCGGGCTTGAGGCCCGCCTCTTCGAGTATCCAGGAGAGCATCGCCGTTGTCGTCGTCTTGCCGTGTGTGCCGGCGACCCCAAGTACCCAGCGCCCGTGCAGGATGTTCTCGGCCAGCCATTGCGGTCCGGAAACATAGGGCAGGTTGCGGTCGAGGATTTCTTCCAGCAGCGGATTACCGCGCGAAATGGCGTTGCCGACGACGAAAAGGTCCGGATTCAGTGCCGCCTGATCCGCCCCGTAACCCTCGGTCAGACCGATGCCCTGTTCCTCGAGCTGTGTGCTCATGGGCGGGTAAACGTTGGCATCGCAGCCGGTGACCCGGTGACCGGCCGCCCGGGCCAGCAAGGCAATGCCACCCATGAAGGTGCCGCAAATGCCGAGAATGTGGATATGCATGGGAATTTCGGGTAGTTTGGCAGTATCGGGATTTAACTCTAAACTCCGCTGACCGAACCCGAAAGGTCGAATAATGCCCCGCCGCAAGCCTTCCCTTCCCGCATCGTCGAACCTGCGTCGCTCGATCGCAGCCCAGGCGGCCCGGCTGATGGCCGAGGACGGCATCGACAACTACGGACTGGCCAAGCGGAAAGCCGCGCGCGCGTTGGGCGCCAGCGACAGCGAGTCCTTGCCGACAAATGAAGAGATCGAGGCCGAGCTGCGCGCGTATCAAGCCCTCTACCAGGAGGACGAGCAGCCTGAACGGCTCAGGGAACTGCGCCAGGTCGCCCTGGAGGTGATGGAAATGCTCGACGATTTCCGCCCCTACCTCACCGGCGGTGTCCTCGAAGGCACGGCTGGCCGCTATGCCGAAGTGGAGATCGAGCTTTTCGCCGATAGCGGCAAAGATGTAGAGATTTCGCTGCTATCTCACAACATCTCTTACGATATCGCCGAGTCCCAGCGGCAAGGCCCCGATTCTCCGGAAATCCGGCTGCGTCTCGACTGGGATGATGTTCCGGTTATTCTGGCTGTGTTTCCGATTCAGGCCGAACGCCAGCAGCGGCGCAATCCGCACACGGGGAAAAGTCATGCCCGGGCCAAGGCAAACACGGTCGCCGATCTTTTGTCAAGCTAGACAAGTTGCAGCGATTTGAGGCAAACTTGCCGCCATGTCCAAGGCAACTGCCAACAAAACCACGGCTAACGATGCAAACCGCAAGGCTCGGATCCTGGTCCTCCACGGACCGAATCTGAATCTGTTGGGTCGCCGCGAACCGGAAATCTACGGCCGCACCAACCTTGCGGACATCCATCAGACCATGGAAGCCCGGGCGCGCGCCCGCGGAGTCCAGATCGAGAGCTACCAGAGCAACTCGGAAGGTGAACTGATCGACCGAATCCAGTCCGCCGCCGCCGAGGGCATTGAATTCATCATCATCAACCCGGGCGCCTACAGCCATACCAGCATCGCCATTCCGGACGCGCTCAAAGCAGTGGCCATCCCCTTCGTCGAGGTGCATATCTCCAACATCTTCGCCAGGGAGCCGTTCCGCCATCACTCGCATTTCTCCGCTGGCGCCGCCGGCGTCATTTGCGGCCTCGGCGTCCAGGGCTATGAACTCGCCCTCGACGCCGCCCTCGCCCGCATCACACAAGCCTAGTCAGTCCAGGCGGCACCAAGCCGCCGGCAATTTGCAGGGAGTCAGCATGGATTTGAGAAAACTCAAGACTTTGATCGACCTCGTCCAGAATTCGGGCATCTCCGAACTGGAGATCAGCGAGGGCGAGGAAAAGATCCGCATCGCCAAACATGTCGCGGCGCCGGCGCAGACCACAGTGATGATGGCCGCGCCGACGGGCGTTGCGGCGGCACCGGCGGCAATTGCTGCGCCGGCAATCGCCGAACCGGCCCAACTGGAAGGACATGTGGTCAAGTCGCCGATGGTCGGCACCTTCTACCGTTCCGGCAGCCCCGGCGCCCCGGCGTTTGTCGAAGTAGGCCAGGCGGTCAAACAGGGGGAAACCCTGTGCATCATCGAGGCCATGAAGCTGATGAACGAGATCGAGGCCGACGCTTCCGGCACCATCAAGGAGGCGCTGGTCGAGAACGGCCAGCCGGTGGAATTCGGCCAGCCCCTGTTCCTGATTGTCTAAGCCCATGTTCGAGAAGGTCCTGATTGCCAACCGGGGAGAGATAGCCCTCCGGGTCCTGCGCGCCTGCCGGGAACTGGGCATTCGCACCGTCGCCGTCCATTCGACCGCCGACACGGAGGCCAAGTACGTCAAACTGGCCGACGAATCGGTCTGCATCGGACCGGCGCCCTCGGCCCAGAGCTACCTCAACACGCCCGCCATCATCTCGGCGGCGGAAGTCACGGATTCGGAGGCCATTCATCCGGGCTACGGATTCCTGTCCGAGAACGCCGACTTCGCCGAACGCGTGGAAAAGTCAGGCTTCGTCTTCATCGGCCCCAAGGCCGAGACCATCCGCCTGATGGGCGACAAGGTGTCGGCCAAGGACGCCATGAAAGCGGCCGGCGTGCCCTGCGTTCCCGGCTCGGAAGGTGCCTTGCCCGACGATCCGAAGGAAATCACCAAGATCGCCCGCGAGGTCGGCTATCCGGTGATCATCAAGGCCGCGGGCGGCGGCGGCGGCCGCGGCATGCGCGTCGTCCATACCGAGGCCGCCCTGATCGCCGCCGTCAACATGACGCGCACGGAAGCACAATCGGCCTTCGGCAACCCCGTGGTCTACATGGAGAAGTTCCTCGAGAATCCGCGCCATATCGAAATCCAGATCATGGCCGACAATTACGGCAACGCGGTCTGGCTGTCGGAGCGCGACTGCTCGATGCAGCGCCGCCACCAGAAGGTGATCGAGGAAGCGCCGGCGCAGGAGGTCAGCCGCCGGCTGATCGCCCGGGTCGGCGAGCGCTG
This sequence comes from Rhodocyclaceae bacterium, assembly GCA_041480065.1. Taxonomy (GTDB): domain Bacteria; phylum Pseudomonadota; class Gammaproteobacteria; order Burkholderiales; family Rhodocyclaceae; genus Fen-999. Next base: position 33,641 of record JBGOZF010000036.1, read on the forward strand.
TGCCGAGGCCTGCCGCAAGATCGGCTATCGCGGCGCCGGCACCTTCGAGTTCCTCTACGAGAACGGCGAGTTCTACTTCATCGAGATGAACACCCGCGTTCAGGTCGAGCATCCGGTCACGGAGATGGTGACCGGCATCGACATCGTGCAGACGCAGATCCGCGTCGCGGCGGGCGAGAAGCTCTGGTTCCGGCAACGCGACATCCAGGTCAGGGGGCATGCAATCGAATGCCGCATATGCGCCGAAGACCCCTTCAAATTCACCCCGTCCCCGGGCAAGATAACGAATTGGCATCCCCCGGGTGGGCCTGGTATTCGGGTAGACTCACATGTTTACTCGGGCTATACCGTGCCGCCGAATTACGACTCGATGATAGGTAAAGTGATCGCCTACGGCGACAATCGTGAACAAGCGATCCGCCGCATGCGCATTGCGCTTTCGGAGATGATGGTGGACGGCATCAAGACCAACATTCCATTGCATCAGGAACTCATGCTCGACGAGCGCTTCATCCAGGGCGGCACCAGCATTCACTATCTCGAAGAGAAGCTCGCCGCCCGCGAAGAAGTCCGGGGGTAGGTCCGCGCCCGTGTGGATCAGCGCCGCCATCACCACTGACGCCAGCCACGCCGAGGCGCTCTCGGAGGCGCTGTTCGGCCGCGGCGCAATTTCAGTCAGCGTGGAAGATGCCGAGGCCGGCACCGAGGCCGAAACCCCGCAATTCGGCGAACCGGGCAGCCCTGAAACACCGCTCTGGCGGCACAGCAGGGTGGTCGCGCTGTTCGACCCGGCCGACGACATCACCGGCCGCATCGTCGCCGCAGCCAGCGAGGTCGGCATCATCGACCCGCCGGAGATCGAACTCGCCGACGTTGCCGAACAGGACTGGGTCCGGCTGACACAGTCCCAGTTCGAGCCGATCCGCATCAATGACCGGCTCTGGATCGTGCCGTCGTGGCACGTCGCGCCCGATCCGGCAGCCATCAATCTCGAACTTGACCCGGGGCTCGCCTTCGGCACCGGCTCGCATCCCACCACCCGCCTGTGTCTCGACTGGCTGTGCGATCATGTTCATGGTGGCGAACGCGTACTCGATTACGGCTGCGGATCGGGCATACTGGCTCTTGCGGCGGGCAAGCTGGGCGCCGCGAGTGTCGTCGGTGTGGACATTGACGACCGGGCCATCGAGGCCGCCCGCGACAACGCCGCCAAGAACAATGTCGTGCTTCGGCTCGCCCGTTCTCAGGAAGCATTGACGGAGACCTTCGACATCGTCGTCGCCAACATTCTCACCAATCCCCTCTGCCTGCTGGCGCCCTTGCTGGCCGGGCGAGTCGGCGCCGGCGGCCGGCTGGCGCTGGCCGGTGTTCTCGAAACCCAGGCGCAGCAGGTCATCGACGCCTACGCGCCCCATATCGCGCTGCACGTCGGCGCCAGCCTCGAAGGCTGGGTCAGGCTCGAAGGGAGCCGCCCGTGCTGACGCGCTGCCCGACCTGCCATACGACCTTCCGGGTCTCGGCTGACCAACTCAAGGCCCGCCAAGGTCGCGTGCGTTGCGGGCAATGCCAGGCAGTGTTCAATGCCCTGGAAACCCTGGTCGAGGAGACGCCGCCCGCCGCGCCTGCGCCGAGCGAGTCGGTCGTCATCCAGGGATTCGATGTACCGGCAATCAACGACAGCCCGGGAATCCCGTCATTCGTCGTCCACGAATCATCGGCCGCAGAAGCACCGATGGCGCCGACGGCCGCCGCAGGGCCGGTCGTCGAGCCCGGCGGCGAAGAGGTTGCCGAACCGGACATCGAGTACGTGGAAATCGGCGAGTTGAAAACCGATGGCGACGACGAGCCCCTCGATGCCTCGATATCCACCGACGACTTCGACGACTTCGTCGAGCCCGACATCGACTTCGAGAAGATGCGCGAGCCGATCGTCGCCGACGATATCAAAGCAGGGGGCTCTGCTGCCTCCGACCAATCGCCGGACGACCAATTCACCAAGACGGTGGTTGGTTTCACATGGTATGTGGAGCCCGAGTCCGCGCCCGAGGCTGCCGAGAAGCCGGCGACCGACGAGTTCACCAAGACCGTGATTGCGCCCTGGCGGATGGCCGCGCCGGAAACCGCGCCAACCGTTGCCGAAGCATCCGCCGTAAGCGACCTCGCCGACACTATGATCGAGCCCATGAGTGTCGCCGCGCCCGAGGCCCCTTCCAAGCCGGCCAAAGAGCCAGCGGTGGATGAGTTTGCCAAGACGGTCATCGAATCGGTAAGGATTGCCGAACCTGAATTTGCGCCGGAGCCCGTCGAACAGCCGGTAACCGACGAGTTCGCCAAGACGGTCGTACAGTCGGTAGGGTTCGTTGAACCTGAAGCTGCACCGGAACCCATCGAGGAACCCGAAACCGACGAGTTCGCCAAGACCGTCATCGAGTCGGTAGGGATCGCCGAACCGGAGCTTGAGCTGGAACCCATAGAGGAGCCGGTGACCGACGAGTTCCAGAGGACCGTCGTACAGCCCCGGAGGGTTGCCGAACTTGAAGCCGCGTCGGCAGGTGTCCACCACCCGCCCCACGCGTTTGACTTCCCGATGATCGAACCCTTGACACTCGAGGGGCCGGGGGCCGCACCGGCACCGGGCAAAGAAACGACTGTCGACGAGTTCACCGAGACCGTTTTCGATTCCGCGCGTGTCGCCAAGCCGGTGACCGAAGAAGAGTTCACGGAACTGGCATTCGACCTGGCCCCGATCGACGACATCCGTGTCGAGGAAGTCCCCGAAACGCCATCGATCCTCGACGCGTCAGCCGGACCGCCGACGTCGTTCCCGGTACTCGAACCGATGTCGGAACTTGGCGAGCACCCGGTCCATGAACCCGCAAACGCCATTCTTCAGGAACTCGCAGCGACAACCGAAGCCCGAGGCAAACCAATCCGCCCGCCACCTGCCTGGCCCGCAGCGGTGGTGGGGGCGACAACCGAACCAGAAACCGAACCAGAAACCGAACCAGAAACCGAACCAGAACCGCCAACCGAGCCGCCAATCGAGTTGGAGCCGATAGCCGAAACGGCGTTGTCCGGCGAGCCGACGGCGGATCTTGAAGCCGAGGCCGCGCCGGGGCCGGAAGCCGCCGCGATACTCGAGTTGCAAGAACTGCCCACCCGCCGACGTTGGCCCTGGATACTCGGCGGCATCGTTGCCGTATGTCTGCTGGCAGGTCAGGCGATAGTCCATTACCGGGTCGAACTCTCGGTCATGATGCCGCGATCGAAGCCTGCGCTCATGGCAATGTGCGACCTGCTCGACTGCAAGCTGCCGCTGCCCAGCCAGATCGACCTGATCGGCATCGAGACCTCCGACCTCAGTCCGGGACCCGAGGGCGCCGGTCAGCTGCAGCTCGCCGCCACCCTGCGCAACCGGGCGCCGTTCGGCCAGACTTGGCCCCACCTGGAGTTGACGCTGACCGACAGCGCCGACAAGGCGCTGGTACGTCGAACCTTGGCCCCTGCCGACTATCTGCCGCCCGGGCGCAAAGCCGAAGACGGCTTCCCGGCCAGAAGCGAACAGGCCGTGCACCTGGACTTGAAGGCCCCGGGCGTGCCGGCGGTCGGCTACCGGCTCTACGTTTTCTATCCATAGGTTATCGAAATGCGCGCCTTGATTTGCGGCTCCCTCGCCTACGACACCATCATGGTGTTTCACGACCGTTTCAAGAACCACATCCTGCCCGAGCAGATCCACATCCTCAACGTCGCCTTCCTGGTGCCGGACATGCGCAGGGAATACGGCGGCTGCGCCGGCAACATCGCCTACAACCTGAAATTGCTGGGCAGCGAGCCGGTCATCATGGCCACCGTCGGCGACGACAGCGGCCTTTACATGCAGCGGCTGGAGCATCTGGGACTGGAGACCACTCATGTGCGCCAAGTCGCCAGCACCTACACCGCCCAGGCGTTCATCACCACCGATCTCGACGACAACCAGATCACGGCCTTCCATCCCGGCGCCATGAACCATTCGCACACCAACCGGATCGACGAGGCGAAGGGAATCCGCCTCGGCATCGTTTCCCCGGATGGTCGCGACGGCATGATCCAGCACGCGCGCCAGTTTCGCGAAGCCGGCATCCCGTTCGTCTTCGACCCGGGCCAGGGCCTGCCGATGTTCAGCGGCGACGAACTTCTCGACTTCCTGAAACTGGCCGACTGGTGCACCGTCAACGACTACGAGGCGCGAATGCTCAGCGAGCGGACCGGCCGCAGCATCGAGGATCTGGCGACCGAAGTGAAGGCATTGGTGGTGACTCTCGGCGGTAACGGCTCCGAGATCCACGCTGCCGGCCAATGCATTGCCATTCCCAGCGTCGAACCGGACGCAATGACGGATCCCACCGGCTGCGGCGATGCCTTCCGGGCGGGCCTGCTGTTCGGCCTCGGCCGTGGCTGGGATTGGCAGAAGACAGGGCGCCTGGCGTCGCTGATGGGCTCGATCAAGATCGCCTACCGCGGCGGCCAGAATCACCGGCCCACTCGTTCCGACATCGCCGAGCGCTTCCAGCGCGCGTTCGGCGAAAGCCTTTGACCGGCATGACGTGACCGCCGCAACCTTCGCTTAATCAAGCCGCAAAGGATTCGCAACACTGGCTGACTACAGTGCTCCCGTACCAGGAACGAAAAGGAGCACAACATGGAACAGCTGGCGGATGTCCGCAGCAAGCGCGAAGCCGAAGCTCGCGTCAAACCCCGATTGAACGTGCGTCTGGCCGAAAACCAGGACGAAATCCTGGCGGCGCAGAAGTTGCGCTGGCAGATCTTCGCCGACGAAATGGGCGCCCGCCTCCCTTCGCGCACGGCCGGCGTCGATCAGGACATCTACGATCCCTACTGCGATCACCTGATCGTTCGCGAGGAAAACAGCGGCCGCGTCGTCGGCACCTACCGCATCCTGCCGCCCGAGGCGGCGCGCCGCATCGGCGGCTACTACTCCGAAAGCGAATTCGACCTGACCCGGCTTGGCCATCTGCGCACCCGCCTGGTCGAGATCGGCCGCTCTTGCATCGACGCCGAGTTTCGCACCGGCGGCGTCATCGCGCTGCTCTGGGCAGGACTCGCCCGCTACATGCAGCAGAACGGCCACGAATACCTGATGGGCTGCGCCAGCATCGGCATGCGCGACGGCGGCCACAACGCCGCGGGCATCTATAATGTCCTGGCGGAGCATCAGGCGCCCCTGGAGTATCGGGTGTTCCCGCGCTGCCCGCTGCCGCTGGACAAGATCGAGGCTGCAGCAGCGCCGGAAGTGCCGCCACTGCTCAAGGGCTACATGCGCGCCGGCGCCTGGATTTGCGGCGAACCCGCCTGGGATCCGGATTTCAACACGGCCGATCTGTTGCTGCTGTTGCCGATGTCGCGTGTGGACGGCCGTTATTCGCGGCACTTTGTGGAACGCCGGAACTGAAGAAACTGCTGATCGAAATCAGGGCTGCCTTTCGCCTCGCACGTACAGTGCTGCATCTGCTGTGGGGCGTGGCGACGGCGACCTGCGCCTTTCCCATCCTCACGCGCCGCTGGCAGCTCGCACTCAAGGCGCGCTGGTCCAGACAGTTGTTCCAGGCACTCGGAGTGCGGCTGCGCGTCAGCGGCACACCCATAGACGCCGGGCTGTTCGTCGCCAACCACATATCCTGGCTCGACATCTACGCCATCAATGCTTTGGCGCCGGCCGCCTTCGTTGCCAAGGACGAGGTGCGGCACTGGCCCTTGATCGGCTGGCTCAGCGCCAAGGCGGAGACCATCTTCCTCGAACGCGGCTCACGCTCCGGGGCGGTGCGCGCCAAGGAGCACCTGGTCGAACAACTGCGCTTGCGGCGGCGCATCGGCGTCTTCCCCGAGGGCACGACCAGCGACGGTACCGGCGTCCAGCCCTTCCACGGCGCGCTGTTCCAAGCCGCAATCGATGCCGGTGTGCGCGTCGCGCCGGTGGTCATCCGTTACACCGATGCGAAGGGCGCTCGCTCGGTGGCAGCCGCCTATGCCGGCGACACCAGCCTCTGGCAGTGCCTGCGCGCCATCATCACCAGCAGCGGCCTGACAGCGCATGCTGCCTTCCTGCCCACGCTCGACGCCGGCTCAGGCGACCGCCGCCATCTGGCGCACCGTGCCCACACAGCGATCGCCCACACGCTCGGCGCCGGCCTCACTCCCAACCGGTGGGCTCAATCTGACGAGCGCACGGCAACTGAAACACCCGACGATCTTCCAGACGCACTGCCGTCAGCGAGCCTCCCCACAGGCAGCCGGAGTCCAGCGCCAGCAGATTCTTCTCCTGCCTGAAACCCAGCGCCGACCAGTGGCCGCAGATCAGCGTGTGGTCGGCACTGCGGCGCCCCGGCACCGCGTACCAGGGCATGAAGCCGGCCGGCCCGCGCTCAGGCGGCCCCTTCGATCCCGGAGCGCGGAATTCCATCACGCCCCTGTGCGTGCAGAAGCGCATCCGCGTCATGGCGTTCACCACCACGCGCAGCCTGTCCCAGCCGGCCAGATCATCGCTCCAGGCGGCCGGTTCCGAGCCCCACATGTTGGCCAGGAAGTCGCGATAGGCAGGCACCATCAGGGCATGGCTCGCCTCGTCCGAGAGCGCCATCGCCTGCGCTACATCCCACTGCGGCAGCAGGCCGGCATGCACCATCGCGTACTCGCCCTCGACATGGAACAGCGGCAGCGAGCGCAACCATTGCAGAAGTTCATCCCGGTCGGGCGCAGCCAGCACCGCAGCCAGGGTGTCCTCCTTGCTGCTCTTGCCGTAGCCTTCCGCCTGCATGACGAGGTGAAGGTCGTGATTGCCCAGCACGGTGATGGCGGCAGGCCCAAGGCCGCGAACGAAACGCAATGTCTCGAGCGACTGCCGGCCGCGGTTGACCAGGTCGCCGACGAACCACAGGCGGTCACGATCCGCCGAAAAGCCGATCGACTCCAGCAACCGCAGCAGCGGGTCGTAACAGCCCTGAATGTCGCCGATCGCGTAGGTTGCCACTAGCGAATCTTGTAGTAGTCGCGGTACCACGCGACGAAACGCCCGATGCCGTCGCGCAGCGGCGTCGAAGGGGCGAAACCGATGGCCTCGCGAAGGCTGGCTGTGTCGGCATAGGTCTGTGGAACGTCGCCGTCCTGCATGGGCAGGAAGTTGCGCACCGTCTTCCTGCCGAGCGCCTCTTCCAGGATGTCGATGAACTCCATCAGTTCGACCGGCTGGTGATTGCCGATGTTGTAGAGCTTGTGCGGCGGCTCGCCGGCAGCGACATGGTCGAGCACGCGGACGACGCCTTCGGCGATGTCGTCGATGTAGGTGAAGTCGCGCCGCATCTTGCCGTGGTTGAAGACGTCGATCGGCTGCCCGGCGAGGACGGCCTTGGTGAAGCTGAAGTAGGCCATGTCCGGCCGGCCCCAGGGCCCATAGACGGTGAAGAAGCGCAGACCGGTACAGGGAATTCCGTACAGGTGGCTGTAGCTGTAGGCCATCAGTTCGTTGGCCTTCTTGGTCGCCGCGTACAGGCTGACCGGATGATCGACATTGTCGGTCTCGGCGAACGGCACCTTGGTATTGCCGCCATACACGCTCGAACTCGATGCATAGACGAGATGCCGGACGCTGTTGTGGCGGCAGCCTTCGAGCACATTGACGAAGCCGATCAGGTTGCTGTCGGCGTAGGCCAGCGGGTTCTTCAGCGAGTAGCGCACGCCCGCCTGGGCGGCGAGGTTGATCACCGCCTCGGGCTTCTCGCGCGCGAACAGTGCCGCCATGCCCTCGCGGTCGGCGAGATCGAGCTTGAGAAAGCGGAAGGCCGGATTCGGCGTCAGGCGCGCGAGACGCGCCTCCTTGAGGCCAACGTCGTAGTAGTCGTTGAGGTTGTCGATCCCGACCACCTCGTCACCGCGCGCCAGCAGCCTTTCCGCGACGTACATGCCGATAAATCCGGCCGCGCCGGTGATGAGAACTTTCACGTCTGCCTCCCCTGAAGAGCGCGCATTTTACCTAGCGGTGAAATGCGGCGGGCGGCGCATTTTCTCATACTTGGTATAGCTGTTCCGGCAGCCGATGAGTATATGCACGAGCCCCGGCCAGCCATCGAGAAACCCGAGCCGCACGAGATAGAACTTGATGAAACGGATTGCCGGCGACAACAGCATGCGCGTAACACCGGTGTGCTTGCCGTTCGCCAGCGCCTCTTCCGCAGCAAGCGTGGTGTAGAGATCCTGCTTGGCCAGATAGTGTTCGAGTGTCTCGGCGGAATCGTGCAGCAGATCGCCCTTCAGCGTGCCGACCTTCGCCTCGGTCAGCACCTTCTCGTGCACGGCATCCGCCGACCAGCGCGCATGCCGACGGTCGAACAGGCGCAGGCTCCAGTCGGGGTAGCCCTCGCCATGCCGCAGGTAGCGGCCCATGAAGCGGTTGCAGCGCGCGAAGCGATAGGCGTGGAAACCGGGCGCGGCCAGCGCCGCCTCGATGCTCGCCTTCAGTTCTTCGCTGACGCGCTCGTCGGCGTCAATGCACAGCACCCAGTCGTTGGCCGCCTGCTCGACGGCGAACTGCTTCTGCGGCCCGAAGCCACGCCAGTCGCTGGAGACGACGCGCGCGCCGCAACGCTGTGCCAGCGCGACGGTGCCATCGGTGCTGCCGGAGTCGACAACAACGATTTCGGCGCAAAACCCGAGCGAGGAAAGACATGCCTCGAACTGGGAAGCAGCGTTCTTCGTGATGAGGACAGCCGATAAAGGCAAGACAGACGCGGGCATCGCTATAATCGCCGGGTTTTCCCGATTCTACCGTGCGTCGATGCGCATCCTCCTCGTCAAGACCTCTTCGCTCGGCGATGTCGTACACAACCTGCCGGTGGTCAGCGATCTGATCCGGCGCTTTCCCGATGCCGTCATCGACTGGGTGGTGGAAGAGTCCTTTGCCGACATCCCGCGCCTGCATCCCGCCGTGCGGCGCGTGATACCGGTCGCCGTGCGGCGCTGGCGCGGCGGGCTGTGGTCGCCGGCGACCTGGCGGCAGATGGGCGAATTCCGCAGGCAGTTGCAGGCTGAGGCGTACGACCTGGTGCTCGATACCCAGGGCCTCCTCAAGAGCGCACTGATCGTGCGCCAGGCACGCTTGACCACCGACGGCCGCCGCTGCGGCCACGATGCCGACTCCGCGCGCGAGCCGGCTGCGGCCCGCTTCTACGACCATCGCTACCCGGTCGCGAAGAATCAGCATGCCGTCGAACGCAACCGCCAATTGGCGGCAGCAGCGCTGAACACCGGCGTATCCCTGCCGCTGGAATACGGCGTCGCCGCGCCGCCGCTCGCCGCCGCCTGGCTGCCCAAGGGCGACTATGCCGTGTTGCTCACCGCCACCAGCCGCGCCGACAAGGAATGGCCGGAGCCCGATTGGCAGGCACTGGGCATGGCCCTCATCGCCACGGGTATGCGTTGCATCCTGCCGTCCGGCAGCGCCGACGAACGCGCACGCGCGCTGCGGCTGGTCTCCTCGCTCGGCCGCGCGCTCGCCGCGCCGCCGATGACGCTCGCCGAACTGGCCTCACTGCTGTCGGGCGCGGCGCTGGTAGTCGGCGTCGACACCGGGCTCGTGCATCTCGCCGCAGCCCTCGGGCGGCCGACGCTCGCACTCTATTGCGGATCGGATCCGGCGCTTACGGGCGTCTATTCCGACGCGCGCTGCGTCAATCTCGGCGGCCGCGGCTCGCCGCCGACGGCGCACGAAGCCGTCGACCAGGCCTTGCGCCTGCTGGGGTGATGGCGCGCCTGCTCTACACCCTCGCGCTCCTGCTCCTGATGCCCTGGGCGCTGCTGCATCTGCTGTGGCGCAGCCGGCGCCAGCCCGAGTACCTGAAGCACTGGAACGAACGCTTCGGCTTCTTTGACAGCCGGCCCGACGCACCGCTGATCTGGATACACGCGGTATCGGTGGGCGAGACGCGCGCCGCACAGCCGCTGGTGGCGGCCTTGCGCGAACGCTACCCCGGCCACCGCATCCTGTTCACCCACATGACGCCCACCGGCAGGCAGACCTCCACGAACCTGTTCGGCGACACGATCACGCGCGTCTATCTGCCCTACGACACCCCTTGGGCGGTGCGCCGCTTTCTCGATCATTTCCGGCCGCAGTTGGGACTGATCATGGAAACGGAACTGTGGCCGAACCTCATCGACGCCTGCCATCGCCGGAACCTGCCGCTGCTGCTGATCAACGGCCGCCTGTCGGAACGCTCAGCCGCGCGCTATGCCCGTCTGCCGACCTTGACCCGCGAAGCGCTCCAGAACCTCGCCGCCGTCGCCGCCCAGGGCGAGGACGATGCAAGGCGTCTGACCGAATTGGGCGCAGCGAAAGTCGAGATGCTCGGCAACATGAAGTTCGACGTCGAGCCGCCGACACCGCAACTGGCGCTCGGCCGAGAGTTCCGCGCCCGCATCGGCGACAGGCGCACGTTCCTGTGCGCCAGCACGCGCGAAGGCGAAGAGGCGCTGATCCTCGATGCCTGGCTGCGCATGGGTAATCCGGAAATGTTGCTCGTCATCGTGCCGCGCCACCCGCAACGCTTCGATGAGGTAGCCGCACTCATCGGCGCCCGCGGCTTGACTATGCAACGGCGTTCGGATGACGCGCCGGTCGCACCCGCGACCCAGATCTGGCTCGGCGACAGCATGGGCGAGCTCTTCGCCTACTACGCCGCCAGCGACGCTGCCTTCATCGGCGGCAGCCTGCTCGACTACGGCAGCCAGAACCTCATCGAACCCTGCGCCGTCGGCGTGCCGGTACTGGTCGGCCCCTCCACCTACAACTTCGCCGACGCCGCACGGGCCGCCCTCGCACAACACGCCGCCATCGCTATCGCAAACGCCGAAGAACTCATCGACGAAGCGCTGGCGCTGCTCGGCGACCCGCCACGGCGCGCCGCCAAGAGCAAGGCCGCGAGCGAATTCGCCGCGCATCACCGCGGCGCCACAGCGCGAACCATGGCGCTGCTGGAACGATACCTCGGGTAAGTCGGCTCGTCGGCGCAGGTACGACTGACGTACCGCCCTGCGGTCCCGCCAGTCGCGGGGAGGGGGTATGGCGGACGGCTCCAATTCGGCCTTATGTGGAGCGCTACATAAGGCCGATTATGAAGACTGGTCGATTATGTGGACTATGTTGGGCGGCATGTTTCGAACGCTTTGCGTAGCGGGGCTCTTCGGCGATTGATGTAGCGGCAAGCTCGACATAATTTCA
>JBGOZF010000037.1:0-42425 GCA_041480065.1 Rhodocyclaceae bacterium
GCCGAACGGCCCCTCCTTCGCCATCTCGCCTGGATGGATCACACCTTCGAGCACGATCTCAGCCGAGGCAGGCACTTGCAGATCGGAACCGAGGCACTTCACCAATTCCGTCTTCGCGCCGCGCAGGAGCCCCGCGAACTGGTACTCGGAAAGCGTGTCCGGCACCGGCGTCACCGCGCCGAGTATCGTCGCCGGATCGGCGCCGATCACGACCGCGACCGGGAAGGGCTGACCGGGATGCGTTTCGCAATGGTCGCGAAAATCCAGCGCGCCGCCGCGATGCGCCAGCCAGCGCATGATCACCTTGTTTGGCGCGATGACCTGCTGCCGGTAGATGCCGAGATTCTGCCGCGGCTTGTTCGGCCCGCGCGTCACCACAAGTCCCCAGGTGATCAGCGGCCCGGCATCGCCCGGCCAGCAGGTCTGGATCGGCAGCCGCGACAGGTCGACATCGCGGCCTTCCCAGACGACTTCCTGGCACGGCGCCGAGGAAACCACTTTCGGCGACATGTTCAGTACCTGCTTCAACGCCGGCAGTTTCTCCCAGGCGTCCTTGAGCCCGCGCGGCGGTTCCGGTTCCTTGAGATAGGCGAGCAGGCGGCCGACTTCGCGCAGGGCCGCGACGTCGTCTTCGCCCATGCCGAGTGCCACGCGCCGCGCGGTACCGAACAGATTGCCGAGTACCGGCATCGACGATCCCTTCGGCTTCTCGAACAGGATCGCCGGGCCGCCGGAGCGCAGCACGCGGTCGCAGATCTCGGTCATCTCCAGCTTCGGATCGACCTCGACGGCGACGCGCTTCAACTCGCCGATCTTCTCCAGTTGCGCCAGGAAATCGCGCAGATCGTGGTATTTCATGAGGCTCCCAGCAGCGGCTTGATATTGAGTTCGGCGACGATGCCGGCGAAGACGGCGGCGCCGAACCAGTTGTTGTGCAGAAATGCCTTGAAGCAAGGCATGCGCTGCCGCCCGCGGATCAGCGTGTAGTGGTAACCGGCGATGGCCGCCGCAACAGCCAGACCGGCGTAGTACCAAGGCCCGTAGTACATGAGCCTGCCTACGAACACCAGGATGGCCAGCGTAATCCCGTAGCAGAGCATCACCGTGAGAACATCGTAGCGGCCAAAGGTGATGGCGGAAGTGCGGATGCCTATGCGCAGATCGTCCTCGCGATCAACCATCGCGTATTCCGTGTCGTAGGCCATGGCCCAGGCGATGTTGGCGGCAAGCAGTATCCAGGCGAGCATCGGCACCTGCTCCTGGATCGCAGCGAAGGCCATGGGTATGCCGAAGCCGAAGGCGACGCCGAGATAGGCCTGGGGGACAGCGAAGAAGCGCTTGGTATAGGGGTAGCTGGCAGCCAGGAACAGGGCCACCACGGACAACAGCAAGACCAGATTGGGCAAGCGCAGGATGAGCAGGAAAGCGCACAGGGCCAGGCCGGCGGCCAGCAACAGCGCCTCGCGCACGCTCACCGCGCCGGCGGCCAGCGGCCTGTCCCTGGTGCGCTCGACGTGCGGATCGAAATAGCGATCGGCATAGTCATTGACGACGCAGCCGGCCGAGCGCATCAGCACCGTGCCGAGGACGAAGATCCAGACCAGGATCCAGCCCGGCTGTCCATAGGAGGCGATCCACAGCGCCCACAGCGTCGGCCACAGCAGCAGCAGGATGCCGATCGGCTTGTCAAGCCGCATCAGCCGCTCGTAGAGATTGAGCTTAGCCTTGATCGCAAGCCAGTTCATGGAGCGCGATTCTATTCCCTATTCGGTTGCCGCTTCGCGCAGGAAGAACACCTCCGGCCCCAGCGACTTCAGCACCGCCAGCGAAAGGATTTCGTCATTGACTTCGCCGTCGGCGGAGAACAGGTGCTGGATGCGTCCCTCGCCGCCGCCCACCTGGCGCAGGCGCGGCGAGAATACCTGGCCCATGGCCGAGACCATGCAGCCGGTGGGCGCGACGTTGAGGAACAGGTCGCCGCCGCCACGCAGGCCGATGAGAATCTCGCCGATGTAGGGCGCGAGTTCGCCGATCGGCCGCAAGGTCGGCAGCACCTCGCGGGCGATTTCCATCGCTTCGGCCGCAGGCACGGGCATGGCCAGTCCCGCCGCCCGATAGAGCGGCCGTGCGATAAGGTGGCGCAGCATCCAGCGCGACATCTCGATGCGGCGCAGTTTGCGGCGAATGTCCTTGAGTGCGCGTTTGCCTTCGGGGCTGGCGCCTTCGCGGGCAAGGCCGGCGACGGCCAGCGATTCCGCCTCCCTGGCATCGCCGGCCGCTTCTTCGACCAGGTACTCCAGGTAGCCCCAGACCGGCGCCACCTCGAGGCGAAAGCGCCCGAAACCGAGGATGCCGAGCAGCGAGCGGAAGATCTCCTCGGCCTGAGCGACGCGCATGTACACCTCGCCGGTGACATGGATGTGCAGCGGCCGGCCGGCCGGTTCGCGGCCCTTCAGCCAGCGGTCGGCGAACCGGCGAATCGGCGCGGTCAGCTTGCGGTCGTGAAGGCGATAGGCGAACAGTTTCGCCGGTGCGCCGATCATGGCGGCAAGCGCGCGCCCGACCGGCCCCGGACCCGAGAAGGCTTCGATGGCGGCGAAGATTTCTTCCTTCAGGCGCAGGTAGTCGGCGTGGAAATTCCGGTACTCGTCGTAGTCGCGGCAGACGGTGCCGCCCGCGAACAGGATGTCCTGCAGCACGCCCTGGACGATGGAGCCCTGATACATGCGCAGCAGCGTCCATTCCTCGATGCCGAAGTTGTAGCCGTCCGCCTCGCGGGCGACCAGGAAGCGCATGGCACTCTCGATCGCACCGCTGCAGTGGTCGCCGCTGCGCGCGCGGTCGCGATGCGCCGAGAGCTTGTGCACCTCGACATACTGCCCCTGGCGGCAGGGGCCGCTGCCGGCATTGTCGAAGAACAGCAGCCGCGACTTGCCCGCCACCACCGGATCGTTCGCCTTCCGGCGCCGCGCGAAGTCCTCGGCAGCGCGCTGGAAGTCGCCATAAACGCCGGCCATCGGCGCACAAACGGCGTCGCCGACCGCCTTGCGGCCGGAGCGGATCAGCCCCTGCAGGTCATGTCCCTCTGCGTAGTTGTCGATGCAGGTGAAACCGGCACCGCGCAGGACGCTGGTCATCACGCGGTTGTCGGCCATGGTCGGGAAATAGATGACGTCCGTCGTCCGATCGAGCGGGCGGCGGTTCTCCAGTTCGTCGAGCGCGCAGATCTCGAAGGGCGCACCGTCGCCGAGTTTCAGCTTGCCGTGCAGGCCGAGTTCGAGCTGGCGCACGTAGGTGTTGACCCGGTTTTCCAGGTGGGCCAGTTCCTTGATGATGGCATCCGACTGGATGAGCAGGAAAGGCCGCTTCTTCATGATCTCGGCCACCAGCGGCAAGGTCACGCTGTCGGGGCCGCAGCAGAAAGTGGATACCTGCACCACCGGCAGCAGTTCCTCTTCGGCTTCGATCTCCTTGAACAGCGCAGCCAGGCGCGGCTGATGGATGCGTTCGTGCAGGCGCTTGTCGCCGACCGCGTGCAGGATGCTGACGATGAGGTGCGGATTGCGCCAGTAGATGTGATCGAAGGCCTCGTCGAGACTGACATCGAGCACATACGACGGAATCGCCGCCATCTGCTTGTCACGCAAGAGGCGACGCACGTGGCTGTCGTAGATGCCCGGGTTGAGCAGGTACTCGCGCCCCACCACCAGCGCCACCCTGAAGCCGCTCGCACGCGCCTCGGCGATGAGGTCGGCGGCGAAGTCGGCGACCTCGGCGCGCAACTGGCGGCGATCTGCCAGCGCGTTGTCCACGGCGGCGGTCAGTGCATCACGGTCAGGTGCGATACCGTAGTAGGTGAAGACGTGGTGCAGGCGATCGAACAACTGGTCGCTGATGGCGCCGGCCTCGAGCCGCGACAGGTCGAGGTGGAAGAGATGAATGCGCGCGTTCGGATGCGCCGTTTCCGCAAGCCCCTTGGCCACGGCCGGCCCGCCCTGATTGAGCGTGCAGGTGCGGCCGATGCTCTTGCCGTCGGTGGCCAGACGGTCGATCTGCGGCGCCAGGATGTAGCCGTGCTCGCCCGCCGCCAGCCGGCTCATCTGCCCGACCGCGCCCATGTGCGGCGCGCAACTGTCGATGTCGAACTGCGGCTGTGCCCGAGCGAGATCCTTGTCGACAACGTTGTCGACATGCACCGGCACGCCGAGGCCGGCGAAGATGCGGGACAGGAAATAGGCCCACTCGGAAACCACGAAGCTGCGCGGAATCACCAGCCGGCGCGGATCGTCGCTCTTGGGATGATGCCTGTCGATGAAGTCCCAGATTTCCTTGTAGGTGTCGCGCGGCTGGTTCGCTGTGCCTTCCACCTTGCCATCCTTGCGGTCCTTGGCGCGCGCGAACAACTCGTTGATGGCGGAACAGCCGCCGAGCGTGAAAGTGAAATGCTTGCCGTCGCTGCCCTGGCACTTGAGGCTGGTGCGGTTGCAGACGGCCTCGGCATCGTCGCAGGCGGAGCCCTTGCACTGGATGATGCGCTTCTCGAATTGCGCGTCGAGGAAGGCGGCGAAGGGCATCTCGTCGGCGCCTTCCGGTGCGCTGCGCGTCATGGTGCGGATCAGGCCCAGGCAGGCACGATGGCCGGGGTAAGGCGGCACCAGGCCATAGACCGGCTCGCCGAGGAAGGCCTGCAGCCGGTCCGTCACGGCCAGCGGCAGTGGATCGGAGAGCATCGTCTGGCCATGCAGCAGCACCACCGCGCGCGGCGGCAGTTCGACCTGGCTCCACAGGGTGCGCGCCATGTTCTCGACGATGGCCCAGGTGGCGGAGGCGAGGATCTCCTGGCGGGGAACACCCTGAGCCTGGAGCTTCTGCGCATTCTCCATCAGGAAGACCGCGCAGGTGGCGTTGATCTCGTAGCCGCGCGGCGCGCTCATGGCGGCGCTGCTGGCCTCGCCGGCTCCGGGTATGCCGAACAGCGCCGACAGTGTATCCATCAGGCTGCCGGTGCCGGCCGAACACTTGATGTTCATGGCGTTGTTGAAGAGTTCCGCCTCGCGCAATGCCAGCGTCGAGATCTTGGTGTCTTCGCCACCGATGTCGACCAACACGCAGAAGTCTTCGTTGAGCCCTTCGACGCCGGCGGCCTTGAGATCGGCCAGATGATGGCGCGCCTGATCGATGGAGCCACGCGCATGGGCGTAGTTCTCCACCAGCACGGCAATGCGCGCGGCCAGCTTCGGGTAGATGCGCGCCAGCGCCTCGCGCACCTGGTAGCGCGCCGAGCCGGTAATGCCGATCGAGCGCACCTGTAGCCGGTCGATGCCGCGCTCCAGCAGGTCGCCGAAGACGCGCTTGACGGTGGCGATGGTGTCGCCGGCATTGCTGTAGGCGTCGAGGAAAAGAATCTCGCCGGCATCGTCGGCCATGGTCACCTTGGCCATGGTCGAGCCGACATCGAGACCGATATGCACCGGCACCGCCGCGAGATCCGTCGACGGCGCCACCGACATGGCCGGCGACGGTAAGCGCTTGTAGCGCAGGTCGGCCTCGTAGCGTTGCTTCAACTCGCCGAACGACGGGTACTGGTTCAGCATCGCTTCGGTCGCCAGACGTAGATCGGGCTGGGGAATGCCAGCCATGTCCGGGCGCGCCACCAAACGATGCAGGGCGTCGAGCACCAGCGTGCTCTCGGCATCGTAGGCAATGTCACTGACGCCGATGGAACGCAGGTGGTCCTCGGCGCAATCGCGCGCGAAGCGCCAGTGGAAGAAGCGGCCGAGCAATACCGCCTTGTCGAAACCGGCGGGCAACTTGCGGCAGACCTTCAGCACTTCCGACTTCAGCGTCGTCGCCAAGGCGACCGCCAGCGGGATGCCCTGGTTCTTGTCCGAGATGGTGGCCGAGGCGCCGAAAACGCCGCAGCGGTCGGCACGCACGGTGATCTTGTCGCGCGCGTCGCGGCCGGCCTCGCCCAGGTAATCGGCGAGGATCGCATCGACTTCTTCGCGACCGAGCCCGAGTTTCTGCAATACGCGGTCGATGTTCACGCCGGTCCCGGCGCCGCAACGGGGATTGACGACCAGCAGGTCGTCCTTGAGCTTGCCTTGGTTGTCCACACCGACCAGCGTGTAACCCGACGCCGTGACCTCGATCATGGCCAGCGAAGCTGCTCCTTTGGCCGCCGCGCGATCGCGGGCCGCCAGCCACAGCGCACCGGATTGCAGGAAGGTGTGGCCGCCGCCCAGCGCCTGCCGCACCGTCGATGCCAGCTTGCCGGTGATGAAGATGCGGGAGGCTTCGTCGACGCCGAAACGCTGCGCGACACCGCGCTCGGCAAACAGCGCGCGCAGGTCGCGGTTGCTCGGCAGCACGGCGTTTTCCAGTTCGCGGCCGTCGTCGGCGCAGACGCGCAGACGCAGATGGCCGACACCGGCATCGATGTAGAGCCGTTCGCCGGGAGCCGGCGCCTCCGGCTTGAGCCTGCCCAGGAAATCGCTGTCGATCTTGTTCATGTTCTTCCTTCTCTCTGTTCGGCCCGATGTTGTTCTTTTCTGCGGCCGGCCGAGCCGCGTCGCGCGCCTAGCCTACTCAGGTCATCGGCAGGAGGCAACTCCCGGCATCAAGCGCGGGGCATGCCTGAAAACAACCGCGGGGTTGGCATGGCTATGAAGCGTGGATTCCTGCCGGCTCATGTCGGCGGCCTGGAGCGCCAGCAGCTGCGGCAGGCCACTCAGTACCGCCTCGTCGAACTCTCCCATCAGGCACACTTGCAACCAGTTTCGGCAACGCAGGTAAGCGCTTTGGAACGCCAGCGCAAAGCCGGTGCGGGCAAGCCGGCGGGCGAGCCGAGCGGCGTCCACCGCAGCGGGCAGCGCCAGGGTCGTCACCGCCGGCGAGGAACACTCGTCGTCGACGACGATGGCGAAACCCTCGCGCCTCAAGCCGGCGCGCAGGGCGCGCGCGACGCGCGCAATGCGGGAGAACTTGGCCGGCCAGTCGGTCTTGTCGAGCGCCGCGTGCAGCGCCGCCAGCAGGTTCGAGGACTGCGTGAAGGGCACGCCCTCGCGATAGAGCGACAAGTCGAGATAGCGCGGCAGCGTGCCGCTGTGCGCCAGCTCGCCGTTGGCGAAGACGACGGCCAGGCCAGGGTAGGCGCCCAGCGCCTTGCCGCTGACGCCGGTAGCGAACAGGGCACGATCGAGTCGCGCCGGCACGGCGCCGACGGCGCTGACCGCATCGAGACACAAGGCAACTTTGCGTTCGGCACACAGGTCCGCCAGTGCTTCGACGGGATTCAGCATGCCGGTGGATGTTTCGCAGCAGACTGCCCACATCCAGCGGATGCCGGGATCTGCGTCCAGGTCCTTGGCCACCGCATCGAGGCTGAAAGGCTCGCCCCACCCCAGGCGCCGGGTGACGCAGTCGAGCCTCCAGCGCCGGGCATGGTCCGCCAGGCGCTCGCCGAATTCGCCGTTGCAAAGGATCATTCCGCGGCCGGACAGGCAGCTCAGTTGCGCCGCGACGGCGTCGTTGGCGAGCGTGCCCGAGCCCTGGAGCAGGAACACCTCGCCTGCGCCGGTGAGTTCGCTCAATGCGCGGCGCACCTGCCCCTGCATGTCGGCAAACGCCTCGCTGCGGTGGGATATGGCTGGCGCGGCGAGCGCCTCGGCCACGGCCGGCGCGACTTCCACCGGGCCCGGCAGGAAGTTCACCGGCACTGTGCGCTCGCCCAGCATCTCCAGTCTGGGCAACAGACGGTGGAAGGCCGCCAGGTCCAGGTACATCGGCTGGTAGGGCGCCTCGGCACTGCCCACCTGCGGACCGAAAGGGACAAAGCCAAGATGGCGATAGAGCCCGGTCTGGCGCAAGGTGCCGGAGATGAGCGCCAGATCGTAACCCTCGCCGCCAAAGCGCCCGGCCAGGGTCGCCACCAGGCGCACGAAGACGCTGGTCTTGCGGTATGGGGGCTCCACCGCCAGGAGGCGCACCTCGAGCGGCCGCCGATGCGGCGGCAAGTGGCTGTCGAGTTCGGCGAGCTTGCGATCGAGCGAGAACGGACGCCGGCCACGGCCGGCGACCATGCCCACCAGCCGCCCACCGTCGAGGCAGATCGCGTAGGTATTCTCGTCATGGAAGCCGTCGACTAGGCGCCGCTCGGGATTGGCCGCATGCTGGGGAATCTCCTCGACGAAGGTGCGGTAGTTCAAGGCATGGATGGCCTCGAACTCCGACTCGCAGTCTGCAAACTTGAACTCAAGAGTGCTCATGGACCTCTCCTTTGGAACACCATTGTCGAAACGCCGCACGCAGGTTCCGGCGATGAGTGAACAACAGCAATGCCGACAACGTGGGCAGCACAAGGGCCGGCATGTCACCGGCCGGCCCCAGCACGAGGGCAACGATCGCACCCGATGCCGTGGCCACCCCCTTGCCGCCGCGCCAGCCCAATTGAGCGGGCCAGATGTGACCGGCGACGACGGCCAGGGCGCACAGACCCGGCGCCAACGAAGCGCCGCCAGCCAACAACCCGAGCGCTACCGCGGCGACGCCCTTCGCCGCATCGAGCAGGAACACGATGGCGAAAGCGCGCGCACCGAACAGACGACCGGCATTGCGCGCGCCGCCGTTGCCGCTGCCCAGCGCGCGTATGTCCTGGCGACGGCTGGCGCGCACCCAGTAGTAGGCGGCATTGAGGCAGCCGAGGCAGTAGGAAGCGGCAATGGCCGCGACGGCGTCCATGCTCAGCGCCAGTCGCCCCGCAAGGCCAGCACGTCTTCGCGCATGCGCTCCGGCGTTGCTTCGGCCGCCGGCCGCGGCGCGCCGACGGCGAGCGCGATGCGCGAGAAGAGGCCGCGCCGGAACGGCCGTGTCATCGCCGGGCCGTCCTTGCGCGAGAAGTAGCTGCCCCACAGGCCGCACAGCGCCATCGGTACCACGGGCACCACGGCCTGTGTCCTTTCGAGGATGCGGCTCATGCCCTTGCGGAACGGAGCCATCTCGCCATCGCTGGTCAAACGGCCCTCCGGAAATATGGCGACGAGATCGCCGGCCTCGAGCGCCCGCGCCGCCTCGTCGAAGGCGCGTTCCATCGCCTCGGGATCCTCCTTGGCCGGCGCGATCGGAATGGCGCGCGTCTCGCGGAAGACGAAGCTGAGAATCGGCCAGCGGAAGACGTTGTGATCCAT
This sequence comes from Rhodocyclaceae bacterium, assembly GCA_041480065.1. Lineage (GTDB taxonomy): Bacteria > Pseudomonadota > Gammaproteobacteria > Burkholderiales > Rhodocyclaceae > Fen-999. The sequence continues at coordinate 9,186 of JBGOZF010000037.1, forward strand.
GACGAAACGGATCGGCCGCGGACATGCCGCCGAGATGACCAACGCATCGACATAGCCGACATGATTGCAGACGATGAGTGCGGGCCCGTCCTGGGGCACCTGCTCGACGCCGTGCTTGTCCAGCCGGTAGATCGAATGTACCAGCAGCCAGACGATGAAGCGCACCAGGAACTCCGGCACCAGCTTGTAGATGTACAGCGCCACGGCCGCATTGCAGACGGCGGCAACGCCGAACAGCGCCGGGATCGACAGGCCCGCGGAAAGCAGGCCCGCTGCGCCCAGGCTGCCGACGACGATGAACAGCGCATTGAGGATGTTGTTGGCGGCGATGATGCGCGCCCGGTGCGTCGCCTCCGAGCGCTCCTGCATCAGCGTGTAGAGCGGCACGATGAAGAAGCCGCCGAAGAGGCCCACCAGCAGGAGATCGATCAACACGTGCCAGGTACTCCATTGCCCAAGCAGCGTGCCAACGTCGAGCGGCGAGCCCACATGCACACCGGAGGGCGAGGCGAAGGCGAGATCGAGCGCGAACACCGTCAGGCCGATCGAACCCAGCGGCACCAGGCCGAGTTCGACGCGTCCGGCCGACATGCGCTCGCAGGCAAGCGAGCCGACGCCGATGCCGATCGTGAAAACGGCGAGCAGCAGCGTCACCGAGAGCTCACCGCCGCCGAGCACGTCCTTGGCGTAGGCCGGGAACTGGGCCAGGAAGAGCGCGCCGAACAGCCAGAACCAGGAGATGCCGAGGATGGAAAGGAAGACGGTGCGGTTGCCGCGCGCGTGGCTGATGACCCGCCAGGTCTCGACGAAGGGATTCACCTGCAAACGCAGCCCGGCGTCGGGCGCCGGCGCGGTTGGGATGAAGCGGCTGGCAAGGTAGCCGGCAACGGCGATGGCGAGCGCCGCCAGCGTAATCCAGACCGTGCCGCCCTCCGCTGCCGCCAGCACGCCGCCCAATATGGTGCCGAGCAGGATGGCGACGAAAGTGCCAGCCTCGATCAGCGCATTACCGCCGACGAGTTCGCCCGGTTGCAGGTGCTGCGGCAGGATGGCGTACTTGACCGGCCCGAACAGCGTCGAATGGCAGCCCATCAGGAACAGCGCGGTCAGCAGCAGCGCCAGGCTGTGCATCGCCAAGCCGGCGCCGGCGAGCAGCATGACCGCGATCTCGAGCAGCTTGACCAGGCGGGCGATGCGCGACTTGTCGAACTTGTCGGCCAGTTGACCTGCTGTGGCCGAGAACAGGAAGAAGGGCAGGATGAAGATGCCGGCGGCGAGATTGGCGAGGACGCCGGGCGAAATGCTCGTCCATTCCGCCGCTTTGAACGTGAGCAGCACCACCAGCGCGTTCTTGAACACGTTGTCGTTGAGGGCGCCGAAGAACTGGGTGACGAACAGCGGCAGGAAGCGGCGTTGGCGCAGAAGTGTTGACTGACTCACGAGGTTTCCTTGACGAAGAAGCGCCGGGTCTCGAAGACGGCAGCGGGAAAGCCGGCGCCGTTGACGCGCAAGTGGCGCTTGAGCACGAAATCGAACAGCAGCGGGTTATGCCGGTGGATCGCGTTGAGCGGTTTGACCGCGCTCGCGGGCAAGAGCCCGTCGGCGGCAAGCGCGGTCGGCGAAAAGATCGGCAGGATGCCCGGCAACGGATAATCCGAGCCATTGAGCAGCCGCGAATGCCACTCGCGCCGTTCCAGCACGGTGCGCAACGGCCTGCCGGCGCGGTTACGCTGGGTGAGGGCGGAAATGTCGGCATGCAGCAGCTTCTCGTATTGCGGCGCGTCCATCAGGCGCGCGAACAGATCGAAGCTCGGCACTGCCGGGCCGTTCATGCCGCGGTCGAGGTCGATGTCGTCGCCAAGCGATGCGCAATGGGCCACGATGACCCGGACGCCGTGGTCCAACGCCCGCCGCAGCCGCAGCGGATTACCGAACTGGTGGGTGCCGGCACCCTTGACGGCGTTCTCCTTGCCGCAATGAACGAGCAGCGGCACGTCCAGACGCGCCAGGGTTTCGTAGATGGCGTCGCAACGGCTGGCAGCGGGATCGATGTTCATGGCCGCCGGCAGCCACTTGAGGGCACGGGCGCCGGACTTCGCCGCCTCTTCCAATGCCGCCACCGCATCGGACCGGTAGGGATGGACGGAAGCCGCCCACTCGAAGTCGCGGCCGTACTTCTCGGCGAGGGACCGGGCGTAGCCGTTGGGCACGAAGAAGGCGCTCCGCTCCGGCCGCGGTTTTCCATCCTCGTCGTGGAAGTAGTCGAAGGCCAGCAGCAGAAGCCTCGCGCCGGCGGGGAAGCCCTCGACCAGATTGCGCATGCGTTCCACGTAACTCCGGTCCACCTGGCCCGGCGCATCGTGGGCACAGCCGGCGTTCATGTAGAACAGCCGCTGCACATACTGGACCGGATGCAGCCAGGAGGACAACTGCGGCCCGATCACGATGCCCGAATCCGAGTCGCCGGTACCGGCGATATGGACGTGGCAGTCCCAGACCCGGGCCGGATCGATGCCGGACCAGGCCTCACGCACCAGGGTGTGGTTCGCGAGTTCGGGCGGCAGGAAAGCGAGGCAGGGGTTCAGCACCTGTGCCTTCGCCAGGGACCAGCCGGATGCCGCCAACACCCCACCGGCCCCGGCACCCAGCAGAAACCTGCGCCGATGAGGATTCACGCCTTCTCCGCCCAGGTCTTCAATATCACGTAGTCGATCTTGCCGGTGCCCAGCAGCGGCAGGCTGTCGGCAACGACCAGCTTGCGCGGCACGGCGATTTCCGGCAGGCCGAGTTCGCGCGCCTTGGCCTGGAGCACTTCGCGTGTCAGCGCGGCATCGAGCGTGAACAGCACGATGGTCTCGCCGCGCTGGGCATCGACCTGTGTGCTGGCCGCGTGCGGCTTGTCGGGCGAAGTGGCGGCCGCCAGTTTCTCGACCGCTTCGAGGCTGACCATCTCGCCGGCCACCTTGGCGAAGCGCTTGACGCGGCCGACGATGCGCAGGAAGTTCTCTTCGTCGAATTCGACAACGTCGCCGGTCTCGTACCATCCTTCGCCGAGCGACGACCGCGGCAGTTCCAGTACGCCGGGCCTGTCGTAGCGCAGGTAGCCGGCCATGACGTTGGGGCCGCGCACGTGCAGCATGCCGCCACGCCCGATACCCGGCACGGGTACGACGTGGGCCTCGACGCTGGGCAGCAACTGGCCGACCGTGCCGCCCCGATAGGCCATGGGCGTGTTGACCGCCAGCACCGGCGCCGTCTCGGTGGCGCCATAGCCTTCGAAGATGCGAATGCCGAACTTCTCGAACCACAACTGGCGCACCGGTTCGGCCAGCTTCTCGGCGCCGGCGACGACGTAGCGTAGCCGGTAGAAATCGTAGGGGTGCGCGAAACGGGCGTAGTTGGCGAGGAAGGTGGACGTGCCGAACAGGATCGTGCAGCTTCGGTCATAGGCCAGTTCGGGGATGACCCGGTAATGCAGCGGCGTCGGATAAAGAAAGAGGCTGGCCCCCGAGAGTATCGGCAACAGCGTGCCGCAGGTGAGGCCGAAGGAATGGAAGATCGGCAAGGCGTTGAGGAGTTTGTCCTCGACCGAGAAATCGATCACGGCCCGGACCTGCGCCACGTTGGCCAGCAGCGCCCGGTGCGGCAGCACCACGCCCTTGGGCTTGCCTTCGGAGCCGGAGGTAAAGAGAACCACCGCCGGATCCTCCGGCTGGGCCGGGCGTGCGATGCAGCGCGGAAACCAGAGCGCGTAGGCGATGAGCCAGAGCTTGTCGAACAGGCTCGCCTCTTCGCGCAAATCTTCAACATAGATAAAGCGCACGTCCGACAGTGCTGCCAGCTTGGTAGCCAGCTTCGCCTGTTCGACGAAAGCGCGCGAGGTGATGATCGACTTGATCTCCGCGGCCGTACATGCCGCCTGCAGGCCATCGACGCCGGCCGTGTAGTTCAGCATCGCCGGTACGCGCCGCTGGGCGGTGAGGCCGATCAGCAAGCCCAGGGTCGGCGCCAGGTTGGGCAGCAGCAGGCCAACCCGCTCGCCTTCGACAGTATGCCGTGCGGCCAGCCGGCCCAGCATCAGCACCATCTTCAGTACGTCCTGGTAGGTGTACTCGATCTGTCGCACGTCCTCGAGCAGCCGGCGCCGGCGGCCGAAGATCTCGACCGCATCGCAGAACGCGGAATAGAGGGTCTGCTTCGGTTGCGACACGAACAGCATCTCCTGCATCAACCGCCGCATGGCCTCGCCGGCCTTGCGCCGTCTATCCTTGGCACGGCCGCTTTCGGGCATGACTATCCTGGTCGCCGGCAGAACCGTGAGCGTGATGCGCGGAAACAGACGGCGCGGATTGCGCCCCGCCAGGCGCGAAAAATACGTGCGGGCGGCGCCGTCCAGGCGCACCGGCACCACCGTGGCCCCGGTCCTGGCGGCGACGAAGGCCGGACCATCGTAGACCTTCATCAGGCTGCCGGTAACGGTAATGCGCCCCTCCGGGAAGATCACCACCGGCCGGCCCGTTTCCAGCAGCCGCACCACCTTCTTCATGGCCATCGGGCTGGTCGGATCCACCGTCAGGCAATCCACCAGCGACAGCACGGCGCGGAAATACCAACTGCGCATGACGCCGGTGTGCACCACGAACACCGCATCGACCGGCAGGAACAGGCCGAGCAGGACGCCGTCGAGAAAGGACTCGTGGTTGGCGATGATCAGCAGCCGCTCGGCCTGGAACTCGGACATGTCGCCACGGACATGAATGCGAAATAGCAGCCTGGCCAGCACGCGCAACAGGGGACGAAGCAGTTGTCTCATGATTCAGTCGTGTCGATGATGGTAAGTACGTCGATATATTGGATGAAGAAATCAGGCGCTGGCGCGAACGTACTCCAGCACGCTGGCCAGCGTCGATTCCAGCGTCTCGCGGTCGATCCAGAAATACACTTCCTTGCCGACCTTCTCCGAAGCCAGCACGCCGGCCTCGTGCAGGACCTTGAGATGGTGGGAGACCGTGGAACGGGCCAGCGTCGCCACCTCGGCGATCTGACCGACATTGAGCCGCTCGCCTGGTTCGAACAGCAGCAGCATGCGCTGCCGGTGCTCGTCGCCGAGGGCGGCGAAGACCTTCGACATGCCGCGCCATTCGCGCGGCAGCGCTCTGGCATAGTTTCTTTTCATATCGACGATGGTAGTTATATCGATACGCTCTGTCAACCCCCGGTGCGAAGAATGTCTGTCAGGCCTTCAACAACTCTTCCCGGCCGCCCAGCCAGCGCGCCAGGTGCGCTTCGGCCGACTGCGGCTGGTTGCGCAGCATTTCTTCCGCGACGGTGCGGGCTTCCTCGACCAGGCGGTCATCGTTGAGATCGGCAAAGCGCAGCAGCGGCATGCCGCTCTGCCGGCTGCCGATGAATTCGCCCGGGCCGCGCAACTCCAGATCGAGGCGGGCGATCTCGAAGCCGTCGGCGTTTTCGTAGATGACCTTCAGCCGCTTGCGCGCATTCTCGGAGAGCGGCTGGGCATACAGCAGTATGCAGGCCGATTCGTTGCCGCCACGGCCGACCCGGCCGCGCAATTGGTGCAATTGGGCGAGGCCGAAACGCTCCGCGTGCTCGATGACCATCAGGCTGGCGTTGGCGACGTCGACGCCAACTTCGATCACCGTGGTCGAAACCAGGAGATCGATCTCTCCGGCGACGAAGGCCGCCATCACCGCCGCCTTGTCGTTCGCCTTGAGGCGCCCGTGCACCAGTCCCACCCGCAGTTCGGGCAGTTCGGCCGTCAGGCGCGCGAAGGTCTCTTCGGCGGTCTTCAACTGCAATGCTTCGCTCTCTTCAATAAGCGGACAGACCCAGTAGGCCTGCCGGCCGGCCTTGCAGGCGTCGCGGACACGGCCGATCACTTGGTCGCGGCGATTCTCGGCGACCAGCTTGGTCACCACCGGCCGCCGGCCCGGTGGCAGTTCGTCGAGCACGCTGACATCCAGGTCGGCGTAGTAGCTCATGGCCAGGGTGCGCGGGATTGGTGTGGCCGACATGGTCATTTGATGAGCGCTCTGTCCCTTCTTCTTCAAGGCCAGGCGTTGCTGCACGCCGAAGCGGTGCTGCTCATCGACGATCGCGAGGCCAAGATTTGCGAAGTCGACGCCCTCCTCGATCAGGGCGTGGGTACCGACGGCAAGAAGAATCTCGCCAGCCGCAAGCTTCTCGGCCATCGCCTTCTTCTGCGACTTCTTGAGGCTGCCCGACAACCAGGCCAGTTCGAGTCCCAGGGGCTGCAACCAGCCGGCCAGCTTGCGGTAGTGCTGCTCGGCAAGGATCTCGGTCGGCGCCATCAGCGCCGCCTGATAGCCGGATTCGGCCGCCTGGAGCATCGCCAGCGCGGCGACCACGGTCTTGCCGCTGCCGACGTCGCCTTGCAGCAACCGCTGCATCGGATGCGGCTGACCGAGGTCGAAGGCGATCTCGCGCCAGGCCCGCTGCTGGGCGCCGGTCAGTGTGAACGGCAGGTTCGCCAGCAGTTTGCCGGTCGATGCGCCGCTGCCGGCCAGCACGGGGGCACCACGCGCACGGCGGGCGGCATAGGCGCGCCGCAGCGACAATTGCTGAGCAAGCAATTCATCGAAGGCGATGCGGCGCCACGCGGGATGCTCGCGCGCTTCGAGTTGCGCTAGCGAGACCTCCGGCGGCGGCTGGTGCAGGAAGCGCAGGCTGCGATCGAAGTCGGCGAGCTTGAGCCGCCGGCGCAAGGCGTCGGGCAGGGTGTCGGTAAGGTCCGTACGTTCAAGCGCCTGGCCGATCAGACGTCGCAAGCTGGTCTGGCTAAGCCCTGCGGTGGTCGGGTAGACGGGCGTCAGCCGGTCAGGCAAGGGCTCGTCGTCGCGCAGGACGTGGAAGCGCGGATGGATGATCTCGTCGCCGAAGAAGCCGCCGCGCGTTTCACCGAACACCCGCAGGCGCGTGCCTGGCTGCAGGGCCTTCTGCTGGCTCGGGTAGAAGTTGAGGAAGCGCAATATGGCCGTTTCGCTCGCATCGCGCACCCGAACGATGAGTTGTCGGCGTGGCCGATAGGCGATCTCGCTCGAGACCACCTCAACTTCGAATTGCGCCGGCACGCCAGGCACAGCGTCGCGCAAAGCCGTGATCCGGGTCTCGTCCTCGTAGCGCAATGGCAGGTGCAGGACGAGATCGGCGTCCGAGCGTAGCCCCAGCCGCGCGAACTTCTCCGCCTGCAGTGCGGCGACGCCCTGAATGCGGTCCCGCTCAGCCGACAACGAGTATCGCGTCCGCCTCGACCAGGGCGCCCCGCGGCAGGGCCAGTACGCCGACGGCGGCACGGGCCGGATAGGGCTGAGCGACGTATTTCGCCATGACCTCGTTGACCTTGGCGAAGTTGGCAAGGTCGGTCAGGTAGATGGTGAATTTCACCGCTTCGTCGAGGCTGGCACCGGCCGCCTCGGCCACGACCTTGAGGTTATCGAAGACGCGGACGATCTGGGCGTCGATGCCGTCGACCAGTTGCATGGTCGCCGGATCGAGGCCGATCTGGCCCGAGAGAAAGATCGTGTTGCCGGCGCGCACAGCCTGGGAGTAGGTACCGATCGCGGCAGGCGCGCTGCTGGTGGCGATGATCTGCCGGCGCATAGGCGTTTCCGCCGAACCCCGGCGGCGTGCCAGCGGATGCTGCAGACCGCGACGGTTGCGGACATTGATCACCAGCGGCGCATTGAGGCCGACGCGCAAGGGCGGCTGAACGCTCTCATCCTTGATCAGCATCACGGCGACGACGGCGTCGGCGGGATCGGTCAGGCCGATCAACTCGGTCTCGGCATCGGACAGGATGATTTCGTAATCGCAGCCGAAGCGGGCCGGATCGGCAATGTGAAAGGCCATCGCCGGATCGTCGACCGACTGGAGGATGAAGTACTTCGGCTCCTGCCCCTCGGGATGGAACAGGGAAAAGCGGCGCAGGCTCTCGAAACCGGGCAGGCCAGCGGGAAACTCGATGATCTTGTCGGGACTGACTTCAAGACTGCCGAAACGGGGACTGTCGATTCTCACGGGCTGCTCCTATTTTCGCACTGCCACCAGGAGGCCCGGTTCCATGCCCAGGGCCTTCAGTTTCTCCCGCGCCTGATCGGCCTCCCGGCGGCTGGCGAACGGCCCCACCTGGACCCGGGTCTCGATCTGGGTCGGCAATCCGGCCAGCTCCAGTTTGGCGCGCAGTTCCTCGGCATTGGCGGCGTTGTTGAAGACGCCCATCTGGACCAGGAACCGCTGCGCGGACTCAATGGCGGCGGCAATCGGCCGCGAAGCCAGCGTTGGCGCAGCCGCCGGCGATGGCGTCGAACGCGGCGCGGCGGCCTGTTCCGGCGCCGGTTTCTGAGCCGTGGCGACGGGCTCGCCCGGTCGCATCATCGCCGGCCGCGCCTGCGCCGGCACCGTGAGCGGCCGTTCCGGCTTGGCGGCCGGCGGCAAGACCGATGGTGCCGAGGAAAGCTCCGGTTCAGTGGCGGCTTCCGGCGGCTTGGTCTGGGCTGACTTGGCCTCCGGTTCTTCCGCCGCCTTCTCCTCGATCAGCTTCTCCTCGATCAGCTTTTCCTCGATCGCTTTATCCTCGGCCTTCGGCTCGGCCGGCGTCAGACTCCCGGCGGTAGCAACCCGGGCGGGCGGCTCCCTCTCGGTTCTCACGTAGAGCGCGTCGAACAGCGCCAGGCCGCCGAGCAAAATCACCACCAGCGCGCCTGCAATCGCGACCCGCTTGAGCAGGCGCTTCCTCAGCGTCTCGTCATCGTCCTGAGGGCTCGACTGGCTCGCCTTGTCCGCTTCCGCCATCATCCACCTCGTCGTCAAAGTTCTTGCTGCCGTCACTCATCGAAAGCACCAGTTCCGCCTCGGCAACCGAAATACCGCACTCCTCGGCGATGCCGCGCGCGTCGTAGCCGCGCCGCGCCAGCGCGACGGCATCGGCATAGAGTGGTGAAACCCGCCGCGCCGCCTTCAGTTCCGACAACTCCTCGCCTAACCTCGCCACCTCGGCTCGCAGTTCCCTGACCTCCGCCTCCAGCCGCGTCCAGGCCAGGTGCTCGGCGAATTGCGGCGCGGGCACGTCCCCGGTATCCGCTTGTGCCGACCCTGCTGCGACCTCCGGCGGGATCCGGGTATCCGGGACAGCCGCAGCCGCATGGTCACGGCGGCGGCGCAATCCCATCAACCGAATCAGCGACACCACCAGATAGGCTGCGGCGGCGGCCACCGCCAGCATCAAGCCGCCGCGCCAGCCGAGTTCGGTGAAGTCCATCCACTTGTTCCCGAGAAGATCAGCCCCAGGGCGCGTGTCGAGCCGGGCAAGGGGCAAACTGCACCGATATTAGCGGGGTCGGTTGCGAGGATAAATGGCGAGCAGGCCGGGTTTCCACCCATGATTCCGCGTCGCCCGGCGACAGCGTATCGAACCCACGAAAAGGAAACGGCGACCGAAGCCGCCGTTCCCACCTCCCTGATTCACCGCCCCCTACTGTCCTCCGGCAAATGATGCCGCAGAACGTCACCTGCTGCTTCATCCTGCCCCTGACAGGAATTCACGCTCGGTTAGTAGCAATTCCGGTGCCATGACAAGAAAATGCTGGCAATTCCGATCGTTAGCTTGCCGGCCATGCACGAGCAGACTCACACATGTAAATCTGGCCGACACGACCAAGAGTCTATATCTTTCGCTGCATGGTAACGCACGGAGACGATTTCGTCCCGATACTGAAACGGTGGTCAAGGGTTCAGTTTCGTTCGCCGAGGGTCCGACCGGGTGTGCGGGGCGTCGGGTCGCAATAATGTGCTTGAATAACCATTCCGTGCTGGCCGGCTGCCAGTGACTCGCCACCTCAAGGAGCCATCGATGAGTCCTCGATCCCGCCGAATCGCGTCTATCGTTTCCACTCTGGCGCTCGCAGCCGCCCTGCTGCCGTCGCCGGCCAGTGCCGACGATCTGCCGAAACGCAAATCGGGGCTATGGGAAATCAAGATGTCCATGGCCGGCATGCCGACCGGGATGGGGCCGATGCAGACCTGCGTGGACGAGAAATCCGACGACATCACTCAGCAGCAGGCTCAGGCCCAAGCCAAGAAGTCATGCAGCCGCAACGACATCAAACGCGAGGGGGACCGCGTCCTGGTTCATTCGGTCTGCCAGTTCGACAAGACCACTGCGACAAGCGACGCAGTGTTTTCCGGTCGTTTCGACGCCGGCTACCGGGGCGACATCAAGACCACCTACAGCCCGCCGTTGGCCGGGCACAAGGAAGCGCAGATGACCATCGAGGCAAAGTGGCTCGGCCCCTGCAAGGCGGGACAGAAACCCGGCGACGTCATGGTCAATGGCAAGACCTTCAACCGCTCCGCGATGAGTCAGGGCAAGATGGCGCGGTAGCCCGGGACGAAACCTGCCCGACACAACTAGCCGCTATCATATAGGCCCTTATCAACACATCATTCCCGTCATCGTGCTTCAACCAGTGATCCTTTCCGGCGGCTCGGGTACCCGCCTGTGGCCGCTTTCCCGCGAACAATACCCAAAGCAACTGCTGCCGCTGGTCGGCGATGAATCCTTGTTGCAGGCAACGGTGCGGCGCACCGACGGCCTGCCGGCGGTGGCGGAACCACTGCTGGTGTGCAACGAAGAACACCGGTTCGTGGTTGCCGAACAGGTCCGGCAGTTGGGTCGTCAAGGCTCGGTTCTGCTGGAGCCGGTCGGCCGCAATACCGCACCGGCATTGACGCTGGCAGCTCTCTGGGCGCTGCGCACTGCCGATCCGGTACTGGTTGTAATGCCCGCGGACCACGTCATTCTCGACGGCAACGCTTTCCGGGATGCGGTCCAGCGTGCCGCGGCGCTCGCCGAGTCGGGCATGGCCGTGACATTCGGCATCACGCCGGACTGCGCCGAGACCGGTTATGGCTACATTCAGCGCGGCGCTGCATTGACCGCCGCTTCCGGCGCGTTCGTCCTGGCTCGCTTCGTCGAGAAACCGGATCGGCAGACGGCACAGGGCTACCTGGAATCGGGCGACTACCTGTGGAACAGCGGCATCTTCGCCATGAAGGCCTCAGTCTGGCGGTCGGCCATCGGCGTCTGCCGCCCCGACATCCTGTCCGCCTGCGAGGCGGCACTCGCGGAGATGAAGACCGACGGCGATTTCGTGCGGGTAGGCAAGGAAGTGTTCGCCGCCTGCCCGTCCGATTCGATCGACTACGCGGTGATGGAGCGCATCACCGCGGGAGTTGCCGGCCTGCCGGGCGCCGCCGTGATTCCGCTGACTGCCGGCTGGTCCGATGTCGGCGCCTGGGATTCCCTCTGGAAGGTGGTACCGAAGGACGCCAACGGCAACGCGTTTCGCGGCGATGTCATGTTGTACGAGTCGACGGATACGCTGGCGTTCTCGGAGAGCCGCCTGGTCGCCTGTGTCGGAGTGCACGACCTGATCGTGGTCGAGACTCCGGACGCGGTCCTGGTAGCTCACAAGGAACATACCCAGGACGTGAAGAAGATCGCCGAGCGACTGAAACGCGAGACGCGTAGCGAAGCCCACAGCCACCGCAAGGTGCACCGGCCCTGGGGCTGGTATGACGGCGTTGACGCCGGCGAACGCTTCCAGGTCAAACGCATCGTCGTCAAACCCGGCGCAACCTTGTCGTTGCAGATGCATCATCACCGTGCCGAGCACTGGATCGTTGTGCGCGGCACGGCCAGGGTAACGCGCGGCGAGGAAACGCTGCTGGTATCCGAGAACGAATCGACGTTCATTCCGCTGGGTGTCAAGCACCGGTTGGAAAACCCAGGCAAGGTGCCGCTCGAGATGATCGAAGTGCAATCCGGTTCCTATCTCGGCGAGGACGACATCGTCCGCTTCGAAGACAACTACGGAAGAAGCTGAAACCATGATTCTTGTAACTGGCGGTGCCGGGTTTATCGGCGCCAACTTCGTGCTCGACTGGCTGCGGGACGTTGGTGAGCCGATAGTCAACGTCGACAAGCTGACCTACGCCGGCAATCTGGAAAACCTGGCCTCGCTCGAGCGTGAGACCCGTCACAAGTTCGTGCGCGGCGACATCTGCGACCGTGCATTGATGGACCACCTGCTGACAGAGCAGCGCCCGCGCGCAATCGTCCATTTTGCCGCCGAGTCGCACGTCGATCGCTCGATCTTCGGACCCGGCGAATTCATCCGCACCAATATCGAAGGCACGTTCACGCTGCTCGAGGCGACCCGGGCCTACTGGAGCCGATTGGCGGGCGCCGAGCGGGATGGCTTCCGATTCCTGCATGTATCGACCGACGAAGTGTACGGCTCGCTCGGCCCGCAGGATCCGCCTTTCTGCGAAACCAACGCCTACCAGCCGAACAGCCCCTATTCCGCTTCGAAGGCTGCGTCCGATCACCTGGTACGAGCCTATCACCACACCTACGGCCTGCCGACGCTGACGACCAACTGCTCGAACAACTACGGTCCCTATCAGTTCCCGGAAAAGCTGATCCCGCTGGTCATTGCCAATGCGCTCGCCGGGAAGCCACTGCCGATCTACGGCGACGGCATGAACGTGCGCGACTGGCTCTATGTCGGCGACCACTGCGCGGCGATTCGCGCCGTGCTCGAGCGCGGACGGCCCGGCGAGACCTACAACATCGGCGGCTGGAACGAGATGCCGAACCTCGTCATCGTCAAGACGATCTGCGGGCTGCTCGACGAACTGCGGCCGGACGCAGCGGGGCCGCACGAGCGGCTGATAACTTACGTGACGGACCGGCCGGGGCATGACCGCCGCTACGCCATCGATGCGCGCAAGGTCGAAAGCGAACTCGGCTGGCGCCCGGCCGAGACCTTCGCCACCGGTATCGGCAAGACCGTACAGTGGTATCTGGCTCACCAGGACTGGGTGGCGCACGTGCAAAGCGGCGCCTACCTGGAATGGGTGGACAAGAATTATGGGGAGCGGCAGTGAAGATCCTGCTGATCGGCAAGAACGGACAAGTCGGCTTCGAATCGCGGCGGGCACTGGCCCCGTTGGCCGAGGTTGTCGCCGTGGATTTTCCCGACTGCGACCTCACCGATGCCGAATCGATCCGCAGCGTCGTGCGGACAACCGCGCCGCAGGTGATCGTCAACGCCGCGGCCTACACTGCCGTCGACAAGGCCGAGTCGGAGCCGGAAATGGCGCTCGCGATCAATGCCATCGCGCCGGCCGTGCTGGGCGAGGAAGCCCGTCGGCTCGGCGCCCGCGTCGTCCATTACTCGACCGATTACGTGTACGACGGCACCAAGGCGGGCCGCTACATCGAAAGCGACGCCACCAATCCGCTCTGCGTCTATGGTGCGACCAAATGCGATGGCGACCTCGCATTGGCGGCAAGCGGCGCCGAGTATTTCATCTTCCGCACCAGTTGGGTCTTCGGCGCCCACGGCGCCAATTTCGTCAAGACCATGCTGCGCCTGGCAAAGGAGCGCGACAAGCTCAACGTCGTCGCCGACCAGTTCGGAGCACCGACCTCGGCGGCATTGATCGCAGATATCACTGCTCACGTATTGGCGCAGACGATCTACCGGCCTGCGTCAGAAATGCCGTCCGGTGTCTACCACCTGGCGGCGGATGGCGAAACGTCCTGGCACGGCTTCGCCCAGACGATAATCCGAGGCGCCGCCGCCCGCGGCGTGAAATTGAAGATGGCGCCGGATGCCGTGCGGGCCATCACCACGGCCGAGTATCCCTTGCCGGCGAAGCGGCCAGCCAATTCGAGATTGGACACGACGCGGCTCAGCAAGACCTTCGGACTGGTCATGCCGCATTGGCAGGCCGGACTCGACCATGTCCTCTCCCAGATCATCGGTGAACATCCATGACATCACGCAAGGGCATCATCCTCGCCGGCGGCTCGGGCACCCGCCTCTACCCGGTAACCATCGCAGTATCCAAGCAACTGCTGCCGATCCATGACAAACCGATGATCTACTACCCGCTGTCCACGCTGATGCTGGCGGGCATTCGCGACATCCTGATCATCTCCACCCCGCAGGACACGCCGCGATTCCAGCAGCTTCTGGGCGATGGCCATGCCTGGGGAATCAATCTTTCCTACGCCGTGCAGCCCTCGCCGGACGGCCTCGCGCAGGCGTTCATCATCGGCCGCGATTTCGTCGGCAACGACGATGCCGCCTTGGTGCTTGGCGACAACATCTTCTATGGTCACGAGTTTGCCCACCACCTCCATGAGGCCCACGAACAGAAGATCGGTGCCACGGTCTTCGCCTATCCCGTCCATGATCCGGAACGCTACGGCGTCGTCGAGTTCGATGCCCAGGGACGCGCGATCAGTCTCGAGGAAAAACCCCGACAGCCGAAATCGCGCTACGCCGTGACGGGACTCTACTTCTACGACAACCGGGTGCTCGATATCGCCGCCAGCCTCAAACCATCGGCGCGCGGCGAACTTGAAATCACCGACGTCAACCGTGCCTATCTCGAGATGAGTGCCTTGAACGTGGTGGTGATGGGCCGCGGCCACGCCTGGCTGGACACCGGCACCCATGAATCGCTGATCGAGGCCTCGCTGTTCATCTCGACGATCGAGAAACGGCAGGGTCTGAAAGTCGCCTGCCCCGAGGAGATCGCCTGGCGCATGGGCTGGATCGACAACACTGCCTTGGAAAGACTCGCCGGGGCGCTGGCGAAGAACGGTTACGGTCAGTATTTGATGAGCCTCCTGCACGACAGGGTGTTCTGATGCAAACCATTGCCACGCCGCTCGGCGGTGTCCTGATTCTTGAACCCAAGGTCTTTGGCGACAGCCGCGGCTTCTTTTTCGAAAGCTTCAACGCCCGTCACTTCGAAGAACTGACCGGAACACATACGGGGTTCGTGCAGGACAACCATTCGCGGTCGGCAAAGGGTGTGCTGCGTGGCCTGCACTACCAGATCCGCCAACCGCAGGGCAAGCTGGTACGCGTGGTCGCCGGCGAGGTGTTCGATGTGGCGGTCGATCTGCGCAAGTCTTCGCCGACCTTCGGCAAGTGGTACGGCCACCGCCTGTCGGCCGAAAACAAGTTGCAGCTCTGGATACCCGCCGGATTCGCGCACGGATTCATGGTCCTATCGGACTTCGCCGATTTTCTCTACAAGACGACCGACTACTGGGCGCCGGAACACGAGCGATGCATCGCCTGGAACGACCCCGATCTTGCCATCGACTGGCCGCTCGCGGGCGCCGCACCCCAAGTCTCCGCCAAGGATGCTCTGGGCGCTGCCTTCGCCAACGCCGAGGTATTCCCATGAAAGTACTTGTCACCGGCGGTGCCGGCTATATCGGTTCGCATACTGTGGTCGAACTGCTGGCGGCCGGATACCAGGTCGTCATCATCGACAATCTCTGCAACAGCAAGGCCTCGGTTCTGGACCGTGTCGAGCGCATCGCCGGCCGGCGGCCGGAATTCTTGCAGGCGGATATCCGCAACCGCGCGGCCGTATCGAAAGCGCTGGCCGGCTGCGACGCGGTCATTCACTTCGCCGGTCTCAAAGCCGTCGGCGAGTCCGTCGCCGAGCCGCTCCGCTATTACGACAACAACGTCTCGGGCAGCGTCGTCCTGTTCGAAGCCATGGCCGCGGCAAACGTCAAGACCCTGGTATTCTCGTCGTCGGCCACGGTCTATGGCGATCCGCACGCAGTACCGATCCGCGAAGATTTTCCGCTCTCGGCGACCAACCCCTACGGTCGCTCGAAGCTGATGATCGAGGAAGTCCTGCGCGACCTTGCAGTCGCCGACCCCGGCTGGCGCATGGCCCTGCTGCGCTACTTCAATCCGGTCGGCGCTCACGCCTCGGGAACGATCGGCGAAGATCCGAATGACATCCCAAACAACCTGATGCCCTATGTCTCACAGGTCGCGGTCGGCAAGCTCAAGCAGCTTTCGGTGTTCGGCAACGACTATCCGACTTCCGACGGAACCGGCGTGCGCGACTACATCCACGTGGTCGACCTGGCCCTTGGCCACCTGGCAGCGCTGCGAGCACTGGAGCGCCAACCCGGCGTGCTGACCGTCAATCTGGGTACCGGACGCGGCTACTCGGTGCTGGAGATGGTGCGAGCCTTCGAACAGGCCAGCGGCCGCCCGGTGCCCTACCGCATCGCTCCCAGGCGGCCGGGCGACATTGCCCAGTGCTATGCCGACCCTTCTCTGGCGCAAGACCTGCTCGGCTGGCGGGCCGAACGCGGCATCGAATCGATGTGCGCAGACACCTGGCGCTGGCAGCAATGGGCGGCGCAAGCGCTTTGAGCAGCGCGAGCACAGCCCATGTCATTGTCCTTTTATGCGCCAACCAGCCGGGTGACGACCCCTTTCCTGTCGCTGCTGCATCGCCGCATCGACGGCTAAGCGCCTGATTTCCATGACAACAGCAGGGATATAACTTTCGTCTAATTGCATTTAACGCCGAGTGCGCGCAGTATCTGCCGACTTTTTTGTCCCCTCGGCAGACATCGCTCCGGAAATGTTGGCCTCTTCGATGGGCCTTGCTCGCGTTCCGACAGCCGGTCCGGCAGCAACCGGCCGGCGCCTGTCTTCCATTCTTGTCATCTGGTTGACGACCTTCGCCTTCGTCGGTTTCTTGGTCGGCGCGCTGGCCTATTCGAAGGCCAAGATGGAGCAGCGCGTGCGCGAGCAAATCGTCACCGTCGCACAGCTTGCCGCCGAACGTGCCGCAATGACGTTCGATCTTACCGACCGGATGTTGTTGTCGGTGATCGACGACCTCGTCCCGGCCGATCTCGAAAGTGCCAATGAGACCAGCGCGACACACCGAGCCGCCCTCAAGTCCGTGCTTGCCCGCAAACTGGCGCGCGATCCCGGCATCGTGTCCATCGCTTTGGCCGACGCCCACGGAACGGTGCTGGCGACATCGGCCGACAGCCTCAGTGACGAGCGCATCGATCGCCAGCCCTACATCCAGTCGCTCAAACTCGGCGTCCGCGATGTGCCAGCGATTTCGGAGGCGGTGACCGATCCGATTTCCGGCATCCGCGGAGTCCGCATGGCTCGTCGGATCAATGGCGCCGATGGACGACTCGTCGGCTTCGTCGTTGCCCATGTCGACCTGGAGAGGAGCTTTGTCCGCTTCTGCCAGTCGCTCGCCTTCAGCGACAACGATTTGATTGCCCTGCGCGACACGACGAACGGTCTGCTGGCCGGATATCCGATCGGCAAGGATCCATTCGCCGGTATGTCAGGTGCAACCACGGTCAACAATGCAATTACCGCCGGCGATCTTGCCGGAGTGAGCTACTTGCGCTCCTCGGTCGACGGCCTCAACCGCCTGGTCGCGTATCGCAAGCTGGCGCGCTACCCCCTATACATGACCTACGGCAAGGATGTGGAAGACCTGCTGGCCATGTGGCGATACGAGATGGTCATCGTCGTGCTTGCCGCGCTGTTCGCGTTCATCGTCAGCGCCGTGGTAACCGCCGGCATTCGGCGTCGCACCGCGCTGACCGCGCAGTTGGAAACGGTTCGCGGTCACCTGGTCGACAGCAACAACGCCTTGCGCGCGGCCCTGGCCGCCAGCGAGATGATCGCTGCCAAAGACCAGCTCACAGGCCTGTGGAATCGGCGCACCTTCGACCAACGCCTTCAGGAGGCCGTCGCCCACCTTGGCCGTCATGACGGCGTATTCTCGTTGCTGCTGCTGGATCTCGATCATTTCAAGAACATCAACGACCAGTACGGCCACGTTGCCGGCGACGAAGTGCTCAAGCGCTTTGCCGATGTACTGCATGGGCGCTTGCGGCAGAACGACGTCGATGCCCGCTGGGGTGGCGAGGAATTCGCCATTCTGGCCGACGGCGCACACCTGGAGGCCGCATTTGCCCTCGCCGAGCATATTCGCGACGCTGTCGAGAACGCACTCTTCGAGCGCCCCGCGCATATCACGGTCAGTATCGGCGTTGCCGAGTATCAGTCCGGCGAAACCGGCGACGACCTCTTGGTCAGGGCCGACGACGCGCTCTACGAAGCCAAACGAAGCGGCCGAAACTGCGTCGTGGCCGCCAGCGGGTTGGTGCATGGAGAGCGGTTCTTCACCGGCTCCGCAGCCCCGGCTCCGCTCTTCGCCGAAGACCTCGCACAATGAACAAAGCCGGCCCGAAGGCCGGCTTTGCGGTGACAACCAACTAAGTTGATTGGTCGGGGTGTTGATCAGTTCAAAGCCTGGGGCGACGTTTTGGGCATTGGCTTTGCGATCAATCAGGGCCAGTCGTGCAGCTGCTCGCATCGCTCGCATCTCGTGATGCGTAGTCGTGGGAACGAAGCCTTGCAAGAGTGCGGGTTCATCGCACCGTTATGAACACCCGTTGATCGGCACGCGGGTTCTCCATGCTTCATGGTGCGGGGTAGCCTCTCGACCCCGCACCCCATGCCGAACAAGCGAAGTTGGCTCTTTGGCTATTTGCGTCATGCTACGATCATTGTGCCAAACACACTATGGAGGCCTCGACATGGCAGACCCGTACATCAGGCGATGAGCTTCACATCTGCTTAACGAAACAGTTTGATTGGGACATGTCTATGTCGTTATCGTCTGCGGCGCGAAGTGGAATCCTTGCGGCCATGCACTCCTCAACCTCGGCGGGATGGGCGGCCATTACATTCACGTGTCCAAGCCGAGAGATTTTCCGCGCTACATGAATGAGGCCGGGTATCGGCGCTACCTTCAGGAAGAGGGAAAGCGTGAGATACGACGACATCCTGCTGATGTTACCGATCCTGAAGCGGCTCAGCGCAAGCTTGATGATCTTCTCGATAAGAAGTGGACATGGTCGGTGCTGCCGCATAACTGCGTGGCCTTCGTTGAAGATGTCATTCATGCGGGCGGCTCGCGTGCTGGCTCGTACTCGAATTGCCCAAGCCGTGAGGTTTTCAATTGAAAACCGTCAAGCGTTTGCTGCTCATCCTTGCGGGCGGGTTTGTCGGTTCTTCAGCAGTGTGGGCAGTTATCGTTGTCTTCTTCGGCACGGCGATGTCGATTGACGACGCCATCGGCTTCATGTGGCTCGGCCTGTTCGCTGGCGCCGCAGCTACTTGGTGGCTGACGCGGAAGAAGAAGGCCAGCGAGCAGGTCTAAAGGGTCGGCCGGTGTCCATCTTCTGTCCAATTGAGTTGGACAAAGGCACAAACAAGGTGGGTAGGTACGGCAGAAAGAGAAAACCCGCAAGGCCAGAAGCCATGCGGGTTTCCCTTGATGCTTGGTCGGGGTGAGAGGATTCGAACCTCCGACTCCTGCGTCCCGAACGCAGTACTCTACCAGGCTGAGCTACACCCCGATGCCTCCGGCCTAAAAGCGCCGAGAGACGGAAAAGGCCGGCAATTCTATCAGAGCATTCCGGTAAACTGAAGCCGGCAACGCTGCGATCGCCGCAACCGCCGCTGCCGCCTCGGCTTGCGCTTGTGCGCGCGCTGCATTGAGCGCACCGCTGGCCTTGACGGCGGCAAGCACCTGGGGAAAGGCATCACGTCCGCCATTGACGATCGCCGCCCGCACGCAGGCCGCCTGCTCGGCGGTGCCGTGTTTCATGGTGTGAATCAGCGGCAGTGTCGGCTTGCCCTCGGCGAGATCGTCGCCCAGGTGCTTGCCAGTCTCCGCTTCGTCGCCCGAGTAGTCGAGCACATCGTCGATCAACTGGAACGCCGTACCCAGGTGCATGCCGTAGCGGGCAAAGCCGTCTTCCAGCTCCGCCCCGGCGCCGCCGAGAATGGCACCCAGGCGCGCCGCGGCCTCGAACAGCTTGGCGGTCTTGAAGCGGATGACCTGCAGATACTCGTCCACGTCGATGTCGGCATTGTGGCAATTCATGAGTTGCAGCACTTCGCCTTCGGCAATGGTGTTGGTGGCGTCGGCCAGGACTTCCTGGACGCGCATGCTGCCAATGGCGACCATCATCTGAAAGGCACGCGAATAGAGGAAGTCGCCGACCAGGACGCTGGCGGCATTGCCGAACAAGGCATTGGCGGTATCGCGGCCCCGGCGCAGGTCGGATTCGTCCACCACGTCGTCGTGCAGCAGCGTCGCCGTGTGGATGAATTCCACTACAGCCGCAAGGTCGTGGTGATGTCTTCCTTGATAACCGAGCGCACCGGCGGTCAGCAGCACCAGTGCCGGCCGCATGCGCTTGCCGCCCGCGGCGACGATGTATTCGGCCACCTGGCGCACCAGAACAACCTCCGAATGCAGGCGCGCCCGGATGACGGCATCCACCGCCTCCATGTCCTCGGCAATCAGGGAATAGATGTGAGAAAGATCCACGCGGCGACTCGAGAAAAGGGCGGATGGTAGGCCCCACCCCCGCCGCCGTCAACGCAGAGAAACCTATGGGCAAATAAGCCTTTGACGAGAATGGCTTGGCTCCGTATAATGCGCGGTTCTTCAACGCTGTTAATTCTTTACGGAGTCCATCCCATCATGTACGCGGTCGTAAAAACCGGCGGCAAGCAATATCGCGTCGTCGCCGGCGAAAAGATCAAAGTAGAACAGATACCGGCGGACGTGGGCGCGGAAATCACTCTTGACCAGGTGCTCATGGTCGGCGAAGGCGAGTCGGTGAAAATCGGCACCCCCATCGTCGCCGGCGCCAAGGTCACGGCAACGGTGATCGCGCACGGTCGTCATCCCAAGGTGAACATTTTCAAGATGCGCCGCCGCAAGCATTACCAGAAGCATCAGGGGCATCGGCAGAACTACACCGAAATCCAGATTGCCGGCATTTCGGCGTAACGGGAAAAGGAGTCTGACTCATGGCACATAAAAAGGCAGGCGGCAGTTCCCGTAACGGCCGCGATTCCGAGTCCAAACGCCTGGGCGTCAAGCGCTACGGCGGCCAGCTGGTACTCGCCGGCAGCATCATCGTCCGTCAGCGCGGCACCCAGTTCCATCCCGGCGACAACGTCGGCATCGGCAAGGACCACACGCTGTTCGCGAAGTCCACGGGCACCGTGCAGTTCGTCGTCAAGGGCGCCAACAAGCGCAGAACCGTCGTCATCGTTCCGGCCGCTGCCTGAACGGGGCAACGCGCCGGTCGCAAAAGCCCTATCCCTGCGATAGGGCTTTTTTATTTTTGGGCCATCCATGAAGTTCTTCGACGAAGCCAAGATCGAGGTCATTGCCGGCGACGGAGGCAACGGCGCCGCTTCGTTCCGGCGCGAGAAGTTCATCCCGCGCGGCGGTCCTGACGGCGGCGACGGCGGTCGCGGCGGCAGCATCTGGGCCATTGCCGACCGCAACCTCAACACGCTGATCGATTATCGCTACACCCGCATCTTCCGCGCCCAGCGCGGCGAAAACGGCCGCGGTTCCGACTGCTACGGCAAAGCTGGCGAGGACATGGAGCTACGCGTTCCCGTCGGCACCGTTTTCACCGACATCGGCACCGGCGAAGTGCTTGCCGACCTCGATGCCGACGGCAAGCGCGCGCTGATCGCCAAGGGCGGCCAGGGCGGCCTGGGCAACCTCCATTTCAAGTCGAGCATCAACCGCGCACCGCGCCAATGCACCCCTGGCGGCGAAGGCGAACGGCGCGACCTGCGCTTGGAACTCAAAATCCTCGCCGACGTCGGCTTGCTCGGCATGCCGAACGCGGGGAAATCAACCTTCATCCGCTCGGTTTCCGCCGCCAAACCCAAGGTGGCAGACTATCCCTTCACTACGCTGCATCCGAATCTTGGCGTGGTTCGGGTTGACAACAACCGCAGCTTCGTCATCGCCGACATTCCCGGCCTGATCGAAGGCGCCGCGGAAGGCGCCGGGCTTGGCCACCAATTCCTGCGCCATTTGCAGCGCACACACCTCCTGCT
Organism: Rhodocyclaceae bacterium; assembly: GCA_041480065.1. Classification (GTDB taxonomy): domain Bacteria; phylum Pseudomonadota; class Gammaproteobacteria; order Burkholderiales; family Rhodocyclaceae; genus Fen-999. The sequence goes on from JBGOZF010000037.1 coordinate 31,061, forward strand.
GCACCTGGTCGACATCGCCCCCTTCGACCCGGACGTCAATCCCGCCGGCGAAGCCAAGGCCATTCTCAAGGAACTCAAGAAGTACGACGAGGCGCTCTTCAAGAAGCCCCGTTGGCTGGTCATCAACAAGATCGACTTGGTGCCCGAAGCCGAACGCGAGGATCGCATCGCAGCGCTGCGCAAGGGCTACGGCAAGGTGGCGCGGCATTTCGTCATTTCCGCCATCGACGGGGCTGGCTGCCGCGAGCTGACTTTCGCTATCATGGAACATCTCGAGAAGACCAAGCCCCATGAGAACCCGGATAGCGCAGAGTAAGCGTCTCGTCGTCAAGGTCGGCAGCGCGCTGGTGACCAACAACGGCGCCGGTCTCGCGCTCGACTTCATCGCCGACTGTGCGCGCCAGATTGCCGCGCTACGCGAGGGCGGTCGCGAGGTGCTGCTGGTATCCTCGGGCGCCATTGCTGCCGGCATGCAAAGGCTCGGGTGGTCGACGCGTCCGCATGCCATGCACGACCTTCAGGCGGCCGCGGCGGTCGGCCAGATGGGTTTGGCCCAGGCCTACGAGACCACGTTCGCCCAGCACGCGCTGAAGGCTGCGCAGATCCTGCTCACGCACGAGGATCTCGCCGACCGCAAGCGCTACCTCAACGCCCGCTCGACCTTGCAGGCACTGCTCGGCTATGCTGTCGTGCCCATCATCAACGAGAACGACACCGTCGTCACCGACGAGATCAAGTTCGGCGACAACGACACGCTCGCCGCGCTGGTGGCCAACCTCGTCGAAGCGGACGCGTTGATCATCCTCACCGACCAGAAGGGCCTGTACACGGCCGATCCGCGCCGGGACGCCTCGGCCACCTTGATCGCCGAGGGCCGCGCCGACGACCGCAGCTATGAGGCCATGGCCGGCGGCGCCGGCAGCGGCATCAGCAAGGGCGGCATGATCACCAAGGTGCGGGCGGCGCAGCGGGCGGCGCGCAGCGGCGCGCATACGCTGATCGTCAGCGGTCGTGAAGAGAATGCCCTGTTGCGCGCGGCACAGGGCGAGGCGATCGGCACGCTGCTGTACGCAAAGGAATCGCCATTGACCGCGCGCAAGCAATGGTTGGCCGATCACCTGCAACTCGCCGGCAGCCTGATCCTCGACGAGGGAGCCGCCAAGGCGCTGCGCTCCGGCCGCAGCCTGCTGGCGGTGGGCGTCAAGGCCATCGAAGGCGACTTCGAGCGAGGTGCCGCGATCGCCTGTCGCAGCCACGACGGCAAGGAACTGGCGCGCGGCCTGGTGAACTATTCAAGCTCGGAGGCGCGCCGCATCGCCGGCCACGGCACTGCGGAAATTGAAGCGCTGCTCGGTTATCTCGACGACGAGGAGTTGATTCATAGAGACAACCTGGTGCTGCTTTAGCAGTATCAGGTTGTTTCGATAGTCAATCGTCGATCGGGTAATCGCCCTCTTCGGCCTCGGCAAGCTTGCGCGCAGCTTCGCGTTCGATCTCTTTCTGCCGCTCGCGCCACTTCTCCAACCGCCGCTTGGCCTCCTCTTCGTCAAGGCCGATGCTCTGCTCGCCGAACAGCACCTGCTTGAGGAAGCGGAAGGCGAACTGCATCAGTTCGACATCGTCGGCCATCAGCAGCGCCTTCTCTTCGTCACTAAGCTTGAACAGCTTGCCGAAGGCTTCGCTGCCGACGAAGTCGCGGAAAGTATCGACATCGTAGCAGGACATGAAGTAGAGCTGCCGGCTCTTGAGCGAGGGCGCACCGATCGCCGGACCGGCGGATTTCTTCTTCAGCACCAGTTGGCGCCAGCCGCGCGCGAGGTCGTCGTATTCCTCGACGCCCTGTTCCTTGCGATACTCGTCGATGGTCAGGCTGCGCGCGACCTCGTGGCCCTTGCAATGGTCTTCCTTGACCAGCGCGTACGACTGGGTGTCCGTGTATTCGTCCTGCTTGCGCATCGACAGGACCGCCACCGGGTAGTAGCGGCAGGCCGTCGGCCTGTCCTCGTAGACGCTGCACCCGTCCGGGGTCATGAAGCGGCAGGCAGTGCCGCCGTCGACCGGCCGGAACTTGACGCCGGCGAGCCCATCCTTCTCCATCTCGTAAGGCACCGTGTAGTCGCGCAGGAACTGCGTTGACGTCGTGCCAAGCCGCTTCTTCAGGCGCAGAACGTCATACGGTGTCAGGGAGATATCGATGTTGGAACAGCAGGCGTTCCAGCAGCCGATGCCCTTGTGGCAGGAAAACCGAATCTTGTGGCTGCCATCCACCATATTGGGAACGACGGGACTGCCGGGGATGGCGACTTGCGGCTGGGACATGGCGAAAACCTCTAAATGCGTACGGATTTCATGGGCTCGAAAAGCAAAACAGGCCGGCAGCCTTGCGGCTCCCGGCCTGGATGTTACAGCCTGCCGCGCGATTAGTGCGGCGCGGCGGCCTTGAACAGCTTCGACTTGTCGACCAGGTCGATGTGTCTGCGCTTGAAGCAGGTCCACGTATGGGTCTTCTTGTCGTAGATGGAGTTCACGAACACGTGCCAGTTCTTCTCGTCGACGAAGTTCTTGTCGGTGCGATAGTAGAAGCCGGGGTAACGGCTTTCTTCGCGGAACTCGATGTGCTTCATGTGAGCTTCGGCCGTCAGTATCCGATGGTAGTTTTCCCAGGCACGCAGGAGCTCGTGGAGATCCTTGGCGCGCATCTTCTGGGCGTCTTCCTTCAGATAGACCAGCTTCTCTTCGGCCACAGCCAGCATCTTGTCGTTGGTCTTGTAGTAGGTGGCAACACCGGCAACGTACTCGTCCATGATCTTCTGCAGGCGGAACTGCAGCATCTTGGGCGTGATGTAGTTCGGGTTGACGTCGATGGCGGTCGTGTAGTCCTTGTGCGTAAGGAAGTTCTTGACCGGCTTCCAGATGGCTTCGGCGATCTGCTCGGTCGTCTCGTCGAACTCGGGCTTGAAGTCCTTGTTGTCGAGGGCGAACTTGACCATGGCCTTGGCGGCGATACGGCCTTCGGTATGGGAACCGGAAGAGAACTTGTGGCCGGAGGCGCCGACGCCGTCGCCGGCGGTGAACAGACCCTTGACCGTGGTCATGGAGCGGTAGCCCCAGTTCCAGCTCGTCGGCAGGTGCGCGGGCACGCCCGGCAGTTCGCCGTCCGTGGGAGCGCCGAGGTCGGTCGGGCCGGAGACCCAAATGCCGCAGCAGCCGGAGTGCGAACCGAGCAGGTAGGGCTCGGTCGGCATCAACTCGGACATCTTCTTCTCGGGCTCCGTGTTCTCGCCGACCCAGACACCGCACTGGCCGATACACATGTCGAGGAAGTCTTCCCAGGCTTCGGCTTCGAGGTGCTTCACTTCCTTCGGCGTCAGGGTCTCACGCAGCCTGGCGAGGGCGCTGACCGTGTCCATGTAGATCGGGCCGCGGCCTTCCTGCATTTCCTTCAGCATCAGGTGGTTGCGCAGGCAGGAAGCGGGAACGGCGGCCTGCCCGTAGGGCGGGTAGTCGTTCAGCATTTCCTTGTTCTTGGTCATGTAGTCTTCGCCGTAGCCGTTGGTGGCCTTGGCCTTGAAGAGCAGGAACCAGGCGCCGACCGGGCCGTAGCCGTCCTTGAAGCGAGCAGGCACGAAACGGTTTTCCATCATGGTCAGTTCGGCGCCGGCCTCGGCAGCCATCGCGTAGGTCGAACCGGCGTTCCACACCGGGTACCAGGCGCGGCCCTGGCCTTCACCGACGGAGCGGGGACGGAACAGGTTGACGCAACCACCGGCGGCCAGCAGAACGGTCTTGGCCTTGTAGATGTAGATGGTGTTGTCGCGGGTGGAGAAACCGGCGGCGCCGGCGATGCGCGACGGATCGTTCTTGTCGTTGATCAGGTGCACGATGAAGACGCGTTCCTGGATGCGATCCAGGCCCAGGGCCTTCTTGGCGGCCTCGGCGACGATCCACTTGTAGGACTCGCCGTTGATCATGATCTGCCACTTGCCCGAACGGACCGGCTTGCCGCCGTCCTTCAGGGTGGGCAGGCCTTCGCGGATCGACTCGGCGCCGTCGTGACGAACGCCTTCGGCGTCGGTCTTCCAGATCGGCAGGCCCCACTCCTCAAAGAGGTGCACGGAGTCGTCGACGTTGCGGCCCAGGTCATAGGCCAAGTCGTCGCGGGTGATACCCATCAGGTCGTTGGAGACCATGCGGGCGTAGTCGGCCGGATCCTGTTCGGGGCCGATGTAGGTGTTGATCGCCGACAGACCCTGGGCCACGGCGCCGGAGCGGTCCATGGCAGCCTTGTCCACCAGCTTGATCTTGAGTTCCTTGCCGGTCTCGGCCTTGACGGCCTCGGCCCAGCGCATCATTTCGTAAGCGGCGCCGCAACAGGCCATGCCGCCACCGATCAGGAGAATGTCGACCTCTTCCTGAACAATTTCCGGTTTTTCAAAAGTTCCAGCCATTTTCAGTTCCTTTATCGAATTACTTGCGAATCAGTTCTTCGGGCTTGCCGGCACGGTAGCCACCCATCACATCCTTGGTGAACACGCTCGCGGTGCCCAGGTCGGCGACCTTGGGCATCGGCTTGCCGCCGTAAGGATTGATGGAGCCTTCCGGGGTCGTGCGGATCGGGAACTTGAAACGCTTGATGTTGCCGTTGCGGAACTTGATGGTCCACATGATGGAGTCGGAACCGCGCAGCGGCTGCACCTGGCCGCCCAGCGGCACGATGTCGGCGTAATGACGGGCTTCGATGGCGCCTTGCGGGCAGATCTTGACGCAGGAGTAGCACTCCCAGCACTGCTCGGGCTCTTGGTTGAACGCCTTCATGGCATGGCCGGTCTCTGAACCGTCCTTGTCCAGCTTCATCAGGTCGTGCGGGCAGATGTACATGCAGGCGGTCTTGTCCTGACCCTTGCAGCCGTCGCACTTTTCGGTACGAACATAGGTTGGCATTGCTTACTCTCCTAGCTAGCTAACAATCCGCTGTTTCAGGTGATCAGCGGTCCATTCAGATTCCTGTCCTACCTTGGCCGGGGCCCGGAACGCAAACTCGGCGAATCCGCTTCCGGCGGGACGGGGTTCCAAATCCGGTTACGCGCCACTCAAGCGGCTGAGTGGCCCTTCAATTCGACTTTCACGTTCTGCTCGGCCGTGAGCCCCTGGTAATACTTCTTGAGCACCGCGGCGACTTCGGGACGACTGAACTCGACCGGCAGATCCTGGCCTTCCGACAGCATCGAGCGCACCTTGGTGCCGGACAGCAGGATGCGGTCGTCCTTGCTGTGCGGGCAGGTACGCTGCGAAGCCATGCCGCCGCACTTCTTGCACCAGAAGGTCCAGTCGATGTTCATGTTCTTGGTTTCCAGCGACCCGGCTGGAATCTGGTCGAAGATGTGCTGGGCATCGAACGGGCCGTAGTAGTCGCCGACACCGGCGTGGTCGCGACCGACGATCAGGTGCGAGCAGCCGTAGTTCTGGCGGAACAGCGCGTGCAGCAGCGCTTCGCGCGGACCGGCATAGCGCATGTCAAGCGGATAGCCCGCCTGGATAACGGTGTTGGGCGCGAAGTAGTTGTCGACCAGCACGCTGATGGCTTCTGAACGCACGTCGGCGGGAATGTCGCCGGGCTTCAGCGCACCCAGCAGCGAGTGGACCAGCACGCCGTCCATGGTCTCGATGGCGACCTTGGCCAGGTACTCGTGCGAGCGGTGCATCGGGTTGCGGGTCTGGAAAGCCGCGATCCTGGACCAGCCCATCTGCTCGAACTTGGCGCGGGTCTCGGCCGGCGTCAGGAACTGGTCGCCGTACTTCTCCTTGAAGTCGCCGGTGGACAGCACCTTGATCGGGCCAGCCAAGTTGTACTTGCCCTGCTCCATCACCATCTTGACGCCGGGGTGGGCCATGTCGGTGGTCTTGTAGACCTCCATGCATTCATGGGCCTTGTCGATGGTGTATTTCTCGGTGACCGTCATGGTCGCCAGAATTTCGCCGCTCTGGCCATCGAGAAGCGCGATTTCGCTGCCGGCCTTCACACCTTCATCGTCGGTCGACAGAGTCACGGGGATCGGCCAGAACAGGCCGCTGGCCATCTTCATGCCGTCGCAGACGCCTTCCCAGTCGGCCCTCGTCATGAAACCGTCGAGCGGGGTGAAGCCGCCGATGCCGAGCATGATAATGTCGCCGGCTTCGCGCGAACTGACCTTCAACCGGGGTAGCGACTTGGCGCGGGCCTGTTCGGCCTTGAGGGCTGCGCCTTCGAGAAGCAGGGGCTTGAGGGCGCCACCGCCATGCGGATTAACCAATGCCATTCTTGAGCTCCTCCCTTGGTTGGGTCGTTTCTTTGGAGGATGCGAAGGCTAGCACTTCCCCTTTGACCCAAGAAACGTATTTTTCGATGGGGGAATAAGCGACCCGAATTATTTGCTGCGCCAACGGGTTGCCCGTGAAGCTATTGCTGTTTCTTCTGTTTCATCTCCTCGGCGAGCAAGGCCTTCATTTCCCGCAAACGAGCATCGACCTGCGAACGCTCGTAGAAGTCTCCATCCGGTGCTTTCTGCGCCAGTTGCAGTTGCTCAACCGCCGCCGGCAACTGGCCCTGGAGACGGTATGCCTCGGCCAATGAGCGGTGCTGCAGCAACTGCTTGCCAAGCATCGCATAGGCTCTCGCCTGCAGACCGAACATGCGTGCATCGGCCGAGTAGGTCTGAATATCCGCCACCGTCAATTTGAGGGCTTCGTCAGCTCGGTGATCCTCCAGCAGGGCGTCGGCCAAGGCGTAGGTTATGGCGCGATCCTGTGGATACCGGGTCGACGCCAGGCGCAAGATCCTGGCGGCGCCCGCGGGATCGTCGCGTTTCGTGCGCAACTCCGCCGCCAGCATCTCTATCATCGGCGAGTTCACCTTCTGGCGCCGCAGTTCGGCCATTTGGATGTCCGCGGCATCCAGGTTCTTGCTGCGCAGGTAGGCTCGCGCCAGCCCGTACCGGGCCGCCTGCAACGAAATCGCCTTGCGTTCCCTGACCTGGGTTTCGAAATCGATGACGGCGTCCTGCGCGGCGCCGTCCTGCGCTTTCAGCTTGGCCCTGACCAACTGGAAGTCCAGCGAATCGGCCACCTGGCGGTAAGGCCGTTGCTGGATGCGGTTGTCCATGTCGGCGATCCGTTCGGTCGTCAAGGGGTGGGTACGAAGATAGCCGGGCGCGTTGTTCTCGTAGAGACGCCCATATTTTTGCAGGCGTTCGAAGAACGACGCCATGGCGCGGATGTCGAATCCCGCTCTTTCCAGGAGTTGCAAGCCGAAGCGATCCGCTTCGCGTTCGAAATCCCGGGAGTAGTTGAGTTGCTGCTGGATGCCGGCCGCCTGACCGGCCACGGCGGCGCCCATGGCGACGTCCGGATTGTTGCGCGCGGCCAGAATCGCCACGGCCATCGACAACAGCGAGGCAAGCTGAGCCTGGCTCTGTTTCGCGACCATCCTGGCCAGATGACGCTGGGTGACATGTGAAATCTCGTGCGCCAGCACCGAAGCCAGTTCCGATTCGGACTGGGCCGAAAGGATCAGGCCGGTGTGCACGCCGATGTAGCCTCCGGGCATGGCGAAGGCGTTGAGCGTCGAGTCCCGAAGCGCAAAGAACTCGAAATCCTGTTGAACCTCTTCCGACTTGGCGGTCAATCGGCGACCGAGGCGGTTGAGGTAGCCGGCGATCTCCGGATCGTCCAGATAAGTGGGCTCGCGAAGACGGATGTCCTGCATCACCGACTCGCCGATGCGCTTTTCCACCTGCGGCGGCAAGTCGGCCTGCGCCGCTTCGCCAAGATCGGGCAGGCCCTCGGCGAGCACGGCAGGCGCGAGGAATAACAGGAAGGCGATTACTGGCAAACGCATCCTGCGTATGATAACCGGCCTCATTGGCCGGTTCCGTTGCCTTTACATGTTGTTACACGTAATCTGCAATTCCCCACGTGCTGGACGATACATCATGACTTCGCCCCTGACCCACTTTGATGACGCCGGCCAGGCTCACATGGTCAATGTGGGCAACAAGCCGGAGACCGAACGCATTGCCCGCGCGGCGGGGCGTATCCGCATGCGGCCGGAGACCCTGGCGCTGATCCAGGCCGGAAACGCCGCAAAGGGCGACGTCCTCGGCATCGCCCGTATCGCCGCCATCCAGGCGGCCAAGCGAACGGGAGACCTGATTCCGCTATGCCATCCGATCCCGCTCACGCACGTCGCGGTGGAGTTTTCCGTCGACCAGGACGACTGCGCGATCGACTGCGAATGCAAAGCTCAGACGGTCGGTCGCACGGGGGTCGAAATGGAAGCCATGACGGCGGTTTCCGCCTGTCTCCTTACCATCTACGACATGTGTAAAGCCGTAGACCGGGGAATGGTCATCGAAAATGTGCGATTGCTGGAAAAGTCAGGCGGCAAGTCGGGAACCTGGCGTGCGTAATGTCGTCGGAATATCACAAATAACTGATATTTCGCGCTTTTATTGACCCATGGACAAAGTCGTTTGCATCATATGTATTCTTCGCCAACAATGCCATGACCGGCGATGCCGGATCGCAAGTAGACGTTCGTAACCAACAGGAGGATTGCCGATGGACCTTATCCGTAGAACCCTGCTCAGGGGTGCCGGCGCCGGAGGAGCGTTGGTCGCCGCGCTTGCCGCCGGTGTCCTGAAGCCGACCGCGGTATTTGCCGCCGATTGGAACCATGGCGCATTCGAGGCCAAGGAAACTGCGGCCACGCTGAAGGCGCTGGGCGCGGGCACCGCTGCCGACAGCAAGGATCTCGTCCTGAATGCGCCCGACATCGCCGAGAACGGCGCCGTCGTGCCGGTCGATATCACCAGCAAGATCCCCAACACGGTGTCCATCTCCGTGCTGGTCGACAAGAACCCCTTCCCGCTTTCCGCCAGCTTCGACTTCGCCGAGGGCGCCCTGCCCGACGTGTCGGTTCGCCTCAAGTTGAGCCAGACCTCGAACGTCAAGGCCGTCGCCAAGACGGCGGACGGCAAGTTCTATACGGTCCAGAAGGAAGTCAAGGTCACTGTCGGCGGCTGCGGCGGCTGACCGGGCATTCCGCAACGACACCAAACAGGATAGAGGAACGACATGGCAGATCCGATGAAAATCCGCGCCCAGATGAAGGGCGACATTTGCGACATCAAGATATTGATGAGCCACCCGATGGAAACCGGTCAGCGCAAGGACAGTAATGGCGCCGTGGTGCCGGCCCACTTAATTCAGACCATCAGCATCGACCTGAACGGCAAGCGCGTGATCCAGGGCCAGACCGGCACCTCGGTATCGCGCAACCCGGTTTTCGGTTTCAAGGTCAAGGGCGCTAAGGTGGGCGACAAGATCACCGTCGGCTGGGTCGACAATAAAGGCGACAAGCGGACCGACGAAGCAACGGTTCAGTAGCTTGATGGCATAAGACGAGGGTGCAACGACGCCCTCGTCAGGCGGCACCCCACGCAGGAGGAGAAATGAATTACCACAGCATCGCGATCGCCATCTCGATAGCAGTTGCCTTGGCATCCGCCGACGCAGGCGCCAAGGACAAGTCGAAGTCTCGCCCCATTCCAGCCACAACTTCGCCGGCCGCTGCGGAACAGAAGGACGCCGCCACCGCGGAGTTCGAGAAATTCCGCGAAGTCATGGAAGACGCCAACCCGGCCGAGTTGTTCGAGGCCAAGGGCGAGGAACTCTGGAAGGAGAAACGCGGACCGAAACAGGTGGCGCTCGCCGAGACCTGCGACCTCGGTCTCGGTATCGGCGTCGTCAAGGGCGCCTACGTCCAGATGCCGCGCTATTTCGCCGATGCCGGCAAAGTCATGGATGTCGAGCGCCGCCTCGTCTGGTGCATGGTGGAGAAGCAGGGCTTCAGCGCCGCGGAAATCGCCGCCCACCCCTTCGCCAGCGAGACCGCCACGCCGGACCAGACCTCGCTGGTCACCTACGTCGCGGGGCTGTCGCGCAACATGAAGATCTCAGTGCCGACGGACGATCCCAAGGTGAAGGAAGTCTATCGCCTGGGCAAGGAGGTCTTCGCCTTCCGCGCCGGGCCCTACGACTTCGCTTGCGCCACCTGCCACGGCGAGACTGGCCTGCGCATCCGCATGCAACAGCTCCCGAACCTTGCCAGGAAGGAAGAAGCCATCCGCTCCTATCAGGGTTGGCCCGGCTACCGGATGACCGGCGGCATCATGCTCACCCAGCAGTGGCGGATGAACGACTGCTTCCGCCAGCAGCGTTTCCCCGAGCCCAAGTACGTGTCGGATACGGTCACCGCCTTGCTGACCTACCTGACTGCCAATGCCAATGGCAACATGTACAAGGGCCCGGGAATCAAGCGCTGACGGAGAGAGCCATGAACCATTTCAAGAATATCGCCACCCTCGCCTTCGCTTGTACCGCCATGATATTGGCCGCTGCACCGCGGGCCGAAGGAGATGATCGCAGCCGAGCCATCGCCATGGTCAGGAACGACTTCCAGGCAAAAGGCCAGGCCGGCCTCGACCGCCTCGAGACCGACGCGCTCCAGCATGTCTGCAACAAGTACTCGAACCAGCCGCCGCAGCCGCTTGCCACCTTGATCGCTGCCGATCAACTGGCCACCGTGAAGTACCCGGCCGACGGCAAGCTGATGGGCGACTGGAAGGAAGGCGAGAAGATCGCCCAAAGCGGCCGCGGCTTCACCTGGACCGACAAGCCCGGACTGCCGGTCGGCGGCAACTGCTACAACTGCCACGAGATCTCGCCCAAGGAACTCTCTTTCGGCACCCTCGGTCCCACCCTGCGCAACATCGGCAAGCTACGCGGCAATGGTCCCGAGATGCAGAAGTACGTGTTCAGCAAGATCCACAACGCCAAGTCCTACAACGTCTGTTCGGCCATGCCGCGCTTCGGCCATATCGGCGCCTTGAACGAGCAGCAGATCAGGCATCTCGTTGCGCTGCTGCTCGATCCCGAATCTCCCGTCAATAAATGAACCGCCGCGAGTTCCTGCAAGTCCTCGCCGCCGCCTCGGCGGCCGGCATGGCGCTCGATTCGCGCCGCGTGCTCGCCGCCGGCGGCGACGAGTTCTACGATCCGGCAGGCTTCGGCAACGTCCACTTCCTGCATTTCACCGACTGCCACGCGCAGTTGCTGCCGCTGTATTTCCGCGAGCCGAGCGTCAATATGGGCGTCGGCGCCGCCAGCGGCAAGGCGCCGCACCTGATCGGCGAAGCATTGCTGAAGGCCTACGGCATCAAACCAGGATCGTCCGACGCGCACGCCTTCACCTGCCTCGATTTCGAGCAGGCGGCGAAGACCTACGGCAAGGTCGGCGGCTTCGCGCATCTGGCCACACTCATCAAGC
>JBGOZF010000038.1:0-40400 GCA_041480065.1 Rhodocyclaceae bacterium
ACCCTGCTACAGATTCTCTCGCTCACCCTGTTCGAGAAGATGCCCATCCAGCAAGCCTTTGCGGGCAACGACCTCTTCTCAAATCAGGACGAAAACAACAACCAGCTGAATCTATTCGCTTTTTAACCGGACACTACTGACCCCGGCTAAGAGATTGATGGACGTCAGAAAACTACAAAAGATCGCCGTCGCGGCGCTCGAAGACATCAAGGGCCGCGACATCGAGGTCATCAACACCACCAAGCTCACTTCCCTGTTCGACCGCATCATCATCGCCAGCGCCGATTCGACCCGGCAGGTGAAGGCCCTGGCCCGCAACGTCCAGGAGAAAGTCAAGGAAGCCGGCGGCGAGGTGATCGGCGCCGAAGGCGAGGACAGCGGCGAATGGGTGCTGGTGGACCTCGGCAGCATCGTCGTTCATGTCATGCAGCCTGCCGTACGCAGCTACTACAACCTCGAAGAGCTCTGGCAGAGCGTACCAAAACGGGCGGCCAGGCCGGCCGGCGGACGCAGCGCGTGAAGCTGCTGGTCGTCGCGGTCGGCAACCGGATGATGAGCTGGGTTGACGAGGGCTTCGCCGAATATGCCAAACGTATGCCGAGGGAATGGCCGCTGGAACTGGTGCCGGTGAAGGCCGAGCCCAGAGCCGGCGGCAAACCGGTACCGGCGATGATGGCGGCGGAAGCAGGCCGGATACGGGCAGCGCTGCCGACGCGCTGTTGGCGCATCGCATTGGACGAACACGGCGCCGAACTGACCACGCGCGACCTGGCGGCAAGGCTCGCCGACTGGACCCGCGAAGGCGACGACGTCGCGTTCCTGATCGGCGGTGCGGACGGCCTCGACCCGGCTTTGAAAGCGGAGGCACGTGAAACGGTGCGCCTGTCCGGGCTGACTTTGCCCCATGGCCTGGTCCGGGTGATCCTGGCCGAAGCGCTCTACCGCGCCGCCAGCGTGCTCAAGGGCCATCCCTATCACCGCGAATGAACCATATGGCCCCCCACGCTCACCTCATTTGCCAATTCGGTTCGCTGCCCCCCACGGGGGGGCGCATGCTCTCTTGGGGCGGCCCGGCGAGAGCATGATGGAACCGCGAATCTACCTGGCCTCCCGCAGCCCGCGGCGGCGCGAATTGCTGGCCCAGATCGGTGTTCGCTTCGACCTCATGCTGCTTCGCGCCGAACCGCGCGAGGATGCCGAGACCCGGGAAGACGTGCTCCCGGGCGAAGCCGCGGGCGATTACGTCCGTCGCGTCGCCCTGGCCAAGGCGGCGCACGGCAGGCGGCTGATCACCTTGCGCCACCTGCTGCCGCGCCTCGTGCTGTCGGCCGACACCACGCTCGAACTCGACTGCGGAATCATCGGCAAGCCGAAGGACGAAGCCGACGCGGAGGACATCCTCAGGCGACTCTCCGGCCGCGCGCATTGGGTATTGACTGCCATTGCCGTGGCTGACGGCGCGCAATCCGAGGTCGTGCTGTCGACCAGCAAGGTATGCTTTCGCGCCCTGACCGGCGAGGAGATCCACCGCTACGCACGAACCGGCGAGCCCATGGACAAAGCCGGCGCCTACGGCATCCAGGGCCACGCCGCGATGTTCGTCGAGGAGATCCAGGGCTCGCACTCCGGCATCGTCGGCCTGCCCCTTTGCGAGACGGGACTGCTTCTGAGGCGTTTTGGCTACCCGATCTAGGGCCCATTGCATAGAATGGGCCCAGGCAAAGTTGGGGGACGATAGATGGGCATTTTCAACTGGTTCAAGCGGCTGGCTTCTGCGGAAACCGTTCACGAGGCCAATTCGCCGCCGCCTCCCGAAGGCAACCACGGCGCCGAACTCGGCGGCCTCAATTTCATGGCCGCCATCGATGTGCACATGAAATGGAAGGGCCGGTTGGAAAGCTACATCCAGGGTGCCAGCGGGGAGGAAATGCAAGTGGAGATCGTTTCCCGCGACGACCAGTGCCAGTTGGGGCAATGGATCTACGGCGCCGGCGCAGCCCAATACGGAACCCTCGACACCTTTGCCGAGATGAGGGCGCAACATGCCCATTTCCACGTCTGCGCCGGCAAGGTGCTGGCGACCGCCAAGGAGGGCCGCAAGCAGGACGCCCTGCACATGCTGGCGCATGGCGACTACCTGCGCGCCTCGGAGCGGATAAAGATGCTGCTGGCCAAGCTGTACGTCCAGATCGCGGAACGGGCATAGCGCCGACATGGCCGAAGAGTTCCTGATCAACTTCACGCCGCAGGAGACGCGCGTCGCCCTGATGGACCAGGGCGTCGTGCAGGAACTGCACATCGAGCGCACCAACGGCCGCGGTATCGTCGGCAACATCTACCTCGGCAAGGTCGTGCGCGTGCTGCCGGGCATGCAATCGGCCTTCATCGACATCGGCATCGAGCGCACCGCCTTCCTGCACGTGGCGGACATCTGGGAACAGAAGCCCGCCAGCGGCAATGGCCACGACGGCCAGCGGCCGATCGAACGCATCCTCAGCGAAGGCCAGCAATTGACCGTACAGGTGCTCAAGGATCCCATCGGCACCAAGGGCGCCCGACTGACCACCCAGGTGTCGCTGGCCGGCCGTCTGCTGGTCTACCTGCCGCAGGAAAAGCACATCGGCATTTCCCAGCGCATCGAGGACGAGGAATCGCGCGGGCGCCTGCGCAGCCGCATCCAGGGTCTGCTGCCGCCCGACGAGCAGGGCGGTTACATCGCCCGCACCATGGCCGAGACTGCTACCGACGCCGAACTCGCCACCGACATCACCTACCTGCGGCGCCTGTGGCTGGAAATCTGCCATCGCAGCGTCGGCGCCCAGGCGCCGACGCGCCTGCACCACGACCTCAATCTCTCCCAGCGCCTGTTGCGCGACCTGGTCAGCAATGAGACCACGCGCATCGTCGTCGACTCGCGCGAGAACTTCCAGAAGCTGTCGGCGTTCACGCAGGAATACATGCCGCAACTGGCGTCCCTGCTGGTGCATTACAACGGCGAGCGGCCGCTGTTCGATCTCCACGGCGTCGAGGACGAAATCCAGAAAGCTCTGGCCCGCCGCGTAGACCTCAAGTCCGGCGGCTACCTGATCATCGACCAGACCGAGGCGATGACGACCATCGACGTGAACACCGGCGGCTTCGTCGGCCTGCGCAGCTTCGACGACACCATCTTCAAGACCAACCTGGAAGCGGCGCAGACCATCGCCCGCCAGTTGCGGCTGCGCAACCTGGGCGGCATCATCATCGTCGATTTCATCGACATGGAATCCGCCGAACACCGCGAGGAAGTCCTCGCCGAATTCGACAAGGCCCTGGCGCGCGACCACACGCGCGTCACCGTGAACGGCTTCACGGCTCTCGGCCTGGTCGAGATGACGCGCAAGCGCACGCGCGAGTCGCTCGCCCATGTGCTGTGCGAGCCCTGCCCCTTGTGCAGCGGCCGCGGCGAGGTGAAGACGGCGCGCACCATGGCCTATGAAATCCTGCGCGAGCTGCTGCGCGAGGCCCGCCAGTTCAATGCCCGCGAGTTCCGGATATTGGCAGCACCTTCGGTCATCGACCTCTTCCTCGACGAGGAATCCCAATCGGTGGCGATGCTGTCCGACTTCATCGGCAAGCCGGTGTCGCTGCACGCGGAGACCGGTTACACGCAGGAGCAGTTCGACATCGTCCTGCTGTGAGCCCACGCATTTCGCGTTGATCTTTTGCCTTCGCTGGCGTAAGTTTTTCCTCCCCAACGAGAGGAGAACAACCATGAACAATCCCGAACTTGACAGCCTCATGCCGAAAGTGGGCTTTAGCCGCCGCGGCTTCATCGTCACCGCGCTCGGCGCCGGTTTCGCCGCCGCCACGCAGCCGATCATGGCCGAAACCGCGATCAAGACCGACACCGAGGGCCTGACGGCCGGCGAGATCCAGGTGCCGACTGCGGATGGCCTGCTGCCGGCCTACCGGGCCCTGCCGGCGGCCGGCAGGAACCTGCCGACCGTGCTCGTGGTGCATGAGATCTTCGGCGTGCATGAATACATCAAGGACGTCTGCCGGCGCCTCGCCAAGGTCGGCTATCTTGCCGTCGCCGCCGAGATGTATGCCCGCCACGGCGACGTCTCGAAAATGACCAACATCCAGGACATCCTGGCCGGCCCGGTGGCGGAGACCCCCGATGCCGAGCACATGTCCGATCTCGACGCCTGCGCCGACTGGGCAGCAAAGAACGGCGGCAACCCGGATCGGCTGGCGATCACCGGTTTCTGCCGCGGCGGACGCACTACCTGGCTCTATGCTGTCCATAACCCGCGCCTCAAGGCAGCCGTCTCCTGGTACGGAGTGCTCGAGGGCGCGCCGACGGCCAACCAGCCGAAGTGGCCGCTCGACCTCGTTTCGGAACTCAAGGCCCCGGTGCTCGGCCTCTACGGCGGCAAGGACCAGGGCATCGGCGCCGACCAGATCGAAGACATGCAAGCGGTGCTGATGAAAGCCGCCAGCAGATCGCAGATCCGCGTATACCCCGATGCGCCCCACGCCTTCCACGCCGACTACCGCCCCACCTACCGCAAGGAGCCGGCCGAGGACGGCTGGCGGCGCATGCTCGACTGGTTCAAAGCCCACGGTGTCTGACCGGCCCAGGACTCCGAAGACCGGCGGCGGGGTTCCAATCGTGGCCGCCTGGACTATAGTCCGGAACGAGACTCCGGCCCGCTTGTCATGTCCTTGATCGTTGCGTCGCTGAACAGTACCGTCGTTTCCCAGACGCAGGGAACTGGGACGGCTGCGTCGGCGGGTCGCGGCGATGCCGCCCAGTCGCGCGGCCAGGCCAGCCAGGCCACCGCGCGGCAGGCCCAGGCGCAACTGACGCCCGAGCAGCAACTCGAAGTGGCGAAGCTCAAGCAGATCGACCAGGATGTGCACACCCACGAGGCGGCGCATCTGGCAGCCGCGCAAGGGCTGGCGACCAGCGGCGCCACCTACACCTATGTCTATGGCCCCGACGGCAAGCGCTACGCGATTGGCGGCGAGGTCAGCATCGATACCTCGGCGGAATCCAAACCGCAAGCCAATATCGACAAGGGCAGGCGCATCCGTACGGCTGCCATGGCGCCCGCGGATCCGAGCGCGCAGGATTTCCAGGTCGCCAGCGCAGGCGACCAATTGGTGACGCTCGGCCGCGCCGAGCTCGCCGCCCAGCAAAGGCAACAGCGGGCGGACAACACCACAGCGAATTCCGCCGGCCAGAAGATCGCCCGCACCTACGCCTCTGCCGGCACCGTGTCGTCGGGCAACAGCATCAGCCTGTACGCCTGACCAGAAAATCAGTCGAAGTAGCTGCGCGCTTCCTCGAAGCGGCCGGCAAACCAGCCTTGCGTGAGGTAATCGGTACGCACCTTGCCCTGCCCGCTGGGCGCATGCACGAAGCGACCGTCGCCGACATAGATACCCACGTGGGAATGGCTGCGGTTGAGCGTGTTGAAGAAGACCAAATCGCCGGGCCGCATCTCCCCGGCATCGACGGGATGGCCCTGGCGCGCGATGTCGGCGGCGGAGCCTGACAATCGAATGCCCGCCGCGTTGCTGAAGACGTAGCTCACCATGCCGCTGCAATCGAGTCCGGCTTCCGGGTTCTTGCCGCCGAAGCGGTAGCCGGTCTCGATCAGGCCCAGCGCGAACATCACGACTTCGCGTGCCCGATCTGACACCGGCAGCGGCTCTGCGGCCGACGGCCTGGCCTCGCCGGCCGTCGCGGCCGTGCCGCCTGATCGAGGCAAGGTGCCGCAACCAGCCAGCAAGAGGCTGGCAGCGGCGGATAGCGGCAGGATCCAACCGACTCTTCGTGCCATCCATCAATCCTAGGTGACCGGACCCGCCGTTATCGTCCGGAACAAACGAGAAAACTCGACGCAATTACCAACAGCCACGGCCCTTTCGACTTCGTGCTTCAGCGGCAGGATTGTCGGCAAGGATACCGACGGTTGCCTGTCAACGCTTCTTGAAGGCCTTGTGGCAGTTGCGGCAAGTATCTTCGACCGCATGGTAGGCAGCCGCCGCCTGCGTCTTGTCCGGCGTACCGGCGATCCCAGCAAGCTTGGTCGTAGTGTCGAAGAACGCCTGCTTGTCGGCAGCGAACGTCGCGCCGTCCAGCCAGACCTCGGCCTTGGCATTGCTCGGCGGATACAGGGTATCGGCACCGAAATAGGCCCACGGACCGTCGCGCCGGTCCAGGAGTTGCCGCGACAAGGCCTGGAACCGCTTCGGGTCATAGGCATCGGTACGCAGCATCACGCCCATCGGCTCAAAGGCCTTGAGAATCTCGGTGAAGGCCGCCCGGCGATGCGCGACAGGTTGGCCCGGGCGGGTATCCGGAGGCTCCCCGCACGCGAAAAGGGTCAGGACAGAGAGCAGGAGGATAGCGGAGGTCTTGGGCATGGAATCACATCAGCAGTGGCCGGGAAGAGCAGGTTCGGGGCGCATTGACGCCGGCAGTCCGACACCCGGTGGCGCATCAAGTTCCCCGACGAAGGATATATAGGGCGGTGACCGCAAGCCTTCGGCATTACATCGATGAGCAAGGGTCCAGGCCGCGTGTCGTGTACCGGCGGAACCCGTCTTGGGCGGCAGAGCCCGATTGGCTACGGCATCGAGGACCACCTGGAAATCAAGTACGTCTGCATAGCGCAGTCATGGCGTCTTCTTCACGACGCGTTCCGGGGAACGACGCTGGCGGCGGCGGTCGAGCCACCAGGCAAGCAGGGGCAGCGCAACGAAGGATCCCGGCAGCACGAGCACGAACAGGTAGGGAGAAAGGTGGGCCAGCGCGCGCATCTGCTCGAGCAGTTCGCTGCGCTCCTGGGACGACCAGCGACTGCCGTTGCGGTGCTTCATCAGTAGCGGCATCAGGCCGTGAATGCGGACGATCTCGGCCACCACCGCCTGCCGCTCGCGCCGCTCGGCGTCCATGATCCGGCGCACCACCACCGGCCGCCAGATGGATTGGCGGCCGGGTGTTTCGGAAGGCTCTGCCATAGGCTAGCCCGATAGCAGGCCGACGCTCAGCCAGCCGCGCAGCCGCCGCCAGAGGCGAACAACAGATATCGAGCGGCGCGCCCAGCGAAACACGGCGCGCGGCCGTGCCACCAGCAGCGCCACAGCACCGGCCACCAGAAGTTCGGGGTGTCGGCGCAGCCAGACAGCCGCATCGCGCACCCGATCGGCGCCGGTGCAAAGCGGCTTCAATGCCGACGCACAACTCACCCAGTCATCGCGCAGCGCAGCGCTTTTCAGTTGCAGGCGCTGCTTTTTGAGGGCCAGTTCGATCAGCTTCTGATTCACGGGTCGGCAGGCGTCGTGCCTTCGGCTGCGGCGCGGTCCCGCGCCAGTTCGGCCAGGCTGGCGGCGAACAGGCGCGACGGCGTGCGGGCATGGCGCAAGGCCACCAGCAGCGAAACCGCGCCACCGCCCAGGAACAGCGCGGCAAACACGCCCAGCGCCAACAGGCGGTTGTTGTCCCACAACAGCACGGTCAGAAACACCGCCAGGAACACCAGCCCGGCGGCGAGCAGGATCAGCGCCGCGGCGCCAAACGCCAGCAGGCCGAGCAGCCGCGCCTTTTCCTCCTGAAGCTCGGTACCGAGAAGCTCCAGGCGCGTCTGGACGATGGCGACGGCCGTCGCGGCGAGGCCCCGCAGCGAGGCAAACAGGCCGCGGGCTGGCACATCGGCCATGGACTTACCTGCGGCCGATCAGCAGTCCGACGATGAATCCGATGCCGGCAGCAACGCCGACCGAACGCCAGGGATTGTCATGCACGTAGTCGTCCGTGGCATTGCCCACCTGTTTGGCCTTGTCGACCACGGCGGCCTGGGCGTCAGCCAGGCTGGAGCGGGCGGTGGCGAGATGATCCTGGATCTTGCCGCGCAATTCCCCGATCTTGTCGCCCGCCTGGCTGGCGGTGGCACGCAGGAGTTCTTCGGCGTCGGCAACCACAACCTTCATGTCGGCGATCAGTTTGTCCTTGTTCACTGCGGTGAGGTCGTTCATGGTCTTCTCCTTGTTGATTGGATGAGCCTTCTCACGAAGGCTACCCATTTTGCGTCCCGCGCGCAATCACAGTTCGGCATCGCTGGACTAAAGTACTTGGTCATAGTCGACAATCAAGGGGGCATGGTCGCTGAAACGTCGATCCTTGAAGACCGTCGCGGCGCGGGCGGACTTCGCGGCGCCGGGAGTCGCAATCTGGTAATCGATGCGCCAGCCGACGTTCTTCGCCCAAGCCTGGCCGCGGTTCGACCACCACGTGTAGGCTTCGCCGCCGGCCTCGGGATAGAGACGGCGGTAGACATCGACCCAGCCCAGATCGTCGAAGACCCGCGTCAGCCAGGCGCGCTCCTCGGGCAGGAAGCCCGAGTTCTTCTGGTTCGATTTCCAGTTCTTCAGGTCAATTTCGCGGTGGGCGATGTTCCAGTCCCCGCACAGGACGATCTCGCGGCCGGAGGCAGCGAGGGTGGCGAGCTGCGGGAAGAACTCGGCCATGAATCGGAACTTAGCTTCCTGGCGCTCGGGCGAACTCGACCCGGACGGAAGGTAAAGCGATACCACCGACAGCTTGCCCCAGTCGGCACGCAGATAGCGGCCCTCGGCATCGAACTCCTGGTTGCCGATGCCGGTCATGACACGGTCCGGCGGACGCCGGGCATAGATGCCGACGCCGCTGTAGCCCTTCTTGTCGGCGCAGTGGAACCAGCCTTGGTAGCTGGCGGGCGAACGCAGCGCATCGCTGAGGTCGGCTTCCTGCGCCTTGAGTTCCTGCACGCAGACGATATCCGCGTCCTGCGTGGCCAGCCAGTCGAAGAAACCCTTTGTCGCCGCCGAACGGATGCCGTTGAAATTCAGTGTCAGGATGCGCAACATGTAAAATGCCCAAAAGGAGAACAAATGGATTTTAGCCGCGACTTCATAGCCTTCGCCTGCGGGCGGGGTGTGCTGCGTTTTGGCGAGTTCAAGACCAAGGCCGGCCGGCTTTCGCCCTACTTCTTCAATGCCGGCCTGTTCAACGACGGCGCCTCGCTTGCACGCCTGGCCGACTTCTATGCCCGAGCCATACTTGCCTCCGGCATCGGCTTCGATGTCCTGTTCGGTCCGGCCTACAAGGGCATTCCGCTGGCGGCAACGACAGCGGTGGCGCTCGCCGGATTGGGTCGCAATACTCCTTTCGCCTTCAACCGCAAGGAAACCAAGGACCACGGCGAAGGCGGCAGCCTGATCGGCGCGCCGCTCGCAGGGCGGGTGCTGATCGTCGACGATGTCATTTCGGCCGGCACCTCGGTACGCGAGTCGGTCGAGTTGATTCGCGCCGCCGGCGCCACGGCCGCGGGTGTCGTCATCGCTCTCGATCGCCAGGAGCGTGGCCAGGGAAGGCTTTCGGCGGTGCAGGAAGTGGAGCAGAATTACGGCATGCCGGTCATCGCCGTCGCCACCTTGCACGACTTGATCGCCTATCTGCGCGGCCACCCGGAACTCGAACGGGTGCTGCCCGCGGTCAGCCAATATCGGGAGCAATATGGTGTCGCCTAAAGCACTGCTGGCCTGCGCCTTCCTCGCCACGGCGCTGTCGGCCAATGCCAGGACCTATTGCTGCAAGGACGATGGCGGCCACCGTGTCTGCGGCGACGTCCTGCCCGCCCAGTGCCTCAGCCGCGCTTATCAGGAGTTCAACTCCCAAGGCGTGATGTCCAAGGAATATGAAGGGCCGCTCACCCCGGAACAGCGCGCGCAAAGGCAGGCCGAGACGGCCCGCAAGAAGGCGGAGGAGCGCAAGCTGGCGGACGAGAATCGCCGAGACCGGGCGCTGCTGGCGAGTTATAACAGCATCAAGGACATCGAAACCAAGCGCGATCGGATGGTCGCCGACCTGCGCGCGGGTCTGCGGCTGTCGGAGGAGCGCTACGGCGACGCCCTCGCCCGCCTGCGGCAGTTGCAGGAGCAGGCCGAAAAGTCGGGACAGAAGCCGATTCCCGAATCGGCAAGGATACGGATACAGAGAAGCGAAGCCGAGGTTGCCACCCAGCAGTCGGCAGTCGAATCCAAGAAACAGGACATCACCGAAATCCAGGAACGGTTCGAGCAGGAGAAACAGCGCTACCTCGCGTTGACCCAGAAACGACCTGAAGATCAGGCCGCAAAGCCCGCGGATACTACTGCGCCAGCTTCTTCTTCAACAAGTCGTTGACCTGCTGGGGATTGGCCTTGCCCTTGGCGGCCTTCATCACCTGGCCGACCAGCGCGTTGAAGGCCTTGTCCTTGCCGGCGCGGAATTCCTCGACCGATTTCTGATTCGCCGCCAGCACTTCGTCCACCAGGGCCTCGATGGCGCCGGTGTCGGTGATCTGTTTCAGGCCCTCGCGCTCGATGATCGCGTCGGCACTGTCGCCCTCACCGCTCCATAGCGCATCGAACACCTTGCGGCCGATGTTGTTGGAGATGGTGTTGTCGGCGATGCGCTTGAGCAGGCCGGCGAGCTGCGCCGGGCTCAGCGGCGCCTCGGCGATGTCCTTCTCTTCGCGGTTCAGGCGTGCCGAAACCTCGCCCATGATCCAGTTGGCGGCCGGTTTGGCCAGCGCCGGCCCGGCGGCGGCAACCGTGTCGAGATAGAAGCGGGCGGTCTCGCGCTGGCTGGTGAGTGTCGCCGCATCGTAGGCCGACAGGCCGTAGTCGCGCCGCAAGCGTTCGCGCATCGCCAGCGGAAGTTCGGGCATAGCGGCTTTAACCTCTTCCACCCATGCCGGCGTAATCTCGAGCGGCAGCAGATCGGGGTCCGGGAAGTAGCGGTAGTCGTGGGCGTCTTCCTTCGAGCGCATGGCCCGGGTCTCGCCCGTGTCCGGATCAAACAGCACCGTCGCCTGGTGGATCTTCCGGCCCTCCTCGATTTCGTTGATCTGCCAGCCGATCTCGTATTCGATGGCCTGCTGGAGAAAGCGGAAGGAGTTGAGGTTCTTGATCTCGCGGCGGGTGCCCAGCGGCGCGCCGGGCCGGCGCACGGAGACGTTGGCGTCGCAGCGGAAGCTGCCCTCCTGCATGTTGCCGTCGCAGATGCCGATCCAGCGCACCAGTGCGTGCAGCGCCTTGGCATAGGCGACGGCTTCCGCGCTCGAGCGCATGTCCGGCTCGGTGACGATCTCAAGAAGCGGCGTGCCGGCACGGTTGAGGTCGATACCGGTCTTGCCATGAAAGTCTTCGTGCAGAGACTTGCCGGCATCCTCCTCGAGGTGGGCACGGGTGAGATGGACATACTTTTCCGCCTCGCCGACCTGGATGGGCAGGCCACCACCCGACACCACGGGAATCTCGTACTGGCTGATCTGGTAGCCCTTGGGCAGATCGGGATAGAAGTAATTCTTGCGCGCGAAGATCGAGCGCGGCGCGATGCTGCCGCCGACGGCCAGCCCGAACCTGATGGCGCAAACCACCGCCTCGCGGTTAAGCACCGGCAGCACGCCCGGCAGGGCGATATCGACGGCACACGCCTGGGCGTTGGGTTCGGCGCCGAAGGCGGTCGCCGCGCCGGAGAATATCTTCGACTGCGTCTGCAACTGGGCATGGGTTTCCAGCCCGATAACGACTTCCCACTGAGTCATGTTCATTCTTTCAAGAACAACTGCCGTTCCCGGCATTCACCAGGATAGGCCAAAGATAATCGCGCGCGCCACGGCTGCACTGGCTGTGGCATTCGCCGAAAGCGACCGTCACCTGCTCGCCCTGTTCCCAGATATGGACGGCGCAGTCGCCCTTGCGGTTCTTCAGCGTCACCGGCCGCGCCGCCGTCTGCTCGAAGTTCTTCAGATCGAAACGGCAGTTGCCGTGCCCGGGTACCAGGATCTCGGCCTCGAAACGCTGGACCTGCGCTTCCTGGACACCCAGATTCAAGCGCCCCTGGTAACCGTTCGGGTCGCGGAAGCTGCACTCGGCTGCGACATTGAGCGGCCGGTCCGGCAGCGCCTTCAGCCGCGCAGCCGCCCGGCCCGAAGAGGGCCGCGGGGAGCGTGGAGCGTGCCGCTCCGGTTCCGCGGTCTTCGACTCGGGTTCAGGCGTCGGCGGCGGGGAGGTCGCGCAGCCGGCAATTACTAGCGCCAGCGTCAAGACGCAATGACCGGGATGAAGTCGAGCCATGGTGAACCTCCTCTATGCACCCGACGTCCGTCAGGCCTTCGATGAAGTGCACAACATAGTCGATTCGCCTTCCAACACGACCTTGTCGCCAACTTTGCACACCGCGTCGAGGATCACCCGCTTCTTGTCGACGAATACCTCGCGCACCGTGACCGTGGCCGTCACCGTGTCGCCCGCCCGCACCGGCGCCTTGAACTTCAGGGTCTGGCCAAGGTAGATGGTGCCGGGACCGGGCAGCTTGTTGGCCAGGACCGCCGATATGAGGCCGGCGGTCAGCATGCCATGGGCGATGCGCCCGCCGAACATCGTCGTCTTGGCATATTCCTCGTTCAGATGGGCAGGATTCAGGTCGCCGGAAACGGCGGCAAACATCAGGATGTCGGCCTCGGTGACGGTCTTGGCGAAGCTCGCGCTCATGCCGGGTGCGAGGTCTTCGATATCGTGGCCTTGGGCCGTATTCATGGGTCGTCCTCCAGTCGCTACGCCGCCAACGACGGGCAGCGCGTATGCCAGTCGGTTGCCTGCTGGTAACGGTGGGCGACGTTGAGCATCCTTGCCTCGCCGAACCACGGGCCGATAAGTTGCAGGCCGACCGGCATGCCGCCGTCCCCGAAGCCGCAGGGAATCGACATGCCCGGCAGGCCGGCGAGGTTGACGGCGATGGTGTAGATGTCGGCCAGGTACATCTGTACCGGATCGGCGCTCTTGGCGCCGAAGGCGAACGCCACCGAGGGCGAGGTCGGGCCCATGATGACGTCGCAGGACTTGAAGGCCTCGGCGAAATCGTTGGCGATCAGGCGGCGGATCTTCTGCGCCTGCAGGTAGTAGGCATCGTAATAGCCGTGGGAGAGCACGTAGGTGCCGATCAGGATCCGGCGCTTGACCTCGGCGCCGAAACCCTCGGAGCGGCTCTTGCAGTACATGTCGATCAGGTCGGTGTATTCCGCGGCGCGATGACCGTAGCGGACGCCGTCGAAGCGCGACAAATTGGTGCTGGCCTCGGCCGGCGCGATGACGTAATAGGCCGGCACCGAGAGGCCGGAATTGGCCAGGCTCATCTCGACCGTGCTGGCGCCGAGCTTGCGGTAGTCGGCCAGCGCAGCATCGACTGCCGCGCGCACGTCGTCGTCCATGCCCGGGCCGAAGAACTCCTTCGGCAGGCCGATCCTGAGGCCGGCGAGCGGCTTGTCCAGGTCTGTCGTGTAATCCTCCGCCGGCCGTTCGAGGCTGGTCGAATCGCGCGCATCGAAACCGGCCATGGCATTCAGCATCAGCGCGCAGTCCTGCGCCGACTTTGCCATCGGCCCGCCCTGGTCGAGACTCGATGCGAAGGCGATCATGCCGTAGCGCGACACAACGCCGTAGGTCGGTTTCAGCCCGGTGAGGCCGCACAGCGCCGCCGGCTGGCGGATCGAACCGCCCGTGTCGGTGCCGGTGGCGGCGGGCGTCAGCCGCGCCCCCAGCGCCGCCGCCGACCCGCCCGAGGAGCCGCCGGGAACTCGATTGATATCCCAGGGATTCTTCACCGGGCCGAAGAACGAGGTTTCGTTCGACGAGCCCATTGCGAACTCGTCCATGTTGAGCTTGCCCAGGGTCACTGTCCCCGCCGCCTTGAAGCGCGCGACAACATGGGCGTCGTAGGGCGAAACGAAATTGGCGAGCATCTTCGAACCGCAGGTGGTGAGCCACCCCTCCGTGCAGAAGATGTCCTTGTGCGCCAGCGGCACGCCCAGCAGCGGACCGTCTTCGCCCTTGGCCCGGCGTTCGTCGGCGGCCCGCGCGATGGTCAGCGTCTTGTCGGCATCGACGGTGATGAAGGCGTTGAGCAACGGATTCAGCTTGTCGATACGTGCAAGAAAAAGCTGCGCCAGTTCGACGGCAGAAACCTTCTTTGCCGCCAGCGCGGCAGACAATTCCCCTAGTGACGAATGGATCATTCGATCACCTTGGGAACGAGATAGAGTCCAGCCTCGGTTTCGGGTGCCACGGCCTGGAAATCCGCCCGGCGATCGGCCTCGGTGATCCGGTCGGGGCGCAGGCGCTGCACCACGTCGGTGGCGTGCGCCATGGGCGCAACTCCCGTGGTATCGACCGCCTGCAACTGGGCGATGAAGGCGAGGATGCCGTTCAACTGGTCGCGGGTGTTTTCCGCTTCCTGCGGCGAGATGTCGAGACGGGCCAACCGGGCGATCCGGCGAACTTCTTCGGGGTTTAGCGACATGCGGGGAACGGCTTATATTGCGGTTTAGGATACGTTATCATAGTCTATTCCGCCCGCGCTCCGGGCGGCCCATCCACTGTCCTATCGGAATCCCAGATGTTCAGCTTCTTTCGTTCGTATTTCTCAAACGATCTGGCCATCGACCTCGGCACTGCCAACACGCTGATCTACCTGCGCGGCAAGGGCATCGTGCTCGACGAGCCGTCGGTGGTCTCCATTCGCACCGAAGGCGGCCCCAACGCCAAGAAGACCATCCAGGCCGTCGGTCATGCCGCCAAGCAGATGCTCGGCAAGACGCCCGGCAACATCACGGCGATCCGGCCCATGAAGGACGGCGTCATTGCCGACTTCACCGTCACCGAGCAGATGCTGAAGCAATTCATCAAGAAGGTGCATGACTCGCGGCTGTTTTCGCCCAGCCCGCGCATCATCATCTGCGTGCCCTGCGGCTCGACCCAGGTCGAGCGCCGTGCCATCCGCGAATCGGCGCTTGGCGCAGGTGCCGCGCAAGTCTATCTGATCGAGGAGCCGATGGCCGCGGCCATCGGTGCCGGCTTGCCGGTGTCGGATGCCACCGGCTCGATGGTGGTGGATATCGGCGGCGGCACCACCGAGGTGGGCGTCATTTCGCTCGGCGGCATGGTTTACGCCGGTTCGGTACGCGTCGGCGGCGACAAGTTCGACGAGGCCATCATCAACTACATTCGCCGCAACTACGGCATGCTGATCGGCGAGACCACCGCCGAGATGATCAAGAAGGAGATCGGTTCCGCCTTCCCCGGCTCCGAGGTCAGGGAGATGGAAGTCAAGGGCCGCAACCTGGCCGAAGGCATTCCGCGGAGCTTCACCATCTCCTCGAACGAGATTCTCGAAGCGCTGACCGATCCGCTCAATCAGATCGTCGGTGCCGTCAAGATCGCGCTCGAGCAGACACCGCCGGAACTCGGCGCCGACATCGCCGACAAGGGCATGGTCCTCACCGGCGGCGGCGCGCTGCTGCGCGACCTCGACCGCCTGCTGATGGAAGAGACCGGCCTGCCGGTGATCGTTGCCGACGATCCGCTGACCTGCGTCGTCCGCGGTTCCGGGATGGCGCTTGAGAAGATGGACAAACTCGGCAGTATTTTCGCGAACGAGTAGCGGCTACGACATTTAGTGTGCAAGACGGCGCTGCGTCGCGCCGTTGCTCCCGGGAGCCGCTGCAGTTGTGATGTCCGTCGTCGGCCATTCGCCGCCACCCTTCTTCAAGCGAGGTCCGGCGCCACTCGCGCGCCTGCTCTTCTTTGCTTCCCTCTCGATTGGCCTGCTGGTCGCCGATCTGCGCTTCCACACGCTCGAATGGGCCAGACTGGGCGTCGCCACCGCGCTGCTGCCGGCGCAGCGGATCGCTTCCGCGCCCGTCGAAGCCGTCTGGGATCTCGGTGGCTACTTCGGCGGCATGGCGACGCTGAAGTCGGAGAATGCCTGGCTGCGCCAGGACAAGCTGGCCCAGGCCAATCTGCTGTTGCGCCAGCAGCACCTCGAGCAGGAGAACCTGCACCTGCGGGCGCTGCTGGACATGAAGGCGCGACAGCCGGCCGAGGGCCGCCTGGCCGACATCATCTACGCCGCACGCGACCCCTTCACCCGCAAGGTCATCATCGACAAGGGCTCGCAGTCAGGTGTTGAGAACGGGCAGGCCGTCATCGATGAACTGGGCGTGCTCGGGCAGGTGACGCGGGCTTACCCGCTCACCAGCGAAATCACGCTGCTGACCGACAAGGACCAGGTAATCCCGGTCCAGGTGCAGCGAAACGGCCTGCGCGCCATCCTGGCGGGCGCCGGCGCCGGCGCCATGGAACTGCGCTTTCTGGCTCCCAATGCTGATGTGCAGACGGGCGACGTCCTCGTCACTTCGGGCCTCGACGGCATCTTCCTGCCCGGTCTGCCGGTGGCCAAAGTGGTCAAGACCGACCGCGACAACTCCTCCTCGTTTGCCCGTATCGCCTGCGAGCCGTTGGCCGGTGTCGAGCGCTACGGCCAAGTGCTGGTGCTCGGGCGCCGCATCACCCCACCCCTGCCGGAGGAGCACGCGGCATCGCCCGAGACTTCGACCAAGGGCAGAAGGATCAGGAGAAAACCATGATGCAGCCGACCAACTCGTCTCGTCGCATCCTGTTGCCGGTCAAGGTGTGGTTCATCGTCGCCACGCTGGTGCTGGCGTTTTTCATCAACCTGATTCCCTTCGGCCGGCTGCCCGGCGTTCCGGACTGGGTCGCGCTGGTGCTGACGTTCTGGTGCGTGCACCAGACCCTCAAAGTCAGCATGGGCGTCGCCTTCGTTCTCGGCCTGCTGATGGATGTCGCCGACGCCAGCGTGATGGGTCAGCATGCGCTGGCCTATGTGCTGCTGGCCTTTGCTGCCGGCGGGCTGTCGCGTCGCATTCTGTGGTTCCCGCTGTTGCAGCAGGCCCTGCAGGTGCTGCCTCTGCTGCTCGGCGCCCAGATGGTCATGCTCCTGGTGCGCCTGATCGCCGGCAGCGAATTCCCCGGCCTGCTCTGGTTCCTGGGCAGCTTCGTCGGCGCCGCGCTCTGGCACCCGATGACCTACATGCTGCTGCTGCCGCAGTTTCAGCCGGTGGAGCGTGATCACACCCGTCCCATCTGATGGAATTCAGGAATTCCCAGGAGGAACTCGAGCGTTTCCAGAGCCGTCTGACGGTTGCCGGCAGTTTTGTGCTGCTCGCGTTCGGTGTTCTCTTCGTGCGTTTCGTCTGGCTGCAGGTCGTGCAGCACGATTACTACCAGACCCGCGCCGAGGACAACCGGATATCGCTGGTGCCGATCGTGCCCAGCCGTGGGCTGATCGTGGATCGCAACGGCAACATCCTGGCACGCAACTACTCGGCTTACACGCTGGAAATCGTTCCCTCCAAGATCAAGGGCAGCCTGGAGGAGACGATCGACGAGATTGCGAAGATCATCGACGTCCAGCCCAAGGACCGCAAGCGCTTCAAGAAGTTGATGGACGAAAGCCGCAACTTCGAGTCGCTGCCCATCCGCACACGGCTTTCCGACGAAGAGGTGGCGAAAGTCGTCGCCAATCGCTACCGCTTTGCCGGCGTCGATATCAAGGCGCGGCTCTTCCGGCAATACCCGGGGGGCGCCTTCGCCTCCCATCTGCTCGGCTACATCGGCCGCATCAACGACGCCGACCTCGACAAAATCGAGGACGAGGACGAGGAGGCCAACTATCGCGGCACCGAGCATTTCGGCAAGACCGGCCTGGAACAGCACTACGAGTTCCAGTTGCACGGCACCACGGGTTTCGAGAAGGTCGAGGTCGATGCCGGTGGCCACGCCGTGCGCACGCTGGCCCCCCGCACCGCGGCGGCAGCCGGCAACAACCTGACCCTGACCCTGGACGCCAAGTTGCAAAGCGTGATCGAGAAGGCCTTCGGCGATCGCCGCGGCGCCGTGGTCGCCATCGAGCCCTCGACCGGTGGCATCCTGGCGCTGGTGTCGATGCCCAACTACGATCCCAATCTCTTCGTCGATGGCATCACGCCGCAGGATTGGGACGATCTCAACACCTCGACCGACAAGCCCATGGTCAACCGGGCGCTGAACGGCGCCTATCCGCCGGGGTCGACGTTCAAGCCGTACATGGCGCTGGGTGCCCTGACCCTGGGCAAGCGCCGGCCCGAGCAGACCATTTTCGATCCCGGCTACTTCGCCTTCGGCAACCATATCTTCCACGACGACAAGAAGGGTGGCCACGGGTCGGTCGACATGTACAAGTCGATCGTCGCCTCTTGCGACACCTACTACTACATGCTCGCCAACGACATGGGCATCGACAACATCTCGAATTTCATGCGCCAGTTCGGCTTCGGCCAGAGGACCGGCGTCGACATCGACGGCGAGTCGGAAGGCGTGCTGCCTTCGCAGGAATGGAAACGCAAGCGTTTCCGCAAGCCGGAGCAGCAGAAGTGGTATGCCGGCGAGACGATCTCCATCGGCATCGGCCAGGGCTACAACGCCTACACTCCCATCCAGCTTGCCCAGGCGATGGCCACCCTGGCCAACAACGGGGTGATGTTCCGCCCGCACCTGGTCAAGTACATCACCGACACCCGCACCGGCGAGAAGACCTACGTCGAGCCGCAGCCTGTGCGCACCATCCCCCTGCGCCAGGAACACATCGATTTCATCAAGAACGCGATGGTGGGAGTCAACAAGGAAGGTACCGGCGCGCGCGCCTTTGCCGGCGCCGAATACGTATCCGCCGGCAAGACAGGTACGGCGCAGGTGTTCTCGCTCAAGGGTGACAAGTACTCCGAAGGCCACCTGAAAGAGGAACTGCGCGACCACGCGCTGTTCATCGCCTTCGCCCCCGCCGATCAGCCGAAGATCGCGCTGGCCGTGCTGGTCGAGAACGGCGGCTTCGGTGCGCAGGCCGCGGCGCCAATCGCGCGCCAGGTGTTCGACTACTACCTGCTCGGCAAATTGCCCAACGCCCCGGCCGCCGAGGACACGACCGAGCCGGAGGAAGACTGATGATCT
This sequence comes from Rhodocyclaceae bacterium, assembly GCA_041480065.1. Taxonomy (GTDB): domain Bacteria; phylum Pseudomonadota; class Gammaproteobacteria; order Burkholderiales; family Rhodocyclaceae; genus Fen-999. The sequence goes on from JBGOZF010000038.1 coordinate 18,922, forward strand.
ATCAATGGCGTCCGCGCCTGCTCTGGCAGAAACTGATCGCTCCGATCGACGGTCCGCTGATGGCGCTGGCCGCCTGCATCCTCGTGGTGGCCTTCATCGTCATCTCCAGCGCATCGCCCGAACGCGTGACGAGCCAGCTGATCAATGTCGGGGTGGCCCTCGTCGTCATGCGCCTGGTCGCGCAGTTGCCGCCGCAGCGCCTGATGCACCTGGCGCTGCCGGTCTACATCTTCGGCATCCTGCTGCTGGTGTCCGTGGCCCTGTTCGGCGACGTTTCCAAGGGCGCCCGACGCTGGCTCAACCTCGGCTTCATGCGCGTACAGCCATCCGAGCTGATGAAGATCGCGATGCCGCTGATGCTGGCCTGGTACTTCCAGAAACGCGAAACCCTGCTGAGCCTGCGCGATTACGGCGTCGCAGCGGTGATTTTGCTGGTGCCGACCGCCCTGATCGCCCGCCAGCCCGATCTCGGCACCGCGGTCCTGGTGCTTGCCGCCGGCTGCTATGTCATCTTCTTCGCCGGCCTACCCTGGAAGATCATCATCGGCATGATGCTGTCGGCCGTCGCCGCGGCGCCGCTGGCCTGGAATCTCCTGCACGACTACCAACGGGCGCGCATCCTGACCATGATCGATCCCGAGAAGGATCCGCTCGGCAGGGGCTTTCACATCATCCAGTCCACCATCGCCATCGGCTCCGGCGGCATCCTCGGCAAGGGCTGGGGGCAGGGCACCCAGGCCCAACTGGAGTTCATCCCCGAGCGCCATACCGACTTCATCTTCGCCGTCATGTCCGAGGAGTTCGGTCTGCTCGGCAATACCGTGCTGCTGATCCTGTACGCGCTGCTGATCGGTCGCGGTCTCATGATCGCCGCCAATGCGCCGACCCTGTTCTCGCGGCTGATGGCGAGCGCCATCACGCTTATCTTCTTCACCTACGCCTTCGTGAACATGGGCATGGTCAGCGGCATCCTGCCCGTGGTCGGCGTGCCGCTGCCCTTCATCAGCTACGGCGGCACGGCGCTGGTGACACTGTTCCTGGGGGTCGGGATACTGATGAGCATTCATAAGCATCGGATGTTGGTGCAGAAGTGATGGCCCGCCCCCCTCGATCCCCCCTCGCGGGGGGAAGCCTGCTTGCTCGCTGCGCTCGCCAGTTTGGGGGTGCCTTGGCTGGATGTGAGCGCGATTGCGCGCTCCGCGCGCGGGACGTCTCGCCTTGGGGCGGCCCGGCGGCGAGACTGCGCCGTTTCGCTCTCTTTGCCGTCATTAGTGTGGGGACGTTGATAACCGCTGGTTGTGGCACTCGCCCTACGCGGCCATCGGCGGAGCCGCCAGTAGCGAGGCCCGCGCAAGTACCGGCGCCGGCGCAGGGTTATGTGCTCAAGCGGGGCGGGGGGTTTTATCAGGATGATGGGCCGGGGGAGAATCCGCCGGGGAATCTGGATGCGATTCCTGATGCGGTGCCGCGCGAGGAACCGCTCAATCGTTTCGCCAACAAGCCTTATTCGGTGCTGGGGCGGGACTACGTGCCGATGCGCGAGGTCGGCGCTTATCGGGCGACCGGCGTTGCGAGTTGGTACGGCCGCAAGTTCCATGGCCAGAAGACGTCGAGCGGCGAAGCCTACGACATGTACGGCATGACCGCCGCGCATCCGACGCTGCCGATTCCGTCCTATGCGCGCGTCACGAACCCGGCGAACGGGCGCTCGGTAATCGTCCGCGTCAACGATCGCGGGCCGTTCCATGCCGGGCGCCTGATCGATCTCTCCTACACGGCCGCCTGGAAGCTTGGCTATATCGGCAACGGCAGCACCGTCGTTACGGTCGAGAGTGTCGTCCCGGGAACGGCGACGATGCTGGCGCAGACTGCCGCCACCGACGACGATCCCATAGCGCAGATCGCCGCAATGCCGGAGCCGCCGTCGAAGCCGCTGCCCATCGTCAGCGACGCGCGCGGCATCTTCCTGCAACTCGGCGCCTTCGGCAATGCCGACAATGCCGAAGCCTTGCGCGGCCGTCTCGTCCGCGAACTGACCGATCTCGGCGGCCAACTGGCGATTCGTGCCGATGGCGGGCTGTACCGGCTGCAACTGGGTCCCTGGAGCACCCGCGACGAAGCCCGTCGGGCGGCCGACAAGATCGCCGAGAGCATGGAACTGCGGCCGATCGTGGTTCAAAGGTAGCCCGGTATAATTTGCATTCCACTTCTCTGTGGCCTTCCCATGCGTGTTCTGCTATTTCTGCTGTCCCTGCTGACGGCTTCAGTCGCCGCCGCCCAGACGGGTGTCGCGGCGCCTTCGGTCGCCGCGCGCTCCTGGCTGCTGCTTGATCTCGGCTCCGGCCAGTACCTGGCCGAAGCGGCGGCCGACGAACGCGTCGAGCCGGCATCGCTGACCAAGTTGATGACCGCCTACCTCAGCTTCGCGGCGCTCAAGCAGGGCACGCTGAAGCTCGATCAGGCCGTGCCGGTTTCGGACAAGGCGTGGAAGGCCGCCGGCTCGCGCATGTTCGTCGAGCCGAACAGGCCGGTGACCGCGGATGAACTTATCCACGGCATGATCATCCAGTCCGGCAACGACGCCAGCATCGCGCTCGCCGAAGCCATCGCCGGCTCGGAGGAGGCGTTCGCGCAACGGATGAACCGCGAGGCGCAACGACTCGGCCTGACCGGCAGCCATTTCGTCAACGCCACCGGCCTGCCCGATCCGCAGCACTATTCGACCGCCCGCGATCTGGCCCGACTGGCGCAGGCCATCATCCGCGACTTCCCGGCCAGCTACACGATCTACGCGCAGAAGGAATACACCTACAACAAGATCGCCCAGCCCAACCGCAACCGGCTGCTCTGGCTCGATCCGACCGTCGACGGCGTCAAGACCGGCCACACCGAAAGCGCCGGTTATTGCCTGATCGCGTCGAGCAAGCGCGGACCACGGCGCCTCCTTTCGGTGGTGCTCGGCACCGACTCCGATGCCACACGCGCCCAGGAATCGCAGAAGCTGCTCAATTACGGCTTCCAGTACTTCGACGCCATCCGTTTCTACAGCAAGGGCCAGGCGATCTCGCAACTGAAGGTATTCAAGGGCCAGCAGAACATGGTCAGGGTCGGCTTCCTCGACGATTTCGTGCTTTCGCTGCCCAAGGGTCTGGCGGAGAAGTTCAAGGTGCAGATGGCCAGTCAACAACCGCTGCTGGCGCCTGTCCAGCAGGGCCAGCGGGTGGCGACCTTGCAACTCATGCTCGACGGCAAGGTCTGGGGCGAGTACCCGGCGGTGGCGCTGGAGACGGTGCCGGTAGCTGGCATATTCGGTCGCGCTTGGGACACCCTGATGCTCTGGTTCCGGTAACCATGGTCTATCTGAACGGCCAATTCGTCCCGCTTTCCGAGGCCAAGATCTCGGTAATGGATCGCGGCTTCCTGTTCGGCGATGGCGTCTATGAAGTCATTCCGGTCTATTCGCGGCGGCCGTTCCGGTTGGCGGAGCATTTGGCGCGATTGGCGGCGAGCCTGGGCGGCATTCGACTGGCGAATCCGCATAGCGATGCCGAGTGGGCCGAGCTGATCGCGTGCATGATCGATCAGCGCGAGGAGGACGACCAGTCCATCTACTTGCAGGTGACGCGCGGCCCGATGGCCGCGCGCAGCCATGTCTTCCCGAAGACGGTTCAGCCCACGGTATTCATGATGTCCGAACCGCTGCCGACGCCGCCGGCGGAACAGCGCCAGAACGGCATCACCACGATCAGCGCGGACGACTTCCGCTGGCTGCGCTGCGATATCAAGGCCACCGCGCTGCTGGCCAACTGCCTGCTGCGGCAGATGGCGGTGGATGCCGGTTGCGTGGAGACCATACTGTTCCGCGACGGCCTTCTCACCGAAGGCGCTGCTTCGAGCATCCTCGTGGTCCGCGGCGGCACCCTGCTGGCGCCACCGAAGAACCAATTGGCGCTGCCGGGTGTCACTTATGACGTGGTACTGGAGCTGGCCGCGGCCAACGGACTGCCGGTCGAGGTGCGAACCATCGCCGAGGACGAGGTGCGCGGCGCCGACGAACTCTGGTTGGCGTCGTCGACCAAGGAAGTCCTGGCCATCGTCAGCCTCGACAACCGACCGATCGGCGATGGACGGCCCGGTCCGGTATTCGCACGGATGTACGGCTGGTATCAGGATTTCAAACAGAAGGTGATGCGTGGCTGACGAAACGCTGCTCGAGTTTCCCTGCGACTTCCCCATCAAGATCATGGGGACTGCCCAGGAAGGATTCGCCCAGACGATCCTGGAAGTCGTGCTCAAACATGCGCCCGACTTCGACGCTGCCACGATGGAGATGCGCGCTTCGAGCGCAGGCAAGTACTTGTCGCTCACCTGCACTGTGCGCGCCACGTCGAAGGCGCAACTCGACGCACTCTACCGCGAACTCACGAGTCATCCGTGGGTAAAAATCGTCCTTTGACTGTGCGTCGGCTCGGCCGCGTCGACTACGAGTCGACCTGGCGCGCGATGCGCGACTTCACGGCCACCCGCGATGCGACGACGCCAGACGAGATCTGGCTGTGCGAACATCCGCCGGTATTCACCCAGGGCCTCGCCGGGAAGCCGGAACACCTGTTGCGCGACATAGGCATACCCGTGGTGAAGACCGACCGCGGCGGCCAGATCACCTACCATGGCCCCGGCCAGCTCGTCGCCTACCTGCTGCTCGACATCAAGCGCCGCAACCTCACCATCAAGGGCCTGGTCAATCGCATCGAACAGGCCGTCATCGACCTGCTTTCCGGTTACGGCATCCGGGCGCAGCGCCAACCCGGTGCGCCCGGCGTTTACGTCGGCGCGGCCAAGATCGCGGCGCTCGGGCTGAAAATCAAGGATGGCTGCAGCTACCACGGCCTGGCGCTCAACATCGCCATGGATCTGGCCCCCTTCGCGGCCATCAATCCCTGCGGCTACCAGGGCCTTGCCGTCACCCAGGTGTCGGAACTTTGCGCCGAATCGGATACCGAAACCGTGGGCGAGCAATTGCTGGCCCACTTGCGAAAGCTGATATGAGCGAGAAACAGAAGGGCGAAGCCAAGACCGCACGCATTCCCATCAAGGTGGTGCCGGCGGCGCCGCTCAAGAAACCGGAGTGGATCCGCGTCAAGGCCGGCAACTCGGCCTCGCGCTTCGGCGAGATCAAGGCGATCCTGCGCGAGCAGCACCTGCACACGGTCTGCGAGGAAGCCACCTGTCCCAACATCGGCGAGTGCTTCGGCAAGGGCACCGCCACCTTCATGATCCTCGGCGACCTGTGCACCCGCCGCTGCCCGTTCTGCGACGTCGGCCACGGCAAGCCGCTGCCGCCCGACCCGCAGGAACCCGAGCATCTCGCCCGCACCGTCGCCGCGCTCAAACTCAAGTATGTCGTCATCACCAGCGTCGACCGCGACGACCTGCGCGACGGTGGCGCCGGCCACTACGCCGCGTGTATCCGCGCCCTGCGCGAGTTTTCGCCGGCGACCAGGATCGAGATCCTGGTGCCGGACTTCCGCGGCCGCCTCGATATTGCCCTCGACATCCTCGGCGGCCAGCCGCCCGATGTCATGAACCACAACCTCGAAACCGTGCCGCGGCTCTACAAGCAGGCGCGGCCGGGCGCCGACTACGCCCACTCGCTGCTGCTCTTGAAGGAGTTCAAGGCGCGCCACCCCGACATTCCAACCAAGTCCGGCCTGATGGTCGGCCTGGGCGAAACCGACGAGGAAATCCTGCAAACCATGCGCGACCTGCGCGCGCATGGTGTCGAGATGCTCACCATCGGCCAATACCTGGCGCCGTCGAGCCATCACCTGCCGGTCGCCCGCTACGTGCATCCCGATGTCTTCGCCATGTTCGGCCGTGAGGCGATGGCGATGGGTTTTGCCAATGCTGCCAGCGCGCCGCTGGTGCGCAGCTCCTACCACGCCGACTTGCAGGCCCACCAGGCGGGCGTCGACTGACCTAGCACCAAAGTCGACACCGGCGGCTGGTCAAATTCCCGCGCTGGTATACAATCGACCCGTCATGACCGAAGCCGGCGATCCACGTCGGCGAGCGGCAAGGCACGCGGTACCGGTGCCCGCGAAAGAGACGTCTTTTCGTGTCGAGGTAATCCGTGAAGTGTCCCAGTCCTGATTGCGGCGCCGAGAATGCCGAGAACGCGACAAGCTGCAAGTCCTGCGGCGTGTCTCTCGGCGTTGATGGTCCGGCCGCGGCGCAGCAGGGCGAGGCCGACAGGCAATGTCCAGCCTGCGGCCGGAGCATGCCGGCATCGGCGCGCTTCTGCGGCAAGTGCGGTTGCCCAATCGCCTTCGGACCGGCCGGGAACGTCGAAGCCACCATCGAACCGCGGCAGCGTGCGACTCCGCCGCCGCCACCCGAACCGCAGACGAGTCCGGCCGCCAGCGCGGACACCACCGGCGGCGATACCGATACGGTCATCCTGCCGTCGCAACCGCGGGGCGAACCCGATCCTGACGTCGGAAGCGGAGTCGGCCGGCCGCTGTTCCTGATTTCCGTGATCATCGCTGCCGTTATCCTCGGCGGCATCGCCGCGTGGCTGTACATGGGGCAGTCCGCTCCGCCGCCCCTGGGCACCAACGCACCGGTCGTTGCCGCCGCTCAGCCCCAGGCAGCACCGACGCCCTCCGAGCCTCCCGCCCTACCGCCGCCGACTGCCCCGGCCGCGGTGATATCGGAGGCATCCCCCTCGCCAGCACCCACCGGCCAACCGTTCCTGCCCCTGCTCAGGCAGGACGAGCCGCCGGCCGCCGGAGCACCGGACGCGGCTCGCGAAGAGGAGGCACGCGCCAAGGCCGAACGGGCGCGCAAAAGAGCAGAAGCCAAGCTGGCGCGCGAAGCCCTGGCGGCGCAACAGGCGCGCGAGGCTGCCTTGCGCAATGCCGAGGCCGTCCCGCCGCCGCCGCCCAGCGGACCGAAAGAATCGTGTGCCGGTGAGAGTTCGTTCATCGCCCGCAACAGTTGCGAAGCGCGCGTCTGCCAGACAAGGGAATGGATGTTCCATCCGTATTGCATGCAGCGGCGCCAGCACGAAGAGCAGAAGCGTCAAGGGATGTTCGGCAGAGAAGAATAGAAGCCGTCAGATGGGCGCCGGACTTGGAAACCGAATACAGGGGAGATCAACCATGTCCACCGTCGCCGACCAGATCAAGTGGCCTTTCGCGCAATCCGGTTCCTTGCTGGATGCACTTGATGCCGTTCGCCACAAGCGCGCCTTTCTCGCCCTGGCGCTGACCTTTCTCGCCTTCGCGCTGGCCCTCGTCGCCTTGGGTGGTGTCTCGGCGTGGCTCTCGGCCAAGTCGGGTGCCGTCGGCGGCTTGCTCTTGCTGTTCTCTGCGCTCATCTGGGTCGGTATCATCCTGCTGGGCACCACTGCCGTTGGCATTCTCCTTTCCGACGATGTCTGGGCGCGCGAGCCGCGCACGATCACGGATGCCCTGGCGGCAGCCGCTGCCACCCTTCACCGCCTGGTGATCGTGATTCTGCTGGCGGGTGCTGTCTTGCTGGCCTATCTGGTCCTGCTGGCGCTCGTGCTGTTCCTGTGCAAGGTTCCCGGCCTCGGCCCCCTGCTCTATGCCATCGTCTTTCCGGTGGCGACGCTGGCCTCCGGCCTGCTGGTGTTTTCGCTCTGCTACGTCGTGCTGCCGCTGGCCGCGCCCTGTATCTGGAACGGCGATGGCGTCGCCCAGGTCATCGCCACCCTGAAGGAAGTCCTGCGCAGCCGGCCGCTCTACGTCTTTGTCATGTTCCTGCTGCTCGGCCTCATGGTCCTGATGGTCGCCGGCATCGTCGGCTTCATCATTTTCAGCGGCACCGGACTGACGGTGTCGCTTTCGCTCGCCGTCGTCGGCTTCGGCGGCGACTTCGACGTCGGCGGCACGCTCATGGGCCTCGGCGGCAACCGTGCGGGCGGATACGGCGCGGCGTTCGGCTTCGGCATGACGGTGTTGATGCTGGTGGCCGCGATTCCGGCAACGCTGATCGGCATCAAGGGCGCCGCCATCATCCACAAGGGGGCGATCTCGGGTCTTGCGGTCGACGAAGCGGCGGCTGACTTGCAGCGGCAGATGGACGAAGTCAAACGGCGCGCCCAGGAGGCCAGGGATCGCGCGCTGGCGCCGAAACCGGCCCCAGCGCCCAAGCCACGGGTCTGCCCGAACGCGCAATGCGGCGCCCCCGTGGGATCGGACGACGCCTTCTGCATCGAGTGCGGCGAAAAGCTGAAATAGGGTGGGCAGAAGCTCGAAGACTTACCCGGCTACGCGAGCCAGGCCGGAAATCGCGCGTGCGATAATTGCCGATGTCCGCAGTCCGGCGGGCCTCCCATGTCACTACTGAGGAACTCGATCATGATGCGCAAGTCGCTCGCCTTCGTCGCTGCCCTCGCGTTATCCACGGCCGTCCATGCCCTGTCGCTCGACCGACTCAGCAACAAGGATACCGTCGGCGGCCTTAAGGAAGCCCTGACGCAAGGCGCCGGCAAGGCCGTGAGCACACTCGGCAAGACCGACGGCTTTCTCGGCAACCCGAAGGTGAAGATCCCGTTGCCGAGCGGTCTGCAGAAGGCCGAGAATCTGATGCGCAGCGTCGGCATGGGCAAGTACGCCGACGAACTCGAGGTCTCGATGAACCGCGCCGCTGAGGCTGCCGTGCCGCAGGCCAAGGCACTGCTGGTCGATTCGATCAAGAAGATGTCGGTCGAAGATGCCAAGGGCATCCTCACTGGCGGTGACGATGCCGCCACCCAGTATTTCCGCCGCACCACGTCGGGACCGCTGGCCGAGCAGTTCAAGCCGATCGTGCAGAAGGCGATGGCCAAGGTGAAGCTGGCCGAGAAATACGACCAGTTTGCCGGCAAGGCCGCCAAGCTCGGCCTGGTCAAGGAAGAGGATAGCCATCTGGACCACTACGTCACCGAGAAAGCGCTCGATGGCCTTTACCTGATGATCGCGGAAGAGGAGAAGGCGATCCGCAAGGATCCGGTGGGCGCCGCCGGCAGCCTGGCCAAGAAGGTGTTCGGCGCGCTCGGCAACTAGGCGTTGGTGGCCGATTCGCTCAACGCACCGCAACGGGAGGCGATCCGCTATCTCGACGGTCCGCTGCTGGTCCTGGCCGGCGCCGGCAGCGGCAAGACTCGCGTCATCACGCAGAAGATCGCCTGGCTGATGGACGAGGCCGGCATCGCGCCGGACAAGATCACCGCCATCACCTTCACCAACAAGGCGGCAAAGGAGATGAAGGAGCGAGCCGCCAGGCTGGTCAACGGCCGCGCCGAAGGTCTCTCCATCTCGACCTTCCACGCGCTGGGCGTGCGCATCCTGCGTCACGAGGCGCGCCACGCCGGCCTCAAGCCGAGCTTCTCGATCCTCGACGCCTCCGACACCGGCCAGCTCTTTCACGAGATGCTCAAGGACGCCGACAAGATCCGCGTGCGCATGATCCAAAACCGGATCTCGCTCTGGAAGAACGCCGTCATCGGCCCCGAGCAGGCGCTGAAGCTTGCGGCCGATGATCTCGAAACCGGCGCCGCCAAGGTCTATGCCGAGTACGAGCGCACTCTGCGCGCCTACCAGGCGGTCGATTTCGACGACCTGATCCGGTTGCCGGTGGAGCTGCTGGAAGCCAATGAGGAGGTCGCGAGCCGCTGGCGTACGCGCATCTGGCACCTGCTCGTCGACGAATACCAGGACACCAACCGCTGCCAGTATCGGTTGCTGAAACTGCTGACCGGCGCACGCGCGAGCTTCACCGCGGTCGGCGACGACGACCAGTCGATCTATGGCTGGCGTGGCGCCGACATCGAGAACCTGCGGCTGTTGCGCGACGAATATCCGCAGTTGAACGTGATCAAGCTCGAACAGAACTACCGCTCGACCACGCGCATCCTCGCCGCCGCCAACAGCGTCATCGCGAGAAATCCCAAACTGTTCGACAAGCGGCTGTGGTCGGACAAGGGCCATGGCGACGCCGTCCAGGTGGTCGATTGCCGCGACGGTGAACACGAGGCCGAATGGGTGACCGCTCGCCTGCAGGCACACCGGTTCGAACACCGGGGCAAATGGTCGCACTACGCGATCCTCTACCGCGGCAATTACCAGGCGCGCGCCTTCGAACAGCAACTGCGCGCCCAGAAGATTCCCTACGTGCTATCCGGCGGCCAGTCCTTCTTCGACCGCGCCGAGATCAAGGACGTCACCAGTTACCTGCGCCTGCTGGCCAACCAGGACGACGATCCGGCCTTCATCCGTGCCGTCACGACACCCAAGCGCGGCATCGGCGGCACCACGCTGGAAGCACTCGGCCGCGCTGCCGGCCGCCGCCACCAGAGCCTGTTCACCGCGATCTTCGCGCCGGGGATGGAAACCGAACTGGCGGCGAAACCGCTGGCGTCTGTGCGCGAGTTCGGCCAGTTCATCAATCGCATGGAGTGGCGGGCAGCCAAGGAACCGGCAGCGCAGGTGCTGAACGACCTGCTGCGCGCGATCGGCTACGAAACCTGGCTGTTCGAGACGCTCGACCCGAAGGAAGCGGAGACGAAGTGGGCCAACGTGCGCGACTTCGTGGAGTGGCTGGGCGTCAAGGGCAGCGAGGAGAACAAGAACCTGATCGAGCTGGCGCAGACGGTGGCCTTGCTGTCGATGCTCGACAAGCAGGAGGGCGAACAGGACGCGGTGCAACTGGCGACGCTGCATGCCGCCAAGGGCCTGGAGTTCCGGCACGTGTTTCTGGTCGGCGTCGAGGAAGGCATTCTGCCCCACCGCGAATCGCTGGAAGCAGCCAAGCTGGAAGAGGAAAGACGGCTGATGTACGTCGGCATCACGCGCGCCCAGATGAGCCTCACCGTCACCTGGTGCCGGAAACGCAAGCAGGGCAGGGAGATCCTCGAACGCGAACCGTCGCGCTTCATCGAGGAGATGGGCGCCGATCTGAAACGCGTGGGCAGGGAGAGCGATGCGCCCGAAGACCGGGATGCCGGCCGCGCCAAGCTGGCGCAATTCAAGGCACTGCTGGCGGGCCAGAAATAGGCCCGCCGCGGGCGAGGCTCAGTTCGTGTTGGAGCCGACGCGCTTCAGCAGGTAGGCGATGGTGGCCTTGAGTTCGGAGTCGGTCAGGTCCGCGAGGCCACCGCGGGCCGGCATGTTGCCGTGGCCGCGGATCACCGTCCTGGTCACGGCATCAAGGCCCTTGGAACCGCGCTGCGTCCAGGCCGCCTTGTCGGACAACTTCGGCGCACCCTTCTCGCCGGTCTCATGGCACTTGAGGCAGGCGGACTGCGCGATCTGCTCGGGCGTCCGGTCGCCGGACCCGATCTTGCTGCCGGCCGTCGGTTCCTTGAAGTTGGCACCCGACTGGTTGGTCATGAAGACGATGGCGCGGGCAATCTCAAGTTCCGTGGCGTCCGCCGCGCCGCCCTTGGGCGGCATCGCATTCTTGCCGACGATCGCCGACTTGGTCAGGACATCCAGGCCGACGCCGATACGCGGTGCCCAGGCCGCATTGTCGCCGATTTTCGGCGAGGTCGGAACCGGCGATTTCGGCGCATGACAGACGCTGCAAATTGTCTTCACCATCTCCTCGCCGCTTCGATTTCCGGTGGCCCCGGCTTTCGCTGCCGCGCCGGCGATTTCCAGCTTGGCTACCGGTTGGATGCGGGCGTTGACGGCATCGTCATCGGTCTTCGGGGCGCCCCCCATGGCCAAGGCAGCGGGTGCAAAGATCGCAATCGCGCTCGCCAATGCAAGCGAACGGGAAGTCATGCTGGGCATCAAATCACCTCTGAGAAGATGGGGTGCACATATAGGAATAGGCTGCAAATAAGCAACTGATTATAGCGATTTTATGGCCGATTCGCAGCCCCTCATGGACTGCCGCCGGCAAACAGGCTATGCTTGCGCCCCTCCCGCCCGGGCCGCATGGTTCGGGCTCAAAGCGCAGCGCGCCCGTAGCTCAGTTGGATAGAGTACTGCCCTCCGAAGGCAGGGGTCGCACGTTCGAATCGTGTCGGGCGCGCCAAATTCCAGCCGAAGGCTTTCGATGCGCCGCCGTCCAGAAACCCTCCTACGGGCTGCTTGTCAGACTGCCGGAAGAGTCGTCTAATCCGATCTGCCAAGACATGTAAACCAGGTGGGAATGGAAATGGACCAGAAATCCGAGACCAACGCCGAGGTCGAGGCCAGGAAGAAGGCTGAAGCCAGGAGCGCGCGTATTCTGGCCGTGATATTCGGCCTCCTGATGATTGCAATGATCGGCGGGATGCTGGTTTTCGATATGTATACGGAGAACCTGCATGGCAGCCCGGCCAAAGTTCGTGACGCCGCCGAACCTTGATCCCAAGCAGGCAATGCGGGGGGCTTTCCGTCTGATTCTTCCAGGGTTGCTGTGCGGGGTGTTGTCGTGCCCCGGCCTTGCAGCCTCCCCGAAGGAAGGGCAGCCGGCGCCTCAGTTCGAGGTGACCACCATCGATGGGCGAGTCATCAGTTCAACTGCCTTGAGCGGAGAAGTGACGCTGGTTCATTTCTGGGCCACATGGTGTCCGCCCTGCGTGGAAGAAATGCCGGCACTCGACAAGTTCTACCGCGAGCACCAGCAGGTGAGTTTCGAGGTGATCGCGATCAGCGTGGAAGATGCCGACGACGAATCGAAAGTGCGTGAATTCGCCAAGCGCTTCGCGTTTCCGGTTGCATTGAAGGGGAGTTCCAAGGTCGATGGCTTCGGCCGGCTCTGGGCTTTGCCTCTATCGTTCCTGATCGACCGAAGACAGATCGTCCGCAAGAGCGATTGGACCGGCCCCGAGAACATCGACGCAGCTATCCTCGACAAGCTCGTGCGACCACTGCTGTCGGAAGACTGAGTTCCGGCAAGGGGCGCGACAAACCATCGCACCAGATACGGGGTTTGCCTAAAGTACGATGGCGACCTGCGCCCACCCGCCCGGGGTTTCCATGGCCAAGCCTGTCAACCGAATTTCATCCATAGCCTTGTTCCTGATCGCGAGTTCCGTGTCGACATCCGTGTTCGCCTGTGCGAGTTGCGGCTGCACGCTGAGTTCGGATTGGGAAAGCCAGGGATTCACCACTCAGACCGGATGGAAGCTGGATCTGCGTTACGACTACATCAACCAGGACCAGTCGCGCAGCGGCACGGGAACGATTTCCGCTGCAGCGGCGAGCCAGACGGTCAATAACGGCGTCAGCCAGGAAGTCGAGAAATACACCAGGAACCACTGCTACACGGCGGCAATCGACTACAGCGGTTCGGCGAACTGGGGCGTCAATCTGCAACTGCCCTTCATCGTGCGCTCCCACAGCACGCTGGGCACGATGTCCGATGGCAGCACGCATGGCTTCTTCGGCGCCGGCGGCGGCGAGTACGATTCAGAGACATCCAGCCTCGGCGACGTCAAAGTCGTTGGCCGTTATCAGGGGTTCTCGCCGCAGCACAATTTCGGTGTCCTGCTCGGAGTCAAGCTCGCTACCGGAAGCCACAAGAAGACAGGCACTTCCACCGATCCCGCCAACTCGGATGCTGTGCCGATCGATCGCGGCTTGCAGCCCGGAACCGGCACGACGGATGCCATCGTCGGCGCCTACTACTTCGACGCTTTCAGCAAGGACTGGAGCCACTTCGCCCAGGCCACCTACCAGTCGGCGCTGAATTCGAAGGATCAGTACCGGCCTGGCGATGGCTTCAACCTGAACCTCGGGCTGCGTTACATGGGCTTCGACAGCGTACTTCCCCAGTTGCAGTTGAACGCCCGCCGCGTCGCCCGCGACGCCGGGGGAAATGCCGATGCCATCAGCACCGGGGGAACCCTGATCTATCTCAGCCCCGGCGTGGTGGTGCCCGTGGGCAAGCAGGCCTCGCTATATGGGTTCCTTCAGGTTCCGGTCTATCAGAATGTAAACGGGGTACAGCTCACACCCAGGAGTACCGTGTCGCTGGGTGTGCATTACACCTTTTGAGCGGCACCCACCGTATCGCCGGGTCTTGGGGCTGAATGCATTTCGCGCAGCATCCGGCTAGCCACGTTCGAAAAGGAAAGGCCCATCTCGGAACACTGTCCGGGCAGGCCTTTCTTTTCGCTTTAGCCGAACAACTGTCAAGAACGACTTCCGCCGTCCATTGGCCCTCCTGAAGACGGCCACGGCGAGGCTCCCCGCAGCGGACCCGGTCCGGTCGGCCCCTCGCTGTTAGACAAGCGCGCCGGCCTGCGCAATTGCCGCAGTCGGACGGAATTCGCGGCCTGGTCGAGGTACTTCGGCGCATGTCGCCATGGCCGGGACGGCCGACCCTTGCCGAAAGTCGCCCGCTTCCCTGGCATCGGCCAGCACGGATTCCAGCGTTACCGAGCGCAGGTACTCGCGCAAATGATCGTCAACCCGGCTCCATAGACTGCCGGCTACGCTTGCCTGCCCCTCAGGGCCGCGTGCGTCACCGGATGACGAATCGCGTTCAAAGCTTTCACTGTCGACGGCGACGATGATGTCGGCGACGGAAATGGCCGCCAAACGGCGGTTCAACCGATAGCCTCCGCCAGGACCGCGGTAACTTTCGACGAAGCCGTTCTCGCGCAGTTTCCGGAACAGATGCTCCAGGTGCGAGATGGAAACGCCTTGGCGTTGACCGATGTCGGCAAGGCGGACCGGCTTGTTCGTGCCGTGGAGGGCAATGTCCAGCATCGCGGCAATCGCGATCCGGCCTTTGGTGTTTATCTTCATTTCGGCTCCTGCAAGCACGTCTGTGGGGGATCGGTCGAGGACTGGGCAGCTTCTTGGTCGGCAACGGCCTCCTGCTCTCGCCCCTGCATCCTATTCAGCCAGGCGTGCAAACATAATCCCTTGCTCACGGTATTCGGGCTACCGGCTTACCGGTATTGACAACCCAGCGCCGCCAGGGTTCACGCTTGCGGCGCAGCACCCATGTTCGCGGCGAAGAGAATCCGGCTAGACGTAGCTGCCCCGAGCAAACGCACGTTGGCGAGTTCCGCGATTCATTCGACCCGAATGACCACGCCATCGGACGGCGCGATAATGTCGGCCGGTGCCGAATTCAGCAAACATGCTTCAGACCTTGCCCATCCGTTATGTCGACCCGGTCTTCAGGCCACCGAGCGAAGCCGAGTCCTTGATCCTGCCGCTGACCGACGGCTGTTCGTGGAACCAATGCACCTTCTGCGAGATGTACACCGCGCCGCAGAAGCGCTTCCGCGCCCGCAAGGAAGAGGAAGTGATCGAGAGCATCCGCCGTTGCGGCGAGCGCTTCGGGCGCGAACTCAGGCGGGTCTTCCTTGCCGACGGCGACGCCCTGGTACTGCCGACGCGCCGGCTGCTTGCTGCGCTCGACGCGATCAGGCGCGAGTTGCCCGGCGTTCGCCGTGTTTCCAGCTACTGTCTGCCGCGCAACCTGCGCAAGAAGTCGGAGGCCGAACTCGGCGAGCTGGCCGCCGCCGGGCTCTCGATGGTCTATGTCGGCGCCGAGTCGGGCGACGATGAAGTGCTGGCGCGGGTGAACAAGGGGGAGACTTACGCATCGACGCTGGAAGCACTGGAGAAGCTCGGCCAGGCCGGCATCAGGCGCTCGGTCATGATACTTAACGGTCTCGGCGGCCAGGTGCTTTCGCGCCAGCACGCGGAGCGGTCGGCGGCGCTCATCAACGCCGCGCAGCCCGAGTATCTAGCCACGCTGGTGGTGAGCTTCCCCAAGGGCGAAGAGCGGCTGCGCGCCGGCTTCCCGGGCTGGGAGCCCTTGGGCGTGGTCGGCCTGATGCAGGAGATGGAAATCTTCCTGTCGGCACTGGAACTCGAGCGCACGGTGTTCCGCAGCGACCACGCCTCGAATTGGCTGGTATTGAAGGGGACGCTGGGCGCCGACCAGCAGCGGCTGTTGCAGGAGCTGCGCGCAGCGATTGCGGCGCCTGACCGGGCTCCGCTACGGCCGGCCTGGTCACGCGGACTGTAGAATCCCCGGCCATGGACTACCGCATACTTCCCGTCACGGCCTTTGCCCAGAACTGCTCTCTGCTTTGGTGCGAAGAGACCATGCGCGCCGCCGTCGTGGACCCCGGCGGCGACCTCGACCATATCGTCGCCACGGCGGCACGCCTTGGCATCACCATCGAGAAGATCCTGCTCACCCACGGCCATATCGACCACGCCGGCGGCACCGCCAAGCTGGCCGCCCGCCTGTCGGTGCCGGTCGAAGGTCCCCAGCCCGCGGATGCTTTCTGGATCGAGCAATTGCCTGAGCAGAGCCGCATGTTCGGTTTTCCCGAGCATTGCGCCGCCTTCACGCCCGACCGCTGGCTGGAGGATGGCGATACCGTCAGCTTCGGCAAGGTGACGCTGGAGGTCTTGCATACGCCCGGCCACACGCCGGGGCACATCTGCTTCTTTCACCGGCCGTCGAAACTGGCGGTGGTGGGCGATGTGCTGTTCGCCGGCTCGATCGGCCGCACCGATTTTCCGGGCGGCGACTACGACGCGCTGATGCGCTCGATACGGCAGGGTTTGTGGCCGCTCGGGGACGATGTCGAGTTCATCCCCGGCCACGGCCCGATGTCCACCTTCGGCGAGGAACGGCGAAGCAACCCGTTCGTCGCCGACGGCGTCTAATTCACTTCTTCAGCGCGTCGCGGATTTCCCGCAGCAGGACGACGTCTTCGGGCGGTGGCGGCGGCATGGCCGGAGCCGTCGGCTCTTCGCGCTTCAGGCGGTTCATCTGCTTCACCATCATGAAGATGATGAAGGCGAGGATCATGAAGTTGAGCAGAATCGTAATGAAGCTGCCGTAGGCCAGCACCGGCACACCCGCCTTCTTCAACTCCGCCAAGGTCATCGGCACCCCCGGCGGAACCTCCTTGAGGGCGATGAAGTAATTGCTGAAGTCGAGGCCGCCGACGATCCGGCCGACGATGGGCATGATCACGTCCCCCACCAGCGAATCCACGATCTTGCCGAAGGCACCGCCGATGATCACGCCGACGGCGAGATCCATGACGTTGCCTTTGAGGGCAAATTCCTTGAACTCCTTTGCGAATCCACTCATGGTGATTCCTCCGTTTGGTTTCTGTTACGCTTGCTCGCGGTCGACTCTAGCAAGTTTCATAAGGAGTTTCTTAGCCATGAAGCTCATTAAGTTAGCTGGCATCGGACTTGGCATAATCGTGGTCGTGCTTGTCGCCATCGCGGTCTACGTTTCCGCAACTTTCGACAGCGCCCGCCTGAAGTCGGAACTCACCAAGATCGTGCTGGAGAAGAAGCAACGCACGCTCAGGATCGACGGCGACATGGCATTGTCGTTCTGGCCCAACGTCGGTGTTCACCTCGGCAAGGCTTCGCTCTCCGAACATGACAGCGACAAGGAGTTCGCCGCCATCGACGATGCGCGCGTTTCTGTGGCGGTCATGCCGCTGTTGGCGAAGCAGATCGTGGTCAACACCGTCGAACTCAGCGGCGCCAAGGCAACGCTGATCAGGCACAAGGACGGCACGCTCAACATCGCCGACCTGCTGTCGAAGGACAAGGAAGACAGTACGCCCGTGCAGGTGAATATCGCCGGCATCAAGATCGGCAACGCGCAGTTGACCTGGCACGATGAACAAAGCGGTCAGACGTCGACGTTATCCGGCCTCGATCTGACGACCGGCCATGTCGATGCCGACACCGGCAAGCAGGCTTATCAGGTCGAGGCCGTGCACCTGGTGGCGAAGGGCAAGAGCGGCAGCGACAACTTCGAAGTGAAGCTGGAGGCCCCCAAGCTGGCTTACGCGCCCGGGAAGTCCGGCGGCGAGCGCATCACGCTTTCCGCCAACCTGAGCGGCAGCGGCCACGCGATGACCGCGACGCTCACGGCTTCAGGCATCGACAGCGGCGCCGAGGCGCTCAAGATCGGCAAGCTCGAACTGGATGCAAATGCCAGGTCCGGCAACAGTAATGCCACGATCAAGCTCGACACTTCAGTGGCTGCCCAGCTCGACAAGCAGATCGTCGCGCTCGACAAGATCGCCGGTCAGCTCGAAATCGCCGATCCACAGATGCCGATGAAGTCGGTAAAGCTGCCGCTGTCCGGCCATCTGCGTGCCGACCTTGGCAAAGCGTCGGCCGACGGCGCACTGTCGACGCGGTTCGACGAATCGAAGGTCACGCTCAAGTTCGATGTCGCGAGATTCTCGCCGCTGTCGCTGAGCTTCGATCTCGACATCGACCAGCTCAATGTGGACAGGTACCTGCCGCCGTCCAAGCCGGGCGAAGAGAAGAAGGGCGGCGAAGAGGGCAAGATCGATCTCTCGGCGCTCAAGGGCCTGAACCTGAAAGGCGAGGTGAGGATAGGCAAGCTCCAGGTTGCCAATGTCAAGGCCAGCAACGTCAAGCTGGATATCCATGCCGCCGGCGGCAAGCTCGACATCGCGCCGCATTCGATGAACCTTTACAACGGCGCGATGGCAGGCGCGCTGTCGGTCAATGCCGACGGCAATGCCGTGGCGCTGCGCGAGAACCTGTCCGGCATCAGCGTCAATCCCTTGATGAAGGACCTCGCCAACAAGGATCTGATCGAAGGCCGCGGCAATGTGCAGCTCGACGTGAACACCCATGGCCCAACCGTCACGGCCATGAAGAAGGCTCTGGGTGGCAATGCCTCGGTGGCACTGAAGGACGGCGCCCTCAAGGGTATCAACCTCGCGCAGACCTTCCGCGAACTCAAGGCGAACTTCTCCGCCAGGCGGGATGCGGTGCAACAGGCGAATGCGGCCGACAAGACCGATTTCTCGGAATTGACCGCGTCTTTTCGCATCGCCAATGGCGTCGCGCACAACGACGACCTGTCGGCCAAGTCGCCGTTCCTGCGCCTGGGCGGCGCCGGCGACATCGACATCGGCAACGGCCGCCTCGACTACCTGGCCAAGGCCAGCGTCGTCGCCACCTCGGGCGGCCAGGGCGCCAAGGACCTCGAACACCTGAAGGGCCTCACCGTGCCGGTGCGCGCCAGCGGTCCCTTCGACAAGCTCTCCTACAAGCTGGAGCTCGCCAGCCTGGCGCAGGAAGCGGTGAAGGCCAAGGTCGAAGAAAAGAGAGAGGAACTCAAGCAGCAGGCCAAGGACAAGCTGCTCAAGGGCCTGTTCAGGTAATCACAGGATCCGCAAAGTCTCGCGGTAGGGAACGGCCGGGTGATGGAAAGCCACCGGGCCGTCGGGCTTGGCATTGACGAACTGGTAGACGAAATCGTCGCGTGATTTCAGCATGTCCTGCGCCGTTCCTTCGGCAACGACGACGCCCTCGTGGAGAAAGTACGCGTAGTCGGCGACCTTGAGCGACTCGAAGACGTCGTAGGTAACGACGATCGAGGTGACGCCCAATGCATCGTTCAGGCGCCGGATCAGGTTGGCAATGACGTTGAGCGAAATCGGATCGAGGCCCGCGAAAGGCTCGTCGTACATGATCAGGGTCGGGTCGAGGGCGATGGCCCGCGCCAGCGCCACACGCCGCGACATACCGCCGGACAGTTCGTTGGGCATCAGGCTGTGCGCCCCGCGCAGGCCGACTGAATGGAGTTTCATCAATACCAGGCGGCGGATCAGGTCATCCGGCAAGTCGGTCAGTTCGCGCATCGGGAAGGCGATGTTCTCGAACACCGAGATGTCCGAAAACAGGCCGCCGGCCTGGAACATCATGCCCATCTCGCGCCGCATCCGGTAGAGCTCGCGGTCGCTCAGTTCGTGGATGACCTTGCCGTCGACCGCCACGCTGCCCCGCTGCGGCCGCAGTTGGCCGCCGATCAATTTGAGCAGCGTGCTCTTGCCCGAGCCGGAAACGCCGAGGATCGCCACCACCTTGCCGCGCGGTACGCGCAGATTGATGCCGCGCAATACCTGGTTGGCGCCGTAGGCATAATGGAGATCCGCGATCTCGATGATGTGTTCGCTGGTACCTTTCATGGGACGGAATTTTCGCAGACTTGGCGAGTCCGTGCCATTATTGGTGGATGGCACTCCGATTCGGCATCGACCTGGGTGGCAGCAAGATCGAGATCGTCGCGCTTGACGACGGCGGGGCCGAGTTGTTGCGCCGGCGCGCTGCGACGCCGCGGGACGACTACCGGGCGACGCTCGGCGCGATTGCCGGGCTCGTGGAAGCCGCCGAGGCCGAGCTTGGCCTCCAGGGCAGCGTAGGCATCGGCATTCCGGGCGCCGAGTCCAGAGTCACCGGCCTGATCAAGAACGCAAATTCGACCTGGCTTGTAGATCGACCCTTGCGGCAGGACTTGCAGGGACTGCTGCACCGCGTCGTGCGGATCGAAAACGATGCCAACTGTTTTGCGCTATCCGAGGCAACGGACGGGGCGGCAGCCGGGGCTGATGTGGTGTTCGGCGTCATTCTCGGCACCGGGGTCGGCGGTGGCATCGTCGTCAAAGGGCAGGTTGTCGTAGGCGCCAACGCCATCGCCGGGGAGTGGGGTCACAATCCGCTGCCCGATGCGCGCAGACCCGACTGCTATTGCGGACGGCGCGGCTGTATCGAGACGCTGCTGTCGGGCCCTGGGCTGAAGCGGGATCACGAAGCGGCCTGCGGCCAGGTGCTCGACGCGCCGGAGATTGCCGAGCGTGCCGCTTGCGGCGACGCCGACTGCGAAGCGACGTTGGTCCGTTACGAAACCAGGCTGGCGCGCGCGTTGGCCCAGGTGATCAACATCCTCGATCCGGATGTCATCGTACTCGGCGGTGGCCTGTCCAACCTGGACCGTCTTTACGACCATGTACCCCACCTATGGAAGCCGCATGTCTTCTCGGACCACGTGACGACGAGGCTGGTGAAGCCTCGTCATGGCGACTCGTCCGGCGTGCGGGGTGCGGCTTGGTTGTGGTGAGGACGGCCCGGCGGCGAGACTGGGCTGATGGCTGTTAACCCCTGGCTGCGGGTGTTTGCGCCGTTCGCAGCGGGCTATTCTTCTACCTGCCGCGCAACGTCAACGCGATCATCGCGCCGGATCGAGGCGGCGCTGCCGGTCGTGACGGCGCTGGGCAGCGCCGCCTTCGCGCTGACGACGAATCTCGCGGAACTCGCTTTCGCCCGCGGCTTGATCGGGCTGGGTGTGTCTGCCTGCCTGATGGCGAGCTTCAAGGCCTTCTCGCTTTGGTTCCCCGCCGAACGACAGGGCCGGGGCAACACGGCGCTGAACCTCTGCACCTTCGCCGGCGCATTCGGTTTGCAGAGGGGTTTCGGCGCGCTGGTGGACACGCTGCACGAGGGTGGCAGACGGTCCGCGATGCGTATCAGTGGACCTTCGGTGTGCTGTTGATCCTTCAACCTAACGCTCATGGCTCCGATGGACCACCCCGCATCATGAAATACGCTGACTTCGTAGCGCCTCAAGCTGGCAAATGCGCCCGCCCCTCCCATCCTCCCCTCGCGGGGAGGCTACTGGTCAGCTCGCTGCGCTCGATCATC
>JBGOZF010000039.1:0-38836 GCA_041480065.1 Rhodocyclaceae bacterium
GAGACGAAGACCAGCGTGCCCTTGTACTTCTCCAGCGCGTTGTTGAGCGACTCGATCGATTCCATGTCGAGGTGGTTGGTCGGCTCGTCCATGAGCAGCACGTTGTTGCGCAGCAGGATCAGCTTGCCGAACAGCATGCGGCCCTGCTCGCCGCCGGAAATGACCTTCACCGACTTCTTCACTTCGTCGCCGGAGAACAGCAGGCGACCGAGCGTGCCGCGCATCAACGTCTCGACGTCGCCGCCTTCGTAGCCGCCCGCGCGCACCCACTGGCCCATCCAGTCGGTGAGGCTCATTTCCTCGGCGAAGTCGGCGGCGTGGTCCTGGGCGAAATAGCCGGGGCGGGCTTTCTCGGCCCACTTGAGCTGGCCGTGCTGCGGGGTCAGGCCGCCCAGCGGCTCGCCCGCCAGCAGGCGCAGCAGCGTGGTCTTGCCGACGCCGTTCTCGCCGATGATGGCGATCTTGTCGCCGGCCTCGATGGTGGTCGAGAAGCCCTTGATGACCGGCGCCTTGGGATCGTACCCGAAGACGATCTTCTCCACCTCGACGGCATGACGGTGCAGCTTTTCCTTCTCGTCGTAGTCGAAGCCGATCCACGGATACTGGCGCGACGAGGGCTTCATGTCCTCGATCTTGATCTTCTCGATCTGCCTCGCGCGCGAGGTGGCCTGGCGCGCCTTCGAGGCGTTGGCCGAGAAGCGGCGCACGAAGTTCTGCAATTCCGCCACGCGCTCCTTGGCCTTGGCGTTGGCCGCCGACAGCCGGGTCCGCGCCTGCGAGGCGGCCTCCATGAAATCGTCGTAGTTGCCGGGGTACACCGTGATCTTGCCGTAGTCGAGGTCCGCCATGTGGGTGCACACCTGGTTCAGGAAGTGGCGGTCGTGGGAGATGATGATCATGGTACTTTCGCGCTCGTTGATCACGTTCTCAAGCCAGCGGATGGTGTTGATGTCGAGGTTGTTGGTCGGCTCGTCGAGCAGCAGGATGTCCGGGTTGGCGAACAGCGCCTGCGCCAGCAGCACGCGCAGCTTCCAGCCCGGCGCCACTTCGCGCATCGGCCCGGTGTGCTTGTCGGTGGGGATGCCGACGCCGAGCAGAAGCTCGCCGGCGCGCGCCTCGGCCGTGTAGCCGCCGTATTCGGCGAAGTGGTGCTCCAGATCCGCCGCATGCATGTACTCCGCCTCGGTGGCCTCGGGATTGGCGTAGATGGCGTCCTTCTCCTGCATGCAGGCCCACATCTTCTCGTGGCCCATCAGCACCACGTCGAGTACCCGCTGGTCTTCGTAGCCGAACTGGTCCTGGCGCAGGAAGGCCATGCGCTCGTGGGCGTCGAGGCTGACGTTGCCGGCCGAGGGTTCGAGCAGGCCGGCGAGGATCTTCATGAAGGTCGATTTGCCGGCGCCGTTGGCCCCGATCAGGCCATAGCGATTGCCTTCCCCGAACTTGACGGAAACGTTTTCGAACAGGGGCTTGGCCCCGAACTGCATGGTGATGTTGGATGCGACGAGCACGAATGGATCCTAGCTGGGGGACGGGTGTTGTAATGGTGGCCCGGAATTGCGGCCAGGCACGCAGTCTACCCGCTGGCGGGGAACCGTGCCGGGCGGTCAGCCCGGGCGCTGGGCGAACCACCAGATCGCAGTGGCCAGCGCGATGGCGATGCAGGCGAACATCAGCAGCGCGCCGGACCTCGTGTTCGGCGCACCTTCTTCACTGCGCTTTCGGGGTGTCGTGGCCTCATCGTCCCGATGGCCCGGCAGGCCTGACTGCCGAAGGGCCGCGAGCGGGGATTCCATTTGAATGACCACGCCCGTTCGTGGTACCGTTTGTCCGGTGGTTGGTCCGAGTTCAGCGTCGGACAACCGTCGGGGAGGCGGAGCCATGAAGGAAGTGCTGTGGAGCAGTCTGGTGGCGAGCATGCAGGCCGGGCGGTGCGTACTGGTACTCGGGTCCGATGTCCTGGCCAACCCGGAAGGACGCAACGCCGGCGGCTCCCCCAAGGGCGTTCGCGACGTGTTCTGCGAGGACCTGGCGAAGCAACTTCAGGAGGAAGGCCAGGCGGTCGGCGAAATGACGCTTTTCGCCGTCGCCCAGCAGTACGACGACAGCCCTGCCTTTTCCGGCGTCAATCTCAAGAATCTCGCCGCGTCGTTCTTCCGTGATCCCGGCTACGCCCCCGGCCCGCCGCATCGCGCGCTTGCCGAACTGCCGTTCGGCCTCGTCCTGACGACCGCACACGACAGCTTGCTGGAAAAGGCGTACCGCGATCGCGGCGTCCTGGTTTCGCGGTATTGGTATCACTACCGCGGCGAACCGCGGGACAACCGCGAAATCATCGAGCGCATCTCGCCCGAGGCGCCGATTCTCTATCACCTGTTCGGCGCCACAGACGTGCCGGACTCGCTGGTGCTCACGGAAAACGATCTTCTCGATTTTGTCATCCACGTCGTCTCCAGCCGCCCCAAGATTCCCGACAGCCTGCGCAGCGTGTTGCGCAACAAGACGTTTCTCTTCTTCGGTTTCGGCATCAAGCACTGGTACATCCGTGTGCTGCTGAAGATCCTGGTCCGCAGCCTGGAGCTTTCCGGCGGCTCGATCGCGCTAGAGTCGCTGGGCGGACTGGACGACCGGGAACGCCAGCAGACGGTGCTGTTCTACAAGCGTGGCACACGCATCGAAGTCGTGGACATGGAGGCCGAGGAATTCCTGGCCGAGTTGGCGAAGCGTCTTGCCGGTGCCGGTGGCTATCTGGGGCCGCGTTCCTCGGCGGCGCGGCGCGCGTCCGTGTTCATTAGCTACGAGCGTTCGGATTCCGATATCGCCCAGCGGCTCTACGACGAATTGCCCAAGGACCGGCTGGAGCCCTGGCTGGACACGGAATGCCTGGAAGGCGGCGAGGAATGGAACTCCAAGCTGGAGCAGAGAATCCAGGCCACGGACTATGCCCTCATCCTGAACAGCAGGAATCTCGCGAACAAGCAGATCGGGTACGTGAACAAGGAAGTCGATGTCCTGCTGGATCGCCAGAAGTATTTCCGCGGTACCAAGTTCATCGTGCCGCTGGGGGTGTGCGGGCTGGCACCGGAAGAGGGGCTGGCGGACCTTGCCAAGTTCCAGCAGATGCCTCTGCGCCCCGAGTTGCTGGGCGAGGATGTCGCCGACATCGCCCGGCTGCTGGTGCGCGACTTCCAGCTCCGGAGTCGCTGAGCGATGGCCGATACCACCGTCACCCGCTATCCCGGCGCCCAGCCGTTCGCCGACGATCCGCTTTCCCGCAAGCTGTTTTTCGGCCGCGACCGCGAGCGCGTCTCCCTCTGCCACCAGGTGATGGCGAACCGGCTGACGGTGCTGTTCGCGCGCTCGGGCCTGGGCAAGACGTCGCTCATCAACGCCGGCATCTCGCAGCGGCTGCGCGACGAGGGCTTCCTGCCGCTCTCGGTCAGGGTCAACGACCGCGAGGCCGGCGTGCTCGGGTCCATCTACCACGACATCGCCAATCGCTGCCGCGAGCAGAATATCGAATACGTTCCCGGCAAGACCGACAGCCTGTGGCTGTTCTTCAAGACGGCTGAGTTCTGGATCGGCGACGTGCTGATGGTTCCGGTCCTGATCCTCGACCAGTTCGAGGAGCTGTTCACCCTGTACGACGAAGTCCAGCGCGAGGCATTCGTCGATCAGTTCTCGTGCCTGGCGCGCGGCGTGCCGCCGAACGCGGAGGCGTACGCCGGCTCGAAACTGGCGGACGGCCGGCCGATGCAGGATTCGCCGCCACTGATTCGCATCCTGATTGGTATTCGCGAGGATTTTCTCGCCAATCTGGACGATCTTTCCGATCGCATTCCCGAAATCCTCAACGAGCGCTTCCGCCTACTGCCGATGGATCGCCAACAGGCCCAGCAAGCCCTGGTCGAGCCGACGCGCGACGAAGACAGCGCACTGCTGACCCGCCCCTTCTCGATCAACGGGCCTTGCCGGGACGCCGTGCTGGATTTCCTTGAACAGCGCTCGGACCAGACGGCAAGAAGGGCGGCGAGCAGCATCGAGCCGTTCCAGCTCCAACTGGTCTGCCAGCACATCGAGGGCATCGCGCGCACCGCACAGGCCGAGGCAAGCGGCGAGGTGGTCGTCGGCCTGAAAGACATCGGCGGCGAGCGGAGGCTGCGCAGGGTGCTCAGCAGTTTCTACCAGGCCCAGCTGCTGGCGCTGCCGTTCTTCCAGCGCCGCTGCGTGCGCGACTTGTGCAGCGAGTACCTGATCAGTCCGCACGGCCGCCGCCTGCGCCTGGAGGAGTCGGAGATCGAGCGGCTGACCGGGGTCAAGCCGAAGACCCTCCAGGCGCTGGTCGAGAGCCGCCTGCTGCGCCGCGACCAGACCACTGCCGGCGACTATTTCGAACTCAGCCACGATTCGCTGGTGGTGCCGGTTCTGAACTCGCGCCGGATGTGGTTCCTCGCCAAGGCCGGTTCGTCCCTGGTGCCGATCGTGGTCGCGGTGTTAGGGTGCCTGGCGATCGTCGGCTTCGCCATCGAGTATCAAGGGGACTGGTGGTGGTTCGCGCTGACCGCAGTGGTGCTGGTCTACCTCCAGACGCGATACGTCCTGCACCGGATCAGGCGCACCCGGGACTACCTGCGAAGAATCCGCATCTGAGCCGCTTGCTGCTCAGGGCTTGCGCCTGAGCAGCCACCAGAACCCGGTCGCCGCCGCCGTGATCGAGACGGCCGGAATCGCCCAGTAGTTCAGCGTCTCCCAACCTGCGCGCGTGATGAGCACGCCTGAAGACAGTGAGGTGATGCCCTGCACGGCGAAGACCAGGAAGTCGTTGCTGCCTTGCACCTTGGCCTTCTCTTCCGGCCGGTAGGTTTCGGTCAGGAGCGTGGTGCCGCCGATGTAGAGGAAATTCCAGCCGACGCCGAGCAGTACGAGCGCCCACCAGAAATGCATCACGGAAGTGCCGGCGAGGGCGACGCCGATGCAGACGAACATCAGCATGGCGCCGAGCCCGAGCACGTTGAGCACGCCCCAGCGCTTGATCAGATTGCCGGTGAAGAATGACGGCGCGAACATGCCGATCACGTGCCATTCGAGCACGAAGGCGGTGTCGGAAAACGGATGCTGGCACATGTCCATGGCGAGCGGCGTCGCGGTCATCAGGAGGTTCATGACGCCGTAGCCGCAGGCGGCCGCCAGCACGGCGACCATAAAGGCCGGCTGGCGCGCGATCTCTCGCATCGGTCGCCCCGGCGCGTGCTGTTGCGCGCTGCTCAGCGCCGGGATCTGCAGGCGGCTGACGATCAGCAGCGACAGGAAAGCGAAGCCGGCCAGCGTTGCGTAGGTGGCCATGAAGGTTGGCTGCACCAGTTCGCGCGTGTGCTTGGAAAGCTCGGGGCCGATGACGCCGCCGAGTATGCCGCCGGCCAGCGTCAGCGAGATCGCCTTGCTCTTCCACGTGAGCTCGGCGGCGTCGGCGGCGGCGAAGCGGTATTGCTGGCCGAAGGCGTTGTAGCTGCCCGAGAACATCGTGCCCAGGCAGAGCAGCCCGAAGCTTTGCTGCCAGACGGCCAGCGCGCCGAGCAGGCCGCCGAGGATGCCGAGGCTCGATCCGGTCATGAAGCCGGCGCGGCGGCCGCGATGCTTCATCAGGAAGGCGGCCGGCAAGGTGGTCAGCGCGGCGCCGAGAACGTAGGCGGTGAGCGGCAGGGTGGCGAGGCGGGGATCGCCGGCGAGGCGCAAGCCGACAAGGCCGTTGACGGCGACCAGCGTGACGCCGTTGGTCAGCAGCAGGCCCTGGCAGAGTGCGAGCAGCGCGACATTGCGGTGCTGGGGCTGCATCAGGAAAGAAACTCCTCCAGCGCTTTGGCGAGCGCTTCCGGTGCTTCGGTCATGAAGGCGTGGCCGACACCCGGCAGGCGGGCGACGCGTACATCGGCGAGCCGCTCGATCAGTGCTTCCGCGGCGGCAGGCGGTGTCATGCGGTCTTCGCTGCCTGTGACGATCAGCGTCGGGCAGCGCACGCGGCCGGCGGCGTCGAGCGCGCCCGCATAGTCGTTGCAGGCGGAAAGACCGATCGCCAGAAGTGCCGGCCGCTGCCGTTCCATCATCCGCAGGTTCAGGCCCGGCGACCACAGGCCGACGGGCGAGGGCGCGGCGAGCCAGCCGCGCACCGAGTGCGAGCCGCGATTCACCGACGCCATGGCCTTGGCGGGATTGGCAACGGCGGTTTCCAGCAGTCGCGCGGCGACGCGCATGGGCGCGGCGGTGCCGAGCAGAGCCAGTCTGCGAATGCGTTGTGCTTGGCGCGCGGCGGCTTCGAGGGCGATCAGCGAGCCGAGACTGTGGCCGATCAGTGCCGCGCGGCCGATACCCTGGGCGTCAAGCCAGGCCAGCAGCCAGTCGGCAAGCTTCTCGACGCTGGTCAGCGGCGCTGCGTGGTTTCCGCCGTGCCCCGGCAGGTCAGGCGTCAGGACGCGCCGATCGGTCCTGGCAAGGCGCCGGGCGAGCGCCGCCCAGCAGAAGCCGTCCTGCTGGGCACCGTGGATGAACACCAGCGGCGCATTGGCTTCGATTGCGCTGCTCAAGCTCAGGCGAGGATGTCGGGTTCGAGCAAACGCTCGATCTGCGCGATGCGGTCCTTCAGGTGCAGCTTGCGCTTCTTCAACCGTCGCAACAGCAGCTCGTCGTGGGGCGGTACGCTCTCGAGACGGTCGATGGCCTCGTCGAGGTCGCGGTGTTCGACGCGCAATTCCTGAAGCTGTGCGCGCAGGTTGCCGGGTTCGTCGTTGGCTGGCTCCATGGCCGCTATGGTAGCCCCAGCGCGGAATTTTCACCAGCCATCGGGGATTTTCGGTCAAACAGCGACCCATGTTGCCGCCTGTTCGCGGGTTTTGTTTCCCGGCCGCGGTTCTAGACTGGGCCGCATGGTCGTCACCAACAATCACCGCACCACTGCCATCGTCATTCGCAACGACGGTACCAGGGTCACGCTGGTGCCCATGAGTTCCGGCAAGCTCTCCGCCTGCACCTTGACGTTTGACGACTTCCGGCACGAATGGATGGAGACGGACTACTCGCTCGATCGCGCGTTGGGAACCTTCCTCCACCACGCCGCCGAACTTGGCGCCACCGGCGAGGTGGCGCGCGGGCTGGCGCGGCTGCAGCAGCGCGACCGCTTCGTCGCCAGCCTGTTCTAGCCGTAGTTCTCAAGCGTTCGGGCGATCTCCTCGCGCACGGCGCGGCGCAATTGCGCCGGCCCCAGCACCTCGACGCCGGACCCATGGCGCAGGATGTCCATGATCAGTTCGGTCGGGTTCGAATACGGAATCTCCAGCAGGTAGCGGCCCTCGGCATCCGTGGACGCACGCTGCTGCGGGTGCCATTGCTCGGCGGCCACCCAGCGCGCGGCGGCGGCGCTGAAACGCAGTTTCGCCCACTGGACGTTCCTGCCCGAGAAGATGCCGTAGCCGGCACCGAGCACGTTGTCGAGCTGCTTCGCCGGCACTTCCCTGGCCTTGCGTTCCAGGGCGGTGGCATGGCGGATGGCGTCGACGGCGAAGCTGCGGATCTCGTCGCGCAGATGGCACCAGGCATCGAGATACCAGTTGTCGCGGTAGAAGACCAGGCGCTGCGGCGACACCTCGCGTTCGGTCTCCTCGTTGCGGCCGCGGTTCCAGTGGCGGATGAACAGGCGCCGGCGCTTGACCAGCGATGAGGCGATGGGCTCGAAGTACTTGAGCTCGCTGCGGCGCTTGGCGGCATGCACGATGCGTATGCGCCGCGTGACTTCCTCCGGTGCGTCGTCGCGGCTGCCGAGCAGGCTCTTCAGGCGCGTCTGCAAAGGTGCGATCTGCGGACCGAGCAGGCCCGGCTGCACTTCGGCCAGCAGGTTCTGCATCATCAGCAGGGCATGGATTTCCGAGGCGTTGAACCAGAGGCCGGGCAATTCGAAACGCGGCGTCTTGCCGCTGCGCGCCTCGAAGCGGTAGCCGTTGGCCTCGCGGTCGTAGACGATGGGCGCGTTGAGCCGGTCGCGCAGATACTGGAAGTCGCGCTTGAGCGTTGCCCGCGAGATCTCCAGCGCGCTTTGGATTTCATCGAAGCTCGCCGATCCGCGGTCGTTAAGCAGTTGGTCGATCTTGTAGAAGCGCTCGGTTCTGTCCATCAGCGGTGTTTCTGGCAGGTGCCCATCAGTTGCGCCTGTGCCAGCACATGGCCCGTCATCGCTTTCTCCAGCGCCGGTTTTGTCGGCTTGCGAAGATCGGACAGCACCACGTTGAGTGCGTAGATCTTGTGGAAATAGCGGTGGCGGCCGATGGGTGGGCAGGGGCCGCCGTAGCTGGTGCGCTTGAAGTCGTTGATACCTTCGAGCGTGCCGGCCGGCAGCGTGCGCACGGCTTCCGCCAGTCCGGTGGTTTCGGGTGGCAGGTTATAGAGCAGCCAGTGCACCCAGGTCATTTTCGGTGCTGCCGGATCGGGTGCGTCGGGGTCGTCGATGATCAGCACCAGGCTCCTGGTGCCGGCCGGAACGCCGCTCCAGGAGAGCGGCGGCGAGCAGTCATCGCCCTGGCAGGTGTAGCGGGCGGGGATTTCCCCTTGATCGCCGAAGGCCGACGAAGTGATGGTCATGGACATGGAAGTCTCCTATTCGATTCGGCAGACCTCGTTGAACTCGAAACGCGGGCTGCGCGGGTAGACCTTCGACGGATCGCCGTGACCAAGGTTCACCAGCATGAAGGACTTGATGTGGGTGCCGGCGAAGAAGGCTGCATCGGCAATTGCGGAATCGAAGCCGGACATCGGCCCGCAATCGAGGCCCAGCGAACGTGCGGCGACGATCAGGTAGGCGCCCTGGAGGCAGGCATTGAGCATGGCGGTGTGGGCGATGAAGGCCTCCTTGCCGGCGAACCAGCTCTTCGCGTCGGCATGGGGAAACAGCCGCGGCAGGTGTTCGTGGAAATCGAGATCGCGGCCGATCAGCGCCGTCACCGGTGCGGCCATGGTCTTGTCCACGTTGCCCGGCATCAAAGCCGGACGCAGCCTCTCCTTGGCTTCGCGGGTACGGACGAAGACGATGCGCGCCGGGCAGCAGTTGGCGCTGGTTGGCCCCCATTTCATCAGGTCATGCAGAGCGTGCAGGGTTTCATCGCCGACCGGTTCGAGGGCGAAGCCGTTATGCGTGCGGGCGGTGCGGAAGATCTGGTCGAGCGCTGGTGCGGGCAGTGGTGGATGCATGGAGCGTTTCCTCCGTTGTCTGTTCCGTTGATGCTTGAACGGGATACAGAGTCTGCCCTTTCGGCAAACGCGCTGCAACCATAGCGGTTAGAATGGCAGAGTCATGCTGCCCCGCCTGAATGTCCTCATCGATCTGCTGCACCGTTGCACCGACGCCGCGCTGGCGACGCATTCCGTGGCAGCGCCCGGTTATCCGTTCGCGTCGGCGCTGCCGTTTGCCACCGACGAGCGGCATCGGCCGATCCTGTTGATTTCGCGGCTGGCCGAACACACGCAGAACCTGGCCACGGATGCTCGGGCGAGCCTGCTGGTGCACATGCCGGCGCAAGACGGCGACATGGCGCGGGCGACACTGATCGGGCCGGTCAAACTGCTGGAACCTGATCCGCTCCTGATCGAGCGCTACCTGCGCTATCAACCGAAAGCAGCGGATTTCCTGCAACTCGGCGATTTTCGTTTCTACAGGATGGAACCGCTCCAGGCGCGGATTATCGGCGGCTTTGGCCAGGCGGCCTGGCTGGCCGGCGAGCGCTTGACCGATGCCTGTCGGCTCACGCTGGCGCAGGAACGCGACGCGCTCGATGCGCTGACGCCGGCCATGTCCGTCGGCGCCGATCTCCTCGGCATCGACAGTTTCGGTATCGATCTATGGCTGTCCGGACAACGACAACGGATTGTGTTTGCTGCCGGTGCGGCTACTCCTGATGCGCTTATCGCCGTTGCCCGGCGGGCGCTTGACGGGATTTGATCGTTCTCAGAGCGCAGTGAAAGCCAGCGCCGCGGCCAGAAGCAGGCCGTGCAGTGCGGCGGCAAGGATGGTCATCTTGATCGCCGGCGCCAGCGCCTGCGGTTCGCCGGCGTGACGGCGAAGGACATTCATGGCGGCAAGGCTGGCTGCCGCAGGAATGAGCGATGCCAGGGCAAGCTGCGGCAGGCGGCCGACCAGCACCATCGCCAGCACCCACCCGTAACACAGCGCGCCGATTACCGCGTAGCCCCAGCGCGCACTCCCGACACCGAGGCGGACGACCAGCGTGCGCTTGCCGGCAAGCCGATCGGCGCGCACGTCGGGAAACTGGTTGATGTAGAGAACATTCGCGACCAGCAGCGCGAAGCCGAGGCCGGCGGCGACTGGCGCGAAATCGAAAACGCGGCGTTGCACGAAGTCGCTGCCCACCACGACCAGCAGCCAGCCTGCGGTGATCCCGATTTCACCCAGCCCGCGACTTTGCAGTTTCAGCGGCGGCGCCGAGTAAGCCCAACCGACAGCGAGCCCGGCGAGGCCAATCCAGATCAGCCCGGGCGCGCTGTGAGCGGTGAGCCAGAGTCCGGCCGGAATGACCATCGCCAGCAGGCCATAGCCGAAGATGCCGGTGGCTCGCAACGTCAGTACACCGTTCTGAACGAAGCGGCTGCCGCCGGTGAACGGGAACACGCGGTCCGTGTTGGCGGCATCGCAGCCGCTCTTGGCGTCGTAGTAGTCGTTGATGACATTGGCGCCGGCGTGGGCGACGAGGGCGAAGAACATGGTCAACGTGGCTTCTGCCGCATCGAGGTGAACGCCGCCATGCACGGCGGCGGCAAGCCCGATCAGGACGCCGACGAAAGTGACCGAGAGGAAGGCCGGCCGCGTGGCCGCGAAGTAGCGCAATACGGGATTCGACAGTGCGGCGAGGCTCGGTTCCATCGGGGGCATTGCGAATCTCCGATCAGTTGAGTGCGGCGGCGAAGGCGGTTTCCATCTCGGACTTCGACATCCGCCCCATCTTCCTGGCGACCACGTTGCCGTGTCGGTCGAGCACAAGCGTATACGGAAGACCGGCCGCGGTGTTGCCCAGCGCCTGCATCAGCGCGAATCCCTTGTCCTTGGTGAGCAGCACGGGGTAATCCATATGGTGACTGCTGGCGAACTCGCGCACCGAGATGGTGCTGTCCTCGACGGCGAGCCCGATCACTTCAAGCCCGCGGGCCTTGAACCTGGCTCGCGCACCGATGAGGTCGGGGATTTCGTCGATGCAGGGCGGACACCACCGAGCCCAGAAGTTGATTACCAGTGGCCTGCCGCGGAACCCGGCCAGTGCCGCTGGACGGTCGGCGAGATCGGTCAGCGTGGTGCCGAACAAGGGATCGGAAGAGAGTGGCGATCCCGCTGCCTGCGCTGAGAGCGGGAACAGCAATTGCAGGACGAGGACGGCGATTGGCAGGATGCGATTCATTGAAAACCGATTATAAGGAGAGAACTAGTGGGAAGACTTGAAGAAGAAACTCAGGTGGTCGAACGCACATATGCTTGCTTCCATGCCGCCTTTGCTTAGTCCGGGTCGGCGCTCGACGACCGTTGCGAATCCGCATCACGACGCGCGCTATAACGAAAAAAAATATCGGACCGCCTGCAAAAGGGCTTTACGTCAGCGAAATCGGCAGTACAATTCTTCCGGCTCTTAGCCTCATCTATCATCGATCAACCATAAGGAGGTACCCGCGTGAACAAGTCTGAACTGATCGAAGTGGCCGCCAAGGAAGCCGGTATCAGCAAAGCCGCCGCCGAAAAGGCCCTTTCCTCCATGATTGGCGCCGTTGTCAAGGCTGTCTCCAAGAATGATTCCGTGACGCTCGTCGGCTTCGGCACATTCAAGGCTGCCAAGCGCGCTGCCCGCACCGGTGTGAATCCCAAGACCGGCGAGAAGCTGAAGATTGCCGCCACGACGGTTCCGCGCTTCACCGCCGGCGCTGCCTTCAAGGCCTCCGTCGCCGGCAAGAAGGCTGCGAAGAAGAAGTAATTCCCGGATTCCATCCGGATGAAAGGCCCGCCACAAGCGGGCCTTTTTCGTTACTGGGGCGTCCGTCGATGGACTACGAAAAGGCCACCCGCGGGTGGCCTTTTCGTTTGCTTCCTGGTGGGCGGTACTGGGATCGAACCAGTGACCCCTGCCGTGTGAAGGCAGTGCTCTACCGCTGAGCTAACCGCCCATGCTGCGGAGGCGCGCATTTAACCACATTCGGCGCGGCCGGGTCAAACGGCAAACCGGTAAAATGCGTCCTCCAATAACAAATCCATCCGCCATCGCGCCATGACTGTCCGCACCCGCTTTGCTCCCAGCCCCACCGGTTATCTGCACATCGGCGGCGCCCGCACCGCCTTGTTTGCCTGGGCCTATGCGCGTCGCCACCAGGGTACGTTCATCCTGCGCATCGAGGACACCGACGTCGCGCGCTCGACGCCCGAAGCCGTGCAGGCGATTCTCGACGGCATGGCGTGGCTGCACCTCGATCACGACGAGGGACCGTACTACCAGATGCAGCGGATGCAGCGCTACAAGGAGGTGATCGCGCACCTGCTGGCGAGCGGGGCGGCCTACCATTGCTATACCTCGCCCAAAGAACTCGAGCAACTGCGCGAAGCGCAGATGGCGAGGAAGGAAAAGCCGCGCTACGACGGCCGCTGGCGTCCCGAGCGGGGCAAGCCGTTGCCCTCAGCGCCGACCGGCGTGGCGCCCGTGGTGCGGTTCCGCAATCCCGGCGAAGGTGTGGTTGCGTGGGACGATCTGGTCAAGGGAAGGATCGAGATCGCCAATGCCGAGCTGGATGATTTCATCATTGCCCGCGCCGACGGCACGCCGACCTACAACTTCTGCGTAGTCGTCGACGACTGGGACATGCGCATCACGCACGTCATCCGCGGTGATGATCACGTGAACAACACGCCGCGCCAGATCAACCTGCTCAAGGCACTGAATGCGCAGGTGCCTCAGTATGCGCACCTGTCGATGATTCTTGGCGACGATGGCACCAAGCTGTCGAAACGCCACGGTGCCGTGTCGGTGATGCAGTACGACGAGGATGGATACCTGCCGGAAGCGGTGCTCAATTACCTTGCCCGCCTGGGTTGGTCGCACGGCGACGATGAAGTGTTCACCATGGAACAGTTCATCCAATGGTTCGACCTCGATCACATCACTTCGTCGGCGGCGCAGTTCAATACCGAGAAACTGAACTGGCTCAACCAGCACTATCTCAAGCTGGCGGACGATGCCCGTCTCGCCGGCGAGACGGCACGGCGCCTGGCCAAGCGCGGCGTCGATCCGGAAGCGGGCGCGCCGCTGGAGAAAGTGGTCGCGCTGTACAAGGATCGCGTCGGCAACCTCAACGAACTTGCGGATGCGCTGGAGCCGTTCTGCGTGCATGTGCATCCGAGCGCGGAGCTGATCGCGACCCATCTGACCGAGAATGCGCGTGCAGCGCTGAGCGTGCTGCGCGAACGGTTGTCGGCCTGTTCATGGGAGAAGCCGGCGATCAGCCAGGCGATGAAGGACACTCTGGCGGCCTGCGCGCTGAAGATGCCGCAGGTGGCGATTCCCTTGCGCGTTGCCTTGCTGGGTCAGCCCCAGTCACCGTCCATCGATGCCGTCCTGGAGGTACTGGGGCGTGACGAGGTGTTGCGTCGACTCGATCAGTACGTTTGACCTGCGGAGACGAGCGCGCCGTTCACCACCCTGACGCGATCGCCCTCATGCCAGGCCGGTTGTTCCTGGGATTTGATGGTCTGGTAGCCGCCGTCATCCATGCGTACCGTGATGTCGTAATGTACCGACTTGCGCTGCGATTTCTCGATCTGGTGTCCCGCAACCGCACCGCCGACGGCGCCGAGCACTGTAGCGGCATCGTTGCCGCGGCCTCGTCCGATCTGGTGGCCAAGCACGCCGCCAAGCACACCGCCGGCAACTGCGCCTAGCCCGGTACCCTGGCCCTCCTCAACGACTTGGCGTACGGATTCAATCGTGCCGCAGTTCGGGCAGGCCGGCGGCGGCGGGGGGGCAGGCACGGCGGCCGGCGGCTCGTTGGCAGCTATCGGCGGCACCGCGGCGGGTTGCGTTTCAGCGGCGCGATGCCTGGTTCCGGTGCGATGAACGACCCGGCCTTCCAAGGGCACTGCGGCGGTTTCCTTGGTCGCGGCCGGTGGCGGCGCGACTGCTGTGGTCGCCGCTTCGGCAGCCGTTGGGGATGGTTGCGTCGCAGCGATCTGGGTGGCCGACTGGGTGCCCGACGCCGACTCGGCCCGCGTTCCCGGCATTACGCCGGTGAGAACGGCAACGGCCGCCAGGGAGGCAAGCGTTACCGAGATGGCGGCGACGGCGATCAGGGGGTGCAAGCGACCGGATTTGGTTTCCATGTTGTCCTCTCGTGTTTTCTGGATTCAACTCACCACAACGTTCAAGTGTAGACCCTCGCAGACTGCGGCAAAGAATTCTTACACTTTCGATTGTCTTCGCCTGTCGAACCGGCCCGGATCGAGCGCCAGCGCCAGGTCCTGTTCCACGGGCAAAGGCTCGCCGGTGATCTGCGCCGCCAGCAGTTCGCCGCAGAGCGAAGCCCAGACCAGGCCGCGCGCGCCGAAGCCGTTGATGGTCCAAAGGCCCGGTTCAGCCAATGCGCCGACGATGGGCAGCCGGTCGGGCGACATCGGCCGGAAGCCGACACGGCCCTTGAGCTTCGCTGGATCGAGGTTCTTTGCATAATCGGGAAGAATGGCGTGCAGGCGTTGCAGGTTCTCGATGTGATCGGCGAGACGCGCATTTGGTTCCGTGTCGTCGGCGTTCAAGGTGGCGCCGGCGCAATGGATGCCGTCGACCGCCGGCGTGACATAGCCGTTGCGGGTGGCGACGATGTTGAACGGCGGCACCGCGTCCTCGGGCAAGTGCGATACGAGGCCGCGGCCGATACGTATCGGTGGGCCCGGCACCAATCGGGGCGCGTCGATGCCGTTGGCAAGAACGACAATGGGCGCCTCGGCGATCAGTTCGCCGTCGGCATCCAGCAACTGCCAAAACCCCTGTGCCGATTTCTCGATGCGCTCGACGCTGACTCCGTAACGTACGGCGATTGCCGAGAGATTTGCGCGACATAGTGACGGCGGGTTGATCCAGCCCGCGGTTTCGAACCACCAGCCGCCGATGGCGACCGGCCAACCGGCCAGTTGTGCGGCTTCGTCGCGGTCGACGAAGCGCACCAGTTCCGCCGGCGCGGCCTGCGTTTCGACGACGCGCCGCTGGATGTCCTCGTGCTTTGCGTCGCGCGCCAGTTGCAGCGCGCCGGTAATGCCGAAGCGCACGCCGGACAGCTTGGCGATATGACGCCGTCCATAGAGGAAACAGGCGCGCAGCAGGCGCGACAGTTTGGCGTCGTCGAGCGAGGGCAGCGGCCGGAACACGCCGGCCTTGTTGCCGGAGGCGCCTTCACCCGGTTGCGCCGCGCGCTCGATCACCGTGACCTCATAGCCACGTGCCGCAAGCCGGTTCGCAGCCGAGGCACCGGCGGCGCCGGCGCCGATGACGACCACGCGCCGATCAACGGCGGTACTGCTGCTTCGCTCGCCCGCCGTCCGGCCGACGAGCATTTCCCGCTTGGCGCCGAAACCCGGGCGCTTCGCCACGTCGAAACCGGCCTTGGCGAGATGTTCCTTCACCGAGCCGGCGACCGACCATGTGGCGCAGGTGGCGCCCGGCGCAGCCAGCTTCGCCAGCGCGGCGACGAGTTTGTGCGACCACAGTTCGGGATTCTTCGCCGGCGAGAAACCGTCGAGATACAGCGCGTCGGCGCCGACCTGCATGTTCGGCAGCAGCTCGAGCGCGTCGCCGAGTGCGAGCGTCAGCGTCACCCGGTCATCGTCGAAATGCAGCCGGTGCAGGCCGGGAACAGGCAGCGGCCAGTCGCGCACCAGCGCCGCGGAAACATCCGCCAGTTCGGGCCAGCGCAGATGCAGGCGGGCAAGATCCTCGCGCCGGAACGGAAGCTTCTCGACCGAGACGAAATGCAGGTGCTGGCTGCGCTGCGGATCGTCACGCCAGGCCTGCCAGGTCGCGAGAAAGTTGAGTCCGAGGCCGAAGCCGGTCTCACAAATGACGAAACGTTCGCGGGCGCGCCAGGCGGCGGGCAAATTGTTGCCGCCGAGAAAGACATGGCGCGCCTGTTCGAGCCCGCCGTCGGCGGAGTGGTAGATGTCGTCGTAAGCCGGCGAGAAGGGAGTGCCGTCTGCCGCGAACGCGAGCTGGGCAGGCGTGATTGCCTTATAGGCCACGGTTGCGATGCGCCATCGCGAGCGCCGGTCTGGCCAGGCGCGAGGTGCCGCCGCATAGCAGCGCTATGCAAGACGCCGAGCAACGACGCCAGGCCAAGCGCAGCAGGCGCATCACTCGGAGCGCATTTGCGGGAACAGTATGACGTCTCGAATGGACGGCGAATCGGTCAGCAGCATCACCAGCCGGTCGATGCCGATGCCGCAACCGCCGGTCGGCGGCAGGCCATATTCGAGCGCGCGGATGTAGTCGGCGTCGTAGTACATCGCCTCCTCGTCGCCGGCGTCCTTGGCCTTGGCCTGTTCGAGAAAGCGCGCGGCCTGGTCCTCGGGATCGTTGAGTTCCGAAAAGCCGTTGGCGATCTCGCGACCGACGATGTAGAGCTCGAAACGCTCGGTGACATCCGGGTTGCTGTCGGAGCGGCGCGCCAGCGGCGACACCTCGGTCGGGTAGTCGATGATGAAGGTCGGCTCCCACAGCTCGGCCTCGGTGGTTTCCTCGAACAACTGCATCTGCAAGGTGCCGAGGCCGGCGTTGGGCTTGACCTCGACCTTGAGGTCGGCCAGCTTCTGGCGCAGCCAGCCGGCGTCGGTGAGGTTGGTGACGCTGTAGCCGGGGTGGTGGTAGTGGATGGCCTCGACCGTGGTCATGCGCCGGAAAGGCTTGGAGAGATCGAGCGTGCGGCCCTGGTAGGCGAAAGACTCGGTGCCGAGCGCCTCGCGCGCCGCCTGTCGGATCAGACCCTCGGTGAAGTTCATCAGGCTGCGATAGTCGGCGTAGGCCTCGTAGAACTCCATCATCGTGAATTCGGGGTTGTGGCGCGGACTCAGGCCCTCGTTGCGGAAATTGCGGTTCACCTCGAACACCTTCTCGAAGCCGCCGACCACCAGCCGCTTGAGGTAGAGCTCGGGCGCGATGCGCAGGTAGAGCTGCATGTCGAGCGCATTGTGGTGCGTGGTGAACGGCTTGGCCGAGGCACCGCCGGGGATCGGATGCATCATCGGCGTCTCCACTTCGAGGAAGCCGTGCTCGGTCATGTAGCTACGGATCGCGCCGATCATGCGGCTCCTGGCGACGAAGGTGAGGCGCGTCTGTTCGTTGGTGATGAGGTCGAGGTAGCGGCACCGATACTTCTGCTCGACGTCGGAGAGGCCGTGGAACTTCTCCGGCAGC
Organism: Rhodocyclaceae bacterium; assembly: GCA_041480065.1. Lineage (GTDB taxonomy): Bacteria > Pseudomonadota > Gammaproteobacteria > Burkholderiales > Rhodocyclaceae > Fen-999. Next base: position 17,475 of record JBGOZF010000039.1, read on the forward strand.
GGCCGCAGCGCCTTCGACAGCAGGCGGATCTCGGAGCAGTTCACGGTCAGTTCGCCGGTCTTGGTCTTCATCAGGGTGCCGACGGCACCGACGATGTCGCCCAGGTCCCAGCGCTTGAACTCGTTGTAGCGTTCTTCGCCGACGCCGTCGCGGGTGACGTAGAGCTGGATGCGGCCCGACAGATCCTGGATGGTGACGAAGCTGGCCTTGCCCATGACGCGCTTCAGCATGATGCGGCCGGCGACCTTGACGGCGATCGACGGGACTTCCAGATCCTCGCGCTCCTTGTTGCCGTAAAGTTCGTCCAGCCGCCCGGCGAGATTCTCGCGCCGGAAGTCGTTCGGGTAGGCTTTGCCGCTTTGCCGCCACTCGGCCAGCTTGGCGCGCCGTTCCGCGATGATGTGGTTGTCGTCCTGTTGCGGCGCCGGGTTTTCGTTGTTCATGTCGCTTCCTTAAACGCCCTGCTTGAGGCTGGCCTGGATGAAATCGTCGAGATCGCCGTCGAGTACCGACTGGGTGTTGCCGACCTCGACGTTGGTGCGCAGATCCTTGATGCGCGACTGGTCGAGCACGTAGCTCCTGATCTGGTGGCCCCAGCCGATGTCGGTCTTGGAGTCTTCCAGCTTCTGCTGCTCGCTCTGGCGCTTCCTGATCTCGGCCTCGTAGAGACGCGACTTCAGCATCGCCCAGGCCTCGGCGCGGTTGCGGTGCTGCGAGCGGTCGTTCTGGCACTGGACGACGATGCCGCTGGGGACGTGCGTCAGGCGCACGGCGGAGTCGGTCTTGTTGATGTGCTGGCCGCCGGCGCCGCTGGCGCGGAAGGTATCCACGCGCACGTCGGCCGGGTTGATGTCGACCACGATGGAGTCGTCGACCTCCGGGTAGACGAACACCGAACAGAAACTCGTGTGGCGGCGGGCGTTGGAATCGAAGGGCGACTTGCGCACCAGGCGGTGGATGCCGGTTTCCGTGCGCAGGTAGCCGTAGGCATAGTCGCCGGTGACTTTCAGCGCGGCGGTCTTGATGCCGGCCACTTCGCCGTCGGACTGTTCCAGCACTTCGACGCCGAAACCCTTGCGTTCGCAATAGCGCAGGTACATGCGCAGCAGCATGGCTGCCCAGTCCTGCGCCTCGGTGCCGCCGGCGCCGGACTGGATGTCGACGAAACAATTGTTCGGGTCGGCCGGATTGGCGAACATGCGCCGGAATTCGAGGTCGGCGACGCGCCGCTCGATGCCTGCGACGTCGCTCTCGACCGACATCAGCGTGTCCTCGTCGTCTTCGGCGCGGGCGAGATCGAACAGTTCGCGCGTGTCGGCCAGTTCCTGGGCGATGTCGCGCAGCGTGACGACGACGCCTTCGAGGGATTTCTTCTCGCGGCCCAGGGCCTGGGCGCGCTCGGCGTCGTTCCAGACGCTCGGGTCTTCGCTGGCGCGGGTGACTTCTTCGAGCTTCAGCGCCTTGGCGTCGAAGTCAAAGATACCTCCGCAGTTCGGTCTCGCGCTGGGCGATGTCGGCGAGCAGATTGGCGAGGCTGTTGATGCGTTCGGCTTCCATGGCGGTTCCTGATGGGAATAGCGGAATTATACCGCCGGCTCAAGATGTTCAATGAGCAGTTGCAGGCTGGCGAGACCGTTCCAGTCGTTGACGTCGAGCTTGTAGGCAGCCTGAACCCGTGCCGGCGCCGGATCGGCGCAGTTGAAGCGGATGGCGTCGAAGCGGGCGCCGCCCTGGCGCAGGGTCAGCTTGAGGTGCTTGTCCTTCAGCAGCCGCTGGCTTTCCACCTCGAAGGTGTCGGCGAACAGGGGTGCCGGCATGCCTTGGCCCCAGATCTCGGCTTGCAGCATGCGCGCGATCTCGATGCTGCGATAGCCGGCTTCGAGCGGGCCGTCGGTTTCCAGCGTCCGCTTCAGTTCGGCGGGCGGGATCAGTTCGCGCGCGACGGCCTCGAAGGTCGCTTCGAATTCCGCCAGATTGTCCTCCTCGAGCGTGACGCCGGCGGCGGCGGCGTGGCCGCCGAAGCGCTTTAGCAGATGAGGCCGGCGCTTGGCGACCAGATCCAGTGCATCGCGCAAATGCAGGCCCTGGATCGAGCGGCCGGAACCCTTGACCAGGCCGTCCTTGCCGCGTGCGAAGGCGAAGGTCGGCCGATGCAACTGTTCTTTCACGCGGCCGGCCAGGATGCCGACGACGCCCTGGTGCCAGTCGGGATCGAACAGGGTGATGCTGGCGCGGTTTTCGGCGTCCAGGTCTTCGAGCAGGATGTCGGCGGCCTCGCGCATGTCGGCCTCGATGGTGCGCCGTTCGCGGTTGATGGCATCGAGCTGGCTGGTGATGTTGAGGGCGCGTGCCGGATCGTCGGTGATCAGGGCCTCGATGCCCAGCGCCATGTCGGCCAGTCGCCCGGCGGCATTGATGCGCGGGCCGGTGACGAAGCCGAGATCGAAAGTGGCGGCGCGCACGTAGTCGCGGCCGCCGATGCTGAGCAGGGCCCGTAAGGCTGGCTGCATGCGGTTTTCGCGGATGCGGGCGAGGCCCTGGGCAACCAGGACACGGTTGTTCCTGTCGAGCGGCACGACGTCGGCAACGGTGCCCAAGGCGACGAGGTCGAGCAGATCGCCGAGGTTCGGTTCCGTCCGGCCCGCGAAAGCGCCGCGCCGGCGCAGTTCGGCACGCAACGCCAGCATGACGTAGAACATGACGCCGACGCCGGCCATGGCCTTGCTGGGGAAGGTGCAGCCCGGCTGGTTGGGATTGACGATCACCTCGGCGGCGGGCAACTCCGGTCCCGGCAGGTGGTGGTCGGTGATCAGCGTGGCGATACCGAGCCGGCGTGCCTCGGCGACGCCTTCGACGCTGGCGATACCGTTGTCGACGGTGACGATCAGGTCGGGCTTCTTCGCCACCGCCAGTCGCACCACTTCAGGCGATAGGCCGTAGCCGGTATCGAATCGATTGGGCACCAGGTAGTCCACCGTGGCACCGAACTGGCGCAGGGCGCGGAGGCCCACCGCGCAGGCCGTGGCGCCGTCGCAGTCGTAGTCGGCGACGATGAGGATGCGCTTCTTCGCCGCGATCGCATCGGCCAGCAACGCGGCCGCGGCGCCGGCATTGGTCAGGCTATCGGGCGGCAACAGGGCGGTGAGGCGGGTGTCGAGTTCGTCGCGGCTCTTGATGCCGCGTGCGGCGTAGAGCCTGGCCAGCAGCGGGTGCAGGCCGGCCTGTTCGAGCGTGAGCGCAGCGCGCGTCGGCACCGGCCGTTCGATGATCCGGGTCATGCCGGCAACTCCGCGAGGGTTACCGGTTTGCGCCAGAAGCGCCAGAGATCATGACGGTTCGTGGTGATCTTGAAAGTGCCTCCATCACCGTCGGCGATCAAGGTCAGTTGCCGGCAGGCGCCGGAACGCAATGCTGCGAGCGCTGGCGCCAGCCACTCGTCTTCCAGCGCCATCAAGGCCGCACGCCAAGTGCTTGCATCGAAGCTCGCGGCCGGCATGACCAGGCGCGAGAAGTGAGCGAGCGTGGCGCCACATTCGGGAGCGAATCGCGCCGGCAGTGGGCGAGTCTCGATGCCCGCCGCAACGGCGAGCCCGCGCAGGAGCGGCTCGTCAGCCAGCAGACGGTCGAAGGCATGCCGAGCGCCGGACGGCATGCGCCCAGCTCCCCAGGGCCAAAGGCTGTTGACGGTCGGCAGGCCGGCGTCTTCGCGGCGACGATTGACGGCATGGGCGTGCAGCACTGGCTGCACTTCGGCGAGCAGGCGCCGCCAGCGCGGGCCGTCGGGTCCGGCGGGCAGGTCGGGCGTGGCGTGGCGGCCGACGGCCTGATCGAGCGTCAGGGTTTCGATGGCCACCGGCGTCGGCAGCTTCAGATGCCAGTGCCCGGGAATCGGAGCGACGAGTTCGCCCTCGATCAATGGCCGCAAGGATTCGCGCAGGGCGGCGTCCTCGTCGGGCCGGAGGGCAAGATTGGCCGGGGCGTCGACCACCGCGGCACGCTCGCCGATGCGCAAATGGACGGGATCGAGACAAAGCCATTCACCGTCGCCGGGAACGCCGCCATCGCCGAGCAGCCGCAGCGGCGCGGCAGGCAGCGGCGTCGGCAGGCCGAACACGTGTGCCAGCCAGCTGTCGACGCCGGGCAGCGGCGAGCGCCGACCGCGGCCGAGCAGGGTCGAGAGGGCCGGCAAGGGCAGGTCGAAAGTGGTATCGCGCAGAATCTCGCGGGGCCAAAGAAGCCCGGGCACGAGCAGGGTGAGATGCATGGCTCATGTTAACGCGCCTCGCATCGGTCGTGTTACGTCCGATGGCGAAATGCACGCACAAGCGGCGCAATGCAAACCCGGTTGCGGCCTGCCCTTGTCCGATCGCCCACGGCTGGTTTCTTAGGGAATGCGGATCCTGTGATTGACCACCGGTTGGCATGCTCCAACGCGCAAGACCGGCTGGGCGATTTGTCTGTGGACTACTTCGTCGGGCGTCTCAGATGTGCCCTGAACCGCCCGATGACGTACGCAACGGCCATGGCAGCTTTCTGATGATACTTTTGCCGTTACCTTAAGCCACGTCATCGGTCAATCCTCGGCCAAAGCGATCGTCGCATTCAATGACATTGGAGGCATGACCGTATCTGCCGCCAACGCGACGAGCGCCGACTCGGTTGTTGCGCGGCAATCTCCCCTCGATTGCCAAACGCATGTGATACGCGTAGGCTTCCGGCCACCGATTGCGATGCTCACATGCTGAGTATTCGCTTTCACCAGCAAGAAGCGCAGCGAGGACAAGGCCTGCAGAATGGCGCCCCAAAGAATTACAAGTGCTCGATTCACTCGATACAAGGCGTTCCAGAATTTTCAGATAGCCCTTCAAGATTTCAATGTCTTGGTAGGCCCCAACAATGCGGGCAAATCGACCATTATCGGTGCCTTCCGTATCCTCGCTGAAGGGTTGAGGAGGGCTAGAGCAAAGAGTCCTGAGCCGATCAACGTTAAAGGCTTCTCCGGATGGGGATATCGCCTCAATATCAGCGATCTTCCGATTGCGTCAGAGAACATCTTCTTTGACTATGATGATTCGGAGCCGGCACAGATCAGGTTTCGATTGTCGAATGGTAACCACCTGCGGCTATATTTCCCGGAGCAGAGTGAATGCATTTTCATTGCAGAGACCAATGACCGTACCCCACGATCTCCATCACAATTCAAGGCCCACTTTGATATCGAGATCGGCTTTGTTCCGATTCTTGGGCCCGTTGACCAGAAGGAGCTTCTGTACTCGAAAGAGGCCGCACGTCTAGCATTACTGGCAGCCGGTGCTTCCAGAAACTTCCGAAACATCTGGTTTCATTACCCTGATGGGTTCGGCGAATTCAGGGAGCTAATCAAGTCGACCTGGCCTGGAATGGACATTGAACCACCGGAGATATCCGGGACCCAGCGACAGCTTGCAATGTTTTGCCCTGAAGAGCGGCACCCAAGAGAGATATGCTGGGCTGGCTACGGATTCCAAGTCTGGTGCCAGATGTTGACGTATGTCGTAAAGGCCGCATCGGCATCGCTATTCATAATCGATGAGCCGGACATCTACCTGCATGCAGATCTACAGCGCCAGCTAGTCTCCTTGTTACGTGACCTAGGGCCCGATATCTTCATCGCTACCCACTCGACGGAAATAATCGCCGAGTGCGAGCCGACCAGTCTCTTGTATGTAAACAAGAGGAATGCAAGCGCCCATCGGGTAAAAGATGTGTCGCAGCTCAAGCGGGTATTCTCGGCTCTCGGATCAAATCTAAATCCAACCCTCACTCAGCTAGCCAAGACGAAGCGGGTAGTCTTTGTTGAAGGCCTAGACTTCCAAATTCTCAGTATATTTGCGAGGACCCTGGGAAATCAGAGACTCGCAAATCGAGCGGACTTTGCAGTGGTGCAGACGGAGGGCTTCAATCCGAGGCGGGCCGTCGATCTGGCGTCAGGTATTGACGCGACAATTGGGAGTCGAGTCCTCCGGGCGGTCGTGCTGGATCGCGATTACCGTTCGGAAGCGGAAATCGACGACGTAAGAAAGGAGCTAACTAAGCATGGCTTCTTGGTTCATATCCACGGTCGCAAGGAGTTAGAGAACTACCTTCTCAATGCTGATGTATTGAGGCGTACGGTTGATGTACGACTTAGCGAGCGAGCGCGACGATCAGGGGAGAAACTGAGGGACTCGCCCGATATCGCGAGCCTGATTGAGCAGGCCATGAATGAAGTCAAACATGAGGTTTTTGCGCAACTTCAAGCGAGAGAGTCTGATTACAAGCGCCGGAAGAGCCCAAATCTCGATCAGGCAACGATTACGGCAGAAGTGTCTAAGCGGTTCGAACAGCTGTGGGCGACCGACCACGGGCGACTGGCCTTGGTACCCGGAAAGGATGTTCTAGCCAAAGTCAATTCCGCGCTCCAGGCATCTGTTGGAGTATCGGTGTCGGACGGGCAAATCGCGGCGCAGTTCCAGCCTCGCGAAGTACCTCCTGACATCCAAGCGTTGGTGAGTGAGCTGGCTGGCTTTGTCGCGGCGGTGCCAGCGGACTGACGTGGGCACTCAAAGTTCCACAATAGGGGCGATCTGACTTTCCGCTTCGGCCGATGATTGGAGCGACTGCCAGAGTGGTCGATAGGCTACTTCGCAATCACTTTCCGGTCATTCACGCTCGCCAGCTTGTTGCTAACGCTACGACTCCTCATGGCCGGTTGCTGCCTGATGAAGGGCGGACACTCTGGAGCGCTTCACGGCACTTGTTGCTCCCAATGCTTGCTAATCACTGACGGCAGCTTCTGGGGTGACCTGATACAAAGTTGTTTGTTGACGTTGCACCTACCAGTATGGACGCTGGCGATCGTTGAGCGGCTTGTGGATATGGCATAATCATTATGCCTACATAGATCACGGTGGAAGAAGGAACATGCCTAGACCCTCGTTTGACGCCGCTTGGAGTGCCTTTATGACCGTTCGACTTCCGGTTGCCGATGTCGGCAAGTGGATCGGCGGCAACGTACAGAAGAACATCGACGCTCAGATTTTCCAGAATGCTTGCCCGATTCGCATCAGCTACGTCCTGAACATGACCGGGTCTCCAATCGTCAAGGGCGCCGGGTATGAAACCGTCAGCGGTGCCGACAAGAGTCTTTATCTGTTCCGAGTCAATGACACCTTGGACTACTTGGAGCGCGTCTTCGGAGAGCCGGACAAGACCGTCAAGTCGCCGACACCGAGCGACTTTGCCGGCATGAAGGGAATCCTCGTGGTCAAGGGGCACGGCTGGGTAAACGCACGGGGGCACGTTACCCTGTGGGATGGAACGCAATGCTCCGACACTTGCCACCTAATGCAAGACCCCGACAACGGCCTCTTCGTGCCTGAAACTGCCTCCCTGTGGGAGTTGCAATGAAGGCGGCCATAGTCGCAACTGGCTGTGTCGTCCTTGCTCTAGCTCTCCCGGCGCACGCGGAACAGGGTGAGACAGTCAGGTACTCGCAGAAGGCGCTATTGAAGAGTTGGGCGCTAAGTCGCTGCCTGGGTGAGGTCAATACGGATGCCGGCGCCAAGGACGATGCGAACGCGACGGCCAGCGCTCTTCTCGAACGCGGCCGTCAGCCGATCACAGTCTATGAATCGGTCGGCGCACTCGTGAGCAAGTACGCAAGTCGCAAGTACGAGGGTTCCGTGAAATCCGACTTCAACACGCTGAAGTGCATCGACTTGTTCAATAGCAGGGAACTTGACGCCCTGGCAGGCAAGCTGTCGAAGATGAAGTAGCAGGCGCCCCGCAAACCTGGTGGTATCTTCCGGAAGGGAGATTGACGTGTTGACGCGCGACGCCGATTACCTGCGCTGCGCGACTTTCGCGGCTCGAGTTGTGCACACGGAGACGCGCGGCCAGACCGGCTTGCAATTGCCTGCCGTTATCCGGCGGATCTCGATCGGCCCGGGTAACCGGCATCGCGCATGTACACCCAGGCTGTCACCGCTGGTGCCGGCTTCGCGGTGCGCATGGCCACATGGCTTTGCCAAGCTTCACCCTTCACGATCGTAGGAGGGAAAGTGCCTTTGGCGCCACTTTCACGTTAACATGCCGCCCCATGCGTTACGAACTCTGGGTTGGCCTGCGCTACACGCGCGCGAAGCGGCGCAACCATTTCATCTCCTTCATCTCGCTGTTCTCCATGCTCGGGATGGCGCTTGGCGTGATGACGCTTATCGTCGTGCTGTCGGTGATGAACGGGTTCCAGAAGGAATTGCGCACGCGCATTCTCAGCGTGGCGTCGCACATCGAGATTTCGGGCGGTACCAGCCCGCTCCGGGACTGGCGCCAGGTGATGGCGGAAGTGAGCCATGTGCCGCGCGTGGTGGCTGCGGCGCCCTACGTGCAGGCGCAGAGCATGCTCGTCTATGACCAGGTGGCGCGCGGCGTCATGGTGCGCGGCATCCAGCCCGACGCCGAGGAGAAAGTGGCCGATTTTGCCCGCCACATGAAGATCGGCCGCGCCGACATGCTGGTGCCGGGTGAGTTCAACATCGTTCTCGGCCTTGAACTGGCTCGCGCGCTCAATGTCGGCATCGGCGACAAGGTGACGCTGATCGCGCCCGAAGGCATGGTGACGCCGGCGGCGGTGATGCCGCGCCTGAAGCAGTTCCGTGTCGTCGGCGTGTTCGAGATCGGCCACTTTGAATACGATTCGGGGCTGGCGCTGATCGATATCGAGGACGCGCAGAAGCTCTACCGTCTCGGCGACAAGGTCAGCGGCGTGCGCCTGAAGCTGGACGACCTCTTCGCTGCGCCCGCCGTCGGCCAGGAACTCCTGAACCATTTCACCAGCGACGTGTACGTCAGTGACTGGACGCGCGGCCACGCCAACTTCTTCCGCGCGGTGGCGATCGAGAAGACGATGATGATGCTGATCCTGTTCCTGATCGTCGCCGTCGCCGCCTTTAACATCATCTCGACCCTGGTGATGGCGGTCGTCGACAAGCAGGCGGACATCGCGATCCTGCGTACGCTCGGCGCCAGTCCGGCCGGCATCATGCAGGTGTTCATGGTCCAGGGCACGGTGATCGGCATCGTCGGCCTGGCGCTCGGCGTGGCCGGCGGCGTGGCGCTGGCGCTGAACGTGGAGACCGTGGTGCCTTTCCTCGAACACATGCTCGGCATCCACTTCCTGGCCAAGGATGTCTATTACATTTCCGACCTGCCGTCCGAACTGCACTGGAGCGATGTCGGGCTGATCACCGTGGTGTCGTTCGCGTTGACGCTGGCGGCGACGCTGTATCCGAGCTGGCGGGCTTCGCGCGTCAATCCGGCAGAGGCGCTGAGATATGAGTGAGGCCGTTCTCGGTTGCATCGGCCTGAAGAAAACGTTCCGGCAGGGCGTGCTCGACGTGCCGGTGCTGATGGGCATCGACTTTGCGGTCGGGCGCGGCGAACGCGTTGCCGTGGTCGGCGCCAGCGGCTCGGGCAAGAGCACGCTGCTGCACCTCCTCGGCGGTCTCGATGCGCCTTCGGCTGGCCGCGTGAACTTGCTTGGTCGCGATCTGGCGCATGTCGACGAGGCCGAGCGCAGCCGGCTGCGCAACGAATCGCTGGGCTTCGTCTACCAGTTCCATCACCTGCTGCCGGAATTTTCCGCGGTCGAGAACGTGTCGATGCCGCTGCGCATCCGGCGCATGCCGCGGGCCGAAGCGGAAGCCGAGGCGGCGGCCATGCTGGAGCGGGTTGGCCTCGGGCACAGGCTGCAGCATCGTCCGGCCGAACTTTCCGGCGGCGAGCGCCAACGCACCGCGATCGCCCGCGCGCTGGTGACGCGGCCTGCCTGCGTGCTGGCGGACGAACCGACCGGCAACCTCGATCGTCAAACGGCCATCGATGTCTTCGAGCAGATGCTCGGGCTGAATTCAGGCACCAGCCTGATTGTCGTCACCCACGATTCGGAACTGGCTGCCCGCGCCGACCGGGTACTGACGCTGCGGGACGGCGTGCTCGGACACTGAAGAAACCGGCCACCGGGTATTCGACGTAGTGGTGGAACAGCGCTCCCGCCGCGACGCTGGCGCCCCAGGCCACCACCATTCCCAGCGCGCCGATGAGCGGGTTGCCCGGCGCGACGTGGTTGAACAGCGCGTTGACCACCAGGCACACCGGAAAATGCACCAGGAATACGGAATAGGAAATCCGTCCGAGCGAGCCGATGATCTTCGGTGAGGGCAGGCGATGCACAACGCCTGCCCGGCGCCCAATGCCGAGCGCCAACGCGGTGGCCAATGCCACTATCGTGTGCGGGCGAGTGTTGATCGTCAGGACGGCAAGACCCGCGACGAGCAGCACAACGAGCCAGACGGCCGACCGTTTGCTGGCGGCACCCCAATATGCCAGGGCGCCGGCGGCATAGGCGCCGAAGAAGTACACGGCCCAAATGTCCCAGTGGGCATCGAGATTGAAGTGGAGCAGCGATGCCAAAGCCAGAGCGGACAACGCGATGACCGCATAGCGTCTGCCGGTGCCGGTGCGTTGGCCGAGGCGTTGGGCCAGCCACAGCACGAGCACGGTCGCCGTGAACAACTGGAAGTCGATGGCGACATACCATGCGCCTGCGGACAAGGCGTCGTAGCTCAGGATGTTCTGCAAGAGGAGAACGTGCGCAATGACCTGCGGCAGAGTCGGCACGTCGGGAATCGAGTCGTGTTGCAACCAGATGCGCGCGATGGCCGCGCCTGTAATTGCAATGCTGAGCGCCACCAGATAGGGCGCGACCAGTCGCCAGTAGCGATGACCGACGATTGCCAACGGGTGGGCCACCTGCGGCGCGCCGGTGGGCGCCAGGCGCTGGGCGGCCAGGAATCCGGCGACAACCAGGAAGACCTGAACGGCAATGCGTGCATGGTGGCTCAGCCAGCCGATCAGGGTCGGCGCCAGCGAGTTGGCGGCATCCGACAGCGGCCCGTAGAAGGCGAGGTGATGAAGGACGATGAGCTGCGATGCCACGGCCTTCAGGGCATCGATCAATGGCATCCGTTCCGCGCCGGTCAGGCGCGACGAAAGCAACATCGGACTTTTGGGGGTGGCAGCGCCGGCGGGAGCGCCAGGGCTCCCGCCGGGACTTGCTATTTGTAGTAGCCGACTGCGCAGACCTGGTCGTCGATGCGCGTCACGAAGCTGATCTTGGGCACCGGCTCGGTGCTGCCCGGGCGCGGCCACATGTAGGCCACTTCCGAGATCTGGCCTTCCTTGGCAGTGGCATAGATCTCCTCGCCCAGCGCCTTGCCGGTCTTGTCCTTGAGATCCTTCAGGCTCTTGCCGGTCAGCGTCGGATGGGCAGTGAAGTTGCCATCGGGTCCGCCGCAGAACGGATAGAGGTCGCGGTCCCTGAAGCCGTTTGCACCCGCGCTGAATTGGCTGAGGGCGGCGGGTTTGTCGGCCTTGATGGCCGCCGCTGCCTTGGCCAGCAATGCCTTGGCTTCGTCAGCGGTTCCGAACTCTGCTGCCATCACGTAACCGGCAGACAAGAAAAGCGCGGCGGTCAATCCGGTGAGTAGTCTGTTCATTGGGGCAATCTCCTTCGGCTGATGAAACGGGTGATGGATCCTTCCTTCGCAGTCGCAATGATGGATGCATTGCGGATGGCCGTGAAGAGTCTCCGAACCCCGACAGGGCCTGGGTTTGCGAGCAGACTAAAGTGATACCGGCGGCGTCGCCCGGCGCCGGGCCGCCGCGGGCGCTTGCTACCGGTAGTAGCGGACTGCGCAGACCTGGTCGTCGACCCGCGTCACGTAGATCGCTTTTGCGACCGGAGTGGCCATGCCCGGGCGCGGCCACTGATAATCCACCCGGGATATCGTGCCTTCCCTGGCGACCTCGTACATCTCCTGGCCCAGTGACTTGCCGGTCTTGTCGGTGAGGTCCTTGAGACTCTGGCCGACGAGCGCCGGGTGGGCGCTGAATATGCCGTCGGGTCCGACGCAGAACGGGTAGAGATCGCGGTCGCGGAAGCCGGCCTCGCCGGAACTTATCTGGCGCAGCGCGCCGGCCTTGTCGGTCTTGATGGCGACGACCGCGTTTTCCAACATCGCTTTGGCTTCGTCAGCGCTGCCGAACTCGCCGGCCGGCGCGTGCCCGGCGGATCCCAGCAGGGCGATGGCTACTCCTGTGAGTGCTGTTCTCATTGGGTTCTCCTTCGGTTGTTTGAACGACGTGGCGAATTGATTCACCACGGTCGCAATGGTGGATGCATTGCGAACAACCGGAAAGAGTCTCCGATGGGCGACGACTATTAACTGAGTCTTAAGCGATAGTGATTGACGATGACAAGTAAACATCCTGGATGGCATGCAGGAGCGTGATGCCGTCGGCCATCGGCTTCTGGAAGGCCTTGCGGCCGGAAATCAGACCCATGCCGCCGGCACGTTTGTTGATGACGGCGGTACGCACCGCCTGCGCGAGATCACCGGCACCCTTCGATTCGCCGCCGGAATTGATCAGGCCGGCGCGGCCCATGTAGCAGTTGGCGACCTGGTAGCGCACCAGGTCGATCGGATGGTCGCTGGTCAGTTCGGCATAGACCTTCGGGCTGGTCTTGCCGAATTTGAGCGCGTTGTAGCCGCCGTTGTTCTCCGCCATCTTCTGCTTGATGATGTCGGCCTCGATGGTGACGCCGAGGTGGTTGGCCTGGCCGGTGAGGTCCGCGGCCACCGAGTAATCGGTGCCTTCGTATTTGAAGGCATTGTTGCGCAGGTAGCACCAGAGGATGGTGGCCATGCCGAGTTCATGGGCGCGCTTGAACATCTGCGAGACTTCCCAGATCTGCAGGCGCGATTCCGCCGAACCGAAATAGATCGTCGCGCCGACCGCCACCGCGCCCATGTCGAAGGCCTGCTCGACATCGGCAAACAGCGTCTGGTCGTAGCTGTTGGGATAGGAGAGGAATTCGTTGTGGTTGAACTTGACGATGAACGGAATGCGATGGGCATAGCGGCGGGCAACCGCGCCGAGCACGCCGAGCGTCGATGCGACGGCGTTGCAGCCGCCCTCGAGCGCCAGCTTGACGATGTTCTCGGGATCGAAGAACAGCGGATTGGGCGCGAACGATGCGCCGGCCGAATGCTCGATGCCCTGATCCACGGGCAGGATGGACAGGTAGCCGCTGCCGGCGAGACGGCCGTGACCGAACAAGGACGCGAGGCTGCGCAACACGCCGGGCCGGCGGTCGGAGTCGAGATGCACGCGCTCGATGAAATCCGGACCGGGTAGGTGCAACTGGTCCTTGGCGATGCCCCGGCAAACGTGATTGAGTAGAGCTTCTGTTTCAGCGCCCAGCAGCGATACGACATCGGTCATGGCAGTCTCTCCAGTGAAAATGCGTCCGGAATCGAGGCTCCCTTTATAGGCGTCGCCAGTCGAGATTGCAATGGCACCGGGGCTTGGGCATGGCGCCGCAACTTGCGAGAGCCCGGATCGCCGTTGCAGGCCAAGGCAGGGCTGATGACCGCCTCAGCGATTCAATGTGTCGTCGCTGCTTCGCCGGCAGACGCGGGTGACCGCGATTCGAAGAGTTCCGTCGCCAGGGTCGCCAGTTCGCCATGACGTGGTTTCTTGCGCAATTTCGGCCCCACCGCGGCTTCGCGCACGATATTCGCGAGCACGTCCTGTTGCGCCTGGGCGTCGGCCAGCAGATCGTGGCATAGCGCGCACAGCCGTTCCGGAACGCTGGGATCCCGGCGCATCGTGTCTATGCAAAGCTGGGCCAACCGGCGCCGGAACCGGCAATGCACATTGACGCGATCGAGCAGGTACTCGCGCTGCTTGCTGCATTCGTTCAACAGACGCTGCTGGAGACCGAAGTGCTCGCGCGTGAAATAGGCCAGCCAGTCGAGGAGTTCGCCCAGTCGTTGCGCCTGGCCGTAGTCATTCGCGAGGTGATCGATCCTGTCGGTCGCCCAGGCCAGCAAGGCTTTCTGCTGGTTGTTCTCGTCGATTGCTCCGGGGCTTCTGACGCCGACGCCCATGTCCATGATAGTGTCCCTCCATTAGGCCAGCTCCCGACTGATTCTCTTGTTTTCAGCCAATTTGCTCGCTGAACGCCAACAAAATCAAGCTGCAGTGCAGCATCGGCCGGCGACGGTGTCAGTCGGCCACCTTGGCCTGATTCACCTTGGAAGACGCGAACTCGTCGAGGTGCAGAGGAAATCCACCAGAACCGTAGCTGTCGCCTGCCAGGGTGGCAGCGGCCGCTTTCCTGGCAGGCAACGGAAACTGAAAGCCGTCAGATCTTCGGCTGGGGCAGCCACTCGCCGCCCTTGAGTATCTCGAGCGGCTGGAACTTTGCCTTGTAGGCCATCTTGCGGCTGTCGCGAATCCAGTAGCCGAGGTAGAGATAAGGCAGCTTGAGATGCTGGCACTGCGCGACCTGCCAGAGTATGGCGTAGCTGCCGTAGCTTGTCCCGATCTGGTCAGGATCGAAGAAGGTGTAGACGGACGACAGACCGTCGGAAAGCACGTCGATGATGCAGATCATGCGCAGGATGCCATCCTCGCGGAACTCGATCAGCCGGCTGTCCACGTGGCTTTGCAGCAGGAAGTGGGCGTACTGGTCGCGGCTGTCCTGGTCCATGCCGCCGCCCTGGTGGCGCGCCGCTTGGTAGCGCTGGTAGAGGGCGTAGTGCTCTTCGCGAAAACCCAGTGATCGTTCGTGTGCGACCAGGTTGGCGTGGTGGGCCAGGGTGCGTCGTTGGGTGCGGTTCGGCGCGAAGCGATCGACCACCACGCGCGCCGGCAGGCACTCGCGGCAGGCGTCGCAATAAGGCCGGTAGGTGAAGACGCCGCTGCGCCGGAAGCCCATGCGCACCAGTTCGCCGTAGGTGGCGGCATCGATCAGGTGGGTCGGCGTCGCGACCTGCGAGCGGGCGACGCGCCCGGGCAGGTAGGAGCAGCCATAGGGCGCCGTGGCGTAGAACTGGAGCAGCGGGAAGGGCGGCAGGTCGCGAAGGTGAGCCATTCAGGTTTTCCGGAAGACACCGTCTATGGCATGGGCGGCCCAGCGACCGGGTGGCAGGTCGGTCGTGGTGAAGCGCTTCAGCGCCGCGATGAATTCGTGGCGCGGAATCGTGCGGGCACCGAGAGAGGCAAGGTGGGGAGTTTCCATCTGGCAGTCAATTATGCCGAATTCTTCTCGTTTCAGATGCTCGCACAAATGGGCGAGTGCAATTTTCGAGGCGTCGCGGCGGTGCGAAAACATGGACTCGCCGAAATAGACCCGGCCGACCGCCATGCCGTAGAGCCCGCCGACAAGCTGATTGTCCATGATCACTTCGACGCTATGGGCGTAGCCGAGTTCATGCAGCCTCATGTAGGCGGACTGCATCTCGCGTGTGATCCAGGTGCCGGACTGGCCGTGGCGCGGCGTCGTTGCACAGGCGGCGATCACCTCGGCGAAGGCGGTGTCCAGTCGCACTTCGTATCGTGCACTACGCAGGGTGCGCGACAGCGACCGCGAGATCTTCATCTCGGTCGGCAGGAGCACCATGCGCGGGTCGGGACTCCACCAGAGGATCGGCTCCCCCGGTGAGAACCAGGGAAAGATGCCGTGGCGGTAGGCCGCCAGGATACGTTCGGGCGACAGGTCTCCGCCGGCCGCCAGCAGGCCGTTGGGCTCGGTCAGAGCCGTGTCGACCGATGGAAAGACACGGTCCGCGCCCAGCCAGGGGATCATGAGCGTCTGCTACCAGCCCGCAAAGTCGGCGATCAGGGCTTCAGCGCCCGACATTCGAGCGGCAGATAGAGGCTGTCGATGTTGGTCTGGTCAACGCCCTCTACCGTTGTCTTCGCGGGGGCCTCGGCGTGGCCGCATACCCAGGTGACCGGCACCACGGGCGCGTCTTCGACCACGGCGGGACGCAGGGAAAGTATCTTGCCGGAAATCGCCTTGTGGGCGCGGTTGCCGAAGGTGATGTGGATCACGCCATCCTGCACCGTGAGCGCGCTGACGTAATTGCTGACGATCTTGTCGGCGGCGGGCAGGCCGGCCGCGGCGTTATCGGCCGGCAGGGTCTGGGTTGCCGCCCACGACGCGGCGATGGGCTTCTTGGCGATGTCGGCCAGCGGAAGCGATGCTTCGATCTGGGCCTTGACGATGCGATCGAAGTACGAGGGAACGGCCATCAAAGCCAAAATAGAGATTACGGCGATGACCGCCAACATCTCAACCAGGGTGAAGCCGCGAGATCTGAGGTTCATCCGTTGTATCCGCCGAACAGTGTCATCGGCATGATAACGGATGTTGCTTCTGCCGAGGCTTAGTCGCCCGCGATCCGGCGGGCGCCGTTGAAATGCTTGACCCAGTAACGCGCCCCCAGGTCTTCGATGCGTACCTTGCCGCCGCTGCGCGGCGCATGCACGAACAGGTTGTCGCCGAGATAGATGCCGACGTGGGAGAAGGTATGGCGCATGGTATTGAAGAACACCAGGTCGCCGGGTTTCAAGTCGGTGCGTGCCACCGGGCTGCCGGCCTTGCTCATTTCCTTCGCCGAGTGGGGCAGGTACAGGCCCAGCCCCTCGTGGAAGACGTGGCCGACGAAGCCGGAACAGTCGAAACCGTTGTCAGGCGTGGTGCCGCCGCGACGATAGCGGATCCCGATCAGGTTGAGGGCGCCATTCAGCGTCGCCTCGATGGAATTCGAGGTCCGCTGCAGCAAGGTGGTCGGTTCCTGGGCTGCGGGCGCCGGGGCCTCGATCTTCAGTTCGGTCGGAAGCTGGACCGGCGAGAGCGATTCCGGAAGCCGGAACGGCGCCGCAGCTTCATCGGCCCGGGCGGTCGACAGGGCCAGAAGGCCGCACGCTGACGCCAGAACCACCGCCCGGATCCGTTTTTGGACAAACATGGCGCCGGACTATAACTTCGGTTGGAGGTGCTGTAAACCCCTTGTCGATCGACGGGTATTTGCCTCAAGACCGCAGGATCGTGATCGATGCTGTCTTGAGAGGACGAATCAGGCGTGCCGTGCGCCCTCGCTTTATAATCCGCGCTGCTTATTCGCCAACAGGGGAAGCGTATGTCAGCCGGTGCGCCTTTCAGGGCATTTCTGATCGATCAGGAAGCGGGTAAGGTCGTCAATCGCTTCGCCGACATGACTGCGGCCCAGTTCGATCCCGGCGAAGTCACCATCCGCGTCGCCTATTCGAGCGTCAATTACAAGGATGCCCTCGCGGCGACGGGCGCCGGCAAGATCATCCGGCGTTTTCCCTGCGTCGGCGGCGTCGACCTTTCCGGCACCGTGATCGAAAGCCGCGATCCGCGCTTCGCGCCCGGCGATGCGGTCATCGCCACCAGCTATGACATCGGCGTTGCACATCACGGCGGCTACGCGGAACGGGCGCGGGTGCCCGCTGATTGGGTGCTCAAGCTGCCGGCCGGCCTGAGTCTGAAGGAAGCCATGGCGCTTGGCACGGCCGGTTTCACGGCCGGCCTGGGCATCGTGCGCATGGAGGAGAACGGTCTCAGGCCCGGTAATGGTCCCGTCATCGTCACCGGCGCCACCGGCGGTGTCGGCAGCTTGGCCATCGACATGCTCGCCGGTCTGGGCTACGAAGTCACCGCCCTGACCGGCAAGGAAACGGAAGACGGATATCTGCGCGGCCTCGGCGCCAAGGATGTGATGCTGCGCCAATCGCTCGACCTGACCAGGATCAAGCCGCTCGACCGGGCGTTGTGGGCCGGCGCCGTGGACAATCTGGGCGGCGATGTTCTGGCCTGGATTGCCAGCACGATGAAGCAGGGCGGCACCATCGCCAGCATCGGCCTTGCCGCGAGCATGACACTCAACACGACGGTCGCACCCTTCATCCTGCGCGGCGCCTGCCTGCTCGGTATCGATTCCGGCTATATCGGCGCGCCCTACCGCAGCCGCGTCTGGCAGCGTCTGGCCACGGACCTGCGACCGCGCCATCTTGGCGCCATCACGCACACCATCGCCTTTGCCGATCTGCCGTCGGTGTTCGACGACTTCCTCAAGGCGCGCATCACCGGCCGCTTCGTCGTCGAGATCGGCGGCGAATCATGAGCGACGTGGCACCCAAGCTGCCGCACATCCTGGTCGTCGACGACTCCCGCATCGTCCGGGCGACCATCATCAAGCGCATTCGCGATCGCTTCGATGCGCGCGAAGAGGCGGATGGCGAGGCGGCCTGGGAGACGCTGCTGGTCGATCCGGATATCCATCTGGTGATATCCGACCTTTCGATGCCGCGCCTGGACGGCTACGGACTGCTCGAACGGATTCGCGCTTCCAAGGTGCCGCGCATCCGCAACATGCCGGTCATCATGATTTCCGGCGACGAGGACGAAAACGCCCGTCAGCGCGCGAAGGAACTGGGCGCCTCCGATTTCATTACCAAGGGCACCGGTACCGCCGAACTGCTGGCGCGTCTCGACTCGCTGGTCAACCTGGTGCATACCCGCGCGAATCTCGAGGAAGCGCGCAGCCAGGCCGCGGTGGACAAGCCGTCCGGGCTATTGACACCGGTCGTGCTCGAACGGCAGGTCGAACAGGCGTTGTCGTACAGTCGTCGCCACGGCGGCGCCGCCAGCGTGCTGGTCATCGGATTCGATCGCCTCGATGTCCTGGCGGCAAGCTTCGGCAGCCAGACCGCCGACGCGCTCCTGGTCCAGTTCTCGAAACTGATGGCGGGAGCTGTGCGCAAGGAGGACAGTCTCGCCCGCTGGTCGGAGTCCGAGCTGGCGGTGGCGACGCCGGGCATCGACGTCGGCCAGGCGAAGACGTTCTCGGAGCGCATCCGCGATGCCGTGGCCCGGGCCAGCATCACGCTGCGCGGCCAGCAGATCAAGATTTCGGTGACGGTCGGCGTCGCCAGCGTGCCCACCGACGAGGTGGCCGACGCCCCGGCGCTTCTCGCCCTGGCCAAGCAACGCATGCTCAAGGGGCAGGCTGCCGGCGGCAATCGCATTGTCTGCGGCGACGAGCGTGCACCCGTCCCGGCGCGCGTCGACGAAGCCCTGGCGCGCATCGCTGCCGGCGACAAGGCGTTCAAGCGTTCGCAACTGGCGCGTCTGGGGCTCTGGATGCTGCCTTTGCTGCGCATCATCGACAAGGAGTTTCACCTGGGGCTGCCTCTGGTCGACATCGAGCGACGGCTGGCGGCGCCACAGGAAGATTAGTCTTGCCAAATACATAACAACGGGAGTGTTGAGATGTCTACGTACAAGGAGTTCTACCGCCGCTCAATCGAGCAGCCGGACGCCTTCTGGGGCGAGCAGGCACAACTGATCGACTGGCACAAGGCGCCGCAGAAGGTCTGCGACTACTCGAAGCCGCCGTTCGTCAAATGGTTCTCCGGCGGCGAGACCAATCTCTGCTACAACGCCGTCGACCGGCATGCCGCCAAGCGGCCGGATGCGCCGGCGCTGATCTTCGTTTCTACCGAGACGAATGTCGAAAAGACCTACACCTTCGGCGAGCTGAAGGCCGAAGTGATGCGCATGGCCGCGGTGATGCAGAGCCTGGGCGTCGGCAAGGGCGACCGCGTACTGATCTACATGCCGATGATCGCCGAAGCGACCTTCGCCATCCTCGCATGCGCCCGCATCGGCGCCATCCACTCGGTGGTATTCGGCGGCTTTGCCTCCGGCTCGCTGGCGACGCGTATCGACGACGCGAAGCCCAAGCTGATCGTCTCCTCCGATGCCGGCATGCGCGGTGGCAAGGCCGTGCCCTACAAGCACCTGCTCGACGAAGCCTGCAAGATCGCCCAGTTCCCGCCTGAAAAGGTGCTGATGGTCGATCGCGGCATCGACAAGGGCTTCGCCAGGGTCGAAGGCCGCGACGTCGACTATGGGGCTTTGCGCGCCCAGCACATGAACGCCGACGTGCCTTGCGTGTGGCTGGAGTCGAGCGAGCCGTCCTACATCCTCTACACGTCCGGTACTACCGGCAAGCCGAAAGGCGTGCAGCGCGACGTCGGCGGTTACGCCGTCGCCCTGGCCGCGTCGATGAAGCACATCTATTGCGGCTTCGAGGGCGAGACCTACTTCGCCACCTCGGACATCGGCTGGGTGGTCGGCCACAGCTACATCGTCTACGGTCCGCTGATCGCCGGCATGGCGACGCTGATGTACGAAGGCACGCCGATCCGGCCCGATGCCGGCATCTGGTGGAGCCTGGTCGAGAAATACAAGGTCAACGTGATGTTCTCGGCGCCGACCGCCATTCGCGTGCTGAAGAAGCACGATCCGGCCTTCCTGCACAAGTACGACCTGTCGTCGCTCAAGCATCTCTTCCTTGCTGGCGAGCCGCTCGACCAGCCGACCCACGAATGGATCATGGGCGAGCTGAAGCTGCCGGTGATCGACCACTACTGGCAGACCGAAAGTGGCTGGGCGATGCTGACGTCGGCGCCCGGCGTCGAGAAGACGCCGATCAAGTTCGGCACACCGAGCTTCCCCGCCTACGGCTACAACCTGAAGATCTTCCGCGAGGACGGCAGCGAGTGCGCGCCCAATGAGAAGGGCATCGTCGGCGTACTGCCGCCGCTGCCGCCGGGCTGCCTGTCGACCGTCTGGGGCGACGATGATCGCTTCGTCAAGACCTACTTCTCGCTGTTCAAGGAGCCGATGGTCTATTCCTCGTTCGACTGGGGCATCAAGGACAGTGACGGCTATCACTTCATTCTCGGCCGTACCGACGACGTCATCAACGTCGCTGGCCACCGCCTGGGCACGCGCGAAATCGAAGAGGCGGTGCAGATCCACACCGCCATCGCCGAAGTCGCCGTGGTGGGCGTGCACGACCAGTTGAAGGGGCAGGTGCCGGTCGCTTTCGCCGTGGTCAAGGACCCGGCGCGCATCGCGACGCCGGAACTGAAGGCTGCGCTGGAAAAGGAAGTCATGAAGACGGTTGATGACAGTCTGGGCGCCATCGCCCGACCCGGTCGCGTGCATTTCGTTTCCGGCCTGCCCAAGACCCGCTCAGGCAAGATGCTGCGCCGCTTGATCCAGGCCATCGCAGAAGGCCGCGATCCGGGCGATCTCACCACCATCGACGATCCCTCGACGCTGGAGCAGATTCGTAACGCCCTCACGAAATAGAAATTCTGCGAATTTTGGTGTTGTGGCGCGGCGCGAGTTCGGCTAGAATCCGCCGCTCTTTTTGCAGGCGCGTAGCTCAGCTGGTTAGAGCACCACCTTGACATGGTGGGGGTCGTTGGTTCGAGTCCAATCGCGCCTACCAATTCTCCTGGAATCAGTATAGGTTCGCCTCTACGGGGAATTGGTGCAATGCGTACAGCATTGCGTTGCCGTGAAATTCGTTGTAATCCGCCTAAAC
>JBGOZF010000040.1:0-37668 GCA_041480065.1 Rhodocyclaceae bacterium
GGCGACACTCGGAACTGGGTGCCCATCGGCGCCGTGACGCTCAACCCAGAACGTGACTCCGTCATAAAGACGCATTTGGCTGGTCACAATATCCAACCGTTGGCTGCATGACCGAGGCGACAACTACCTTGACGCGCGCCGCCCACGATGCATACAACCGCCTACAGCAGTACTCAGGACGCCACGAGCTGGGATGGCGTTTGTTTTACGAGCGGAAGGGAATTCGATGAGTTCATATCCAACGAGGTCGCCTCGCGCCTGCATGATGATGAAGGCAGGGCAGAACTTAAGGCACATCTGAGAGGCTTGGTGTCCACCGGGTTCGCACAAGATAGCCTTCAGGCCATACTGGACGCTGAACATCCTGAAGATCGTGACTGGGCGGTGGGCGAGGCATTGGCCGAGGTCTGGCTGAGCCGCGAGCATGGCGTGTTCTGGCCATGGAATATGGAACGCGATAAGCGAACTCCGCAAGCGAGTCTCCCTGGTGCTGATTTGGTCGGATTTGTGACCCATGGCAGTGAAACACGCTTGGCGCTGGGCGAAGTCAAATGTTCTTCCGATAGCAATGCCCCACCGAATGTCATGACAGGCCGACATGGCATGACCCACCAGCTTGAAGCGCTGGCGACAGACATGGGATTGCTCTACACGCTAATTCGATGGTTGCATCCGCGCTGCCGAGGTAGCGGCGCCGAGCCGCACTTTGAAGCGGCGGTTGGCCTGCTGCTTAAGTCTGGCAACAAGGCGATGACACTGTTTGGGGTGTTGGTACGCGACACCCAGCCTGACGAGCGGGATCTCCGCAATCGTGGCCAGCACTTGGGAGGGATCGTCAAGGCACCCGCTGGATGTCACTTGCTGGCTCTCTATCTTCCTTGGTCGATTGCCAGCCTTCATGATCGTGTTCAAGGTGGTGTGTCATGAGCCACTGGATGATTGAGGCCCTCGGTGAAATGCGAGGCAAGGCATTGCAAGAGGCAGCGTGCATCCAGGTCTTGAGCGAGCTCGCGAGCTTGCCGCATGAGATGGACTACGTGCTGATTGAGCGCGTTGCTCAGACCATGGAAACCGTGGTCATGGACCTGCTGCCGCGTCCTGGAGTGGAAAACGAACAATTAGGTACGCTACGGCAATGTGCCGCCGAAGCCTATCGTCTCTATCGCGTGATACCTGAACAGAAGACCACGCTGGGTGAAGCCGAGTTGCGCTTGCGCCAGTGTGCATTGGCTGTGCTGGGCGATCTTGGCGCCGATGCGGCGCGTAGCCTGCGCGAACAACAATGGCCGTCCTTGGAGCTTGAGTCGGAAGACTGGCGGACGCGCACTTTCAGCACCATCATCGACATCTGGCTACGGCTGATTCGCAAACAGGGATGGGATGACCGCGACGCAGTCTTGGAACGCATCAAAATGTTGCGTCAGGCACAGGAATCCTTTGAGTCAAGCTACCTCAAGAGCGCTGAAGGTCATGGGGCCAAGGCCGCCGCACTGGAATTGATGGTTCTTTACCATCTGGCGAAAGCGGCGGAAATACTTGCCCTCTATGTCACTGATGGCGTGGTTGAAGGCAACTTCCAGATTAACAATCTACTGGACATGCACTTTGATCGTGCCGTGGCGGTATGTGAGAGCGGCACGGCTTTTCAGTTGGAGCCCCTCACTCGTTTGTTGGCCGCAACGGCGCGACAGCTAGCTGACAATGCTATCTGGACAGTCACCCGAGCAGTCAATTCGCGCGTCACTAGATTCGTCCGCAGCCTTGTTGATCGAGGAAGAGGTGACAAGGCGTTGTTTGATGTCTTGCCGCCCCAGAGACGTGCATTGGCAGAGCAGGGTTTGCTTGGTTCCAGTCGCCGTGCTGTGGTGGTGAGTCTGCCGACTTCGAGCGGCAAGACGTTGATTGCCCAGTTTCGCATTCTTCAAGCGTTGAACCAATTCGATCATGAGCGCGGTTGGGTGGCCTATCTTGCGCCTACTCGCACTCTGGTGCGTCAGGTTGCACGGACTCTTCGTCGCGATTTTGAGCCTCTCGGCGTGTTGGTAGAACAGGTCAGTCCCGCGCTTGAAGTCGATGGCGTGGAATCGACACTGCTTTGCCAAAAGGGTGAAAATCTCGAGTTCCGCATCCTCGTAACTACGCCCGAAAAGCTGGATCTAATGCTGCGTCAGGATTGGGAAGAAAAGATTGGTCGCCCCCTGACCCTAGTGGTGGTTGATGAGGCTCATAACATTCAGGAAGGGGCGCGAGGCCTCAAGCTGGAACTGTTGCTGGCAACGATCAATGCCGAGTGCCGGATGGCCCAGTTTCTGCTGCTGACCCCGTTCATTAGCAATGCCCGTGAGGTTGCGCGTTGGCTTGGGGATGCCAATTCAGACGACATCAGTCTGGCAATGGATTGGCAGCCGAATGATCGGGTCATTGGTGTTGTGACACCTGTAAAAGGACCTCTTCGTAAAGGAAAGAGTTACGACTATCAGCTTAACCTGGAGACGGTACATACCACTCGCGCCACATTGGCAATTGATGACCTGATACCGCTTGGCAAAGATCCAAACTGCAATAGGACTTTCAGTCAAATGTCTGATCAGTCTGAGGTCGCAGCAGCGACGGCTCATCAACTTATGAAGCGAGGTCCGGTGATTGTCATGCACTCTCGGCCGAGTTGGGTATGGTCTCTGGCTATGAAGCTCAAGAACAGCGCAAGCCGTCGCCCAGTACTTTCTGATCAGGTGAAGCTAGTACAGGAATTTCTTGCACTTGAGATGGGTCAGGACTTTCCGCTGATCGACTTGCTCGCTCATGGAATTGGCGTTCACCACGCTGGTTTGTCTGACGATACCCGTGCATTGATGGAATGGTTGTTTAGGTATGAGAAGCTGGATTTTCTGGTGGCAACAACAACGATTGCCCAAGGTGTCAACTTCCCCGTATCAGGGGTTGTTATGGCATCGCACCAATACCCGTCTAAAACGGGAACCTATGATATGCCCTCCGCGGACTTCTGGAACATTGCTGGTCGTGCGGGGCGTGTGGATCAAGGCAGCTTGGGTGTTGTTGCGCTGGCTGCAGCTGATGACGCCAAAGCCGACAAGCTTAGAGAATTCATTCATATGCAAACCGGAGAACTTAACTCGGCCTTGATTCGCCTTGTTGCGGACGCCGGGGATTTCATCGATAACCTTGAGCTTATCGTTTATCAAAAACCTGAGTGGTCGGCTTTTGTGCAATATCTGGCGCATACGTACCGTCAGATGGGCCAGCCTCAGGCTTTCGCCGACCAGATTGAGCAGGTTTTGCGTGGTACGTTCGGGTTCGGGAAGCTCAGAGCTTCCAATCTCAATCAGGCCAATCGGCTGCTTAACAGCATCCGAAGCTATGCGGACTATTTGAGCCAGCCACGGCAGCCCTTGAAGCTGGTGGACAGCACTGGGTTTTCATTGCAGAGCATTAAGACGGCAATGATCGCAGCTGGACAAGAAGGCATCGGAATAGATGCATGGAATGCCCAAGCATTGTTTGGTCTGGAAAGCGATACCCTGAAGAAAATGATGGGGGTATTGTTAAGAGTTCCTGAACTCAGAGGTAGCCTCGAAGAAGTGACTGGCAATGAAGGACCGAATGGCGACAAGTTGGCCTTGATCATCAAAGACTGGGTGCGCGGCTGTTCTCTACCGGATATTGCCCAACGACATTTCACCAAGGACGGGCGTGATGCTACCGAAGCGCTAACAGTTTGCGGGCAAAACCTCTTTGGCAAATTGACGCAGACAGCTGCTTGGGGCTTGGGCGCATTGTTGTCAATCACCGGCGGGGACATTCCTGACAATGAGCGGCAGCTATTGAACAATCTAGCCTCACGGGTTTACTACGGGGTATCTGACGAGAATGCTATCGCGCTGCGTTTACTTGGTATCCCGCGCTTGGCTGCGGAACCGTTGGCTTCACATATTCAGGATATAGGCACTCGCCCATTGATCGAAGTTCGTCATGCACTTCGTAACATGGATGCAGATTCCTGGACCAATGCCCTTGGTTCGGACAAGGGCCAAGTCTACCGAAGGGTATGGCGAGTTCTTGAGGGCCTGGAGTGAATATGACGGTCTACTCCGAACACTCCGTCGCTCGACGAACAAATGCCAACTATCTGTATGACGAGTTCTGCTTGAGCTCGATGTTTGCGTTCGACGAAGATACTTTCCGATCACAAAGAATGCTGGTGCACGTAACCAAGTGTGAAGTGGGCCTGACAGGCCCCCAGCGCAACTGGGCGCCCATCGGCGCCGTGCCGCTCAATCCCGAACGCGACTCCATCATAAAGACGCATTTGGCCGGTAACGATATTCAACAGTTGGCAGCATGACCGAGGCGACAATTACCTTGACGACGCTGTCGGGCCTGACCTACGCCCGGATGATCGACCGGTGGCGGGCCGATGGCTACATGGTCAAGCTGATCTTCCTGTCGCTGACATCGCCAGAGGAGGCGATTGCCCGCGTTGCCATGCGCGTCCGCCAGGGCGGGCATGACATCCCGGCCGAAACGATCCGGCGCTTCGCGGCCGGTCTGATTCATTTCCGCGAGACCTACCGTTCGCGCGTCGATCTTTGGCAGTTGCTGGACAATAGCGGCAGGAACTCGCAGTTGATAGAGGAAGGAAGCAATTCATGAATACAACGCAGACGCCGCTCCCTGTTTCCAAATTACCCGACGCCGACATGCAGGCGGTTCCCGCCGCGTTGGCTCGCGCCGCGCAACGGGCGCGAGAAATTGCCGCCCGCACCGGAACGCCATTGATCGTGGTGGAGAACGGCAAGCTCGTCGAAGAGATGGTCCTGCCAAGCGAAGAGGATCGATGATATGGCTCATGTCGTGAAGAAACACATGCGGTAATGGACTCCGACAACCTGCCGGTTTGGTCATCACTTGCCAATCACTAACCGCATGACCCTCGAAGACCAGCACACCGACCGAAAATCCCTGCGCACCATCACCGGCAAAACGGCCGATTGGGAAGCGCTGGCGAAGGACTGCGTGTGCTTCGCCAACGGCGCGGGCGGTCGCTTGCTGATCGGGATCGAGGATGGGGAAGCCTTGCCGCCCGCCGGCCAAACGGTGCCGCCGGAACTGCTGGATCGTTTGCGCAAGCGCATCGGCGAGTTGACGGTGAATGTGCAGGCGCTGCCGAGCTTGCAGCGTGCGGCCAACGGCGGCGAGTTCATTGAGCTGGTGATCGACCGCTCGCCCGGCGTGGCCTCGACGCGCGATGGGCGCTACTTCCTGCGGGTGGGCGACACGTGTCAGCCGGTGTTGGGCGACGATGTGCTGCGTTTGGCCAACGAGCGGCCGGGGCGGCCATGGGAGGCGATGGACAGCGGCGTGCCGCGGGGCGCTGCCGACGCCGACAAGCTCGCTCGTTTCGTTCGGGGTATTCGCGCCTCCGACCGGGTGAAGGATTCGGTGAAGGAGAAGGGTGCCGATGAGCTGCTGACGCATTACGGTCTGGCACTGGGTAATACGCTGACTCGCCTGGGCGTGCTGCTGCTTGGCACCACTGCCGACCGGCGGGCGCTGGGCACGGCGCCGCTGGTGCAGGCGATCAAGTACGACGAGCAGGGTCAGAAGATCAACAAGTGGGTCTGGGACGACTGCGCGCTGTCGCCTGTCGATCTGGTGGATGCGATCTGGCGCGAGGTGCCGGATTTTCGCGAGAGCTACGAGGTGGCTGAGGGCCTGTATCGGCGCAGCGTGCCGGCCTACGACGAGAAGGTGGTGCGCGAACTGCTGGTCAATGCGCTGGTGCATCGGCCCTATACGCAGCAGGGCGACATCTATCTCAATCTGCATCCCGACCGTCTGGAGGTGGTGAACCCCGGCCGCTTGCCGCTCGGGGTGACGCCGCGCAACATGCTGCACGCCAGCCGGCGCCGCAACGAGGGGCTGGCGCGGGTGTTCCACGATCTGGGTCTGATGGAACGCGAGGGCAGCGGCTTCGACCTGATCTACGACCGGCTGCTGTCGCAAGGCCGCCCGGCGCCGGTGCCGGAGGAGGGCGCGGACTGGGTCAAGGTGACGATCCAGCGTCGCATCGTGAAGCCCGAAGTCATGCGACTGATGACGGAGGCGGATGAGCGCTTTCAATTGACGCAGCGAGAGCGGATCACGATGGGGGTGCTGGCGCAGTCGGAGGAGATGACGGCGAGGGAACTCGCGGTGCGGCTGGAAACTGAAGGTGCGGAAGAGCTTGTGCCCTGGCTGGGGCGGTTGGTGGAGTTCGGTTTGGTTCAGCGTGTTGGGCGGACCAAGGGCACGCGCTACTTTGTTACGCCTGACCTACTTCATGACTCAGGGATCAATTTGCCCACAACCCTGCGTCGAATCGAACCGCATCGGCTTCTGGAATTGGTACGAGAGGACTTGCGCCGCTATCCGCGCTCCAAGATTAGTGAAATCAGCGACAGGGTAGGAGCGGAAGTGAATCGCTCGCAACTGAAGCGTGCCTTGGCGGAGTTGGTGCGGCTTGGGGTGGCGATAAGGGAAGGCGCCCGAAGCAGTACACGCTACCGTTTGGGCACCGATTCTTGACCCGCTGGGTTTGGATCAAAAACGCGCAAATCAGGGGCCGATGTCCATGAGAGTGAGCCAAGAACGTCCGAGTGAAGAACATAACTCGATGTTTATAAAAGTATTGATGTGGCGATCTTGGTATTTGAATGAGCCAAACCTGAGCCAAACTTGAGCCAAGAAAAGCAAGCAAACATGGCCTACACCGACATCAACAGCGAAGACCGTCTGGTTCAGGCGACCTTTGCCTCCCACCTGGAAAAGACGTTGGGCTGGGAGGGTGTCTATGCCTGGAACCAGGAAACCTTCGGCCCCGCCGGTACGCTGGGGCGCGCCAGCGAGCGCGAAGTCGTGTTGGTTCGCGATCTGCGGGCGGCGCTGGCCAAGCTCAACCCTGCATTGCCGGAGACGGCGATCGACGAGGCGGTGGTCAAGCTTACCCACCATGACTATTCGCGCTCGCTGCTCCAGCACAACCAGGCGTTCTACAAGCTGGTTCGCGACGGCGTGCCGGTGAGCTACCGTGACGCGCAGGGAGTGTTGCGGCACGCGCAGGCCAGGGTGATCGATTTCCGCGAGGCCGGCAACAATCGCTTTCTGGCGGTGCGCGAACTCAAGATCACCGGGCTGCGCACGCCCAACTACAACCGCCGCGCCGACCTGGTCTGCTTCGTCAATGGCCTGCCGCTGGTGTTCATCGAACTGAAGGCGGTCTACAAGAATATCCGCGCTGGTTTTGAAGGCAATCTGCGTGACTACCTGGACGAGAACGTCATCGCCCACGCCTTTCACCACAATGCCTTCCTGATCGTCAGCAATGGGCACAACGCCCGCTATGGCTCGATCACCAGCGCCTGGGAGCATTTCGGCGAATGGAAGCGCCTGGACGAGCGGGACAAGGGCAGCGTGGCGGCGGAGGTGCTGCTCAACGGCATGCTGGCCAAGGACCGTTTGCTGGACATCGTCGAGAACTTCATCTTGTTCGACGCCAGCAAGACAGGGCCGGTGCGCAAGGTGGTGGCGCGCAACCATCAGTTGCTGGGGGTGAATCAGGCGGTGGCGGCGGTGCTGCGGCAGGAGGCGATCAAGCGCCAGTTTCCGCCGGGCGAGCGGTTCAAGCACCGCGTTATCGAGTTGCCCTTGCCGAGCATGGAACGTGCGGCCAATGAGCCGATGGCGGTCTACCCCAAGGCGGCGGAGCATCTGGCGCCCGCCTATCTTGCGGAACCGGAATCAAGGACCTTGCAGATCGTCGAGCGGGCGCACCCCGATCTTGGGCGGCTTGGTGTGGTGTGGCATACGCAGGGCAGCGGCAAGTCGTATTCGATGGCCTTCTTCGCCGAGAAGGTGCGGCGTACCGTGGAGGGCAACTTCACCTTCGTGCTGATGACCGACCGCGATGACCTGGATAGCCAGATCTACAAGACCTTCGTCGGCTGCGGGGTGGCGGACGACCAGACGCCGCGTGCGGGTTCGGGCAGGGAATTGGAGCAACTGCTGAAGCAAAACCACCGCTATGTGTTCAGCCTGATTCACAAGTTCAATCAGGACGTGAAGCCGGGCGAACCCTACAGCGGTCGAGACGACATCATCGTCATTTCGGACGAGGCGCATCGCACCCAGGCCGGCAAGCTGGCGCGCAACATGCGTCTGGCCCTGCCCAACGCGGCCTTCATCGGTTTTACCGGCACGCCGCTGTTCAAGCATGACGAACTGACCAAACGAATCTTCGGCAATTACGTTTCCCGCTACGACTTCAAGCGCAGCGAGGAAGACGGTGCGACGGTAAAGCTGGTCTACGAGAATCGCGGCGAGAAGCTGGGGCTGGCGCGGCTGGATTTGAACGAGAAGATCGCCGCGGCCGTCGATGCCGCCGACCTCGATCCGGATCAGGCCGCACTCCTGGAGAAATTGCTCGGCAAGGACTACGAGGTCATCACCGCCGACGAGCGTCTGGAGAAGATCGCGGCGGATTTTGTCGAGCATTGCAGCACGCGCTGGGAAGCGGGCAAGACCATGCTGGTGTGCATCGACAAGCCTACCTGCGCCCGCATGCTGATGTTGATCGAGCCGAAGTGGAAGGCCACAGCCGCTTCGGTTCGGGCCGAGGCAGAATCCAGACTGGCTGAAATTGCCGCTGCGCCGGATGATGAAACCCGGCAGCGGCTACATGCCCAGCGCGACCGCTTGCTGGCGAAGGCCGCCTGGCTTGATGAGACCATCATCGAGATCATCATCAGCGAGGCCCAGAACGAAGTCGCCGACTTCAAGAAGTGGGGCTTCGACATCATTCCGCATCGCGCCCGAATGAAGCGGGGTTTCGAGACGCCGGATGGCAAGCGTCTGGATGTGGAGTCGGCCTTCAAGAATCCACAACACCCCTTCCGCGTGGCGATTGTCTGCGCCATGTGGCTGACGGGCTTCGACGTGGAATGCCTGGTTACGCTCTACATCGACAAGCCGATGCGGGCGCACACGCTGATGCAGGCCATCGCCCGCGCCAACCGGCGTTATCCGGGCAAGGACTTTGGCTTGATCGTCGACTACAACGGCATGCTCAAGAGCCTGCGCGAAGCCTTGGCGCAATATGCGCTTGGCGACGACGCTGGTGGCGAGGAAATCGTCGCGCCGCTTGAGGAACGCGTGGCGGCCTTGCTGGAGGCTATCGAGGCCACCGAAGCGCATCTGCGCGGCCTGGGGTTCGAGCCGGCGGGGTTGATCGGCGCCAAGGGATTCGCCCGGATTCAGGGGCTGGCGGATGCGGTCGAGGCGGTCTATACGAATGACGAAGCCAAGCGCCGTTTCGAGATTCTGGCGCGGGTGGTATTCAGCCGCTTCAAGGCCCTGCTGGTGGAGCCGTCGGCGCTGGCCTATGCCGAGCGCCACGATAACATCGAGGCGATTTACAAGAAGCTCACCGAACGCCGCGATACGGCCGATGTGAGCGCGCTGCTCAAGGTGCTGCACCGTATCGTCAATCGGGCGATTGCCACCCAGGCTCCAGGCGAGGACCAGGCAAAGGGGCTGACGGTCGATCTGTCACAGATCAACATGGAGAAACTGCGCGACGAATTCGGCAAGAAGGTGAAACGCAAGGCGACGGTGATCGAGGACATTCGCCAGATCGTGGAGAAGAAGCTGGCGCAGATGCTGGCCAACAATCCGCTGCGCATGAACTACGAGAAAGAGTACCAGGAGGTGATTGCGGCCTACAACGCCGACAAGGACCGGGCCACCGTGGAGGACACCTTCGCCAGGCTGCTGGACCTGGCCGGCAGCCTGGACGAAGAGCAAAGGCGCGCCGTTGAGTTGGGGCTGACCGAGGAGCAATTGGCGCTGTTCGATTTGCTCAGGAAGGAATCCCTGAGCGGAACCGAGCGCGAGCAGATCAAGCAGGCGAGCCGTGAATTGCTTGCCGACTTGCAGCGCTTGATCGCCCCGTTGGAACAATGGACGGAAAAGGAACAAACGCAGGCCGAGGTCGAGGTGTTCATTCTCGATCATGTTTATCAGGCCCTACCTGAGCCTCCCTATACGGCGGCGGACAAGAAGGAGGTCGCCGGGCGTGTCTATCGTCATATCTGGCAACAAAGCGTGAGCGGCTTGTTCGCGGCGGGGTGAAATGTGGACGTCTCAGTGACAGCCGGTATGGAAATGGCCGGATGCTCGTAAGACATGTGGCCTATGCGTCATGGGCGAACGTAGAGAGGGTAATGAAAGCCGCGCCGATGCTTTGCTGGCGCAACTGGCATGAACGGATAGAACGATGCTCGATGACCTGATCTCCCGCGCCACTCTCGAAAATTTCGCCGGCACCACTACCTACCGGCGCGGCGAGGAATATTTTTCCACCGGCGCTGTCGGACGGCTGCGAGCGACCGACGACAAGGTCACTGCACGGGTCGAAGGAACGGAAACCTATCAGGTCGAGTTGCGTGATGACGACGGCGATCTGACCTACGACTGCACTTGCCCGCACGCGGCCGATGGCAACTTCTGCAAGCACTGCGTGGCGGTTGGATTGGCGTGGCTGGCCGAGAATTCTGCGGCACCGAAATCCGGCGTTGCATCGGGCAAGCGGAAGCGGCGCGATCCATGGCGCGACATCAAGGAGTATCTGACCACGCAAGCGCCGGAAGCCTTGATCGACGTGCTGCTTGACGTGGCCCAACGCGACGATCGGCTCTATCAGTCACTGTTGCTCAAGGCTGAGTGTTCTGGCGGTGGCGGCAATGTGGCCAAGGCATTCCGGCAGGCAATAGACAGCGCGACGCGCATTCATGGCTATGTGGACTGGCGCGAGGTTGGTACCTTCGCCGGCAATATCGACCAGGTAGCGGATTCGCTGGCGGAGTTGCTCAGGCCCGATACCGCTGCTGCGCTGGTTGAGTTGGCCGAGTACGCCATCGAGCGCGTCGAGAATTCTCTGGAGCAAATCGATGACTCGAACGGCGAGATCGGCGGCATTGTCTATCGCCTGGGCGAATTGCATCTCAAGGCCTGCGCCATGGGGAGACCGGAACCCGTAGGCTTGGCAGAGCGCCTGTTCCGGTTCGAAACCACGCTGCCGTTTGGACTTTGCAGTTTCGATGCGGCGACGTACAAAACTGCCTTGGGCAAGGCTGGCCTGCGACGTTATCGAGAACTGGCGGAGACCGAATGGCGCAAGCTCAAGCCACGAGATGCCAAGGACAGCTACGATTCCCATCGGGCAAGGATCACCGGCATCATGGAGCGACTGGCCGAGGCCAGTGGCGACATCGATGAACTAGTGGCGATCAAGTCGCGGGATCTTTCGTCGAGCTATCGTTATCTTGACATCGCCGAAATATGGACCAAGGCCAAGCAGCCGGACAAGGCGCTGGAGTGGGCGGAACGTGGCTTGAAGGCCTTTCCTGACCGGTCCGACAATCGGCTGAGGGATTTCCTGGTGGAGGCCTATCTTAAGCGCAAGCGGAACGACGAGGCGCTGCAACTGACCTGGATTCAGTTCGAGGAGCGCCCGATCCTGGATCACTACAAGAAGCTGCACGATGTTGCCGGTAAGCTCGGCATCTGGCCGGCGCAGCGCAAGCGGGCGCTGGCAACGCTTGCGGAGGTTATCGCCCGCGAGGCGACGACGACGAGCCGCTGGAAGCCGAAGCCGTCGGCGCCCAACTATTCGCTGCGTGTGGAAATCGCGCTATGGGAGAAGGATCTCGATGCTGCGTGGTCGGCCGCGCATGAAGGCATCTGCGACCGAAATTTGCTCATCGCCCTGGCCGGGAAGCTCGATTCGTCGCGCCCCGGTGATGCGGTCAGTCTTTACCACCGCGTTGTGCCACCCATCGTCGAGCAGACCAACAACGCAGCTTACGACGAGGCGATCAGGCTGGTTCGCAGGGTGGGCGAATTGATGAAGGTGCAGAATCAGTCGCCTCAATTCGGCGACTACCTGGCGGAGTTGCGAGTGCAGTTCAAGCCGAAGCGGAATTTCATCAAGCTGCTGGATGGGGTGGCGCGCTCGGCCACCGGCTCGAAATGAGTTCTGTCAAAGCCGCGTGCGCGGTGCATTGACCATGGCTCGCCACACGCTACCCCCCCTTCCCGATCTGTCGGCCGCTGGCGCAGGCGAGAACGGCCTGCCTGCCGGCGTTGGCGAGCATGTCTGGATTGACGTGATCCAGAAGATGGACGAGGTCTATAACGACCTGATCCAGTACGAAGTCGCGCTCGAAGAGAAGAATGCCGCCCTCGAAGAGTCCCAGCAGTTCATCCTCAGTATCCTGACCTCGATGTCCGACATCCTGGTGGTGTGCGATCGCGCCGGCGTGATCGAAGACGTCAACGCTTCGCTCGTGAAGCTCACCGGGCTTGCCGACCAGGCGCTACGCGGCAGCAATCTCCTGGCACTGTTCGCGGACGATGCCTCGCGCCTGAAAGCCACGGAGATCTTCTCGGGCAAGCTGGATATCGAGACGGTCCATGACTGCGAGGTGAACCTGCGCTCGGCCGACGGCAGCGCCATGGCGGTATCGCTCAACTGCACGCCCCGCCTGAGCGCGGTCGGCAAATTGCTCGGAGTGGTTATCACCGGCCGGCCGGTGGGCGAACTGCGCCGCGCCTACGAGGCCCTGCGCCGGACGCACGAAGAACTCAAGCACACCCAGAAGCAGTTGCTGCATTCCGAGAAGATGGCGTCCCTGGGCCGGCTGGTGGCAGGTGTGGCGCATGAGTTGAACAACCCGATCAGTTTCGTACTCGGCAATGTGCACGCCATGCAGCGGTATGCCGATCGCTTACAGCGCTATCTGGAAGCGGTGCATGCCGGTGCTTCGGTCAGCGCGCTGGCATCGCTGCGCGCCGAACTGCGTATCGATCGGCTGATCGAGGACCTCAACCCGCTGGTCGAAGGCACCATCGAGGGCGCCGAGCGTACCCGCGCCATCGTCGACGGCCTCAAGCGCTTCTCGGTCATGGATCGCGAGGAAGACGAGATCTTCAATCTCGCGGAAGTCGCACAACGATCGGTGCATTGGGTAACCAGAACGGTGGCGGACAGCTTCCGCGTCGAACTGGATCTGCCGCCGGAGATACTGGTCTCCGGGTTTTCGGGACGCATGCAGCAGGTGATGATGAACTTGGTGCAGAACGCCTACGACGCCACGCTCGGCCGGCCCGAGCCGCGGCTTTGGATTACGGCGCGGATCGAGGACGATGCGGTGGTGATGGAGTTCCGCGACAACGGCCCGGGTATCGCGGCGGACGATCTACCCAAGATCTTCGAACCCTTCTTTACGACCAAGCCGGTCGGCAAGGGCACCGGACTCGGGCTCGCCATCAGCTACGGTATCGTCGAGCGTCACGGCGGCCAACTCACGGCTGCGAACCATCCCGAGGGCGGCGCGGTGTTCAGCCTGAAGCTCCCGCGCGTGCCGCCCAAAGTCGACTGACCGCGTAGCCTATTACCAAGGTGCATGGAAACAATGTTTCCATGTTCGATTGATTCCGGAAAGATAGCTTCCATATGATGGCTGCCAAGTGGCAGTTATCCTATTGATTAAGGACATAAAGACATCGGCATTCTGCGTGGCATGCTTCTTGTAAAGCCCTAACCACCGTACGGTGTGGTTTGGGACACTCACTTACAAGGAGGAGGGGGCCATGGGCGCCAGGCTTTTCATTGATGCTGACAATTCGGCCGATGCTGTAGCGGATCGGCTGCAAATTTCCCGGCGAGAATTTCTTCAGTTCTGCGCCGCCACTGCGGGGACCCTGGGTCTGCCGGCAGGCGCCGAGGCGGCAATCGCCAAGGCGGTGGCCAAGTCGCAGCGGCCTTCGGTGATCTGGCTGCACTTCCAGGAGTGCACCGGCTGTTCGGAGTCGCTGCTGCGTGCCGAGCATCCCACGCTGGAGAATCTGATTCTCGACGTCATCTCGCTCGACTACCACGAGACGCTGATGGCCGCCGCCGGCCACCAGGCCGAGGCCGCGCGCCGAAGCGCCATGGAAGCCAACAAAGGCAAGTACATCCTGGTCGTCGAGGGGGCGATTCCTCTCAAGGACAATGGCATCTACTGCAAGGTCGGCGGCCAGAAGGCGGTCGACATGGTCAAGGAATGTGCGGCCGGCGCCGCCGCCGTGATCGCCATCGGTTCGTGCGCGTCCTGGGGCGGCATGCCGTCGACGATTCCGTCGATTGCCGCCCTCGCCGGTTCCAGCCCGACAGGCTCGGCCGGCGTGGCCGAGGCGCTTGGCAAGCCAGTCGTCACCATCCCCGGCTGCCCGCCCAACCCCTACAACTTCCTCGCCACCGCGGTGCATTTCCTCACCTTCGGCAAACTGCCCGAGGTCGACAAGCTCGGTCGGCCGTTGTTCGCCTACGGCCGCCTGGTGCATGAGAACTGCGAGCGCCGCGCCCACTTCGACGCCGGCCGCTTCGCCATGGAATTCGGCGACGAAGGCCATCGCAAGGGCTACTGCCTCTACAAGCTCGGCTGCAAGGGCCCGGAGACCTACGCCAATTGTCCGGCGATCGGCTTCGGCGACGCCGGCGAAGGCAACTGGCCGGTCGGCTGCGGCCATCCCTGCATCGGCTGTACCGAGAAGGGCGTCGTGTTCACCAAGCCCATCCACCAGACCGCCAAGATGCTCAACGTCTCGCCGCCGACCCAGTACCCGCGCATTGTCGAGGATCAGGGCAAGACCAGCATCGCGGCCGCCGCCGCGCTGGCGGCGCTTGCCGGTGCAGCGGCCGGTGCCGGCGTGATGGTGACGCGCAATCTTGGCCTGTCGCACAAGGCGGAGGAGCTTGAGAAAGCGAAGACCGCCAAGAACGACGACCCGACGATACAGGGGTGATCATGGCCAACCGTCGCGATTTCCTCAAGGGATTTCTCGCCGGCGGCACGGCATTGGCTGCGGGTTCCGTGGCCGAGCCGGTCTGCGCGCGGGAAACCCGCCAACGGCCGCCCGATGCACTCGGGCTTCTCTACGATGCCACGCTCTGCGTCGGCTGCAAGGCCTGCGTCGCTGCCTGCAAGCGGGTCAACGACAACCCGCCGGAGTTCAATACCGTCGACCATCTGTGGGACACGCCACTCGACACCACGGCCTATACCTTCAACATCATCAAGATGTACCGCAACGGCACGATGGACGTGAAGGACCAGGAGGAGAACGGTTACGCGTTCATGAAGGTCTCCTGCATGCACTGCGCTGATCCTTCGTGCGTATCCGCCTGCCCGGTGTCGGCGATGACCAAGGACCCGGGGACGGGCGTAGTCGGCTACAACCCGGATCGATGCATCGGCTGCCGCTACTGCGTCGCCGCCTGTCCCTTCGGCATACCGAAGTTCCAGTACGATTCGCCGACCGGCAAGATCGGCAAGTGCGAGCTCTGTCGCCACCGTATGAAGGATGGCCTCTACGCCGCCTGCGCCGAAGTCTGTCCGACCGGTGCCACGCTGTACGGCAAATCCTCCGATCTCCTCGCCGAAGCCAAGCGGCGCCTGGCCTTGAAGCCCGGCGCGGTGACGAAGATTCCGCGCGGCAAGCTGGGCGGACCGGACCAGAGCTACGAAGCGCCGATGGGCAAGTATCTTCAGCACGTCTATGGCGAGAAGGAGTACGGCGGCACCCAGGTGCTGAAGCTCTCGGGCGTCAATTTCGAGAAGGTCGGCATGCCCGATCTGCCACCCGACGCCGCGGCCGCGCTGTCCGAGACGATCCAGCACACGCTGTATGGGAATCTCATCATGCCCTTCACGGTGCTCGGCGTAATGACCTGGGTGGCCAAACGCAATGTCGTTGCGGACGGCTCGGCCGACGAGGAAATCAAGGAGAGCGATCATGGCTGATCATGTCGCGCGTGAAGCGGTCGGTGGCGACTTCATGAACGCCACCGCCAAGACTTGCCTGGTGCTGATTGCCCTGTGCATCCCGATCTCGTTCTTCCGCTACTTCTACGGGTTGGCGGCCGTCACCAACCTGAACGACGGCTATCCCTTCGGCATCTGGGTGGTGGTGGACGTGGTGATCGGATCCGCCTTCGCTTGCGGCGGTTTTTCGGTGGCGATGCTGGTGTACATCTTCAATCGCGGCGAGTACCACCCATTGGTGCGACCGGCATTGCTGGGCAGTCTGTTCGGCTATACCCTGGCTGGTGCCGGCGTGCTGTACGACCTGGGGCGCTGGTGGAACTTCTGGCACATCTTCTGGCCGGGCTACATGAACTTCAATTCGGTCATGGTCGAGGTGGCGGTTTGCATCTCGCTCTACATCGTCGTCATGTGGATCGAGTTTTCGCCGACCTTCCTCGAGAAGTTCGGTATGGAAGACAGGCGCCGCAAGCTCAACAAGGTGATGTTTGCCTTCATCGCGCTGGGCACCGTGTTGCCGATGATGCATCAGTCATCACTGGGATCGCTGCTGGTCGTGATGGGTATTCAGATACATCCACTGTGGAATACTTCATTGCAGCCGCTCTTGTATCTGCTCACGGCCGTTACCATGGGTTACGCGGTGGTGCTTTTCGAGTCCTGCCTCGCCGCTTCGGCCTATCGGCGCAAGATCGAAACCCGTCTGCTGACGCCACTGGCGAAGATCATGCTCGGTTTTCTGGCCGCCTATCTGATCGTGCGCTTCGGCGACCTGATCGTTCGCGGCGCCATCGGCCGGGCCTTTGCCGGCTCGCTGGAAGCCCTGATGTTCTGGTTGGAAACGGCTTGCTTCGTGCTGCCGTTCTGGCTCATCGGCAGGGAGCAGGAGCGACGTAATCCAGCCAAGCTGTTCCTGGCGGGGATTACGCTGATGGCCGGCGGCGCTCTGTTGCGCATCAACGGCTACCTGGTCGGTTACGAAACAGGCGATGGCTTCAACTACTTCCCTTCGCTTTATGAAGTCGTTGGTACGGCCGCCATGTTTTCGATCGAAGTGCTCGGCTACATCTACATTACTCGCCGCTTCCCCGTGCTGCCGCGGGCAGCCTGACAGGAGACAACGAACATGTCCAAACGCATCACGATTGATCCCATCACCCGCATCGAAGGCCACCTGCGCATCGATGTCGACGTCGAAGGCGGCCACGTGGCCAAGGCCTGGTCCTCGGGCCAGATGTGGCGCGGCGTAGAACTGATCCTGCTCGGCCGCGACCCGCGCGACGCCTGGGCGATCACCCAGCGCATCTGCGGCGTGTGCACCACCGTGCACGCCATCACGTCCGTGCGTGCCGTCGAGAACGCCTTGCAGATGGAAGTGCCGCTGAATGCCCAGTACATCCGCAACATGATCATCCTGGCGCATTCGATCCACGACTTCATCGTGCATTTCTATCACCTCTCCGCGCTGGACTGGGTAGATGTCACGTCTGCCCTGAAGGCCGATCCCGACAAGACCGCCAGCCTTGCCGAGGGCCTGTCGTCCTGGAATCGCAACGGCAAGCACGAGATGCGGGCCGTCAAGGAACGCCTGGCCGGTTTCGTCGGCGGCGGCCAGTTGGGCATCTTCACCAACGGCTACTGGGGCCACCCGGCGATGAAACTGCCGCCGGAAGTGAACCTGCTCGCTGTCGCGCATTATCTGCAAGCCCTGGAAATCCAGCGCCACGCCAACAAGATCGTCACCATCCTCGGCTCGAAGTCGCCGCACATCCAGAACGTCGCCGTCGGCGGCGTCTCCAATCCGCTGGCGACCGACTCGCAGTCGGTGCTGACGGTCGAGCGGCTGCTGGCCGTCAAGGAGCATATCGACGCCCTTCAGGACTTCATCAAGAACGTCTACCTGATAGACGTCGCCGCGGTGGGCGCCTACTACGCCGACTGGACCACCTACGGCGCCGGCGTCACCAACTACTTGTCGGTGCCCGACATTCCGCTCGACACCAAGGGCACCCAGTTCGCGTTTCCCGGCGGCTACATCCCGAACAAGGATCTCGCTGCCTACAAGCCGATCAAGAGTTTCAACGACGATTTCTGGGTCAAGGGCGTCGAAGAGGGCGTCAAGCACTCCTGGTACGACTACAGCGAAGCCAAGCCGCTGCATCCGCACAAGGGCGAGACCAAACCGAACTACACCGACTTCCAGGATGCCGGCAAGTATTCCTGGCTCAAGTCGCCGACCTTCTACGGCAAGCCTGCCCAGGTGGGGCCGCTGGCGCGGGTGCTGAACATGCTCGCCGCCGGCTACGAGCCGGCCAAGGCCTACGCCACGAAGACGCTCGATACCGTGTCGGCGCTGGCCAAGACCAAGGTCGGGCTGGACGCCATGCACTCGACCATCGGCCGCCACGCCGCGCGCGCCATTTCCTGTGCGATCAACGCCGATCTGCTGTCCGAGCAATGGACCCTGTTGCTGTCGAACATGGCCAAGGGCGACCTCAAGACCTTCAACAAGCCGACCTTCCCGAAGGGCGAACAGGTGGGCGTCGGTTTCCACGAGGCACCGCGCGGTGCGCTGTCGCACTGGGTGGTGATCGAGGACGGCAAGATCAAGAACTACCAGTGCGTCGTGCCCTCGACCTGGAACGCCTGTCCGCGCAACGACAAGGACGAACCGGGGCCTTACGAGGCCTCTCTGCTCGGCAACCCTATCGCCGATGCGGACAAGCCACTGGAAGTGCTGCGCACCGTGCATTCCTTCGATCCGTGCATCGCCTGTGCCATACACCTGACCGATACGAAGAATGGCTCGGCGGTAACTGTCCAGGCGAAGTAAGCGGCGGTTAAACTGTCGGGGCGGGCGCGTTGTCGCCCGCCCCTTCTTTTTTCCGGAGCTCGCCTTGCGCACAGTCATTCTCGGCATCGGCAATATCATTCTCACCGACGAAGGCGTCGGCGTGCGCGCTGCCGAAGCGCTGGCGGCGGCCTACGAGTTGCCGGCCGACGTCGAGATGATCGACGGCGGTACAGCAGGTATGGAGTTGCTGGGGCCGCTCACCGGCGTCGATCTCCTGGTCGTGCTCGACGCGATCAAGGCCGGCCGGGAACCCGGCGCGCTGGTTACGCTGGTCGGCGCCGAAGTGCCGGTATTCTTCCGCTCCAAGCTCTCGCCGCATCAGATCAGCATCTGCGACGTGCTGGCCGGGCTCGAATTCAGCGGCGAGGCGCCCAAGGATCTGGTGCTGATCGGCTGCGAGCCGGAGAGCCTGGAATTGGGCCTGGAGTTGACGCCGACCGTTGCCGCGCAGGTGCCCGAGATGGTGCGCCTTGCGGTCGCCGAGCTAGCCCGGCGCGGCGTTCCGCTGAACAAGAAGGCGGCATGCATCTAGAGAATCCATCGGTGCTTGTCGAAGCGGTGTTCCGACGCATCCAGATCGCGCGCATGGCGGACATGCCGAATTTGAATCCGGCGCTGTCGGTCGAGGCTGTCGACTTTGAGAAGCATGACGGCCATTGGTTGGGCGTGCTGGTGACGCCCTGGTCAATGAGCCTGATGCTGCTGCCGGCGGGGCCGGAGAACTGGGTCGGCGCGCCCGAGGGGCGTCGGCTGATCGTCCGTTATCCGGCCGGCGAGTTTGCCTTTCTGGGCGGAAGCGAAGAGGGCATCGGCGAGTACCTGAGTTGCTCGCTGTTCCACTCGATGGCGCAATTCTCCGATCAGGAGACTGCACGGCTGACCGCGCGTGCGTCGCGGCTCGCATTGCTGCAGGAGCCGCCGGCACCCGAAGCGCCGGCTTCCCCGTCAAGACGCGGTTTCTTGACCGGGCGCATTGACAGCGGGAAGCGTCATGCATGAAATGTCGCTGGCGGAAGGCATCGTCCAGTTGATGGAGGAATCCGCAGCGAAAGAAGGGTTTTCCTCGGTGAAACTTGTGGTCATCGAGATCGGTCGACTGTCGTCGGTCGAGCCCGAGGCGCTGGCCTTCTGCTTCGATGCCGCAACGCGCGGCAGCATCGCCGAGGGTGCGCGGCTCGAGATCGAGAACGTGCCCGGCCGGGGTGTCTGTCTGGACTGTGGCGCCGAGGTCGAGATCGAGGCGCTTTACGATCCGTGCCCCGAGTGCGGCGCCTTCGGGCTGCGGGTCACGGGGGGAACGGAAATGCGAGTCAGGGAACTGGAGGTCGATTGAAATGTGTACCACCTGCGGCTGCGGCCACGACGATGTTGCGATCGAAGGCCAACGACACGAGCATGGCCACGAACATGGCCACAGCCACGCCTACGTACCGGCACACAGCCATGCGCCCGGCCTTGCGCGTAGCCGGACCGTCAGCATCGAGCAGGACATCCTGGCCAAGAACAACATCTACGCCGCCGCCAACCGCAAGCGTCTGGCGGCACGCGGCATCTTCGCGCTGAACCTGGTCTCGAGCCCGGGCTCGGGCAAGACCACGCTGCTGGTGAAGACCATCGAGGCCCTGAAGGGTGGCCGCCCGGTCGCGGTGATCGAAGGCGATCAGCAGACCAGCAACGATGCCGAACGCATCCGTGCCACCGGCGCGCCGGCCATTCAGATCAACACCGGCAAGGGCTGCCACCTCGACGCCCATATGGTCGGTCACGCCTTCGATCAACTGCCCATGCAGGATGATTCGCTGTTGATGATCGAGAACGTCGGCAACCTCGTTTGCCCGGCGGCCTTCGATCTCGGCGAGGCACACAAGGTCGTGATCCTCTCCGTCACCGAAGGCGAGGACAAGCCGATCAAGTACCCCGACATGTTCGCCGCCGCCGATCTCATGCTGCTCAACAAATGCGACCTGCTGCCCTACCTCTCGTTCGATGTGGACAAGGCGATCGACTACGCCCGCCGCGTCAATCCCAGGATCGAGGTGATCCGTATTTCCGCCACCAGTGGCGAGGGCATGGCCGAGTGGTTGAATTGGCTGGCAAAGGGCGCGGAGGCAGCACGGG
The DNA here is from genome assembly GCA_041480065.1 of Rhodocyclaceae bacterium. Taxonomy (GTDB): domain Bacteria; phylum Pseudomonadota; class Gammaproteobacteria; order Burkholderiales; family Rhodocyclaceae; genus Fen-999. The sequence goes on from JBGOZF010000040.1 coordinate 20,896, forward strand.
TTTGAACCCGACCGTCGCCAGCCGCATCCGCGTCACCGGCTTGGTCCAAGGGGTCGGCTTCCGGCCTTACGTCTGGCGCCTCGCCCGCGAGACGGGCATCGCCGGCTGGGTGCGCAACGACGGCGAAGGCGTCGAGATCGCGGCGGAGGGTGGCCAGGATCAACTCGCCGCGCTGATGGCGCGACTTGCCAGCGAGGCGCCGCCGCTGGCGCGGGTGGACAGCGTCGAAGCAAAGACAGCCACGCCGAGCGGTTTCAGCGACTTCACCATCGCCGAGACCCAGGGCGGACGGGTCGGCACTGCCATCGGCCACGACACTGCTGTTTGCGACCAGTGCGTCGCCGAGATGCTCGATCCTGCCGGCCGTCGCTGGCGCCACTCCTTCATCACCTGCACCCATTGCGGCCCGCGCTACACGGTGACGCGGGCGCTGCCCTACGACCGGCCGCAGACCAGCCTGGCGCCGTTTCCGCTCTGCCCGGATTGCGAGCGCGAATACCGCGATCCGGCCGACCGCCGCTTCCACGCCGAGACCACGTGTTGTCCAAAGTGCGGCCCGCAACTGGCACTGCTTGACGCAGCGGGCGCCGCCGTCGCGGGTGACCCCGTGGCGGAGACTGTACGTCTTCTCACGGCCGGTGCCATCGTTGCCATCAAGGGCCTGGGCGGTTTTCACCTTGCCTGCGACGCACGCAATGCCGCCGCCGTGGCCCGCCTGCGCAGCCGCAAGGCGCGCGAGGAAAAACCCTTCGCGGTCATGTTCGCGAACATCGCTGCGATCGTCAGGCTCGCCGAATTCGACGCCGGCGAGCTGGCGCTGCTGGAATCTCCCGAGCGGCCCATCGTGCTGCTGAAGAAGCGAAGCTGCTGCGACGATGCGCTCCGCGGCGTGGCACGGGGTGTCGCCTGGCTGGGCGTCATGCTGCCTTACACGCCGCTGCAAACACTGCTGTTCCATGAAGCGGCGGGGCGACCGGCGGGCACTGCCTGGCTCCAGGACACGCAGAGTCTGGCGCTCGTGATGACCAGCGCCAATCCCGGCGGCGAGCCGCTGGTGATCGGCAACGACGAGGCGCCGACGCGCCTGGCCGGCATTGCCGACGCCTATCTCGTTCATGATCGCGAGATCCTCACCCGCTGCGACGACAGCGTTGTTCGCGCCGTGCCGGAAGGCATGCAGTTCATTCGGCGTGCCAGGGCCTACACACCGCGTCCGATCAAGCTGACCGGCGCTGGTCCATCGGTGTTGGCGTTGGGCGGCTGGTTCAAGAACACGGTATGCATCACGCGCGGCAACGAGGCTTTCGTTTCGCAACACATCGGCGATCTCGACAATGCGGCTACGGCGGCGTTTCTCGAAGAAACCGTCGAGCATCTGCTCGGCATCCTCGAAGTCGAGCCGGCCGTCGTCGCCCACGATCTGCATCCGGATTTCCATTCCTCGCGCTTCGCCGCTGAGTTCGCGGCTGCGCGCAAGCTGCCGCTGATCGGTGTGCAGCATCACCACGCCCATATCGCCGCCGTGCTCGCCGAACATCAGTGCACCGAGCCGGTGATCGGCCTCGCGCTCGATGGCATCGGGCTTGGCAGCGACGGCGGCGCCTGGGGCGGCGAACTGCTGCGCGTCAATGGCGCCCGCTATGGCCGGCTCGGCCACCTGGCCGAATTGCCGTTGCCCGGCGGCGACCGTGCCGCGCGCGAACCTTGGCGCATGGCCGCCGCGGTGCTGCATCGCCTGGGGCGCGGCGAGGAGATTCGTTTGCGATTCGGCGATCAGTCGGCCGCCATGGGCTTGCGCCAGATGCTCGACAAATCGGTCAACTGCCCGCCGACCTCGAGCGCCGGTCGCTGGTTCGACGCTGCTGCCGGCCTCCTGGACCTCAAGTCGGTGATGGCGTTCGAAGGCCAGGCGGCGATGATGCTCGAAGGCCTGGCCGCTGCGCACGGACCTGAAGCGCCGATCGAGCATGCCTGGCGGATTGCTGCCGACGGCACGCTCGACCTCTTGCCGCTGGCCGCGGCCATGGCCGATGCGCCGAATGTTGCCATCGCCGCGGCCCGATTCCACGCCACGTTTGCCGCCGCGCTCGCCGACTGGGCGATCGCCGCCGCGCGCCGTGAAGGCCTCGCCACCGTGGCGCTCGGTGGCGGCTGTTGCCTCAATGCTATTCTGACGTGTGCCCTGCGCGGCCGGCTCGAAGCGGCCGGCCTGCGCGTGCTCGAAGCCCGCCAGTTGCCGCCCAACGACGGGGCCTTGAGCCTCGGCCAGGCCTGGATTGCGCTTCAAACTTTGGAGAACTGACATGTGTCTCGCCATGCCCGCCCGCGTCATCGAGATCGACGCCCACGATCAGGCCGTCGTCGATCTCGGCGGCGTGCGCAAGGAGATTTCCCTTGCTCTCGTCGATGGCGTCGCCGTCGGCGATTACGTCATCGTCCACGTCGGCTTCGCATTGCAGCGGCTGGATGTCGAGGAAGCCGAGAAGACCCTGGCGTTGTTCGCCGAGATGGCGCAACTGGTCGCCGCCGAGGACGCCCGTGAAGTACATTGACGAATTCCGTGACGGCGAGCTGGCCAAGGGAGTGGCCTCGGCCATCGCCGCAGCCGCGCGGCCCGATCGCGAATACCGGCTGATGGAGTTCTGCGGCGGCCATACACACGCGATCTCGCGCTACGGCATTGCAGACCTGTTGCCGGCCAACGTACGCATGATCCACGGCCCCGGCTGCCCCGTCTGCGTGCTGCCCATCGGCCGCATAGACCAGGCGATCCGGTTGGCGCGCGAGCAGGGTGCCATCCTGTGCACCTACGGCGACTGCCTGCGCGTGCCGGCATCGGAGCACCTGTCGCTGCTCAAAGCCAAGGCGCTCGGCGCCAAGGTGCGCATGGTCTATTCGACGCAAGACGCGCTGAGGATCGCCCGCGAGAATCCCGATCGGCAGGTGGTGTTCCTCGCCATCGGTTTCGAGACCACCACGCCGCCGACCGCGGTGGCCGTCAAGCAGGCGGCGGCGGAGGGCCTCAAGAACTTCAGCATCCTCTGCAACCACGTGCTGACGCCGGCCGCGATGCACGCGATCCTCGCGGTTGCAGGCGGAGTCGCCATCGATGGTTTCGTCGGTCCGGCGCATGTGTCGACCGTGATCGGCTATGCGCCCTACGAGGTCTTCGCCAGCGACTACGGCAAGCCCGTTGTCATAGCCGGCTTCGAGCCGCTCGACGTCATGCAGGCGATCCTGATGCTGGTGCGCCAAGTCAATGACGGGCGCGCCGTGGTCGAGAACGAATTCACCCGCGCAGTCTCGCGCGAAGGCAACGTCAAGGCCCAGGCGCTGGTCGACGAAGTTTTCGAACTGCGCGACGCCTTCGAGTGGCGCGGCCTCGGCACCGTGCCGAAGAGCGCGCTGCGCCTGCGCCCGGCCTATGCCGACTTCGATGCCGAGGCGCGCTTCGACGTGCCCTACGTGGCCGTGGCCGACAACAAGGCCTGCGAATGCGCCGCCATTCTTCGCGGCCAGAAGCGTCCGCAGGAGTGCGCGATCTTCGGCACCGTATGCACGCCCGACAACCCCGTCGGCTCCTGCATGGTCTCCTCCGAAGGCGCCTGCGCGGCGCATTACACCTACGGACGCTTTCGAGACGGTGAAGAAACGACGTGATCGCATCGAAAGTGCTGCCCAGCACGTGAATCCACGCACAATCGATGCAATGCCATCGATTTCATTGACTTGACTCCACTGGCTTGATACGATCGATGCGAACGCATCGATATGGAGTCCGTCATGCTAGTCACCATCCGCTCGCCTCAGGACCTGGGTTTGCTTATCCGGGCCACCCGCAAGTCCCAAGCTGTCCGCATGGACGACCTTGCCGGCAGCGCCGCGGTCGGGCCGGTGTTCGTTCGCGAAGTTGAACGAGGCAAGGAGACGGTTCAACTCGGTCGTGTCTTGAGGCTGCTGGCCGAACTCGGTATCGAGCTCAGGGCCGACATGCCGAATGAAGCGGTGCCGGCGCTCGAACGCTTGCGCAAGGTGGGTGTGAAGCCACTGAAGCCTCGTCGTCCGGCGGGCAAGCCCGCGGCGCAGACGTCATGACTGCCCGCGCGCTGAACGTCCTGGTCAACGAGCGCTTTGTCGGTCGTTTGCTGGATGCCGATGACGTCTGGACGTTCGAGTACAGCGAAGCCTGGCGTCATGCGGCGGATTCCTTCGATCTCTCTCCCGCCTTGCCGCGTGCCGAACGCGTCCATCGCGACGGTGCCACTTCGCGGTCGGTGCAATGGTATTTCGACAACCTGCTGCCCGAGGAGGCCCTGCGTACGGTACTGGCGAAGGAGGCCGAGTTGCCGGCCGAGGATGCCTTCGGGCTGCTCGCCTACTACGGCGCGGAATCGGCCGGCGCACTTGTCCTGCAGCCCGATCGTTTGGTGCCCGCTGAGCGGGGCTTGCGGCCCCTGTCGCTGGCCGAGTTGAGCGCCCGCATCGGCAATCTGCCCAAGGTGTCGCTGACCAGGGATGCGCCCAAGCATATGTCACTGGCCGGCGCTCAGCACAAACTGCTCGTTGTTCAGCAAGGAAGCAATCTGTACGAGCCCCTGGCCGGGACGCCGTCAACCCACATCCTGAAACCTGATCATCCGGACCGAGGCTACCCGGCCTCGGTGATGAACGAGTTCTTCTCCATGCGCCTGGCTGACGCAGTTGGACTGAAGATACCCGTGGTGCAGCGTCTCTATGTGCCGCAGCCGGTCTACCTCGTCGAGCGCTTCGACAGGGTGCTGATCGCGGGGGCCGATCCCGTGGGCCGTCGGCACATCATCGATACCTGCCAGTTGCTCAACAAGGCGCGTGCATTCAAGTATACGGCTGCGAATCTGGAGAGCATGGCCCGGGCCGTGGAGCACTGTCGATCCAGAGCGGCGACCCGCATGCGACTCTACCGCTGGCTGGTGTTCAACCTCCTCGCGGGCAATGGTGACAATCATCTGAAGAACATTTCCTTCCTCGTGGACAGCGAGGGAATCGAACTCGCACCCCACTACGATTTGCTATGCACCGCCGTGTATGACACCCCGGCGCTGGGTAACGAGCAGGCGCGCTGGCCTCACACGCCCCTTGCGCTGGCCATAGGCGACGCGAAGACTTTCGCTGGCGTGACCCGCGACCATGTCATCGACGCGGCACGAATGCTCAAGCTGACTGCGGACACGGCAGCGCGGGAACTGGACCGGCTGGTCGAGGCGCTGCCTGCAGCCGCGGATCGGCTATTGGCGGCGATCGAAGCCAAAGCGGACAAGGATGTCGCGGCAAGCCCCGATCCCGAGGTTACCCGGGCGCATGTCGCCGGCGAGATGCGCATGCTGCGCGCCGCGCGCCATGTAATCATTGCGGACATGGTGCGCGCCCTTGGCTAAGCGGCGGACGGAAGGAAGCTCGACAGCGCATGGCGTGAGCACCTTCTGAACGGGGGCAGAGAGAGCTTCTCGATCGGCGGTTCCCGGCCAACTGCGGTCATAACCGGAGCGAAAGACGTGCCCCGAAATCCGTTCGGTTTCGCGAGCATTGCGGCCGTTCGTTACGATTATTCAGGTAACGCGGTGGTCTTGCGATTCCACTGCTCTAAAGCAGACTCTCACCAACGTTGGTCGCCGATCTGCATCGGATATTCACGGACGAGTAGCTTACTGCGTTAGAACTATTGATCCCTGGAGCGCTTTGATGGTAGCATCGGGCAATCGTTCGTCATACGCCAAGGAGATCAAGTTATGTGGGGTAAGAACCACGCTGTTCAACACCTGCGCAACCACGCGGCGGCGGCCAGTTCAGGCCACTGCGCGCGGTCAGTGCGGCAGGCAATCGCGGCTGGCGGCGTACACGTGCAGAACACAGAGAGCGCCAAGGACTACGGTCCGAACTTGACGCACGCAGGCTTTGCCGAGGTTCCAGCCGGGCAGCCACCGAGGACCGGCGACGTTGTTGTAATTCAACCGATCCCGAACCACCCACATGGGCACATGGCGATGTATGACGGGCACGTTTGGATTTCTGACTTCAGGCAGTACCACGGCATGTACCCTGGACCGTCGTACCGGGCTCTGGCCCCTACCTACAGGATTTACCGCAAGGAGTAGCTCAATGCTCAGAAGGATAGGTACAAGGATTGCGCTGGCCCTGTTGTGTTCGCTTTGGTTCGCGCAAGTGAGCGCCGCTGAGCAAAGCGCAGAGCAGTTCGTGAGGGAGTTTTACGCTTGGTACTTCAAGGCTGACACCGAGAAGGCGGTACCTGAGCAGAGTCCCGACATCTACAGGTACGTCGCGAGGGGCACGGTGGATCGGCTGCGCAGCGACCTACAGCGGGGCGCGCTGCCGAAGGACGAGGGCTACTTTACGAAGGTGCAGGACTACTCGGGCGCTGAGTGGGGCGCAAGCATAGCAGTGCACCAAGCGACCGCGCTGTCTGGTGCAGTGTTGGTGCCCGTCACGTTTGGAACGAAGAACAAGATTGACGTGGTGTTGTTCCTGAAGAAGGTTGATGGTCAGTGGAAGATCATCAAGGCTGACGACACACTGGCGTGGCCGTGACGACGCAATAGAAAACATTAGTCGCGACGACCGTGCCTGCCGGAGTCACGGTTTGAGGTGCTTCGGTGCGTCTAATCTGTTGGCGCGTGATAGCGATTACCCAAGCTGCGCGACTTTCATTGATCAAGGTTGAGCCCCCCCGAGATGCTCGACCAGACGGCTAATGCAATTGACTGACGGCCATCGCGTATCTCGCGCCATCTGGGTAATGGGCGTCGCGTATCTACAGTGGGGCGCCAGAATCCGGACGAAAGCGGCCCGCGAATCTGTGTGACCGCTTTCGGCACAAGACCGGGCGAATCGCTTGCCAAAGTCATGTGGCTGTTCAGGGTCGGGAGCAGTCGCTGAGTTTTCTTGAACGTTCGATATGAAACGATCTCGCGGCTGTGCCAAAATCGGTTCCTTATGAAGAAGCCCCGCGAAGCCTACATCCGTCCCCTCGACATCAAGCACGGCAGAGTCGATCTTTCGCACGGCTCGGGCGGCCGGGCAATGGCGCAACTGATCGAGGAGTTGTTCGCCCGCTATCTCGGCAACGAGTACCTGGCGCAGTGCGACGACGGCGCGCGGCTGCCGGTGGTTTTCGGCCGGCTGGTGATGAGCACGGACGCGCATGTGGTCTCGCCGCTGTTCTTTCCCGGTGGCGACATCGGCTGCCTGTCGGTGCATGGGACCATCAACGACGTTGCCGTCATGGGTGCGCGGCCGCTGTATCTTGCCGCCAGCTTCGTGCTGGAAGAGGGTTATCCGCTCGCTGACTTGGAGCGTATCGTCGAGTCGATGGGCGCGGCGTCGCGCGAGGCCGGCGTACCTGTGGTGACCGGTGACACCAAGGTGGTCGAGCGCGGCAAGGCAGACGGCGTCTTCATTACCACCTGCGGTGTCGGCCTGCTGCGCGAAGGCGTCGATCTCTCCGGCGCCAACGCCCGGCCGGGCGACGCGGTACTGGTCTCGGGGCCGATGGGCGATCACGGCATGGCCATCATGTCGCTGCGCGAGGGGCTGGAGTTTTCGACCGCAATCCGCTCCGATACCGCGGCGCTGCACGGGCTGATCGAGGCGATGCTGGCCGCGGTGCCGGATCTGCGCGTCCTGCGCGATCCGACGCGCGGTGGCCTGGCGACGACGCTGAACGAGATCGCCCGGCAGTCCGGCGTCGGCGTGATTCTCGAGGATGCCGCGATTCCGGTTCGCGGCGAGGTGGCGGCGGCTTGCGAACTGCTCGGCCTCGATCCGCTTTACGTCGCCAACGAAGGAAAGCTGGTCGCCGTGTGTCCGGCCGAGTTGGCGCAACGCCTGCTGGCTGTGATGCGCGAGCACCCGCTTGGGCGCGAGTCGGCGCTCATCGGCGAGGTCGTGGCCGACGAGCGCCATTTCGTCCAGATGCGCACGCGCTTAGGTGGCAGGCGGATCGTCGACTGGCTGACCGGGGAGCAACTGCCGCGCATCTGCTAACATCGCCGCATAGTACGAACGGGAGGGAAATCATGGCCTGTCACCTGAGCATCATTTTTGCGGACGGCGTGCAGATCGATTACGAGCTTTCCGACGCCGAGATCGGCAACCTGGACCCCCGCGCGGCGCACGCGTGGCTGGACGAGGAATATGAAGCCGCCGGCTGCGTACCCGGCAACCCCGTCGGCAAGCTCCTGGTGGCCGACAAGATCGTCAGCCTGGCCAAATCGCAGTCGCGCCGTGCCTTCGATCCGCCCAGCCCGTGGATCAAGGATTTCCTGAGGGCCACTGCCGCCGCCCTGGAGCGTCCCGTCATCACGATCGATTGCGGCCTGCATACGTTGGGATACTGAATGGAGCGTTTCACGATCTCCATCGACGAGGACCTGGCGCGGGAATTCGACGCCCTGATCGCGCACCGCGGCTACAGCAACCGCTCGGAAGCGTTCCGCGACCTGCTGCGCAGCCACCTCGAAAATGCCCGCTTGGGATCTGAAGCCGGCACCTATTGCGTGGCCAACCTCTCCTACGTCTATAACCATCACGAACGCGACCTGGCCGAGCGGCTGACCGAGCTTCAGCATGGCCACCACGACCTGACGGTGGCGACGATGCATGCACACCTGGATCACGACAACTGCCTGGAAAGCGTCATCCTGAAGGGACCGACCGAACAGGTGCGCGCCTTCACCGATGCGCTGGCGGCCGAACGCGGCGTCCGCCACGGCCAGGTGAATGTCGTGTCCGTCGAGGTGGATCAGGGCAGGCACAGCCATGGCTATGCGCCACGCGGCAAGGTCACGCCGCACCTCCACCTCAAGCCCAGAAACTGACGGTCTCCAAGACCCTGTTCCATTGCGGCGGCGTTTGTCTGACATATAACCTTAGTGCTATAGTAGAATGGTTCTTCGCGCAGCATCGGATGCTGGTCGAGGGAGCAGTAACGAGTGACTGATACCTTGCTGGTTCGTGGCTGGTCGCGGCTTACGTTCGCGGCGAGACTCATGCTGAGCGCTGCGCTCGCCCTGGGCGTCGCAAGCGCTGCCTTGCTGATCACGTCGACATTGCGCGATGCGGACTATGTTCGCGGCGAACTTCGGCAGGAATTGGCCGACGCCTTGACGACCCAAATGCCGAGCCTTGCCGATCAGGTGGTGATCGGCGACTACGCCAGCATCGAACAAGTGCTCAAGGCCCAGGTCGGGCATCCCGATATCCGGCGCCTGACCTGGCGTTCTGCCGAAGGCGGCGTCGTCGACGTGGCGGATAAGCCCGCCCAAGCGGGCGCACCGGAGTGGTTTGCCCGCTGGGTGAACATCGCCGAACCCGAAGATTCGCGCCGCCTGACGATCGGCGGCCGGGACTACGGTTCGCTCACCATCGCTACGTCGGCGGCGACCGGGGTGGATCGCTTGTGGCATGGCTTCGTCAGCCACGCCGAAATACTGGCGCTGGCCCTCGGCTTCAATTTCCTGGGCATCCTGCTGATCCTGCGCTACGGCTTGCGTCCGCTGCATGCGCTGATGGACGGCGCCAGAAAGCTCGGCAGAGGCGAGTTGTCGACGCGAATCGAGCCGCAGGGCAGCCCGGAGATGCGCCAGACCATACTGGCGTTCAACTACATGGCCGAAGATCTCGCCGGCACGCTGCACGAACTGGATGAGAGCCGCGAGAATCTCTCCATCACGCTGCATTCCATCGGCGATGCGGTCGTCGCCACCGACCGCGAGGGCCGTGTCACGGACCTCAACGACGTTGCCCAGCAACTTACCGGGTGGCCGTTGGCGGAGGCGAAAGGCAAGTCGCTGACGACGGTTTTTCCCATCGTCAGCGCGGTGACCCGCAAGCCTATCGACAACCCGGTGGCGCGCGTGCTCGCCACCGGCCTGGTGGTCGGGCTGGCCAATCATACGACGCTGATCGCGCGCGACGGCCGCGAATATCAGATCGCCGACTCGGCGGCGCCGATTCGCAACCGGGACGGCGGGATCGTCGGCGTCGTGCTGGTCTTCCGGGATGTCACGCAGGAGTATTTCCTGCGCCAGGAGGTGCGCGAGAACGAGGAACGCTTCCGCGCGCTGTTCGACCAGGCTGCGGTCGGCATGGCGCAGGTGGATAGGGCGAGCGGCGCGCTGGTGCGCGTGAATCAGCGCTTCGCCGACATCCTCGGTTATGCGTTCAGGGAGCTCGAGCAGATAACCTGGTCGGGATTGACCCACGCCGACGATCGGGAGGCCGACCAGGTGGAGCGGGCGCGTCTGGAATCCGGAGAGATCGGCGAATTAGTGCGCGAGATGCGCTTGCAGCGCCGGGACGGCTCCGTCGTCTGGGTTAACGTGACCGTATCGCCGATGGGCACCGGCGGCAGCGCCGCCACCCACAACATCGTCATCGTTCAGGACATCACCGAGCGCCGGCGGACCGATCAGGAACTGCGCATTGCGGCGACCGCCTTCGAATCGGAAGAAGGAATGATGGTCACCGATGCCAACGAGATCATCCTGCGCGTCAATCATGCCTTCACGACGATCACCGGCTACCGGGCCGAAGAGGTGCTGGGCCGGACACCGCGCATGCTCAAGTCCGGGCACCACGACCGCGCCTTCTACCGCCAGATGTGGGAGACCCTGGAGCGCGACAAATACTGGCAGGGCGAGATCTGGAACCGGCGCAAGAGCGGCGAGATCTTCCCCATCTGGCAGACGATTTCCGCCGTCATGGCGCCCGATGGCCGGGTCAGCCACTACGTGTCCGCCTTCACCGACATCTCGGAGCGCAAGGAAGCGGAGGAAAAGATCCGCAACCTCGCCTTCTACGATCCGCTGACCCAGTTGCCCAACCGGCGCCTGCTGATCGAGCGGCTCGGTCTGGCGCTTGGCGCCAGTGCCCGCCACCGTCGGCGCGGCGCGCTGCTGTTTCTCGATCTCGACGACTTCAAAGTGCTCAACGATACCGAGGGCCACGACCTCGGCGACCAGTTGCTGGTCGAAGTCGCGCGCCGCCTGCGCGCCACCGTGCGCGAGGGCGACACCGTGGCGCGCCTGGGCGGCGACGAGTTCGTGGTCATGCTCGAAGACCTGAGCGAGGATGATGCCGCCGCGACCGCGCAGGCCGAGACGGTCGGCCAGAAGATACGCGAGGCCGCTGCCCAGCCCTACGTGCTCAAGGGACACGACTACCACGGCACCGTGAGCATCGGCATCTGTCTCATCCGCGACGGCCGCGAGACGGTGGACGACCTGCTCAAGCGCGCCGATGTCGCCATGTACCAGGCCAAGTCGGGCGGCCGCAACACCTTGCGCTTCTTCCAGCCCGAGATGGAACAGGCGCTGGTGGAGCGCGCGACCATGGAAGACGAGCTGCGCCGGGTCCTGCAGCAACATCAGTTGGTCCTGTACTACCAGCCGCAGATCGACGAGAACAATCGCGTGCTCGGCGCCGAAGCGCTGCTGCGCTGGGAGCACCCGCTACGCGGCCTGGTATCGCCGGCCGAATTCATCCCGCTGGCCGAGGAAACCGGGCTGATCGTACCGATCGGGCGTTGGGTGCTCGAGACGGCTTGCACCCAGTTGCGCGAATGGCAGTACAACCCTGCCACCAGCGACCTTGTTCTGGCGGTGAATGTGAGCGCGCGGCAGTTTCGTCTGCCCGATTTCGTCGATCAGATCGAAGAAGTGCTGCAATCGACCGGCGCCAATCCGGCGCGTCTCAAGCTGGAACTGACGGAAAGCGTGGTGCTCGACGACGTCGCCGACACCATCGAGAAGATGAAGGCGCTCAAGGTTCTCGGCGTCGGCTTCTCGATGGACGATTTCGGTACCGGCTACTCGTCGCTGTCCTACCTGCGCCGCCTGCCGCTCGATCAACTGAAGATCGACCGCTCGTTCATCCGCGAGGTCGAGACGAATACCGGCGACGCCGTGATCGTCCAGACCATTATCGGCATGGCCAACAGCCTGGGCCTCAAGGTCATCGCCGAGGGCGTCGAAAGCCAGGGGCAGCGGGAGTTTCTCAACCGCCACGGCTGTCCGACGTTCCAGGGCTACCTGTTCAGCCGGCCGGTGCCGGTGGCGGTGTTCGAGAAGCTGCTGAAGTAGCGTCAACCGAACCTGTTGGCCAGTGTCCCGATGCCGTCGATGGCGATCTCGACGCTGTCGCCGTCCTGCATCTCGCCGGCGCCGATCGAGGTGCCGCAGGCGATGATGTCGCCGGGTTCCAGCGTCATGTCCTGTGAGAGGCAACTGACGATCTCGAAGGGCCGGAAGAACATGTCGGCCACCGGGTAGTTCTGCCTTTCCCTGCCGGCGACAATGGCGCGCACCCGCAGCTCCAGCGGGTCGAGCCCGGTGACGATCCAAGGCCCGAAGACGCCGAAGCCGTCGAAGCTCTTGGTCCGCGTCCATTGGGCAAAGGCGGGGTCGGCGCGCAGGATGTCGCGCGCGGTGACGTCGTTGACGCAGGTGTAGCCGAAGATCGCCTCGCGCGCCTGGTCCGGCGTGATGCCGGCGCAGCGGCGGCCGATGACGATGCCCAGTTCGCCTTCGAATACGACGCGCCCGCGGTAGCCGGCCGGGCGGGGTATCGGCTCGCCGTGGGCGGCGAAGCTGTTGGCAGCCTTCAGGAAGTACAGCGGATGCTCGGGGTGGTGCAGGTTCTCGACCCGCGCGCGTTCGTGGAAGTTGTTCCACAAGCCGATCATCTTGGTCGGCAGGGTGGGCGTCAGCACGCGCACCTGGGGCAGGTCGAAGCGTCGACCGGTCTGCCGATGCTCGCCGAACATCGAACCCGAGAACTCGGTGATGCTCTCGCCCGACAAGCTGCCGAAGCGTTGCACGTTGTCGGCTTCAAATCTCAACCAGCAGGTCATCGTCATCCCCCCTATTTGAACAGCAGTACGCTGCCGCTGAAGATCAGCAGGACGCTGATGCCGCGGCGAAAAGTCTCCTGGCTGATGTTGGTGTGCAGGCGCCGGCCGACGAACATGCCCGCTAGCATCATCGGCGCGAGCCAAAGCAGAATGGCAAGGAAGCGGCTGTCGAAGAATCCCGAAAGCGCATAGCCGGCGATACGGTTCATGCCGTCGAGCAGGAATATGGTCGAGAAGGTGGCGCGAAATGCCACCTTCTCCAGTTGGCGGCCATGGAGGAAGGCGACGTAGAACGGCCCGCCGGTACCGAACAGCGTGCCGACCAAGCCGCCGAAGGTCCCGGCCGGCAGCCCCCAGAGCCGCGATACTTGGCGCGCGCCGTTGTTCGGCCGCAGTTGATAGAAGGCGAAAGCGATGAGGAAGACGGCCAGGCCTTTGACCAGCCAGCGCGTGTCGACGGCGCGAAACAGCCAGAACGCGGCTGCGACGCCGATGACGGCGGTCGGCAGCACCGCCGCAATTTCCCGCCAGACGATCTGGCGCCGGTCGCGGACACCCTGGGCCGCGGATGCCCCGTAGTCCAGCACCACGACCAGCGGAACGGCCGTCATCAGCGGCAGGAACATCAGCAGCAACGGCGTCGCGATCAGGCCGGAACCGAAGCCGGCAATGCCGCGCACGACGTAGGCTACGGCCACCACCGCCAAGGCGGCCGCAAGCTGGCCGGTCGAGAGTGCTTCCATGGATGTCGCCTCCCCGTCCGCCGGGCGATCATGGCCGCCCTCGACGCCGCGGCACTCTACCAGATCGGCGATTCCACGGGCATGTCCGATGGGTGGCGCTTACCCCGGTTCCCAGTCATGGCCATGCACATGTACGTGCTCGCCGCCGCCGTGGCGATGCCGATGCCGATGGGCGAGGCCTGCCTTTTCCAGCAGCGCCATGCCGGTAAGCGCCATCTTCACCGGGCCGTCGAACAGGATCTCCCCGCCCTCGCCGAGGACGACGCAGCGGCTGCCGAGTTCGGCCGCCATCGAGAGATTGTGCGTGCTGACGACGACGGTTCTCTCCGAGTGCACCAGCGTGTCGACCAACCATCCAACCGTGGCCGGGTCGAGGCTGGCACCGGGCTCGTCGAGCAGCAGCAGTTCAGGGTCCAGGGCCAGCAGGCAGGCGAGTGCCAGCTTCTGCTTCTCGCCGCCCGAAAGCGCGAAGGGCGCCTTGTCGAGCAGTGCGGCCAAATTGAGCTCTGCCGCCCAATGGGCGATGCGCGCATCGACGTCGGCGAGGCCGAGTTGGCGTGGGCCATAGGCGATTTCGTCGCGCACGGTGGGATTGAACAGCATGGCCTCTGGATGCTGAAACAGCAGCACGCAGCGGCGGCGAAAGTCCCGCGCGAAGCCGCGGTTCTTCAGGGCTTGTGCAGACAGCGGTTTGCCTTGCCAGGAGACGCAGCCTGTCTCGGGGAAGACGAGGCCGTTCATCAGTTTGAGCAGCGTGGATTTGCCGCAGCCGTTGGCGCCGAGCAGCACAATCTTTTCGCCGGGCGCGATGCGCAGCGAGAGCTTGGAGATGACCGAGCCGCCGTCGGGCCAGGCAAAACTGACGTTGTCGAGTTCAAGCATCGAAGGCGCCGCGCGATTTCATGGCCAGGGTGGATTCTGTTGCCGAAGCCACCGACTTGTCCATCAGTGCAATGCCCTGGGCCGCCGCATTTCGGGCGCGGGCGGTGAGATGCGGCCGTGCGATGTTACGGCTCTCGAAGGCGAGACGGAAGTCGGCGACGATACGTTCGAAGGTGCGAATCTGGCCCAAGGCGAGCGTCGCCACCAGGCGCAGGGTCGGCCAGCCGGCGAGCGCCGCCAGCACATCGACGCGGGCAACGAACCAGAAACCGAGGAAGACCATCAGCAGCACGCGCAGGTTGGCCAGCAACAGGTAATCTGGATCGAGATGGCCGCGCCAGAGGCTGACGATGACGTACCCAACGCTGACCATCAGGCTGAATGCGAGTACCGCCAGCAGCGTCTTCTTCAGCAGCCGCCAACGCTGCGGGCCGGCGGCGGCGACTGTGAGCGCGAGCAGGGCGGCGAGTGCAGTGGGCTGATGGATGAAAGTAACGGCGACCAATGCTGCGCCGTAGGCCACCAGCCAGGTCTGCGCACTTACACCCACTTGCGACTCCGCGCGTAACGCCAGACCAGCACCGTCAGCACCGCCTCGCCGATGCCGATCAACAGGTGCGGCAGCAGCACGGCCGGCAAGGTGATCTCCAGGCCAAACGGGAAGAACAGCGGCGTGCCGTCCGGCTTGTGGGCAATTGCCGGCTGGATGCCCAGCACCAGCGCCACCACCACGCCCGGCAGAACCACCGAAAGCCAGGCTGCGCCGGCAACCGCAGCCGTCTCGTTGATCGGGGTCAGCAATCGTTTTGCGGTCACGGCCGCAAAGCCGCCGACTAGGCCCATGGCGAGCGCATTGACCGGCAGCGCCGTGATGCCGCCGGCGCCGAACAGCAGCGACTGCAACAGCAGCACCAGGCTGTAGGCCAGGAAGGCCGAGCGCACGCCGAAGATCAGGGCCAGTAGCGCCACTCCGAGCGCGTGACCCGAGGTGCCGCCGGGCAGGGGGACCATCACCAGACCGAGGCCGTAGGCCAGCGCCGTCAGCATCGCCAGGCGTGGCACGGTAGTCTCGTCGAGCCGCTCGCGCAATCCTCTGGCCGCCCACGTCCAGGCGCCAGCGGCGACGGCGTAGGCGGGCAGGTAGGTTTGGGGCGACAGGAAGCCGTCTGGAATATGCATCAGAAGAGAATCGAGCCTGAGACGATCAGCCGATGCTTTTCCTTGCCCTCGGAGCCCTGCTGCTGGCTGGATTCGTTGAGCCGCGTCCAGGCGGGTTTCTTGATGCCCAAGGCGAAGCTCATGTTGTCCTTGTAGACGCGGATGCCGGGCAGCAGGTAGATGACCTGGCCACCCGTCGCTGTAGCGCCGACGCCATTCTCGACGTCGCGCCCCAATTGCAGGTACTGGGCTTCGAGAACGCCGTCGAGACGGAAGCGATTGTCTGCATTCGTGAGCAGGCGATAGTTGAGGCTGCCGTTAACGCGGTTCTCCGCGCCGAACCTCATCCGGTTGCCGTCAGCGTAGGTGTACTCCTGAAAGCGGATCGTCGACGCTTCGAGATTGAAGGTGAGGTCTCGGGTCAGTACCTTGGTGGCCGTCATGCCAACGGAATGTGATGGCCTGCCGAAGCCCAAAGACTTGCTGGGAGAGATACTGCCGTCGGCGAGCCGGTGATTGGCATCGCCGGTCGGCTGGCTGGTGCCGGCAAACACCGTGAAATGCCAGTCTTCCAGATCGTCGAGGCTCTCGTTTGCGGGAACGAGCTTCAGGCCCTGGCCCGGCTCCAGCTTGAACCCGATCTGTCCCATGACCGACAGGTCGGCCCAGCCGCGGCTGGAAAGACCGCCTGGTTCGTCCTGTTTGATGTTGTAGGGCGCGAAGACGTAAGCCGAGAACCACGGCGTGAAGCCGCGGCCGATACCGAGCATCCAGAACTGGTTCTTGTAGCCCTCGGGGTTCGCTGGATCGGGATCGTAGGTCTTGAACTGTGCGTGGTCGAGCTTGAGGTACAGCAACGTCTTGCCTTCCGGCAGCACGGCCGAGCTGCCCGACTCCACTGGTGCGCCGGGGCCTTCGAGCGCAGCAGCGCCGACGCCGGCGACGCCGTGGTGAGCGAGCGCCATCGGGCTGGTACCGCCGAGGATAGCCAGGACAAAGAGAAGACCCGATTTCGTCATGACGTTTTCCGATCAAGAAGAAGGCGATAGAGACCGAAGCCGCCGAGGATCAGCGAGAGGCCGAAGA
>JBGOZF010000041.1:0-36947 GCA_041480065.1 Rhodocyclaceae bacterium
CTTCGCGAGTTCCTTCGCCTGCGTCAGTTGGGCGATGGCCTCGCGGCTGTCCATCTGCGTACTGCCCGCGTTGGGACGGGCGTCAGCCGAAAGCAGCATGCCGTTGCTCCGCAGCACACCATAGGCTTCCGTCGTGAGTTCCGCGCCATGGCCGCGATTTGCCTGGCGCCGGTTGTCCGACTGCTGCTTCAAGCGGCCAAGGTTCAGGGCGGTGCTGTATTGGGTCGTCAGCAGGCGGGTACCGGCCTGATTCGGGGTGTCGTCGAAGACCAGCGCGTTGTAGCCGCCCTGGCCGCTCTGGCTACTCGCCAGCGCCTGGGTCTTGAAGCCCGAGAAGACGGCCTGATGGGCGTGGTTCTCGACATCGGCGGTCGATTGGCCGTCGCCGGCCGCGCCGGGGAACCACGCCGGGGCGTTGGCCGTCGTCGCGCCCACGCTGGCGCCGGTGGCGTTGGCCTGGCTGTTCTCCTGCCCTCTGCCGTTGTAGGTCGTGCCGACGATAACGGGACGGTCGATGTCGCCCTCCAGAAAGGCGACGATGACTTCCTGGCCGATGCGGGGGACGAAGTTGCCGCCCCAGTTCGATCCGGCCTGCGGGGTCATGATCCTGACCCAGACGCCCGCCGTTTCGTTGGCCGGGGCGTTGCTGCCTTTCGGGTGGGCTTGATTGCTGTGGCTCTTGTCGCCGCGCAGCCCGTGGAACTGGATCTTGATGCGGTGATCGCGGTCGGTGGTGACCGGTGCGCCCTCAGCGCCTACGACGATGGCGGTCTGCGTGCCGTTGGCCGTGGGCTTGGGGTGGATGCGCCGGCCGTGGCCGTCGTCGTTCAGGGGCCGCCAGGGCACGGCGACGGGGATGGCCTCGATGTGGCAGCGGTAGAGCGGCGCTTCCTTGGTGTCGGCGGTCTTGAAGAGTCCCGACAACCCGGCCTTGTGGTCGGCCTTGACGTTGTTGGTGGCGTTGTATTGGACCGCGACGAAGGCGAATTTCGAGTTCTCGTCGTCGCCGGTGAATTCGGGATGGCCGCAGACGGTGGTGGTGGTGCCGGCGCTGGCGCCGCGCAACGTGCCGGCCATGCGGTAAATCCGCGTGCGCACGTCCAGAGCCTGGATGTGGTTGGTGGCGTAGCGCTCGCCTTCCGTGCTGTCGCCGTAGGCATACTGGCCAGGATGGTCGACGGCGGCGAGGTCGATGGATTCGTCGCTGGCGGTGACGGCAGACTGGCCGGAGACGGGGCGCGGCTGGACGCCGCGATAGTCCCAGCTCGCCATCTCGACGGCGTTGGTCATCAGCCGCTGCGCGCCCGAGATGCGCTGGATGGTGTCTTCGCTTTCGGTGGCGTCGGCGCGTTTGTACTGTGAACGCGCCTGCGGATTGGTCTTGAAAGCGCCGTTGTGGTCGGCGATCACCAGCGTGTGCTTGCCGAAGGGGGCGGCCGAAGAATCGCCCTCATGCTCAAACCAGAAGAAGAGTCCTTCTTCTGCCAGCAGACGCAGGACAAAGGCTAAGTCGTCTTCCTCGTATTGCGCGGTGAGGCTGCGCGGTTTGTAGATCGAAGGGTCTTTGAGTTCCCATCGCCATGCGGGCGCCAGCAGGCCCTCGCCGACGTAGTCGCCGAAGACTTCTTCGACGATCTGAACGACCGTGAGGCCCTGGAAGAGGTAGGTGTCGCGGCGATGGCGCAGGAAGGCAAGCCACGGTTCGAGGGTGAGGCGATATCTGGCAAAGCCACCATCGGAGCCCAAGAGTTCCACTTGCGTGACGTGGCCGTGGAAGGGCCGGTAGTCGGTGCGGCTCTGCGCGGTCAGCAGTTCGGACAGAACCGGCTGGCCGTTGAGCTTCTTGAGTTCGATGCCGGCGTCGGTGCTGACGGCGGTGATGGAATATCGGGGGACTTCGTCGAGCGCTTCGCGGCCTTCAAACGTTTCGGGAATCAGCTTGTTGACGCCCAGCGCGGTATGCAGGCGAAGCAGCCGGGTCTGCTGAGACCATGCGCCTTCGGCAGCCCGGGAGAGGGGGGAACGAACCGGAGGGCGAATGCGGATCAGCATATCAAATAGAACAGTGTTTCAAAACAGTGCGTTAGATGGAAGAAGCGAATATAGGCCGACCGACATAATAGCGGAAACCATCCGCATGCGATATTCTTTCGGCATTGCCGAGGCGGGCCGAACTCGATTTCAACAACAGGCCGTAGATGCCGATCCCGTCTGGATCAAGGAAATCCCCCAACCCTAATAGATCTTTAGTTATGCCAATACCTTTAGAATCGCTGCCACCGGGCCGCACGTTTCTGACCGCGCGCAATGCTCGCCAATTGGCGGCTTCGGTGAACATCGCGGTAGAACCGACAGTGTTCTTTGCCGCAGTGAACGAGTGCGTGTTCGCTGGTCTCCGGCCGCATCCGGTGCAGGGTCGCAATGCCGGCATCGTGTCTGGCTGCCGGCGCTGGCTGGAAACCATTCCCGGTGGCGAACATGTCTTGGCAGGGCTCGACGATCCGAATCGCCGGTTCATGGGCAACGTAGAACTGCTGACTGCGGCCATAGAGGCCGATCCGGCGATTCGTGAAGGACACCTCGCGGAGGACATAGTCCATGAACACTGCCGACAACGCGCGCTGTTTGCAGTCCCCCCACTGATGTTTTGGACACGCCCGCATGCCCTGATCGAAACCACCGACGCGCTGGCGCGAATGCTGGTCGCCTCAGACCTGGGCGACGATCTGCCGACAACCCTGTTGCGACCTCCATTTCCGGCCTGTTACCTGAGCTTCGGCAGGGAGTTCCAGCAGGTGCTGTCGCCCGACGACAACTGGCCGGAGATAGGCTATTCGCGCCCGCGGGGCGTTTACATCTTTGAGGCCACGCGCGATTCCACCCGCGCTCTGGCTTTCGTCACGATCCACGATCTGCCGGGCGAACCGCTCTTCGGCATTGCCCATCTCGATTTCGTCGTCACCGATGAGGCACAGCCGCTCAACGACAAGATACGGTCTATCGCCAAGCTGGAGGGGGCTGAACATAAGCAGGCCTATCTCTCACTGACGCAGATCGTCGCCAAGGTGTTTCTATACATGGCTTCGCCGCAGGCGGTGCTGGTGGAAGAACGGCGCTCATCCGACGCGCTAGACAAACTGGGGCGGCTTGGGCCTAAGAAGGCCTCGCGCGTGCAACGGCAACTCCCCGATCTTTGGGACCGTATTGTCCTCGGACCGACCGAAATCCCCGGCCACGGCCACGGCGAGGTCTCTCCGCATCTCCGGCGCGGCCATTTCAGGATGCAACCCCACGGCCCGCAGATGTCCTTGCGCAAGTTGATGTTCATCTCTCCGACCTGGGTACGGGCGGATCGCTTGCAGGCCGGCGATTGAACAGTCTCCTTCAGCCGGCATCCTGACTCTCTTCTTCTAGAGACAATGCTTTCCTGGGCGCTCCGCAAGCGGCGTACCGGCATGCTGTCCCGCAGCCGGTGCGGCCAAGGGTCGCGCCGGTCGGCCGGTAGGCGCGGGGTTGTGGGGTTGCCCCGTAGCCCGGCCGAGGGCATGCCGGCGCGCAGGCCTCCCGCAATGCCACCAATCCGGCCCGCCTACGCATAGCCTGCGCGCCTTTCTCGATGGCAAGGCCTCGCTTACCGAGGCGGAGGCTGTTTCCCACCAACAGTGCGCATTTGGAAAGTGGTACTACAGCGACGGGCTAAAGAACTTCGGCCATATCAAGGAACTTCGCGATGTCGAAGAACCCCACGCCGAACTGCACCGGACGATCAAGGAGATCGTCAAGGCGCAAAATGCCGGCGACAAGCCGACGGCAGAACGGCTCTATGCCGGTGTGGAGGATATCTTGCGCCGCATCGTGGCACTGCTCGATGCGGCGGAGGCTAACGCCGCCTGAATGACTTCAGTCGAGCACGTGCGAGACGAGGCCGTCGGCGAGCTTGGGCTCGAACCAGGTCGACTTGGGCGGCATGACCTGGCCGGCGTCGGCCACCGCCATCAAGTCCTGCATGCCGGTGGGATGCATGGCGAAGGCTGCCGCCATCTCGCCGCTGTTGACGCGCTTCTCCAGTTCGGGCAGTCCGCGGATGCCGCCGACGAAGTCGATGCGCTTGTCGCGCCGAAGATCGGCGATGCCGAGTACCGGGGCGAGCAGATGATCAGAGAGCAGGCTGACGTCGAGGCGGGCAACGGGATCGGCGGGAATCAGTTTCGGATCCATCGCCAGCTTGAACCAGCGGCCGGGAAGATATAGCCCGACCTCGCCGGCTCTTGCCGGCTTCACCGCGCCATTTGCCGGTGTTACTGCATAGCGTTCGCCGATGCGGGCAAGGAACTCTGCCTCGGACAGCCCGTTGAGGTCTTTGACCACGCGGTTGTAGTCGAGGATCTTCATCTGGTGATGCGGAAAGATCACGGCCAGGAAATAGTCGCTGGACTGCTCGTCGTCGCCCTGGCGACGGGCGGCGGCAACGCGCGAGGCGGCAGCCGAGCGGTGGTGGCCGTCGGCGATGTAGAGTGCTTGCATGCGTTCGAACGCCGCCGTGATGTCGGCGATCAACGTCTGGTCGTCGACCTCCCAGATCGAATGGCGGATGCCGTCGTCGGCGATCACCTCGGCGATCGGCGCGCCGGCGCTGGCCTGCGCCAGCAGACTGTCGGCATCGGGGGCGGCCGGGTAGGCCAGCAGTACGGGACCGGTCTGCGCGTTCAGCGCTTCGATCTGGCGCACGCGATCGTCTTCCTTGTCCGGGCGGGTGAACTCGTGCCTCTTGATGCGGCCGGCGTCGTAGGCGGCCACCGAGGCGGCGGCGACGAAGCCCGTCTGCACGTGATCATCCATCTGCAACTGGTAGGCGTAGTAGCAGGCGCGCGCATCGCGGTGGAGAATGCCGGCGGCCTGCATGCGATGGAGGTTCTCGACGGCCTTGGCGTAAACCTGCGGCGAATACGGGTCGGTTCCGGGCGCCAGGTCGATCTCGGGTTTGGAGATATGAAGGAAGGACCACGGCCGGCCGTGGGCGCGCTGGCGCGCTTCTTCGGTCGAGAGGACGTCGTAGGGAGGGGCAGCGACGTCGGCGGCGTGCTGGGCCGCGGGACGCAGCCCGCGGAAGGGCTTGATCAGAGACATGGAATTCCTACGTCTGTGTGCGAGCGTTCAGCGGCCCGGTCAGGGCCTTGTGGGCGTCGCGGATCATCTTCTCGGTGGTCGGCCAGTCGACGCAGCCGTCGGTGACCGAACAGCCGTACTTCAGTTGGCTCAGATCGCTCGGGATCGGCTGATTGCCGGCCTCGATGAAGCTCTCGACCATCAGGCCGACGATCGAGCGGTTGCCCAGGCGGATCTGATTGACGCAATCCTGCATCACCAGAGGTTGCAACTCGGGTTTCTTGTAGCTGTTGGCGTGCGAACAATCGACGACGATGTTCTGGGCCAGCTTGGCTTTCGCCAGCGCCTGCTCGGCCATCGAAACGCTGACGGTGTCATAGTTGGGGCGATCGCCGCCGCCCCGCAATACCAGATGGCCGTAGCGGTTGCCGCGCGTGCGGATTACCGCCGTGCGGCCCTCGGCGTTGATGCCTAGGAAGCTGTGCGGACGCGAGGCCGAAATGATCGCATTCACGGCGGCGTCCATCGAACCGTCGGTACCGTTCTTGAATCCCACTGGCGTCGACAGGCCCGACGCCATCTCCCGGTGGGTCTGGGACTCGGACGTGCGGGCGCCGATGGCCGTCCAGGCCACCAGATCGCCGAGGTACTGGGGTGCGATGGGGTCCAGGGCCTCGGTGCCCGCCGGCAGGCCGAGCTCATTGACGGCGAGAAGGAACTCGCGTGCCTTGCGCATGCCCTCCGCGACCTGGAAGGAATCGTCCATGTGCGGATCGTTGATGTAGCCCTTCCAGCCGGTGGCGGTACGCGGCTTCTCGAAATAGACGCGCATCACCAGGTAAAGCGTGTCGCCGACTTCGTCGGCCAGCAGCTTCAGGCGCTTGGCATAGTCGAGGCCGGCGACCGGGTCATGTATCGAGCAGGGGCCGACCACGATGAAGAGGCGCGGATCATGGCGATCGAGAATCCGTTCCAGCGTACTCCGGCCGGCCAGCACGGTTTGCGCTGCGAGTTCGGAAACGGGCACGCGGCCGTGGATCTCGGTCGGTGTCGGCATGGCCTCGAAGGCTTCGATGTTGAGGTTTTCGGTTTGCTGCATGGTGCGGAGCCGATACTGGCAACTTAAACTGTAATTGTATCGTGCCCCGCTGCCGCGAAGGCGGCCAATGGCAATTGGCTAGCGCGGCGGCGCTTGCCCTTCGCGGCCCTGGTTGCTCTTGCCGCCTTGGTTTTCGGGCCCACCGGGCAAGAGCGAAGGCAGCGTGCGGACGAGCAGGCGATCCGCGAGAGCCCGCTGGGATTCGTCGAGTTGCGCATAGAGCGCGCGTGCCGCGTCGGCAACATCCTCCAGCGCCGCCAGTCGATTGCGCACCCGATCGATCCGGGTATCGATCTGCCGGATCGCCGTCGCCTCGGACAGCACCTCCAGCGGTCGCTCGCGCTGCCCGTCGTCCAGCAATGATTCGATGCGCTTCTGGTAGGCCGCCCAGGCCTTCTCCTGCTCAGGTCTCAAACGGAATTGATAGTGCAACTGGTCCAATTGCCGGGTCGGATCGTCGGCCATTGCGGAGTCGCTCGGCGGGGGATTGCGACGATCCATCTTCCCACCGTTCGGTGGACCACCCGGCGGTTCGCCACCCATGCCGCCGCGGCCGAAGCCTCCGCCGAACTGCGCGCCGGCGGTGTTCCCCATGAGCATCAGCAAAGCGCAACTCGCCGCCGCGAGCGTGCCGCGGGCAATCGTCGATCTTGATCTCATCGCCGTCCAGGCCTTCTGGCATCCGGATCCGTGTCGGACGGGCGATCTTCCATCGCCCGGCGCTGCTCGGGCGTCAATAGGCGATAGATCTGCTGGTCGGCACGGGCTCGCAGCAGGGCCAGTTCAGCCATTGCACGGGCTCCAGTGTCGGCGAGCCCTTTAGCCTTCGCTTCGACGAAGGTGGCCGACAGGGAGAGCCGCTGAAGCTCTTCGTGTGCCTGACGGGCTTCGTTGGCCTTGGTGCGAAGCGCGGGGACCTGGTTGTGCATGATGTCGAAGATCTTGTCCTGCTGTTCCTTGGTCAGATCGAGACCGCGCAGATAGGGGGGCATCGGCTCGGGACCGCCGGGTATGAACGCGTGATGCATCATGGGGCCGTCCGGCGGAGGGTACGGCGGCTGGGCCGAGACCGGCAGCGATGCGATCAGCCCGATGCCGAGTGCGATCAGTCCGTTGGTGACAGTTCTGGGTTTCATGGTGATTCTCCTGCTGTTGATGGCACGGAAAGTTTGCTGCCCCGCCCGGTAAATCGGCGTCGGGCCGGTGTAAAGATGAGTTAATGCCTGTCGGCCAACCGGAACGCCTGGACGGCCTGGCTTTATGATTGCGTTCGAGTGTTTGTTGGACGACGGGGAATATGGCGCGCGTGCTGCTGGTAGATGACGATATCGATTTGAGTGAGATGCTCAGGGAATATCTGCGCCACGAAGGTTTCGACGTCGACGTTGCACACGATGGCGAAACCGGCGTCGAACGCGCGCTCGCCGGCCACTACGACATCGCGGTTCTCGACGTGATGATGCCGGGCATCAACGGCATCGAGGTCCTGCGCCGGATCCGCGCCACCAGCCGCCTGCCGGTGCTGATGCTGACGGCGCGCGGTGACGACGTCGACAAGGTGATCGGTCTCGAACTCGGGGCCGACGACTATGTGCCCAAACCGTGCACGCCCCGGGAACTGGTTGCCCGGCTCAGGGCGATCCTGCGCCGGTCTGTGTCGGAAACGCGGCCTCAGGTGCTGACCTCGGGCGCGCTGGTCGTGTGGCCGGAGCGGCGCCAGGTGAAGCTGAACGGTCAGCCCATCGAGCTCACCAGCGCTGAGTTCGGCCTGCTGGAAACCCTCATGCGAAACGCCGGCCGAGTGGTCGGCAAAGGCGAGCTTTCCGAGCAGGGGCTCGGTCGTCCGCTCACGCGTTTCGATCGCAGCATCGACGTGCACATCAGCAGCATCCGGCAGAAGCTCGGTACTTTGGCCGATGGTCGTTCATGGATACAGACCGTGCGCGGTGTGGGTTACCAGTTGCTGCGGGAGTAAGACTCTAATGGGCCGCCTGTTCTGGAAGTTCTTCTTTGCCTTCTTCGCTGCGGTCTTGACCGCAGGCGTCGGCGTCGGTTTCGCCGTGCACCTGTTCCACCAGCAACCGTCGGCGCAGGTATCGGGATTTGGAGGCCTGCAGGCACCTCCAGGAGTCAGGCCGCCACCCTACTCGAGCGACCCTCTGGCCGGACCAAGACCGCCGCCTTGGGACGGCCCTCCGCCCGGCGATATGCCGCCGCCGGGAGAACCGCACGGTATGCCGCCGCCTGGCGATGGCGGTCCGCCCCCGCCGCTGCTGCCCATCGTCGCCGCACTGTTGGGCAGTCTGGCCGCGAGCGCGCTGCTGGCCTGGTATTTTTCCAAGCCCGTGCGCAATTTGCGCTGGGCTCTCGGCGCCATCGCCGAAGGCAAGCTCGATACGCGCGTGCAGCCGCTCATGGGCGGGCGACGTGACGAGATCGCCGACCTCGGCCGCGACTTCGACCAGATGGCGCAGAAGCTTTACCAACTCATCGAATCGCAACGACGCCTGCTCCATGATGTTTCGCACGAACTGCGCTCGCCGCTGGCGCGCCTTCAGGCGGCCGTTGGCCTTGCCCGCCAGGACCCGGCAAAAGCTGCTGCTGCCTTCGACCGCATCGAGCGCGAGACTGCCCGCCTGGACAAGCTGGTCGGCGAGGTACTGACTCTCTCGCGCCTCGAAGGCGGTACTGGTGAGGAAACGAAGACGCGTGTAGACGTGATCGAACTGGTGGCCGGCATCGCCGACGACGCGCAATTCGAGGCGCGCGCCAATGGCCGCGACCTGAATTTCACCGGCAACGGCCAGTTCGTCATCGACGGACGGGCAGAGCTTCTGCATCGCGCCTTCGAGAACGTGTTGCGCAACGCGGTCAAGTTTACCCGGCCCGGTACGATCGTCGAGGTGACTGCGGAGCAGTCGGTCGCCGGGTGGCTGCGGCTCGACATTTGCGATCAGGGGCCAGGAGTGCCGGCGAGCGAACTCGATGCGATCTTCGAACCCTTTCATCGTTGCGCCGGCAGCAGTTCGGCGGATGGTTTCGGTCTCGGTCTGGCCATCGCGCGGCGTGCCGTCGAAGCCCACGGCGGCACGATACGCGCGGCCAACCGACCCGAAGGCGGTCTCTGTCTCGAGATCGTGCTGCCCGCGGCTTGAGTTCGCCGGCAAGCTTTGCCGCCCGGGCGATAAGGCTTCACCGGTAAAGGATTTCCGGGCCGGCAGCCACGGCAGAAATTTCCTCCGTGTCGGCCAGCGCCGATCACCTTTTGTTCGCAGTCCTCGAATTGGGCGCGCGCGGCCACAATCGATGCATTCCGCTTAACGCAACTTTACCCAGCTTTACACGCCAAGCTGCTCGTAAAGCGGGTTTCCGGCCGATATCTTGCCTATGGTGTGTAGCGAGTCGCCATTCATGCGACCGCAAGTTCATCAACTTCGCAAGGAGCCGAAACATGAGCAGCACGATCAGCAGCGTCGGAGGCTATTCCTCTTTGATGACGCAGATGATGCGTCACAACACTTCGAAGATGGCGCAAGACCTGTTTTCGAAGATCGACACCAGCGGTAAGGGTTATATCGAGAAGTCCGATCTGGAGTCCGCGTTCCAGCAGCTCTCCTCTTCGAGTTCTTCGTCGGGTACCAGCACGGCCGACCAGATCTTCGCTTCGCTCGACAGCAACAGCGACGGCAAGATCACGCAGGAAGAGATGTCCACCGGTCTCCAGAAGCTTTCGGACGCGCTCGACAGCCAGTTCCAGAGCATGCGCATGAGCGAGGCCATGGGCGGTATGGGCGGCATGAATGGCATGCCGCCGCCTCCGCCGCCGCAGAACGATGCGGGTTTCACCAAGGACGAGTTGCAAAGCCAGCTCGATCAAATCGGCAGCACCGACAGCAAACGGTCGAGCCTGCTTTCCAACATCATTGCGAATTTCGACAAGGCGGACACCGACGGTGACGGCAAAGTCAGCTTCAAGGAAGCGATGGCCTACGACCGGTCCGGCAGTTCCGGCAGCACGACGTCCACCGGCGCGGGCACGGCCTCGACAGACAGCACCACGTCGACCTCGAGCGCGACCAGCGAGGCCCAGTTGATGCTGAAGATACTGCAACTGATGCACGCCTATCGCAGCGATTCGGCGACGACGTCCAGCGTCAGCGCGACGGCCTAAGCGGCGCCCTTCAGCCGCCGGAACAGTTCCTTCACCGCCGCCACCCGTTCCTTCAGGGTGGCGGTCTGCTTCTTCCAGACCAGCTTGTCGGGGCCGGCGATCTTGAAGCTGCGGTCCGACTGGATCAGCAGGATGATGTCGGATGGCTCGACCGGCGGCTTGGGCACCAGTTGCAGTTGTATCGCCGCCGGACCGGCATCGAGCCTGGCGACGCCGACTGCGCGGCCGAGGATGCGCAGCCGGTGCGTTTCCAGCAGCGCCTGCGTCGGCGCCGGCAATTCGCCGAAGCGGTCGATCAGTTCCTCGTGCAGATCCCGCAACTCATCTTCGCTGTCGCAGTTGGCCAGGCGCTTGTAGAGCGTCAGGCGCTCGTGCACGTCGGGGCAGTAGTCGTTGGGCAGCAGCGCCGGCGTGCGCAGGTCGATCTCCGAAGTCACCGCCAGCGGCGCAGTCAGGTCCGGCATCGCCTTGCCATCCTTCAATGCCTTCACCGCGGCATTGAGCATGTTGGTGTAGAGCGCGAAGCCGATCTCGTGGATCTCGCCGCTCTGGTTCTCGCCCAGCACCTCGCCGGCGCCACGGATCTCCAGGTCGTGCATGGCGAGGAAGAAGCCGGAGCCGAGTTCCTCCATCGCCTGGATCGCCTCCAGCCGGCGCTGCGCCTGGGTGGTCGGCTTGGCCTCCTCGTGGGTGAGCAGGTAGGCGTAGGCCTGGTGATGCGAGCGGCCGACGCGGCCGCGCAACTGGTGCAACTGGGCGACGCCGAACTTGTCGGCGCGGTTGATGACGATGGTATTGGCATGCGGATTGTCGATGCCGGTCTCGATGATGGTCGAGCAGAGCAGCAGGTTGTGTTTCTGCTGCGTGAATTCGCGCATCACGCGTTCGAGCTCGCGTTCCGGCAACTGGCCGTGGCCGACGACGATGCGCGCCTCGGGCAGCAGCTTCTCCAGCCGCTCGCGCATGTTGCCTATGGTCTCGACCTCGTTGTGCAGGAAGTAGACCTGGCCGCCGCGCTTGAACTCGCGCAAACACGCTTCACGGATCAGGCCGCTCGACCAGCGGGCGACGAAGGTCTTGATGGCGAGGCGCTTCTGCGGTGCCGTGGCGATGACCGAGAAGTCGCGCAGGCCCTCGAGCGAGAGGCCGAGCGTGCGCGGGATCGGCGTTGCGGTCAGCGTCAATACATCGACCTCGGCGCGCAGGGCCTTCAGCGCTTCTTTTTGCCGGACGCCGAACCGGTGCTCCTCGTCGATGATTACCAGGCCCAGGCGCGAGAAGGCGACATCCTTTTGCAGCAGCCGGTGGGTGCCGATCAGGATGTCGATGCGGCCGTCGGCCAGATCCTTGATTGCCGCCGCCTGCTCCTTCGCGCTGCGAAAGCGCGATAGCTCGGCCACCTTCACCGGCCAGTCGGCGAAGCGGTCGGCGAAGGTCTGGTAGTGCTGCTCCGCCAGCAGCGTGGTCGGGCAGAGCACGGCCACCTGCTTGCCGTCGGCCACAGCGACGAAGGCGGCGCGCAAGGCGACCTCGGTCTTGCCGAAGCCGACGTCGCCGCAGACCAGCCTGTCCATCGGCTTGCCCGACTGCATGTCCTCGACCACGGCGGCGATGGCGGCCTGCTGGTCGGGAGTTTCCTCGAAGCCGAAGCCGTCGGCGAAGGCCTCGAGGTCGTGCTGTTTGAACTTGAACCGGTAGCCCTGGCGCGCGGCCCGCTGGGCGTAGAGATTGAGCAGTTCGGCGGCGGTGTCGCGCACCTGCTCGGCGGCCTTCTTCCTGGCCTTTTCCCACTGGCCCGAACCGAGTTGATGCAGTTCGACGGCCTCGGGGTCGGCGCCGCTGTAGCGCGAAATGACGTGCAACTGCGAAACCGGTACGTAGAGCGTCGCGCCGTCGGCGTATTCGAGGTGCAGAAATTCCGTGTCACCGTCGCCATAGTCCATATGGGCGAGGCCGCGGTAGCGGCCGATGCCGTGCGACTCATGCACCACCGGATCGCCGATGCGCAACTCGGACAGGTCACGCAGCCAGCCTTCGAGGTTGCTGCGCCGGGCCGCGTCGCGCTTGTTGCGCGGTCTTGCGGTGGCGGCGTAAAGCTCGTTTTCGGTGATGACCGCGAGCCTGGCGTCGGGAAGCACGAAGCCGCCCGACAGCGGCGCCACGCCGAGCATAAGTGCCGCCTCGCCGGCGACGAAGGCCGCGAAATCCCGGCAGGGAACCAGTGCCAGGCCGTGCGCCGACAGGTATTCAGCGATGGTCTCGCGGCGGCCGGGCGACTCGGCCAGCAGCAGCACCCGGCCGTCGAAGGCCGTCAGGAACTGCTTCAATGCCTTGACAGGCTCGTCGGCCTTGCGGTCTACCGCGATGGCCGGAAGCGTCTGCGCCGCTTCGACTTCCGTGCCGAGATGCAGACGCGGCAGATCCTTGGCGCGAACGAAGAACTGCTCGTCGGTCAGGAAGAGGTCGGTCGGCGGCATCACCGGACGCGAACGGTCGCCCTTGAGCATGTCGTAGCGGCCGTTGGTGTCGCGCCAGAACTCGGCGATGGCCGACGGGACATCGTGGTGGGTGATCAGCACCGTGTCCGTGGGCAGGTAGTCGAACAGGGTCGCGGTTTCGTCGAAGAAGAGCGGCAGGTAGTACTCGATGCCTGCCGGCAGCGCACCGGCGGAGACGTCCTTGTACAGGGCGATGCGCGAGGCGTCGCCTTCGAAGGTCTCGCGGAAGCGGCTGCGGAACTTGTTGCGGCCCGGCTCGCCGATGGGAAATTCGCGCGCCGGCAGCAGCCGGATTTCCGCCACCGGATAGAGCGTGCGCTGGGAATCGACATCGAAGGTACGCAGGGTTTCGACCTCGTCGTCGAACAATTCGATGCGATAGGGCAAGGGCGATCCCATCGGGAACAGATCGACCAGTCCGCCGCGCACGCTGTATTCGCCTGCGGCCACCACTTGCGTGACAGGCTGGTAGCCGGCAAGTGTGAGTTGGCCGCGCAGCTTGTCGAGTTCGAGCTTGTCGCCCTTCTTGAGGAAGAAGGTATGGCCGATCAGGAAGCTCGGCGGCGCCATGCGCGCGACTGCCGTGGCGGCGCTGGCGATCAACAGCTCGCATTCGCCGCGCGTGACGGCATACAGCGTCGCCAGGCGCTCGGAGATCAAATCCTGGTGCGGCGAGAAGCTATCGTAGGGCAGCGTCTCCCAGTCGGGCAGCAGATGCACGCGCAGGGCGGGGGCGAACCAGGCGATTTCCTCCTGCAGGCGCTGGGCCTCGAGCGGGCTGGCCGCAACGACGAACGACAGCCGTCCCGGCCGGGCCAGTTGGGCGATGGCGAGCGCGTCCGCCGAGCCGGCGGCCGGTGGCAAATCGATGCGGACGCCGGGCCTGGGAAGGGCGAAGCCTGGGGGTAAGAGCAAGGATGAAAACACCGGGAGGACGCGATGGGAAGCCGGCTTTCATTATAGCCGCCGCCGACCGGGCGTCCGACCGTCGCCCGCGGCGCGCGCTGCGCATCGCCGGTGTCGATCGGGCTTCGGACCTACTTGCGTGCCTCTCCGAAGAGTTCGACCAGCGCCGTCGTCACCTCGTCCGATGCGCGGGCGTAGTCGCCCTCTTCGAGCATGTCGAGTGCCTTCTCGCGATTTCCGGTCTTGGCTGCCTTCAGCACCTCGCCGGCACACTGGTGGAATTGCGTGTGAATTTGGCGAACGTTCTCGAAAGCGGGCAAATGGCCATAGTGTTCGCGGCCTTCACCGTTGAGCCACATGCCGAGCGCGCAGTGGTCGTCGCGGCCGACGTCTTCCACCGTCAATTCCTCATCGCTGTTGCCCGTGACGTAATCCTGCAAGCGTTCCTTCCACTTCACGTGCTGGTCGATGGCGGTCTTGCCGTCCGCAACCAGCACGAACAGCCTGGACAGCAGTTTCTTCACGCGTTCGGAGGCGCGCACATAATCGCCATGGTGGAGCAGTTGCAGGGCTTCTTCCTTCTCGCCGGCCTGGGCGGCCGCAAGCACGTTGCCGGCGCAGCGGTGGAAGTTGGCGTGGTGCGCCTTCATGTCGAAGAAGGTTTCCGAGTAACCGAACTCGCCGCCGCCACGGCTGTAGATCCACTTGCCCAGCGGGCATTGGTCGTCCCGGCAGACGACTTCGACCTTGAGGTCCTCCTTGCTGGTGCCGTTGATGTAGGCGTCGAGGCGGATCTTCCATTTCATGTGGGCGTCCACCGCCGACTTGAAATTGAGGCCGCCGACCTCGACGCCCTTGTCCTCGGCCGTCGGTAGCGGGCCAGCCGGCATTGTCTTGGGGGCCGCTTCCGGCGACCGGGTGAACCAGTCCATTAGTCCCATCTTGTCTCTCCCTCGTCGTGGTGGCGTCGCGAAACGAAACATGACTACTCTGTTTTTTTGTGGCGAGAGCTTATATCGAAACGCTGTCGGAAGCCAGAGCAAGCGTCCGTCGCCGGCCCGATCCTGCTGCCTTGCATGGCCGCCGGGAGCGTGTAATCTGTGCGACATTTTCCGTGCCTCGCTGCCCGACATGCCGATTCCGGCCGTTACTCCAGTTCGCATCCTTGTCGTCGAGGATGAACCCGCCATCGCCGACACCCTGCTATATGCCCTGCACAGCGAGGGATTCGGCGCCGAACATGTTGTGTTGGGCCGCCAGGCGCTGTTGCGCCACGGCGAGCAGCCATTCGACCTGATCATCCTGGACGTCGGCTTGCCGGACATGACTGGCTTCGACGTCCTGCGCGGCCTGCGCGCGGATGGGGGGGCCACGCAGGTGCCGGTAATTCTTCTCACCGCACGCGGCGAGGAGATCGACCGGGTGCTCGGTCTCGAACTGGGCGCCGACGACTATGTGGTCAAGCCCTTCTCCCCGCGCGAAGTGGCGGCGCGGGTGCGCGCCATCCTTCGGCGCGGGGCGGTGCGGCCGCCGGCTCCGGCGCAGAAAGTTGCGTCCGGCCCCTGGCGATGCCAGCCCGAGGCACTGCGCATCGACTACCACGGCGTCACCCTCGACCTGACGCGCTACGAGTACCGGCTGCTTGATCTTCTGCTCAGCCATCCGGGGCGCGTCTTCAGCCGCGAGCAGATCATGGCCAGCGTCTGGGAGAACGCGCTCGATACCTCCGACCGCACCGTCGATGCCCACGTCAAGACCCTGCGGGCCAAGCTCCGGGCGGTGCGGGCCGACGAGGATCCGATACGCACGCATCGCGGCGTCGGCTACGCGCTCGTGGCATGAAGCTCTGGGCGCGGGTCTTCCTCGGCTATTTCTTCATCGTCGGCCTGGCCGGCTGGTTCGTGCTGCGGGTATTCGTCAACGAGGTCAAGCCCGGCGTGCGCGAGGCGGTCGAGGAAGTCATGGTCGACAGCGCGCACCTGGTGGCCGAACTGGCGGCCGGCGATCTCGTCGCCGGGCATCTGCAGGATGGCCGCTTCCGTGCCGCGGTCGAGGCCTACACGCTGAGAAGCATCCGGGCGTCGATCTGGGGCCGCGAGAAGCTGACGCTCGACCTGCGCATCTACGTCACCGATGACAAAGGCATCGTCCGTTTCGATTCGGAGGAAGTGGCCGTCGGCCAGGACTACTCGAACTGGCGTGACGTCGCCCGTACGTTGCGCGGCGAATACGGCGCCCGCTCGACGCGCGACGATCCCGCCGACGACACCTCGGGCGTCCTCTATGTTG
Organism: Rhodocyclaceae bacterium; assembly: GCA_041480065.1. Classification (GTDB taxonomy): domain Bacteria; phylum Pseudomonadota; class Gammaproteobacteria; order Burkholderiales; family Rhodocyclaceae; genus Fen-999. The sequence goes on from JBGOZF010000041.1 coordinate 16,070, forward strand.
CCGCGCCGGTGATGCGCGGCGACCGCATCGTCGGCGTCGCCACGGTGGCGAAACCGGTCGCGGCGCTGGAACCGATCATCGAGCGCAGCCAGGCGGCAGTGTTCAGGGAAGGTGCGGCCCTGCTGGCGGCGGCGCTGGCGATCGGCGGCATCTTTACGGGATGGCTGACGGTGTCCTTCGGCCGGCTGCTGCGCTATGCGCGCGCGCTGGCCCGCGGCGAGCGCGAAGAGCCGCCTTCGCGCGGCCGCGACGAAATCGGCGAGCTCTCCCGTGCGCTGGCCAGCCTGCGCCAGGAGGTGGATGGCCGCGCCTACGTCGAGCGTTACGTGCAGCACCTGACGCACGAGATGAAGAGCCCGCTCACCGCCATCCGCGGTGCCGGCGAATTGCTGGCGGAACCGCTGGCCGACGAGGACCGGCGCCGGTTCGCCGAAAGCGTGGTCGGTCAGGCCGACCGCCTGCACGCGCTGGTCGAACGCCTGCTTCGGCTGGCGCAACTGGAGCAGCAGCGGGAACTGACCAGCGTCGAACCGGTGGCCGTCTCGGCGCTGTTCGACGGCCTCGCCGAGACCTTCGCCGCGGTGGCTGCGCGGCGCGGCATCGAGTTGCGCTTCGACTGCGACGACAAGGCGGTCGTGCGCGGCGACCGCTTCCTGCTCGAGCAGGCGCTGGCCGCCCTGATCGAGAATGCGATCGATTTCTCCGCTTCCGGCGATAGCGTCCATTGCCGGGCGATGTTGCGGGAACATCGCGTCGTCATCGAGATCCGCGACAACGGCCCCGGCATCCCGGACTACGCGCTGGAGCGGATCTTCGAGCGCTTCTTCTCGCTGCCGCGGCCGCATGGCGGCGCCAAGAGCACCGGCCTGGGGCTCGCATTGGCGCGCGAAGCGGCGCTGCTTCATCACGGCTCGGTGAGCGTCGACAACCAGCCCGGCGGCGGCGTGCTAGCCGTGCTCGACCTGCCCGCCGGCTGACCGCTTCACCTTCGCTTCACCTTCCCTTCGCAGGGACTGCATCGTCCGTCCACGCAGCCCGGTCACAGTGGCGCCGTCCAATCATCCGGAGATGCGCCATGCAGAAATCCCTGTTGTTCAAATGCCTGCTGCTCGCCGCCGTCGGCTTCCTGCTGCTGATTCCGCTTGCCATGATCGAACACACCATCAGCGAGCGTACGTCCTTCCGCGATGAGGCCGTGAGGTCGATTTCCGCCAGCACTGCCGGGCCGCAGACCCTGGTCGGACCGCTGCTGGCGGTCCCCGTCACCGAGGAATACGACGAAGACGTGGTCTCCGGCAGCGAGGACTCGACGCGAGTGCGCACGGTCCGGCGCAAGCGCAGCCATGTCGTCACCATCCTGCCCAAGCACCTGCACATCGACGGCGGGCTCACCGTCGAGCAGCGCGCTTACGGGATTCACCACGCCTCCGTATTCAATCTGCATGGCGTGCTCACCGGTACTTTCGATCCGCCGGCCGCGGCCGATCTTCCGGCGCCGGGCCGAAATGCGGTCCTCACCTGGGGTAATCCGCACCTGGTCCTCGGCATCGAAGATGTCCGCGGCCTGGCCGGAGAACCGACAGTAACCGTGGACAATGTGCCATTGCCGGTGAGCCGCGGCGTTGCGCCGACGAATCTGCGCTCCGGCTTTCACGCAGTGATGCAAGAGATCGGCGTGCCGCGCAAGCCCTTGTCGTTTCGGGTCGACATCGAACTCCTCGGTACCGAATCGCTCGCCGTGGTGCCGCTGGCCGATCTCACCACCGCCGATCTCAAGGGCAATTGGCCGCATCCCAGCTTCGGCGGCGGCTTCCTGCCGATCAAGCGGGAGATCACCAAGGAGGATTTCACGGCCCATTGGTCGGTCACCGCATTGGCCGCCAACATCCAGCAAGAGACCCTGGAGGGCAAGACCGGACCGGGTAGCGGCGAGCTCAACTGCTTCCGCGTCCGCCTGATCGATCCGGTCGATATCTACCGGCAGGCCCTGCGGGCGGTGAAGTACGGGATCCTGTTCGTGGCCGTGATCTTCGCAGCCTTCTTCGCCTTCGAAACCATCCGCAGCCTGCCCATTCACCCGATTCAGTATCTGTTCGTCGGTCTGGCGCTGGCGCTGTTCTTTCTCCTGGTGGTCAGCTTGTCTGAACATGTCGCCTTCGCCTGGGCCTATCTCGGCGCGGCCGTGGCTTCGGTCATGTTGATCGCCGCCTACCTCGCCGCCGTGCTGCGCGGTTGGGGGCCGGCACTGGCCATGGCCGGGGCGCTATCCATGCTCTACACGGCGCTGTTCGGGGTGCTGCAATCGGAACAGAACGCTTTGCTGTTCGGCTCGCTGCTGCTGTTCGGCGTCCTCGCCGCGCTGATGATCGGCACGCGCAAGATCGACTGGTACCGTGTCGGCCTCGGTCGTGAAGCGGGAGCGAGCGCATGATCTTCGCCCACCTGCCTGCCGGCTACCTCATCGCACGGGCATGGCGGCGCATGCGGCCCGCGTCGGCGGGTGTCCCGGGCCTCATGGCCTGGGGCGCGGTGGGCGGGGTGATTCCCGATATCGACATGTTCTGGTCGGTGATGGTGGATCACGGCGCGATCCACCATCACCGTTACGTCACGCATTGGCCGCTGTTCTGGCTTTGCGTGTTCGGAATCGCTGCCGCGGTGCTGGCGGTGCGTCGAGCGCGGTCGGACTGGCACTGCCTCGCGGTGTTCGCGCTGGCCGTGTCCAGCCACTTGTTCCTCGACTGGTTCGTCAGCGCCATGTGGCTGCTGGCCACGTTCTCGGACCGCACTTTCCACTTGGTCACCGTGCCGGCCGCCTACCGACCCTGGGTGCTCAACTTCATCTTCCATTGGGTCGGCTGGATCGACATCGGCATTGCGCTGCTCGGCGCAGCGTCGTACTTGGGCGAACGCAGTACGCGGGTCGCGGCGCTCAGGCCATCGCGTCAGCGTGGCTGATGAGGCTGCGGGCAGCCTCCGCCCAAGCGGCGGTCAATACCGCCAGGCTGGCGTAGAAGGGCGAGCTGCTGCATGCCGCCACACGGGCGGCGAAGGCCGGCAGCCAGCGCAGCAGGTGGTCGTCGAACACCTGCGCGAGACGGCACCGATCCGCGTCTGTCGCGGCTTCGCGGGCGGCGTGGGCGACGTAAAGCAGTTGCAGGACAAGATGGTCGTCCGGGCGCTGGCGCCAGTCGGTTGCCGTGAGGCCGGCAGCGGCGTGGATTTCGCGCCACTCGAACATGGCGGCCTGGCAGTTGAGGTGCTCGTCGTCGGTCCATGCCGATTCGCAAGGCGAGGCGCCATAGGCACCGGTGAGGTAGATGGCAGCGTATTCGCTGGCGAGTTCGTCCATGTCTTTTGGCGTCGGCGGATCCGGCAGATCAGCGATTGCTGCCGCCATCGCCTGCCAGGCGGCGCGGGTGGCATCGGTTGTCGGCAGCAGGCCCAGGCCGGCCGGAAAGCCGGTCTGCTTCAGCGCATGGAGCATTTGCTGCGTCAGCTCGCGGTCGTGCAGGGCTGCGAGCGCTTCGGCGTCATCGGTGATGGCTTCGGCCACTGCATTCATACGCGCCCCTTGCGGTGCGGTACGAAGACGATCGAAGGCCGCGTCAGTTCCGGGTTGGCCATGTTGCGCACCTGGCGCACGGTGCGCTCGCCGGGGCCGACGGCCGGCGTCGGCCAGGTGCCGGCGACCAGGCGGTCGATGGGGCCGATGTCGAGCACGCGCATCAAGCAGGCCATGACGCAATAGGGCTTGCGGCCGGCCTCGATCTCGTCGACGCAGAGGTTGCACTTCTTCACCACCTTCGCCTGCGGGTCCCACTGCGGCGCGCCGTAGGGACAGGCGGCCTCGCAGCGGCGGCAGCCGATGCACAGCGTCGAGTCGATGTCGACGATGCCATCTGCAGCGCGCTTCCAGATCGCACCGGTCGGGCAGGTCGGCAGGCAGGCAGGTTCGGCGCAGTGGTTGCAGGCCATGTTCACCTTGTAGGCGAACACGTCCGGGTAGCTGCCGCCCTCGATGTGCAGCACGCGCCGGAAGCGCGGTCCGGCGGGCAGGTCGTTCTTGTCCTTGCAGGCGATCTCGCAGGAGCGACAGCCGATGCAGTCGACGTTGTGATGCACGAAGCCGAGTTGGACTGCCGGCTGCACAGGCTTCTCGGTTTGGTCGAGCTTGCGCCGCAATGCCGCCTTGACCCGTTTCTTGTCGAGCTTGTCGGCCACGGTCGCCTACCGAAGGGCCGTCCCGAGGGAGGCGAAGCCCCCTGTGGGGGCAGCGAACGACGTGAGCGTGGGGGCCATCATTTGTCTTTCCGAAACACGAACGAACGCGCCGTCGCCTGCACGTCCCAGCCCGGGCGGTGGTTGAGGTCGGTCTTCTTCACGTTGACCAGGATGGTATTGAAGGCGAAGGCGCCGGCCGGGCTGGGTTGGTCGAGTGTCAGGAAATCGGGGTTGCCGGAGCGGTCCACGCCTTGCTCGTCGCGGTCCATCCACGCGCCTTCGTGCAGCGCCACCACGCCGGGCATGCAGCGCTCGGTGACATAGACGGGCACGACGACGCGGCCGCGCTCGTTCCAAGCCTCGACGATGTCGCCGGTGCGCACGCCCAGCCTCGCTGCATCGCGGGCACTGATGGTGAGTTCCTGCTGGAAGGTCTCGCGCAGCCAAGGGATGTTGTGAAAGATCGAATGCGTGCGCCAGCGCGGATGCGGCGTCACCATGTGGAATGGATAGTCGCGCGACTTGGCGTGATTGAGCGATTCGAAAGGCTCGATCCACTTTGGAATAGATGGGATCGCGTATCCCCACTGCGTGCGCTTCCAGTCCTTCACCTTGGCAAGCTGCGTCGAGAAGATCTCGATCTTGCCGGAGGGCGTCGGGAAGGGCTTGCCCTTCTCGATCTGGGCGCGGAAGGCGACATGCGGCTCGGGCAGATCGAAGCGATAGACGCCGCGCTGCTTGAACTCCTCCCAGGGCATGGTCACGTGCTGACGGGCCATGACCTTCTCTTCCCACCACTCCTGGAGATAGGCCTCGTCGACCTCGTCGCAGTCGCCGAAGTAGCTGTCGTCGGCCTTGGGGTTGAAGCGGGCGCCGAAGTCGCGCGACGAACCATCGAGCTGTTCGATGCGATAGGCCAGCGCGGTGAACACCTGGAAGTCGGTCTTGCTCTCGCCCAACGGCTCGATCACCTTGGGCCGATGGATGTAGTAGTGGCCCTTGTGCCAGGGCAGGGCGACGTCGTGGCGCTCGAAGTGCGTGGCGATGGGCAGCAGCACGTCGGCCCATTGCGCCGAGGGCGTGATGGTCGAATCCATGCACACCACCAGGTCGAGCTTCCTGATGGCGGCGATTTCCTTGTTGATGTTGGTGAGCTGGTTGAACCAGTCCGAGCCCTGCCAGAAAATCGCCCGGATATTGGGGATACGGCCGTCGAGCGCGTCGTCGCGCGGCCAGCAGCCGATCTCCTCACGCTTGACGTCGGGATAGTTGAGAACGCAATGCGCCCAGCGGTCGGACTTGATCGAGGCGTACCAGACGTTGGCGAATTCGTCGTAGGGGTAGGCCACGCCTTCCGGCCGCCAGGCCTTGCCGACGCCCTCGCTGCAACCGCCGAGGACGCCGATGTTGCCGGTCATGGCCTGGAGCGCGGCGGCCATGCGGCTGTACTGCTCGCCGTAGCTGGCGCGGCCGGGCGCCCAGGAGGCCTTCAGCGCTGCGGGCCTGGTCGTTGCGTACAGTTGCGCCAGCTTGCGGATGTCGACGGCCGGCACGCCGCAGATCGCCTCGGCCCATTCGGGCGTCTTCGGCGTGGCGTCGACCTTGCCGAGGATGTAGTCCTTGAAGTTCTCCTCGTCCTTCGCCCAGGCGGGCATGGTGCCGGCGTCCATGCCATGGCAGAAGCGATCGATGAAGTCCTGGTCCTGGAGCTTGTTGGTGAAGATGTGGTGGGCCATGCCGGCCATCATGGCGGCGTCGGTGTTGGGCCGGATCGGAATCCACCAGGCGTCGTAGGCGGCGGCCGAGTCGGTGTACTGCGGATCGACCAGCACGAACCTGCAGCCGTGCTGCTTCGCCAGGCGCATGTAGTAGAAAGTGTTGCCGCCATGGAAGGTGTAGGCCGGGTTCCAGCCCCACATGATGATCAGCTTCGAGTGCGCGAAGGCGTCATCCTCGTTGCCGTCCTCCATGGTGCCGAAGGTCATCTGCGAACTGAACAGCGTGCCCTGGTAGCTCGGTATCGACCACGAGCTGGTGCGGCAGCCGAACATACCGAGAAAGCGCGCCAGCAGGCCGTCGATCTGGTCCGACTTGTGCAGTACGCCGAACGAGGCGCCGGCGTAGGCCTGGTCGAGGATCGCCGTTGGGCCGTAGCGCTGCTTGATGTCGACCATCTTCTTCGCCACGCGGTCGAGCGCCTCGTCCCAGGAAACGCGCTTGAAGCGCCCCTCGCCGCGCTCGCCGACGCGGACCATCGGGTAGAGCAGCCGGTCGGGGGAGTACAGGCGCGTGCGGTAGGCGCGGCCGCGCAGGCAGGCGCGCAGTTGCGGCTGCTGCGGATTGTCGACGCCGCAGGCGCCGCCGGCCTGGTAGCGGCCATCGTCCGACGACAGGCGCAGGATGACGTCGCCCTTCTTGTGCGCGACCAGCAGGTGGCGCGAACCGCAGTTGTGGTCGCAGGAAGTGACGACGGAAGTGAGCTGGTCGTCGGTCGGGTAAGGTTCATAGGCGAAGGCCTTCGCCTCGCGGCTTTCCAGCCCGTAGCGGAACAGCCCGGCGGTGGCGCCCGTCGCCGCAGCGAACTTGAGGAAGCTGCGACGGTTCTGGTTGAGCACGTCGAACGGATCAGTTCTTACCGCAGAGGACGCAGAGAGCGCAGAGGAACCCCCCTCTTCGCCTTTCTCTGCGTCCTCTGCGCTCTCTGTGGTGAGTCGCCTTTCAGTCATTGCGTCTTCCGCTCCTTCGCCCACTCCGGCGTCTTTTCCGGCATGCCGGGCCAGGCATGGCGCGTATAGGGATACGAGATGCGATACCAGGCGCGGCCGCCGTGGCAGCCGTAGCAGACGTCGCTGTTCTCGCGCCCGGCCGCTTCGATGGCGTCGGTGTCGAGGTAGGGCACCTGGTGGCGGTTGGTGCGCGTCTTGTCGTGGCAGTCGAAGCAGCCGTTGGGTTTCTCCTCACGTACCTTGGGCCAGGGCGCGGGGAGCTTCATCACGCGCCAGTTCATCTGGCCGTGGCACTTGAGGCACACGGCCTCGACATTCACCTGCTTGCGCAGCGTGAAGCCGGCGTCGTTCGCTGGCTGGCTCGCCGACGAGCCCTGCGCCTCGTCGCGCGGATCGTGGCCGAGGTGGCAGATGTTGCAGCGCAGGTTCATCAGCTTTCGGGACAGCGGCGTCAGCATGTGCCGGCGATGGAAGGTGTCCTGGCCACCGCCGTAGGTGGAGAGGCGCTGGTAGTCGGCCAAGGCCGATTCACCCGCGCGGCCGGAGGGCGTCTTGTCGCGTACGCGGTCGTCGAGGACTTCACGATGGCAGGCCAGGCATTCATCGTCGCGCGCCCTCTCGGCCGCCGGGCGAAAGTGCAGCGGGCTGTAGCTCGCACGCAGGTAGTCGATCGAGGCTTCCCGAGGCACTGTCGGATAAAAGGGTTGCCGCAGCCAGAGGATCGCAGCCGCGATGGCGACGACGCTCGCGATCGCCGCCGCGACGAACCGGCGGCGCCGGGTCATCTGCGTGCGGTGGCCAGCGAGCGCACGAACCAGCCGATCATGTTCTGCATGGCCTCGTCCAGCGTGCCCGGTTCCTTGAAGCCGCCCGACGCGCCGGCGATGATGGCCAGCTTCCTGGGTCCGTCGAGCTGATTGAAGGCCTGCCGGTTCGCCTGCAAGGTCTCCTCGTCGCGACCGCCGACCACCAGCAGCAGCGGGATCACCAGGTTGCGCAGCGGCTCCAGGCCGGCGAGATCGGGGCGGCCGTCGCGGCTGACCAGCGCCCGGAAGGGCGCGTCGGCGCGGGCGGCAACGCGGATCATCGCCGCCGCCGCGACATCGCGGGTGACGATGCCGATCGGCAGATCCTTCAAGGCAGGCTGGTGCTGAACCCAGGTCGCCACGGCAGCGATGCGCGAGCAAAGCATCGGCACCTGGTTCCAGGTATCGGGTGCGCGCTGCCCCTCCTCGTAGGTCAGCAGGCCCACTTGCAGCGTGGCGAAGCCGACCTCCTGCAGGACAGAAGCGATCACGGCGCCGCGCGTTTCATCGAGGCGGCGGCCGATGCGCTCGGTGATGATCACCACCCCGGGCGGCTTGCGCGGCTGGGTGAGTATGCCGTCCAGCCAGACGTCGCCGGCGGGCAGGCCAATTTCGGTGCGATGCAGCTTCATTCGACGGGTCTGTTGAGGATCACGATCGATGCCTCATGATACCCGGCCCGCGGCCTTGCGGGCCCGGAGGGTCGTATTCCCGGTGCCTGGGACTTTGACCGGCTGCCTTGGAATTCCGCTATTTCCAGTTCAGATTCAGTTTTCGGTGCGACGCGGCGCAATCGCGCAGGTAAAGGTTGATGAGGCTCTGGTAGGGAATGCCTACGTCCTCCGAGATTGACTTGAAGTGGTTGATGGCCTCTTCGTCCAGACGAATCGTGATCTGCTTCTTCAGCTGCGAAGCGTAGGGGTTCTTCCTGGCCTTCGAGAAATCGTATTCCTTGTGCATGATGCGGTCCTATCGGTAATACTTGGATTCGCTGGCTGTCGCCTTGCGGGCGGAGATGATGCGGATGACTTCGCCGCGACATCGGCAGCAATGACAGACAACCAGCAGCCGGAGCGCGGAACTGAGGCCGAGCAGAACGAATCGATCCTCGTCTTCGGAATGATCGGGATCGTCGATCAGTCTGGCGTGTTCATCGTAGAAGACGGATCTGGCTTCGTCGAAACTGACGCCATGCTTCTTGAGGTTGGCCGCCGGCCTACCGCTCTTTCAGGCTTTCGTCCTTGTACTGCAGCAGCGGCGACAGGAAGTATTCGATCACGCGGCGTTCGGAGGTCTTGATCTCGATCGTCACCGCCATGCCGGGCGAGAGATTGACGTTCTTGTTCTCGACCTGGATCGTGGTTTTGTCGAGGGCGATGCGGGCCGGGAAGATCAGGCCGCGTTTCTCGTCGTTGATGGCGTCGGTGGAGACGCTGGTCACCTTGGCGTGGATGGTGCCATACCGGGTGTAAGGGAAGGTCTCGATCTTGATCTGGCCTTCCTGGCCGGGATTGACGAAGCCGATGTCCTTGTTCTCGACGAAGGCCTCGATCTCGATCGGGTTGTCCTTGGGCACGATCATCATCAATTGCTGGGCTTCGGTGACGACGCCGCCGACGGTGTGCACCGCCAGTTGCTGCACCGTGCCGTCCACCGGCGCGGTCAGCGTCATCAGGCTGCCGCGCGACCTGGCCTTGATCAGTTCCTGGGTGTAAGCCGTCGTCTTCTGTTCGGCGTCGTTGAGGCTGTCGAGCGCCTGCCGCCGCGTCTCCGCGATCAGGGACACGCGCTGGCTGCGCCCCTCCTGCAAGGCGGCGGCCAGTTCGTGCAGGCGGCTCTTCTGCGTCGCCAGGTCGCCTTCCTGCTCGATGCGGATCTGTTCCTTGTCCAGGTAGCCGTGCTTGGAAACGAAGTTCTTGTCGACCAGGCCCTTGAAGTCCTGCGCGCGCTGGCGGGCGATGGGCACCGTCTGTTCGAGCTTGTGTACCACCTCCTCGGTCGAGTGGAGTTCGGCGGCGCGGCGGGCGTTGTTGGCGTCTATGCCGGCGAGCCTGGCCTGGTATTCGCCGTACTGGCCTTCGAGCACGCGCTGCTCTTGCGTGAGGCGCTCGGGGGCGATGTCGGCCAGCGGTTCGAGCCTGGGCGCCTTGCCCGAGTCGATGGCGGCCAGGAGCGCCCGGGCACGGGCACCCTGCAGGCGCACGGTGCCCAGGTCGCTGGCGATGCGTGTGGTATCGGCCTCGGTGTTGGTGGCGTCGAGCTCGATCAAAACCTGGCCGGCCTTCACCTCCTGGCCGTCGGCGACATGGATGGCCTTGACGGTCGAAGTCTCGAAGGGCTGGATGACCTTGGTGCGGTCGTTGGGCACGATCTTGCCGTGCGCGGTGGCGACGACGTCGATCTTGCCGAAGACTGCCCAGAGCACGGCGATGAAGGCGAAGGCGATCAGCAGCCACATGGCGACGCGCGGCGCCGGCGACAGCGGCTTCTCCAGAAGCTCCAGCGCCGCGGGCAGGAACTGGACTTCGTAGGACTTGCGCGGCGCGACGTCGAAGTTCTTGCGCTCGCGCCAGGCGTGGCCGAACACGGCGCCGTAGCGCTTCATGAGATCGCCGACGGCCTGCATGCGGAGAACGATGGCAGTGGTCATGGAGCGAATACCTTCTTCACCGCAGAGAACGCAGAGAGCGCAGAGGAATTCGAATTCAGGACCGGCGTTGAAGGCCAAGGAACGCTGCGTGCTTTTCTCTGCGTCCTCTGCGCTCTCTGCGGTGAACGAATCGAACTCATTGCGCTTGCAGCCTGTGCAGCCGCGAGTAGTGCCCGGCCTCGTGCGCCAGCAGCTCGGCGTGGCTGCCGGCTTCGACGATCTGGCCGCGGTCGAGCACGATGATGCGGTTGGCGTCGCGCACGGCCGACAACCGGTGGGCGATGATCAGCACCGTGCGGCCCTGGCAGATCGCCTTCATGTTGTTCTGGATGATGCGTTCCGATTCGTAGTCGAGCGCGCTGGTCGCTTCGTCGAAGATCAGGATGCGCGGGTTGGTGATCAGCGCCCGGGCGATGGCGATGCGCTGGCGCTGGCCGCCGGAGAGCGTGGCGCCGTGCTCGCCGACCATGGTGTCGTAGCCTTCCGGCAGTTCGAGAATGAATTCGTGGGCGCCGGCGAGCTGCGCGGCCTGGATCACGAACTTCATCGCGATGCCCGGATCGGCCAGCGCGATGTTTTCGCGGATGCTGCGGTTGAAGAGCATGTTCTCCTGCAAGACCACGCCAATCTGCCGGCGCAGGCTGGAGGTATCGGCCATCGCGAGGTCGATGCCGTCGATCAGCACGCGGCCGCGCTCGGGCAGGTAGAGGCGCTGCACCAGCTTGGCCAGCGTGCTCTTGCCGGAGCCGGAACGGCCGACGATGCCGATCACCTCGCCGGGCTGGATCACGAGCCGGATGCCGCGCAGCACTTCGGCCGCGTCCGGCCGGTAGCGGAAGATCACCTGGTCGAGTTCGATGCGGCCGGTGAGCGGCGGCATGATGGTGCGATTGGTGCGCGGCGCCTCGGTGCGCGCATTGAGAATGTCGCCCAGGCGCTGTATCGAAATGCCGGTCTGCTGGAAGTCGGTCCACAACTGGGCGAGGCGCATCACGGGCGTGGAAACGCGCGAGGCCAGCATGTTGAAGGCGATCAACTGGCCCACGGTGAGGTCGCCGTCGATCACCAGCCGCGCGCCGAGCCAGAGCGTCGTCACCGTCACCAGCTTGCCGATCATGTTCACCGTTTCGTGGGCGAAGGTGCCCAGCGTCGCGGTACGGAAGCCGGCGGCGACATAGGCCGCCTGCTGGTTATCCCAGCGCCGCGTCATCTGCGGCTCGACGGCCATCGCCTTCAGCGTGTCGATGCCGTTGATCGTCTCGACCAGGAAGGCCTGGTTCTCGGCACCGCGGTTGAACTTCTCGTGCAGGCGCGCGCGCAAGAGCGGCGTGATCACCGCCGAGAGAATCACGTAGCAGGGCAGCGAGGCGACCACCACCAGCGTCAGCCAGCCGCTGTAGAACAGCATGACGGCGATGAACACCACCGAGAAGAACACATCCAGCACCACGGTGATGGCGTTGCCGGTGAGGAACTGGCGGATGTTTTCCAACTCGCGCACGCGCGCCACCGAGTCGCCGACGCGGCGGGCCTGGAAGTAGGCCAGCGGCAGCGAGATCAGGTGCCGGAACAGGCGGGCGCCGAGTTCGACATCGATGCGGCTGGTGGTGTGGGAGAAGACGTAGCTGCGCAGGAGGGACAACACCACCTCGAAGATCGACACCACCAGCAGGCCGACGGCGATGACGTCGAGCGTGGTGAAGCTGCGATGCACCAGCACCTTGTCCATCACCACCTGGAAGAACAGCGGCGTCGCCAGCGCGAATATCTGGAGCACGAAAGAGACGATCAGCACTTCGAGCAGCAGCTTGCGGTACTTCACCACCGCGGGAATGAACCAGCTGAAGTCGAAGCGCGCCAGTTCGCCGGCCAGCGAAGCACGCGAGGTGAACAGGATCAACTCGCCGGTCCAGCGCGCAGCCAGATCGGCCAGCGACATCTGCTCGGGGCGCTCGACCTTCGGGTCCTGGATCAGCGCGACATTGCCCTCGACGCGCGCCAGGATGAAGTAGTGCCCATCCGGCGCAATCGCCATCGCCGGCAATGGTGTGCGGGCAAGGCGCGCAGCTTCGGTGCGCACTGCCTTTGCCCGCAGGCCAAGGTGTTTCGCTGCGAGCAGAATCTGCGGATTGCCGAAAGGTTCGCCCGGCGCCTTGAACTGATGCGCCAACTGCGCCGGGTCACTGGCCACGCCATGGAAGCGCGCGAGCATGACGAGGCAGATGAGGCCGCTGTCCGGCTCGGGCGGCTTGCTCGACCCGGAATCCGGGCCGGACTCGGGAGGTACGAGGGTGAGGGAGGGCGGTGACTGTTCGCTCATCGGATGTCGAAACGCGGTTCGCGGCAAGCGGGGAACGCGGACGAACCGACGAACAAACAACTCCCGACGATCGAGAGCTTCAGCTTCCCCTTTATGGCCATGTCAATCTCCGTCGACAAGGCATCGGCAATACCGACCCTGTAGGTATGGTTTTTACGATAATCGGAGAGCATGGGGAACTGTCGCTCATCGGCGACAGGACTTTCGCATAGTGGCGTGATGCGCTGCGCATGGACGGCGGGGTTGCGGTTGGTCGTGGCAAGCAGCCCCCGCCCGCGGGCGGGGGACTCGTTCCTCATTGCCAGTTGGCCGCAATGATCGGTTCCAGGGTTGTCTGGTAAGCCGGCGGCAAGGTCGTCTGGCCAGCGGCGGGCGGCGAGAAGGCGGCCATGGCCTGGACGAGGTTCTCAACCTTGGTGTCGAGCAGCGTGTGTTTGTCCGCGGTATTGAACTGCTCGACATGGTAGGCCGAACCCGAATACCAGTTCTGGATCGTCAGCTTGTCCGAAGTGCCGATGATGCTCACCTCCAGATCGTTGCTGACATGACGGAACCAGAGCTGGTCGGTGGCGATACCGGCGAGAAAGCCGGCGACGTCGGCATTGCCGGCCGTGGTGTCGTTCTCGGTTGCCGTGTCGGCGCCATAGCCGCGGCCCAGGATATAGGTATCGTTCCCGGCGCCTCCCACCAACGCGTCGGCCCCGGCGCCGCCATCGAGCGTGTCGTTGCCGGCGTTGCCGGTCAAAGTGTTGGCGGCGCTGTTGCCCGTGAGTATGTTGTTCAGCGTGTTGCCGGTGCCGTTGATCGCGGCGGTGCCGGTAAGAGTCAGGTTCTCGAGATTGCTGCCGAGCGTATAGGCGATACTGGATTGCACTGTGTCGGTACCCTCGTTCGCGTTCTCGGTGATGACGTCTCCGGTGTTGTCGACGACGTAGGTGTCGTTACCCAGGCCGCCGAGCAGCTTGTCGGCGCCGGCGCCACCATCCAGCCTGTCGTTGCCTGCGCCACCCGCGAGGGTGTTCACCGCGCCGTTGCCGGTGAGCACGTTGTCCAGCGCGTTGCCGGTGCCGTTGATGGCCGAAGTACCCGTCAGGGTCAGGTTCTCGACGTTGTTGGCGAGCGTGTAGGTGACGCTCGACTGAACAAGATCGGTGCCTTCGTTGGCATTCTCCGTCACTACGTCGCCGACGACATCGACGACGTAAGTGTCGTTGCCGGCACCACCTATCATGGTGTCGTTGCCTGTGCCGCCGCTCAGCGTATTGGCGGCGCTGTTGCCGGTCAGGACGTTGTTCAAGGTATTGCCGGCACCGTTGATGGCCGTGGTACCAGTCAAGCTCAGGTTCTCGACGTTGCTGGCAAGCGTGTAGGTGACGCTGGCCTGGATCAGGTCGGTACCTTCGTTGGCATTCTCCGTCACTACGTCCCCGGTGTTGTCGACGATGTAGGTGTCGTTGCCCAGACCTCCGATCAGCTTGTCGGCGCCTGCACCACCATTGAGAGTGTCGTTGCCAGCGCCACCCGTGAGCGTGTTCACTGCGCTGTTGCCCGTGAGCACGTTGTCCAGCGAATTGCCGGTGCCGTTGATGGCCGAAGTACCCGTCAGGGTCAGGTTCTCGACGTTGCTGGCGAGCGTGTAGGTGACGCTCGACTGAACAAGATCGGTACCTCCGTTGGCGTTCTCCGTCACTACGTCGCCGACGATATCGACGACGTAAGTGTCGTTGCCGGCACCACCTATCATGGTGTCGTTGCCGGTGCCGCCGCTCAGCGTATTGGCGGCGCTGTTGCCGGTCAGGACGTTGTTCAAGGTATTGCCGGCACCGTTGATGGCCGTGGTACCCGTCAAGGTCAGATTCTCGACGTTGTTGGCGAGCGTATAGGTGACACTGGCCTGAACCAGATCGGTGCCTTCGTTGGTGTTCTCGGTGATGACGTCTCCGGTGTTGTCGACGACGTAGGTGTCGTTACCCAGGCCGCCGAGCAGCTTGTCGGCGCCCGCACCACCATTCAGGGTGTCGTTGCCAGCGCCACCCGTGAGCGAGTTCACCGCGCTGTTGCCCGTGAGCACGTTGTCCAGCGAATTGCCGGTGCCGTTGATGGCGGTGGTACCCGTCAGGGTCAGGTTCTCGACGTCGTTGGCGAGTGTATAGGTGACGCTCGACTGAACAAGATCGGTACCTTCGTTGGCGTTCTCCGTCACTACGTCGCTGACGACATCGACGACGTAAGTGTCGTTGCCGGCACTACCTATCATGGTGTCGTTGCCTGTACCGCCATCAAGGGTATCGCTGCCATCGCCGCCATTGAGCATGTCGTCGCCGTTCTCGCCGTAGAGGTAGTCATTGTCGGCGCCGCCGTAGAGCGAGTCGTTGCCGTCGCCGCCAAACAGGGTGTCAGCACCGGCTTGGCCATCGATGGTGTCGGCCGCACTCGTGCCCATTATTGTGTCGGCCGCAGTCGTGCCCGTGATGGTGCCTGATCCCGCGTCGGCCGGCACTTTGGCTACCAGCGCTGCTATGTCCCATATTGTGCCGTCAGTGAATCTAGTTTGCTGGATGGGGTTGTTGGCGTTGGCGGGGTCGTCGCCGTAGAAGAAATTGCCGATCGTCACTTTGTCGGCGGTGCCGGTAATCGAAAGCACCAAATCGCTACCCGAGCGGGTGGCCACGATCTCGCTCGGTGCTACGCCGGGCTTGAACTGCAACAGATTGAGCTTGTTTGCCGAGGTGTCGTAGTCGGAACTGATAGTGTCCTGGCCGTCGCCCTTCCCGAATAGGTAGGCATCGTTGCCCACGCCGCCGGAGAGACTGTCGTTACCGATACCACCATCCAGCGTGTCGTTGCCGGATTCGCCAAACAAAGTGTCGTTGTCCGCGCCACCGTTGAGGATGTCGTTGCCGTCGCGTCCATATAGTGTGTCGGCTCCGGCCTGGCCATTGATGTTGTCATTTGCGTTAGTGCCGCTGATGTTGTCCGCACCGGCAGTGCCCGCGAAGACCTTGGCCGTCAGCGTTGCTAAGTCCCAGGTGGTGCCGTCCGCGAACTTAACTTGCTGCAGCGGGTTGTAGGGGTTGGTCGGATCATCACCCGCGAAGAAGCTTGAACAGGTCACCGTGTCGGTGGTACCCGCAATCGATAGCACCAGATCGTTGTTTGAACGCGTGGCTACGATCTCTCCCGGAGCCACGCCAGTCTTGAACTGCAAGACGTTCAGCTTGGCCACCGAGGTGTCGTAATCCGAGCTAATGACGTCCTGTCCGTCGCCTTTTCCGAATAGGTAGGTGTCATTGCCCGCGTCACCGAAGAGAGCGTCGTTGCCTGCTCCACCATCCAAGGTGTCATCGCCATTCTCACCGTGCAAGTAGTCGTCGTCGCCACCGCCCTTGAGAACGTCGTTACCGTTACGCCCGAAGATGTTGTCGGCGCCAGCTTGGCCATCGATGGTGTCGCCTGCGGTGGTGCCGCTAATGTAGTCTGCGCCGCTGGATCCTTCCAGCGCCTTAGCCGCGAGTACCGCCGCGTCCCAGGTGGTACCGTCCGCGAACTTGACCTGCTGGACCGAGTTATAGGCACTAGCCGGGTTGTCAGAAAAGTAGAACCAAGCTAGCGTCACCTTGTCGCTGGTGCCGGCAATCGACAGCACCAGGTCGCGGTCCGACGAGCGGGTGGTCACGATCTCGCCCGGGGCCACGCCGGCCTTAAACTGCAATTGGGTGACTTGGCCTGCCAAGGAGTCCCAGTCGAAGGTAATAAGGTCTTGACCATCACCTTTGCCGAAGAGGAAGGTATCGCCGCCGCTCCCGCCGTTGAGCGTATCGTTCCCTGCTCCACCATCGAGCGTGTCGTTGCCGTCATCTCCATAGAGGATGTCATTGCCGGCATCGCCGTTGATGTAGTCATTGCCGCCGCGGCCATGCAGGGTGTCGTTGCCATCGCCTCCGTGTAAGGTATCGCTGCCGAAGAGGCCCGTGAGGGTGTTGTCGCCGGCCGTGCCCATCAGGGCCTTGGTGGTGAGCGTTGCAGTGTTCCAAACGGTGCCATCCGCGAACTTGACCTGTTGGACTGCGCTGTAGGCGTTGGCTGGGTCGTCGCCGTAGAAGAACGAACTCAACGTCACCTTGTCGGTTGTACCGACAATGGAGAGCAGCAAATTGTCGCCCAAGCGGCTGGCGACGACTTCGACGGGGGTGACTCCGGTCTTGAACTGTAGAGTGTTGAGCTTGGTAGTCGCGGTATCGTAGTCGGAACTGATGGTGTCCTGGCCGTCACCTTTGCCGAAGAGGTAGGTATCGTTGCCGGCCCCACCGGCTAGGGTGTCGTTGCCAGGACCGCCATCAAGGGTGTCATTACCAGAGAGGCCGGTGAGGGTGTCGTCGCCTGCCGTGCCCGTCATTGCCTTGGTGACGAGGGCTGCCGTGTTCCAGACGGTCCCATCCGCGAACTTGACCTGTTGGACTGGGTTATAGGTGTTGGTTGGATCGTCGCCATAGAAGAACGACGTCAGTGTCACCTTTTCGGAAGTGCCGACAATGGAAAGCACCAGATCTTCGCCCGAGCGGGCGGCGACGATTTCGGTGGGGGCGACGCCGGTCTTGAATTGCAGGACGTTGAGCTTGGTTATCGCGGGGTCCAAGTCGTACATGATAATGTCCTGGCCATCGCCCTTGCCGAAGAGATAGACATCGTCGCCAGTACCGCCGGAGAGGATGTCGTTGCCAAGACCGCCATCGAGGGTGTCATTGCCGGCTTGCCCATTGAGGGTGTCGGTGCCGTTGCCGCCGGACAGGTTGTCGTCGCCGAATAAGCCGGTGAGGTTGTCGTTGCCAGTCGTGCCCGTTAGCGCCATGGCGGCGAGGGTTGCAGTGTTCCAGACGGTGCCATCGGCGAACTTCACCCGTTGGACTGGGTTGTAGGTGTTGGCTGGGTCGTCGCCGACGAAGAAGCCGGCGACTATGATTCGGTCATCGGTACCGGCAATCGAGAGGACTAGGTCGCCGTTCCTGCGCTTGACGACAATCTCGTTGGGGGCCACACCGTTCTTGAATTGCAGGACGTTGAGCTTGCTGGTCGCAGTGTCGTAGTCGTAGTTGATGGTGTCCTGGCCGTCGCCTTTGCCGAAGAGATAGGTGTCGTTGCCGCCACGACCGGAGAGGGTGTCGTTGCCAAGGCCGCCATCGAGGGTGTCATTGCCGACGAGGCCGTCGAGGGTGTCGTTGCCGGCCGTGCCCATCAGTGCCATCGTGGCAAGTGTTGCCGTGTTCCAGACAGTGCCGTCGGCGAACCGCACCTGTTGGACTGGGTTGTAGGTGTTGGCCGGGTCGTCGCCGCGGAAGAAGGACATCACTCTCACCTTGTCGATCGTGCCGACAATGGAAAGCAGCAGATCGTCGCCAGAGCGACTGGCAGCAATTTCGGTCGGGGCGACGCCGGTCTTGAATTGGAGGACGTTGACCTTGGTTATCGCGTTGTCGTCGTCGTAGTTGATGGTGTCCTGGCCGTCGCCTTTGCCGAAGAGATAGGTGTCGTTGCCGCCGCGACCGGAGAGGGTGTCATTGCCGAGGCCGCCATCGAGGGTGTCATTGCCGAAGAGGCCGGTGAGGGTGTCGTCGCCGGCCGTACCCGTCAGCGCCTTGGTGGCGATGGTCGCGGTGTTCCAGATCGTGCCATCGGCGAACTGCACCTGCTGGATGGGGTTGTAGGTGTTGGCCGGGTCATCGCCGTAGAAAAACCCGATGATCCTCGCCCGATCGGCCGTGCCGACAATGGAAAGCAGCAAATCGTCGTCTGAACGGGTAGCGACGACTTCGCTAGTGGCAACTCCGGCCTTGAATTGCAAGACATTGAATTTGGATGTCGCGGTGTCGTAGTCGCAGCCAATGGTGTCCTGACCGTCGCCTTTGCCGAAGAGATAGATGTCGTTGCCGGTTCCACCAGAAAGATTGTCGTTCCCAGCCCCGCCATCGAGGGTGTCGTTGCCGTCGCCGCCGGTGAGGTAGTCGCTGCCAGCGCCAGCGGAAATAATGTCATTCCCTCCGCCGCCGGTTAACGTGTCAGCGACCGCAGCGCCAAAGATCATGTCCGCCCGGCTGCTCCCCGTATAGCTGCCGTTACCGATATGCACGCGCAAGTTCGCGAGGGTCGAAGTCCACGTGGAGTCGGTGGCGACCGATTCCGTCCAAGTGCGTAATGTGGACAGGCCTTGCCAGCCTATACTGATAAGCAAGCTGTCCTGCCCTCGGAGCAGGCCCACCAGATCGCCGAAAGCAGCCTTCGCGTCGGTAGCCTTCCGCGCCGTTATCATGGCGTCAAGCGCCAAGAAGTCTAGGCTAACACCACTGGCGTCAATCGTTAGATCGATGGCATCGACGTAGGGCTTGAGGCGCGTTTGCAGAACCAGGGCGTTCTCGACCGAATCCTGAAGGGCGGCGTAGGCATCATTGAGGAGCGTCAACTGATCTGCTGAAATCGGTACAACAATTGGCCCGTTATACGGCACAGACGTAGACCCGCCTCCTCCTCCTCCTGAAGACGATGTCAGCGTCGCAGTCGATGTCAGCTTCGTCCCCGCTCCGGTAAGCGCAGACCCATCGGTTTGCCGCTCGACAAACGCCAGACCATCAAAACATTCAAGGACATTGATCTTGCGCATCAACTCGATGGACGCAGCGTCAGTCGGTATCTTTACGATGACGATACCGCCGCCTCCGCCGCCGCCTCCACCACCGGATGCCGTCAGGGTAACTTCGGTCAAGGGGCCGGAATTGGGCGCCTGATAGTAGAGGTCTTGCTGCCTGCTGGTCTTCAGTGTCGAGGTGCCTGCCCAAAGTTCAATCACTTTGTCGATTTCCGCACTGAACTGCTCGCGGGTCAGGTCCGTGTTCTTCAGCGTGAGCAAGTCGCTTGCGAGAGACGAAGAAAGCGTGGCCGCCTCCTGCAAGTCGCGCACCATTCCGGATCCAGGCATGTCCGGTAGGTCGGCAACGGCGGTAGTATCGAGGTGATTAGGGAATGCTCGGTAGAACGGATTGTCGGCCAGATTTATCGCTGCCGCAGCGTCGTTGCCGAGTCCCGCGATGTCTGCGGCCAGCATTTGCGTGTTCCCGCCGGCAAGGGTCTTGGTCGCCGCGTGGGCGTTCAAGTCGATACTGGTAACCCCTACGCTGGCAAGGCTCTGGAGCTCATTGGCTTGACTGACGCCGTCCTGATTCAGGTCTCGCCAAAGCCGAACGTTGGCATACTGGGCATCCTGGCTGTTGAAGACACTGTCGCCATTGCCATCAAGATCTCGTAGCGCGCTAAAACCATCCTTGCCCGTACTCCCGTCCGACAGCACAGTGTCCACCCCGAAGAGTTCACGCCCCGAATCGATCGTGCCGCCGCCGTTGCGATCCAGAACTAGGAAAGCATCGTCCCCCTTGAGCCAGCCCGTCCCGGTCTTGATGCCATCAGCGTTGTGGTCGAATAGAACGCCCGCGGCCACGCCCACTGTCTCGATGCCATCGCCGTCCAAGTCGATAGCAAGAGGTTCCCGGCGCACGAAGTTGCGGGCGCGGAGGAAGAAGTCATTGACACTATCCGCAATTCGATCCCACCAAGAATGTCCGGGCCCCCGAAACTCACGGTCATACTCGGCGCGATTGAAGTACTTAAAGTAGGTTTCCCTGAGATTGTCAACGTTATCTTGGGGGAAGAAATGACCTTCGGTCCAGATCAGAGATGGTGAATTGATACCAGCCGTATTCAGGGCGGCCCATGTGAAATCAACACAGCTATTCCAGGGCATCCATTCTCCGAAGTTGTCGACGTTATTCTCAACGTTTCTTTCGGCAAAATCTCGAACCGCTTGGGCCTGCGAGTCGCTGATTTCAAACGTAACAGAAGTGTCTGGGCTAAAGTAATTGTTTTTCTCGCCAGGTATTACGCCAGTTGGCTGAAATCCCCATGACTCGTTGGCCTGTCCAGTCTGGCCAGACACCTCGAAAAACATGTGTCCTTCGCCGCTATATTGGGTCAGTAGTGTCCGGTTAAAACGATACCCATGAGCTTGAAAACAAGGGCTGAAGCGGCATTCGGACGTTTTTGGGGTGTCTCCGATTTGAACGTCGAAGTGCAGATGAGGCAGTCTTCCGGCTTTGCTTCCGCCGGAGAC
>JBGOZF010000042.1:0-36352 GCA_041480065.1 Rhodocyclaceae bacterium
CAAGGACAGTTCCTACATGTTCGTCACCGGTCCGGAAGTGGTGAAGACCGTGACCCACGAGGAAGTCACCGCCGAGGAACTGGGCGGCGCCGTGACCCACACGTCGAAGTCGGGCGTCGCCGATCTCGCATTCGAGAACGACGTCGAGGCGCTCTTGATGCTGCGCCGTTTCTTCAACTACCTGCCGCTGAACAACAAGGAGAAGCCGCCGATCCGGCCGACGCCCGATCCCGCCGACCGGCTTGACTACTCCCTCGATACCCTGGTGCCGGCAAACGCGAACAAGCCCTACGACATCAAGGAACTGATCATCAAGACGGTCGACGACTGCGACTTCTTCGAGCTGCAGCCGGATCACGCCAGGAACATCGTCATCGGCTTCGCGCGCATGGAAGGCCAGACCGTGGGTATCGTCGCCAACCAGCCGATCGTGCTGGCCGGCTGCCTGGACATCAAGTCGTCGATCAAGGCCGCCCGCTTCGTGCGTTTCTGCGACGCCTACAACATCCCTATCATCACCTTCGTCGACGTGCCCGGCTTCATGCCCGGCACGGCCCAGGAATACGGCGGCATCATCAAGCATGGCGCCAAGCTGCTCTACGCCTACGCCGAATGCACGGTGCCGAAGGTGACGCTGATCACCCGCAAGGCCTACGGCGGTGCCTATGACGTTATGGCCTCGAAACACCTGCGCGGCGACGTGAACTTTGCCTGGCCCTCGGCGGAGATCGCGGTCATGGGGCCGAAGGGTGCGGTGGAGATCATATTCCGCGACGAGAAGGGCGACCCGGCCAAGCTCGCCGAGCGTGAGGCCGAATACAAGGCCAAGTTCGCCAACCCCTTCGTCGCCGGCGCGCGTGGCTTCATCGATGATGTCATCCAGCCGCACGAGACGCGCAAGCGCATCTGCCGAAGTCTGGTGATGCTCAGAAACAAGAAGATCGAAAACCCGTGGCGCAAGCACGGAAATATTCCTCTCTAAAAACATGTTTACCGCAAAGGACGCAAAGGACGCAAAGGAAGGCAAAGCCGAAGTCCTTGTTGGGTTTCCTTTGCGTCCTTTGCGGTGAAAGGTTTTGACCATGTTCAAGAAGATTCTGATTGCCAACAGAGGCGAAATCGCCTGCCGCGTCATCAAGACCGCACACAAGATGGGCATCAAGACCGTCGCCGTCTATTCCGAGGCCGACAAGGACGCGATGCATGTGGACCTGGCCGACGAGGCCGTCTGCATCGGCCCGGCGGCTTCGAAGGAAAGCTATCTGGTGATGGACAAGATCATCGCCGCCTGCAAGCAGACGGACGCCGAGGCCGTGCATCCGGGCTACGGCTTCCTGTCCGAGAACCAGGAGTTCTCCCGCAAGCTCGAAGAGAACGGCATCGTTTTCATCGGCCCCAAGCATTACTCGGTGGCGGCGATGGGTGACAAGATCGCCTCCAAGAAGCTCGCGCTGGAAGCCAAGGTGAATGTCATCCCGGGCTACAACGCAGCCATCGAGTCGCCCGAGGAGGCGGTCGAGATCGCCAGGGGCATCGGCTATCCGGTGATGATCAAGGCGTCGGCCGGCGGCGGCGGCAAGGGCTTGCGCGTGGCCTTCAACGACCAGGAGGCGCATGAGGGCTTTTCGTCCTGCCGCACCGAGGCAAAGAACGCCTTCAACGACGATCGCGTGTTCATCGAGAAGTACGTCGAGGAACCGCGTCACATCGAGATCCAGGTGCTCGGCGACGCCCACGGCAATTGCGTCTATCTGCACGAGCGCGAATGCTCGATCCAGCGCCGGCACCAGAAGGTGATCGAAGAGGCGCCGAGCCCCTTCCTCGACGAAGCCACCCGCAAGGCGATGGGTGAGCAGGCTGTGGCCCTGGCGAAGGCGGTGAACTACCAGTCGGCCGGCACGGTGGAGTTCGTCGTCGGCGGCAAGAACAAGGGCTTCTATTTCCTCGAGATGAACACGCGGCTCCAGGTCGAGCACCCCGTCACCGAGTGCATCACCGGCCTCGATCTCGTCGAGCTGATGATCCGGGTCGCCGCGGGCGAGAAGCTGCCCTTCGCGCAGAAGGACATCAAGCTCAACGGCTGGGCGATGGAATGCCGGATCAACGCCGAGGACCCGTTCCGCAACTTCCTGCCCTCGACCGGCCGGCTGGTGAAGTTCGGCCCGCCCGTCGCCAGCATGGAGGCTGCGGCGCCCATGTCCGGCGCCGGCGGTGTGCGCGTGGACACGGGCGTGTACGAGGGCGGCGAGATCTCGATGTACTATGATTCGATGATCGCCAAGCTGATCGTGCACGGCGCCACCCGCGACCAGGCGATCGCTCGCATGCGCGACGCACTGAACGCGTTCGTGATCCGCGGTGTGGCTTCCAACATCGCCTTCCAGTCGGCGCTGATGAAGAACCCGCGTTTCGTCTCAGGCAATTTCAACACCGGCCTGATCGCCGAGGAGTACCCGAAAGGCTTCAACGCCGGCGACGTGGTGCACGACGTGCCGGCCATGCTGGTGTCCGTCGCTGCAGCCGTGCATCGGCAATACCTGAAGCGCAACGCCACCATCAGCGGCCAGATGCCAGGTCACGAATATCAACCGGGCGACGACTTCGTCGTGCTGCTCGGCGCCGGTCAACACCCGGTGAAGGTAACCGAGGCGGAGGGGGGATGGGACGTGGTGTTCGCCGGCAAGAAATACGAGGTTCGTTCCGCGTGGCAGTTCGGCGAGTACCTGTACCAAGGCACGCTCAACGGTGAGCCGTTCTGCATGCAGGTCGAGCGTCACGGCCTGCGCTACCGGCTGTTCCATTGGGGCACCCAGGCCGATGTCATGGTCGAGACGGCGCGCGTCGCCGAGTTGCAAGCGCTGATGCCCTACAAGGCGCCGCCGGACACGTCGAAGTTCCTGCTGTCGCCGATGCCGGGGTTGTTGACGCAGATCGCCGTGACGCCGGGGCAGGAGGTCAAGTCCGGCGAGATCCTGGCCAAGATCGAGGCCATGAAGATGGAGAACGTGTTGAAGGCGGAGCGCGACTGCGTGGTCGCCGAACTGCTGGCCAAGCCGGGCGAGAGCTTGGCGGTGGATCAGGCGATCATCGGCTTCAAGTGAAGCCGATGATCGCCATGGGCCAATAGGGCCCGCCCCCACCCAACCTCCCCCTCGCGGGGGAGGTGACCGATTTGCTCGCTGCGCTCGACGATTGGCGGGCGCATTGACCAGCGACGTTCACGTAAGGGGCGTCGTCATTCGTCGGCGCCGTACCCCTTCAGCTTGCGCCAAAGCGAGCTGCGGTTGATGCCGAGCATCTGGGCGGCGACGGTCTGGTTGCCGCCCACCTCGTCGAGCACCCAGCGGATGTACTTGCGCTCCTGCTCATCGAGCGTGGGGATGCGTCCGTTCTCCTTTTCGCACATGAAGGCGGTGTGCTTGCGCAGGTCAGGTGGCAGATGCATGGCCTCGATGGTGTCGCCGGTGGTGATGGCTGTGCCCCGCTCGATCAGGTTCTCCAACTCGCGAACATTGCCGGGGAATTCGTAATCCATCAGCGCATCGAGAACCGCCTGCGAGGCGCGCGTCACCGGCTTGCGCATGCGCGCCGAGCATTTCTGCAGGAAGTGATGAACCAGTAACGGAATGTCCTCCTTGCGTTCGCGCAAGGGTGGGATGTCGAGCGTGATGACGTTCAGGCGGAAGTAGAGGTCCTGGCGCAGGGCGCCGCTCCTGACGGCTTCCGCGGGATCGCGGTTGGTGGCAGCGACCACGCGGATATCTACCTTGGTCGGGCTGGTCGCGCCCAGCGGCACCACTTCCCTTTCCTGGAGTACGCGCAAGAGCTTGACCTGCATTTCGGTCGGCATTTCGGTGACTTCGTCGAGGAACAGCGTGCCGCCATTCGCCGCTTCGATCAGGCCCCGCCGCTGGCTGGCGGCGCCGGTGAATGCCTCCCGAGTGTGACCAAACAGTTCGTTGGCCAGCAGTTCCGGGTTGAAGGCGCCACAATTGACTGCAAGGTAAGGACCGTCGGCGCGGCCGCTGCTATGGTGCAGGTAGCGCGCAAATAATTCCTTGCCGGTGCCGCTCTCGCCGACGATCAGCACGTTGCAGTCCGTCGGCGCCACTTGCCGGGCCAGCCCGATCAGGCTCTTCATGGCCGGGTCGCAAGTGATGATCTTGACCTTACCCTCGATGGCGTCGATCTGTCGCCGCAGCTGGCGGTTCTCGTCGCGCAGGTGGATCTTCTCGATGGCCTGGGCGACCACCTTGCGCACCTCGGCGAGCCGGAAGGGTTTTGCGACGAAGTGAAAAGCGCCCTGCTTCATCGCTTGCACGGCGACTTCCGCGGTTGCGAAACCGGTGATCATGACGACTTCCATGCCCGGGTGTTTGTCCCGGCAGGCCTTCAACAGTTGCATGCCGTCCACCTTCTCCATGCGCAGGTCGGTGAGCAAGACGTCGAACGCCTGCTGGTCGAGCAGGGCCATCGCCTCGGCGCCGCTGGCGGCCGTGACGACCTCGTAGCATTGCTTCTTCATCGCCCGCTCGAGGTTCTGCAGTGCGGCCTCCTCGTCGTCGACGATCAGCAGCCTGCCGGCTATCGGGATGAGTTCTTCGGTCATGCGCCCAGACCTCCCGTCGCCGGCAGGCGGATGCGGAACGTCGTTCCCTCGCCGGGCTCGCTGGTGACGGCGATGGCGCCGTCGTGCTCTTCGACGATCTGATGCACGATGAAGAGCCCCAGGCCCATGCCCTTGCCGACATCCTTGGTGGTGAAGAAGGGGTCGAATATCCGCGGCAGGATCTCGGGCGCGATGCCGGGGCCGTCATCGCGGACGACGATCTCGACCACTTGGGTGCCGTCGGCAATGTCAGGATCGTTGTAGGCGGGCAGCGGCCCGCGGGCTGAGACGGAGACGGTTTTGCCGGCCTCGAGGCCGTTGCGGACCAGGTTGAGGAGTGCCTGCTGCAGGCGTTGCCGGTCGGCGAACACCGACAGATCGTCCGCGGCGTCGATGCTGACGGCGGCGTTGGCCGCGATCTCGCCCTTGATGAAGCGTACGGTCTGATCGACAAGTTTCCGCAGGGCCACCTGCTGCGGGCGGAACTTGGCGTCGCGCGAAAAGTCGAGCAGCGATTTCACGATGCTGCGCGCCCGCTCGCCCTGCTCGTCGATGCGCAGCAGCAGTTGCCGCTGCGACTCCACATCGGTGTCGCCGAGTTCCTCCAGCAGCAGTTGGTTGGAGGTCCAGATGTTGGACAGCGGATTGTTGAGTTCGTGGGCGACTCCGGACAACATGGTGCCGAGCGAGGCGAGCTTCTCGGTGTGCAGGAGGTGACGCTGGCGCAAGTCCAACTCCTTCAGCATGTGGTTGAAGGCGTTGATGATGGACACGATTTCCCTGTCCCTGGCCGGCAGGGCGAGCTTGTCGCGCCGGCCGCTGGATATCGCGTCCACGTTGACCTCCAGTTCCTTCAGGGGCCGCACCACCCGTCTTGACAGCACTTGGCCAATGACGACCATCAGCAGCGCCACCCCGACGATCGAAAACACGAGCACCGTGCGGAAGGTGGTCAGCGACGAGCGCACGAGTTGGCGCTCGGAAGCCGCCATATCCTCGGCGATGGTGACGATGTCCTTGCCGGCGGCGCGAATCTCGGATTCCAACCGGGCCTGATCGGGTTTAGCGGTTGCGGCGTAGCGTTCCATCAGTTGCGCGTACTGTTCCAGTTGGCCACGCAGGGCCGCGATTCGTTGCTGGGCGCCGAGCAGCGCGAAATCGGTGTCGCTACGGCTCAGACGATCGCGCAGACGCACGATGTAGCGCCCGTTTTCCAGATAGTCGGCCTGCTCGCGGTGCAGGAAGAAGTTGCGCTCGAAGCGGCGCAGTTCCATCGTCTCGTCGAAGAGCTCGCCGATCCGCTCGCCAAGAAGAATCCGAGTCTCGAACCATCGAAGCTCCTCGAAAGTGAACAGGGATACGCCGAGCGTGAGCACAGCCACCGCCAAGTAGCCGAAAGTGATCTTGCGCCCCAAGGACGGCTGGATCGACGGCAGTTTCATGGGGCCGGAAACGTGCAATTCATTGTTGCATTATGCGATGAGTGGGTGCGTATTGCCAACAGGTGCAATAGCTACATAAACATCAATAAAACATAATGTTGTGAGTGCATTGGCCGACTGTATGTCGCAAAATGCACCACACGTCTTGGTGTGAGTACAGTTCAATAATTGTCGATAATATCTTAAAAACAAAGTGTTGCTGTCGTGTGGCATGAGTGCTGCTGTATATGGGCAAACAACACGTGATTGTGCGCCCCAATGAAGTCCCTTCGTGGAAAGACCCAACAGCTTTTGCAGGCGATGGATTTCGCCAATATCGACCGGCTGGATGAACTCGAACATCTGCTGGAGAAGCATGAGACGTCGAGCCTGTGCCGCGATGATGCGACGGTCCACGGGCCCTCG
The DNA here is from genome assembly GCA_041480065.1 of Rhodocyclaceae bacterium. GTDB lineage: Bacteria > Pseudomonadota > Gammaproteobacteria > Burkholderiales > Rhodocyclaceae > Fen-999. Next base: position 6,457 of record JBGOZF010000042.1, read on the forward strand.
GCGCGCCGGCGCGATTTCGACGATGCGCGGGTGATCGATTTCCTTTCCTTTGCCAGGAGGACGGTGCTCAGATCTTCCGGCCGAGGCGCCTGATGTCGCCCGGTTCGGTTGCACGGCGGTGGTTCGGCCAGGTCTGGCCGTCGCTGCACGACGCGCAGATCAGCGGTGAGTCTTTCCGCTGCGATCTGGCGGCAGGGATTACGGTGTCGCTGGTCGCCATTCCGCAGTCGCTCGCCTACGCACAATTGGCGGGTGTGCCCGCCTACTATGGCCTTTACGCGGCATTGGTGCCCTCGGTTGTCGGTGCCCTGTTCGGCTCATCGCGCCAGCTTTCGACCGGCCCGGTGGCGATGACCTCGCTGCTCACCGCCGCGAGCGTCGCGCCGCTGGCGGCCCACGGTAGCGAGATCTTCTACTCTTACGTAATTCTCCTGGCATTGTTGTCCGGCGTCTTCCAGATCGCCTTCGGCGCGCTGCGCGTCGGCGTCCTGCTCAATTTCCTGTCGCATCCGGTGCTGATGGGCTTCATCAATGCGGCGGCGCTGATCATCGGCCTGTCGCAACTGCCGACGCTGCTGGGCATACCTTCGCGGCAGTCCGAGCACTTTCTGTTGGACATCTGGCAGGTGATCACCAACATCGACACCATGCATGAATGGTCGCTCGGCTTCGGCGTGTCGGCGATCGTACTGCTGCTGGCTTTCAAGAAGTTCGCGCCCAGGCTGCCAGGCGTGCTGACCGTCGTCGCGCTGCTGACCTGGGTGAGCTACGCCATCGGCTTCGGCGACATGGGCGGGCGCGTGGTGGGCGCCATTCCGCAGGGCCTGCCCAGCCTCAGTGTGCCGCCCCTCGACGGGCACGCGGCCATGGACTTGCTGCCGGCGGCCTTCGTCATCGCACTGATAAGCTTCATGGAGGCGATGTCCAGTGCCAAGGTCATCGCCATCAAGACGCGGCAGCCTTGGGACGAGAACAAGGAACTCATCGGCCAGGGTCTGGCGAAGGTCGCCGCCGCATTCTTTCACTCGATGCCGGTAAGCGGATCGTTCTCCCGCTCGGCCCTCAACCTCGCCTCTGACGCCAGGACCTCGCTGTCGTCGGTGATCTCGGCGGTGTTCGTGCTCCTGACGCTGCTGTTCTTCACGCCTTTGCTCTACCACCTGCCGAAGCCGGTGCTCGCGGCCATCATCATGATGGCCGTCATCAACCTCATCAATCCCCGCACAGTCGTCAATGCCTGGCGTGCCAACAGGGACGACGGTATCGCCGCGGTGATCACCTTCGTTGCCACGCTCGCTTTCGCGCCGAACATCCAGAACGGAATCGTTACCGGGATTCTTCTTTCGCTGTCGTTGCTGCTCTACCGCATGATGCGGCCGCGGGTGGCACTACTCGGCGTCGATGGCGAAGCACGTTTTCGCGATGCCGCACGGCACCAGTTGCCGGCCGCGCATCCGAAGCTCGGCGCCGTCCGCTTCGACGGCGCACTGCGTTTCATCAACGTCTCCTATTTCGAGGACGCGCTGTTACAACTCGAACGCGAGAATCAGCAACTGAGTCACATCCTTGTCAAAGCCAACGGCATCAACGAACTGGACGCCTCTGGCGTGGAGATGGTGTCGAACCTGGTCAGGCGCTTTCGAAGCAGCGGCATCACGCTGGTATTCAGCGGCCTGAAGAAGCAGGTCTATGACGTCATGGAACGAACCGGACTGTTGCGGGAGATCGGCGAGGGTAATGTCTTCGCCACCGACAAGGATGCCTGGGAAGCGCTTTGTGAGCAGTTAGGCTGAGGCTCAGGCATCTGCCGATGTCGGGCTCTCAAAATGTGAATGGTGTGTTGCGGGCGCCAAGCGTTGCCTTGGTCCCCCGGGGGCAATCCGTCGTCCATCGTCGCAGGCAAGCCGCCCATCGGGTCCGCACCGCCCGGGATTTGACCATGATCCATGCATGGGCGGATAATACGGCCGGTTCCCCCGGAGTACCTTGTGTTGACTATCGAAAGCGTGAAGTGCCGAATCTGCGGTACAAAGCATGCTGCAGAGGCAGCAGCATGCCCCGTTTGCGGGTCAAAGACCCGGCCGACGTCGACTGCCGGCAAGCCGTCGGCGGGCAAGGCAAAGCCTGAACCTTTCGGCCTCGATCCGGCTGCGCTGTTGGCGAAAATCGATGCCCTCGACTGGGAAGACCCGACGATACAGTCACCGCCCGCGGCCGCCGCCGCGCAGCCATCCCTGCCCAGACGTTCCCTCCTGCTTCCGTTCCTGATCGGATTTGTCGTTCTGCTGACTGGAACGCTCGCCTTGCGCTACTACAGCGGTGGCCGCAGCACGCCTGTTCCTGCGGTGGTGAGTGCCGAGGCTCCTTCGCCTGCGGCCGGGCCATCGGAGGCCGTACCAACACCTGCCATGCCCGGGCCCGTGGATCAACAAACCGCGCCGGCGGGCCCGGATGGTCAGCCTGCCGTAGCTCCGGACATGGACGATGCGGCGAAAGCGAAACAGGAGGAGGCCCGCCGTCAGAGAGCCGAGCTCAAACGCAAGGCATTGGCTGCGAAACAGGCGATGGAGGAACAAGGCCGGCTTGAACGCGCAGAGCAGGAGAGGCTGCGCGCCGAACGAGAGGCCGCGGAAACGCGCGCGCGGGCCGCCGCGGCTGCTGCCACGCCGCCGGCGCCCAAGGGCCCGGCGTCGCCCCAGGAAGTTTGCGCGGCCGAACAGAATGTCTTCAGCCGCGGAGCCTGTGAGGCCCGCACCTGCGCCGAGGCACAGTGGCGTAGCCACCCCTTCTGCGTCAAGCGCTGGCAGGATGAACTGCGCAAGTTGAGCCCTTCGGGCGGCGAGAACTGACGCTGAGCGGGAAAATGTCGCCGATGGTCACGGCGACGCTGCTCCCCTGATCCGACGCAGTATCATTTGCCCTGGTTTGGTTCCGGGGATTCCCATGCGATTGGACAACGAGCAGGAAAGCGACAACGTCGAGGATCGGCGCGGCATGGGCATGCCGCTGCGGGCAGGCGGGGTCGGCATCGGCACGGTGTTGTTGGCACTGGCCGCGAGCTATTTCTTCGGCGTGGATCCGAGTACCGTGATCGGCGTTGCCTCGCAGTTGCAGGGCAATACGGCGTCCGTTCAGAGCGTGCCGGCCAGGAAGCCGCCGGCCGAGGACGAAATGGCGCGCTTCATTTCCAAAATACTCGGCTCCACCGAGCGCACCTGGCAGGATCAGTTCCAGCGCCTCAACAAGCAGTATCAAGATCCGAAACTCGTGTTGTTCACCGGCGCCACGCCGACTGCCTGCGGCACCGGTCAGACAGCCATGGGGCCGTTCTACTGCCCGCTCGACCGCAAGGTCTATATCGATCTCGCCTTCTACCAGGAACTGAAGGACCGCTTCCACGCGCCGGGTGAATTCGCCGAGGCCTATGTCATCGCCCACGAAGTCGGCCACCACGTCCAGAACCTGCTCGGCATCTCTGACAAAGTGCATCAGGCGCAGCAGCGCGCGGCCGGTGAGGCGCAGGTCAATGCACTGTCGGTGCGCCTTGAGCTTCAGGCGGACTGCCTGGCCGGCGTCTGGGCGGCACAGGCCAACGAGGCGCGGCACATTCTCGAGACAGGCGACATTGAGCAGGCGCTGACTGCCGCTTCAGCAATCGGTGACGACCGGCTGCAGAAGCAGTCGCGCGGCTATATTGTTCCCGACGCCTTCACGCATGGCACCTCGGCACAGCGCATGCGCTGGTTCAAGCGCGGCATCGAGTCCGGCGACATGAACCAGTGCAATACCTTCAAGGCTGCGGCGTTATAAGGCGGATGCACGGGTGTGTGGTCGGCTGGAGCAGACGATCATTGGCCGGCATTCAATCGCGATAACCCCTCCGATAGCTCGTATCCGGCGCGAAACCGACACCCAGCAGCCGGAAGTCGGAACTCGGTGCACCGCCGACTAAGGCGCCGCTGCCTTTCATGTCGACATGGCCGTAGACGCCCTGTTGCGTGAGAAGTCGCTTTGGGCCGGGAGTGAAGTCCGAAGTCTTGGGAGCCAGGAGGTCCGGCTCGCCGAGGTAAAGCCGCAGCTGGTATTCGCGATCCGGCTCATCGCTTACGACCTTGCTGATGTTCAGCCACATCTTTCCCGTGCTGGGAACGGCGGCAATGAAGTCAGAGCAGTGCCTGGAGACCGCACCGGCCGGCGGCGCATTGACGGGGTTCGTCGACCACCACCAAGTGGGTACCGCCAAGGAATCGGAACTGGGGACGCCGGTTGCGCCGTTCAGCACTTCCTGCGTGAATAATGGGGCCCCCTGTTCCCGTCCGCAGGGACTGATGAAGCGGCCTCCTCCGGCTACTGGTCCGTCCGATGTTGACGCCTGGTAGAGGATTGCCGAGAGCGTTGTATTACCGCCGATTCCGGTCAGGTTCGAAAGCCGGAAATCCATCTGCCGCAGGAAAGGTTTGATCCTCTCGGGATCGGTTCCTACTTCCAGGTAGGGCAGCAGCAACAAGGTGCGTTCGTACTCGTTGCCCTCATAAAGAGGGCTGTAGGCATAGTAGATGAGAACTTCGAGGTCCCAGAGCCTGTTCTCGTCGAACTCCATCGTCACGCCCTCGACCGTTTGCGTGGCGGTGGTGAACTGGCCGTCGCCGTTGAGATCGAACCGACGAGTGCCGTAGTAGAAGGGCAAGCTGGTCTGCGTTTGCCCGGCGCGGATCGTCCCCGGCTCGCCGGTGAGCCCGTCGCCGCTCAGGTCGAAGCGCGAGTAGTCAAACTCGTGGGCTCGGCGTGACTGGAACTCGTAGAGGAATTTGAGGATGTCCGCCTGCGTGAAGTGCCCGTCTGGTTCATCCACCAGATTGCCGGCGCCGTCGGCCCCGGCGACGTCCAGAATGGCCAGCCGTACAGGGCTGTTGGCCGGCGTTGCGGAGACACCGAGATTACAGTTGAAGTCCGGGCAGTCCGCCGCCAGGACGGCAGCATAGGCATCGACCGGCGCGTGGTAGAAATCGGTATCGGTTGCCGGGCAGGGTGTCGTGTCGTAAAGCGTAGTCAGGCCGCCAGCCGTCTTCAACAGTATCTGGCGCACCTGCTGCATGGTGAGGTCCGGTCGGGCCGTCCACACCAAGGCGGCGACGCCCGCCACCTGCGGCGCCGCATATGACGATCCCGAGCCATAGTTGGTAGGCGGATCAAAAGGCAGGTAGAGGCCGCGTTCAACGAGGATTCCGGACGACATTGTTTGGACCATGTGGCCGATCGCGGAGATATGGCCGCCGTAGGAAGCAAAGTCCCTGTTTGGCTTGGCCTCCGGCTGGTCGTAGCAGTGGACGTGCGGCTTGATCTCCTGCAGGTCGGGATTGACGCCGTCGACACCCGGGCGGCTCTCCACGACCAAGGTATTGGCCAGATAGGGCGCGATGTCGAAATTGCCGTTCTTGTCCTTTCTTACTTGACGTGTGCTGATATCACGCAATGCCACGCCGCCGTAATCATGCCCCGGTGTCGGCAGGCTGAATCGCGCGTAATCGTGGGCCTCCCAGGCGGGCAACTGTCCGTTGTTGCCGGCCGACGCAGTGTGGAGGAAGTCGAACTCTGCGGAGCCGGCCTGGGTTCGTACACCTCCGCGCCGCAACCGGGCTGCCCACTTCAGCCCACTGACATGCGTTCGCCACTCGACCTCATCTGAAAGCGAGGCCGAATTTGGGCAATGTAGCGGATTGTTGTCGGGGCAGTCGGCTCCGGGTTCGCCGTAGGAGGTATTCAGAATCACGTTATGGCCGAGGCTTCGTTCCGCGCCAACTGCTGAAACGAGACGCGCCGGGAAGTCCGACGGGCGCAGGTCCGTGCGTCGCAAATCGAACGCAATGACCCGGAGTCGAACCGGCATGATGCCGGTGGCGATGCCAACCGGGTCGTCGAGACCGCCATAAGTCGATGCGATGATACTGAGCACGTCATAGCCGTGATAGCTCGGCGTGCCGTCGTCCTCGATGAGCGGGCCGGCGGTCCCGTAGTCGGCTTCGTCGTAGTCGACATCGAATCCCATTCCCGCCGTCGGCGCGCCGATGCCGAAGTTATCCTCGATCATGATGGTTGGCGTCATGCCTGCAAGGGCGTTCTGGGCGAAGAGCCTGCGGGCGTTCCAGGCGGCATGAGCACGAACGGCCAGATGATGGGAGATGCGATTGAGATGGATCGGCGGATCATTCAGGAAGCTTGGATTGGGCGGAAGCTCGTCCGGCTTCGGAAATATCTCCAGAGCGACATAGCCGACGCCAGGAAGTGACTGAAGCTGCTGCCGGAGGATGTTGAGGTTCGCCATGCCGCCAGGATCGGGGATGTTCAAGCGGACATACGGGATTCCCAAAACCATCGAGGCGATGTATCCGCCCGAACTTTGCACGGCCTGGTTGACCTGACCTACGGTGGCATCGTCGGCGAAGTAGATGAGGAGCGAAGTCCGCAGCACCCGTTCGGTGCCGGGGGCAGACTCGATTGCGGCAGGATCGTAAGGGGTTGGATCGGCGTAGTTCACCATCGAGTCCAGCGCCGGGCTCGACGGATCTCCCGGAAGCGGGCCGACGCCGGGTTCGGTATAGCTGATGGTCCAGCCCAGGTTCTGTGCCGTGAAGGCACCCTTGGTGCGATCGTGCCGGATGACGAATGTATCCTGGCTGGCTGCCGACGAGTTCGCGCCGACAATGCCGAAGTCGAGATGGTCGTCGGCAACCGTCACCATTGCCGGAAAGCCGGCAAGCGTGGCACCGGCGGATTTCGCCGCCGAGCCGGCATTATGGATCGTCGCGCGATAGGTGTATTCGAAGACTGTTGCGCTGATTCTCTTCTGTGAAACGAGTTGATAGCCGGTAACCGACAGATTCGGCGTCGCCATGCAGAACAGCGGCCACGCAGCCATCAGGGCGACGGCGATCATGCGGACGGGTGATAAGGATGTCATGGCATTCTCCCACGCGCAGGATCTTTCCGTTGCCGGCGGAGGAGCCCTACCATCAGCGCTCCGATAGCCATCATTGCCCAGTTCTCCGGCTCCGGCACGGCAGTCGTAATGCCGTGTTCGAGTGGTTGGCCAAATGCTATCGGATCATAGATCTCGAAGGGTTGCGGTCCGGGAGCGCTGCTTCCCAGCCAATGGAACTCCACCGCAAAGCCGCCAAGCTGGCTACCGACTACGATACCGGAGCCCGCCGCGTACAGATCGAAAGCGGCCGGCACTCCGGGGGCCGAAGCGAGGAAGCTCTGGGTCCAGTCCGCGGCCAATGAGGGTGCGGACACGTTGGCAAGCGTGGCTTCCTCGAACAATGCCGGATCGAACAACAGGTCAATCAACTGGATCGGCGTACTTGGACCGAGCGAGCCATCGTTGCGAATCTGGTATTCGTAGCGGTAGTTGTTGTTCCCCAGGCTGATCGCCGCAAAATCGACCGCGGTGGCGCTTGCGTCCGCGGATCCGAGCAGGGTAGCCATTGCAGACAACACGGAAACGAGTTTCGACATGTCAGGGCACTCCTGGGAAGCGAAAGTCAGTGATAAGGGGTTGGAATTCCTGGATCGGAAATCCGCCGTCTCTGCTCGGTAGGGCTGGTGCGATGGCTGAAATCGCCCGCGAAGCTTCCCTGGATGCGGACTCTAGCTCCGATGCCGGTGTAATGTGAATGACCCATATGCATCATTTCGCCGTCGGCGTCGCTACCGACGCGCGCCGCCTTACCCTCGCGGATTTCCTACAGCGCGAGTTCCAACCGAATACCCAGGACCGTCGTTTTGCGGATAAGTGCTCCCGGATTGCGGATGCGCTCGACGACTGGTTGCACCGCCAGCCACCTGGTGATCGCCGCGCGATAAGTCAGTTCGAGGATCGATTCGTCGCTCATGGTCTCGACGCCGGCGGCAGCCATCGCGCGACGATACTTGCCGCCGATATGGGCGCGCGTGACGGCGATGCCTGCCACATCGTCGGGACGCAACCGGAACGGCGCCCGCCAGTGCAGACCGAGGTTGACCGCGCGGTCGATGGCGGTCGAATTGCCGTCCGTGGCGCAGTATCGGGCGAAGGCGGCGAGGCTGGCGTCATTGTTGCCACGCCAGACCGTCTGCTCGCCGAGCGCGTACCAGCCGCTGCTGCGGCGCTTGACCGGGCTGCCGTCGGCATCGAGATCGGCCAGGTCATCGACCCTGGCGGTGTAGCCCCAGCCGCCGACGGCGACTTTCGAAAAACCGCCGCTCCGGCCGTCGCCCGGGACAATGCCGGACTCGAAGATATGAAAGCTGCCGTCGCCCTTGGCGAACTTGATGTGCGTGCCTTGCGGATGCGCCGGATCGCCCGGAATGCCGTCGAGCATCGCCGCCTGAACGTATAGCGGCACAGCCTTGGACTGCCACTTGAGGCGAACCCCGAATGACGAGTTGTTGAAGATCGACGGTCCGCGCGTCAACGAGACGTCGGGTGAAGCGCCGAACGAGGGATTCAGAATAACAGCGCCGGAGTCTAGGGCCGAGAACTCCGAATCGAACGGATAGAGGCCGACAAGAACGCCAAGCGTATCGTCGAGGACGGATCTTTCGATCCAGGCCTGAAAGAAGCGTGTCGTATCGATCGGCCATTCGATATTCGATATGCCGATAAGGCTGTGGGTGTGGTTGATGTTGACCGGGTTCCCCCGGTCGTACAGAAAGTGTACAAACGCCTTGGTCGAGGTCCAGCTCCAGAGCTTTTCGAGATTGGCGCTCAGCTTGACATCGAGCTGGCCCATCAACCCCCGCCATCCGACTCGCCGCCTCGATTGTGCAGCCAGTCGGATCTGAGTCCGAGCTCAAGCCAGGCGCCGGCTTCCGACCACTCAGTGCGGCGGCCGTTCCAGTCGCCGGTCAGGGTCTCGCTTGCGTAGTCCGGCGCTGCGTCGGGTTTGCCGGCGGCCGCACCGCATTCCAGCCCTGGGCCTTGAATCTTATCCGGCCAACTGACAATAATAGGCCTCGATGACCGCCGGCGGCGCTTGCACCAGCTCGATCAGCACACCCTCGCCGCCGATCGGAAACTCGTCGCTGGCTTTCGGATGAAGGAAAGTGATGTCGTAACCGGCCGCGCCCTTGCGGATGCCGCCTGGCGCGAAGCGCACGCCACGGGCGGTGAGCCATTCGACGGCTTTGGGCAGATCGTCGATCCAGAGCCCGACGTGATTGAGCGGCGTGGCATGAACCGCCGGCTTCTTGTCGGCGTCGAGCGGCTGCATGAGGTCGACCTCGACCTTGAATGGCCCCTTGCCCATGGCGCAAATGTCTTCATCGACGTTCTCGCGTTCGGACACGAAGTTGCCGGTGACTTCGAGGCCGAACATGTCGACCCAGAGAGTCCTCAGGCGCTGCTTGGAGGGGCCGCCGATGGCGATCTGCTGAATGCCGAGTACCTTGAACGGCCTGCTATGGCTCATGTCTTCTTCCCTCTGACGACCAACCAGATTCCCGCGACCACCATCGGCAGGCTCAGCCACTGTCCCATGCTGACCACGTAGGAATGGCCGAAGATGCCCGCGTCGGGTTCGCGAAAGTATTCCGCGATGAAACGAAAAGCGCCGTAACCGATCAGGAAGGCGCCGGAGACTGCCGCGCGCGGCCGCTGCCGCGAAGAGTAAAGCCACAGGATGATGAACAGCAGCAGCCCCTCGCCGGCCGCTTGGTAGAGCGGCGAAGGATGGCGTGGCTGCGGACCGACCAAGGGAAACATCATCGCCCAGGGCAGCGAGGGATCGGCGACGCGGCCCCAGAGTTCGCCGTTGATGAAGTTGCCGATGCGTCCGGCCATGAGCCCCAACGGTACCAGCGGCGCGATGAAATCGGTGACCTGGAAGAATGTCTTGCCGGTCTTCTGCGCCCACAGCGCCATGCCGATCAGCACGCCGAGAAAGCCGCCATGGAAGCTCATGCCGCCCTTCCAGATGGCGAGAATTTCGAGCGGATGGGCGAAATACTCGGCGGGTTCATAGAACAGCACCTGGCCGAGACGCCCGCCGACGATGACGCCGAGCACGCCGTAGAACAGCAGATCGTCGAGCTCCCTGGGATCGATGCCGTGCCAAGGCTGAACGCGGGCGCGATGCCGGCCGAGGATCAGGAAAGCGATGAAGCCGGCCAGGTACATCAGCCCATACCACCGGATGGCCAGGGGGCCCAGGTGGATGGCGACAGGGTCGAACTGGGGGTGGATCAGCACGGGGCGGGTATCAGGCGGACGCTGGGGTCGCCATGATACCCGCCATCAGTCTTGCGCTCAGTATCCGGCGATATTGCCGCCCAGCGCGCTGCCCACGACCGCGCCGATCGCCGTCGCGGCGATGCGGCCGTTGCCGCGGCCGATCTGGTTACCGATGGCACCGCCGGCGATGGCACCCATCACCTGTCCGGCGACCCGATTTCCGCTTGGCGCCGCATAGGCCGGGCCCGGGGCATAGTAGGTCGGGGCGCTTTCGTAATACACGGGCACTTGCTGATAGACGACGCGTTCGCGATAGACCACCGGCGGGGGTGGTGCCTGGTAAACGACCATCGGTGGCTGATACACGGGCTGCACGACCACGTGTTCGACGTAGCGCCGATGGTGGTGCTCCCAGTGATCCTCGTCGTCCCAGTCGTGGGCGAAGGCGCTGGCGCTGAAGGTCGCGGTAGCCAGAACGGCGGGAATCCAGAGCTTGTTCATGATCGACTCCTGTGGGTTGGGCGTTCCTGAGTAACGCCCACTCTAGGGGCTGCGACGACGGCGAATCGTAAGCAATTGTGAGAATTTGTATCGGGACGCCTGCCGACCAGAGCATCGCTCCAGTCGCGGCGCAGGCGGTAGAATCAATCAATCCGTCCGCGGCGCCGGGAGCGCCGTCCCGCAGGAGTCATGCCAATGCCCCAATACCGTTCCCGCACCTCGACCCATGGCCGCAACATGGCTGGCGCGCGTGCTCTCTGGCGCGCCACCGGCGTCAAGGAAAACGACTTCGGCAAGCCGATCATCGCGGTTGTGAATTCATTCACCCAGTTCGTGCCCGGCCACGTGCATCTGAAAGACATGGGCCAACTGGTCGCGCGCGAGATCGAGGCGGCCGGCGGCATCGCCAAGGAGTTCAACACCATCGCCATCGACGATGGCATCGCCATGGGCCACAGCGGCATGCTCTACAGCCTGCCTTCGCGCGAACTGATCGCCGATTCGGTCGAGTACATGTGCAATGCGCACACGGCGGATGCCATGGTCTGCATCTCCAATTGCGACAAGATCACGCCCGGTATGCTGATGGCGGCGCTGCGGCTCAACATCCCCGCCGTGTTCGTCTCCGGCGGACCGATGGAGGCGGGCAAGGTCAAGTGGCACGGCGAGTACCGCATGGTCGACCTCGTCGATGCCATGATCGAGGCCGCCGATTCGAAGAACTCCGATGCCGACGTGATGGCCCTGGAGCGCTCGGCCTGCCCCACCTGCGGCTCCTGCTCGGGCATGTTCACCGCCAACTCCATGAACTGCCTGACCGAGGCGCTCGGCCTCTCTCTGCCCGGCAATGGCTCGCTCGTGGCCACGCATGCCGACCGCAGGCTGCTCTTTCTCAAGGCCGGCCGGCAGATCGTCGAACTCTGCAAGCGCTGGTACGAGCAGGACGACGCCAACGTGTTGCCGCGTTCGATCGCGACCTTCCGGGCCTTCGAGAACGCCATGTCGCTCGACATCGCCATGGGCGGCTCGACCAATACTGTGCTGCACCTGCTCGCCGCTGCGCGCGAGGCCGGCGTCGATTTCACGATGAAGGACATCGACCGCCTGTCGCGCCAGGTGCCCTGCCTGTGCAAGGTGGCGCCGGCGACGCAGAAGTACCACATGGAAGACGTGCACCGCGCCGGCGGCATCATGGGCATCCTGGGCGAACTGGATCGCGCCGGCCTCATTCACCGCGACTGCCCGACCGTGCTCTATCCATCGCTGGGCGAGGCCCTCGACTGCTGCGACGTCAAGCGCAACGATCGGAAATCCGTGCACGATTTCTACCGCGCCGCGCCGGGCGGTGTGCCGACGCAGGTGGCGTTTTCGCAAGACAGGCGCTTTCCGAAGCTCGACCTCGACCGCAGCGCCGGCTGCATCCACGACCTCCAAAACGCCTATTCGAAGGACGGCGGCCTGGCGGTGCTGTTCGGCAACATCGCCGAGAAGGGTTGCATCGTCAAGACGGCAGGTGTTGACGACAGCATCCTCAAGTTCAAAGGGCGTGCCCGCGTTTGCGAGAGCCAGGAAGAAGCGGTGGAGAGAATTCTCGCCGACCGGATCGTTGCCGGCGACATTGTCATCGTGCGCTACGAGGGTCCCAAGGGCGGACCGGGCATGCAGGAGATGCTCTACCCGACGTCGTACATCAAGTCCAGGGGCCTGGGCAAACAGTGCGCGCTGCTCACCGACGGACGTTTCTCCGGCGGCACATCAGGGCTTTCCATCGGCCACTGCTCGCCGGAAGCCGCTCAGGGCGGCGCCATCGGCCTGATCGAGGAAGGCGACTCGATCGAGATCGACATCCCGAACCGAAGTATTCATCTGAACATCAGCGATGCCGAGTTGGCGAAGCGCCGCGCGATGATGGAGGCGAAGGGCGCTCACGCATGGCAGCCGGCAAATCGTGATCGACAGGTACCTGCGTCCCTGCGGGCCTATGCTGTGATGACCACATCGGCCGATACCGGCGCGGTACGCGACGTCACTCAGTTGAAGTAGTGAGCCCCCCACGCTCCCTTCGGTCGCTGCCCCCCACAGGGGGGCGCATGTCGCCTTGGGGCGGCCCGGCAGCGATATGGTGAGCACCTTCCACGACCTCTACACCGGCCGTCTTTGGTCGGTGATGTCCTGGGAACAGCTCGCCGCGTTCTGGTCGCGCATCGACCCTGCAGCCGGCTGGTATCTCTACGCCGTCGGCGAGCCGGTGCCGACAAAGCCTGCCATTGACGAGCAGACCACCGAGTTCATCTGCCGCATCGACACGCTCTTGCGCGACGACCATCGTCACGACTACTGCGGCATCGTCTATGCCGACGACTTGCAGCAGCCGAGCTTCGTCAAGATCTACGACCCCAACAACCTCGGCGTCTCCTGCGGCTTCTCGACCAATCCGCCGCTGCCGGGCTGGATCATGAGCCGCGTGCCGCCCGAGGATCTCCGACCGCAACAGAAACCGCCCGAAGGCCGCCGGCGCTGGTGGCGAGCCTTGTTCTCCGGCTAGGCGATCGGCGCGAAACGTCCTTCCTGGTAGTCGCGCACGGCGGTGCGAAGCTGTTCTTCGTCGTTCATGACGAAGGGTCCGTACTGGGCGATCGGCTCGTTGAGTGGTTTGCCGGCGATCAGCAGCGCTCGGGCCGGCTGGTCGGCGCTTAGCACTACCTGATCGGCGCCGTCCGCGTTGGCCAGAATCGCCATCTGACGCTCGGTGATCGTCTTGCCGGCGATCGTGACTTCCCCGCGATAGACGACCACAAATGCGTTGTAATCAGTGGGCAGAACTTCGGCGAAGCTGCCACCAGCGGGAAAGTGCAGGTCGAAGTACAACGGCTGCGTCACCGGTCGCGACACGGCGCCTTGTATGCCGTGGCATGCGCCGGCGATCACGCGCACGGTAACGCCTTCTTCGGTGACGAATTCGGGAATCTCGCCGGCCTGGAAATCGCGGTACCAGGGGGCGGCCATTTTGTCGCGCGCAGGCAGGTTGAGCCAGAGCTGGAAACCCTCCATCGTGCCGTGCTCCTGCTCGGGCATTTCCGAATGGATGATGCCGCGTCCGGCGGTCATCCACTGTATGCCGCCGGTTTCGAGCAGACCCTGGTGGCCCGCATTGTCCCGGTGGCGCATGCGGCCGGCGATCATGTAGGTGACGGTCTCGAAGCCCCGGTGCGGATGGTCGGGAAAGCCAGCGATGTAATCGTCCGGGTTGTCGGTGCGGAACACGTCGAGCATCAGGAAGGGATCGAGCCGGCGCTGCAAATCCTGCGCCAGGACCCGGGTGATACGCACGCCGGCGCCGTCCGTGACTTGGCGCCCGGTTACGACGGCCTCGACGCTGCGGGTCCGCAGGACGAACTTGTCAGTGGCATTCATGGCGTGTCCTCTCACAGGGGGTTCGGTTGCTGGCGAACGTCAAAGTATACTAAGATACTCAACTACTGCAAGTCCCCCGGACCGCCGATGGCCAATCATCTCGTCGAAGAAACGTCACCCTACCTACTCCAGCATGCCCACAACCCTGTGAACTGGTGGCCATGGGGCGAGCAAGCACTCACCCTGGCGCGCGATTCCGGCAAGCCCATTCTGCTTTCCATCGGCTACTCGGCTTGCCATTGGTGCCACGTGATGGCCCATGAGTCCTTCGAGGATGCCGAGGTTGCGGCGGTGATGAACGACCTGTTCGTCAATATCAAGGTCGATCGCGAAGAACGGCCCGATCTGGATCAGGTCTATCAAAGCGCGCACCAGTTGCTGACCGGCCGGCAGGGGGGGTGGCCGCTGACGCTTTTCCTGACACCGGATGGCACGCCCTTCTTTGCTGGAACCTATTTCCCGAAGACGCCCCGTCATGGCTTGCCGGCGTTTCCGGATCTCTGCCGCCAGATCGTCGACATCTACCGAACCCGGCCCGAGGCGGTGGCCGAGCAGAACCGATCCTTGCGCGACGCGCTCGCTTCTCTTTCCGGGCCGGCGTCCGCGAGACCCAACGAAACAGCGTTGGATGCAACGCTCCTCGACTCGGGCCGCGACTTCCTCCTGCGCCAATACGATCCCCGTTTCGGCGGTTTCGGTGGCGCGCCGAAGTTTCCCCATGCGACGGATATCGCCTTCCTGTTGCGGCGAGGTGCCCGCGGTGACCACCAGGCGCGCGCGGCGGCGGTGACGACGCTTGCCCGCATGGCCGAAGGCGGGCTCTGCGACCAGTTGGGCGGCGGCTTCTATCGCTACAGTGTGGACGCGCGTTGGGAGATTCCCCATTTCGAGAAGATGCTCTATGACAACGGCCCTCTGCTGGCGCTCTACGCGGACGCCTGGGTCTTGACGGGAGAGCCGCTGTTCGCCCGCGTGGTCGAGGAAACAGCGGCTTGGGCGCAGCGGGAAATGCAACTGTCCGAGGGTGGTTTCGCCTCGTCGCTCGATGCGGACTCCGAAGGCGAGGAAGGTCGTTATTACCTTTGGGACCCGACCGAGGCCTGTTCCCTGCTGTCCGCCGAAGAGTGGCGCGTCGGCAGCCGCCATTGGGGACTCGACGGCCCGCCCAATTTCGAGAACGAGCGCTGGCACCTGGGGGTCGCCTCGCCGCCGGCGCCGGCGGACGAAATCTTGCTGGCCTCGGCGCGGCGCAAGCTGTTGGCTTGTCGCGAGCGGCGCGTACGCCCCGGACGCGACGACAAGGTCCTGACGGCATGGAATGCGCTGATGATCGAAGGCATGGTGCATGCCGCGCGCATCTTCGACCGAGCCGACTGGCTGGCCTCGGCCCGTCGCGCACTGGACTTCGTGCTGCGCGCATTGCGGCCTGAAGGCCGGCTGCTCGCGACCTGGCGGGAGGGCAGGGCGCACTTGCCGGCCTATCTCGATGACCACGCTTTCCTGCTTGCCGCCATGATCGAAATGATGCAGGCCGATTTCCGCCCTGCCGACCTGGCGACCGCGACCGAACTCGCACAGACCCTCATGGCCCGCTTCGAAGATCCCGGTGAAGGCGGTTTCTACTTCACCGCCCACGATCATGAAACCCTGATCCAGCGGCCGAAGCCGGCGCACGACAACTCGCTCCCGGCCGGCAATGCCGTTGCGGCGCGCAGCCTGCTGCGCCTGGGCAGCCTGCTCGGTGACGCCGGTTGTCGTGATGCGGCCGAGCGCACGCTGCGTCTCTTCCGGTCGTCGTTGGCCAACCAGGGCGGCGGCGTGGCGGCCCTGCTGACGGTTCTCGAGGAGGTGCTTGCACCGCCACCGATCGTCATCCTGCGTGGCCCGGTCGAGGAAGTCTCCGACTGGTCGAAGCGTTTGGCGCGCCTAGCGGGGACATCTGCCCAGGTGCTGCCATTGCCTGACGGTCTTGGCCGGCTGCCGGCTATACTGGACAAACCCATTAGCGACCGCGTCAACGCCTGGGTGTGCTCTGGCGTTACTTGCCTGGCACCCATCGCGGAGTTCGGTGATCTCTGCCGGGTCTTGCAGTCGAATTGATTGCCGGCCGGCCCGACTGACGATTGCCAACGCATTGAGGATAGATGAATGAGACTGCCTGCCGCCATGCTGTTCGCCGCCACCGCGCTGCTCGCCACCAACGCCATGGCCAATATGGACCTGGCCCGGAAGAGTAATTGCCTGGCCTGCCATACCGTCGACAAGAAGCTCGTCGGTCCGGCTTACCGGGATGTCGCCAAGAAATATGCCGCCGACCAGGCCGCCGAGCCACGACTGGTCGAGAAGGTGAAGAAGGGCGGCGTCGGCGTCTGGGGCAATGTGCCGATGCCGCCGAACTCCAGCGTGAAGGACGAGGACATCAAGACCCTGGTCAGGTGGATCCTCGGCGGCGCGAAGTAGCGGGTCCCCGATCGGAACCCTAGCCCGCCATGGCGGGCTTTTTTGTCGTCGGTTCCAGCGTGGTTGTCGGGCGCCGGAGTTCATTGACAAGGCATAGCCGGCCGCGCAGAATCGCCCGATTCCATTGTTGCCACACCACCGGAGACGTCCCATGAAAAGACCGATCACAGGAGTGACCCTTATCGTCGCTGCCATTCTGGCTGCAGTCGGTTGCAGCAAGGAGGTACCACCGCCACCCGCACCGAAGGCCGAAGCCCCGGCGCCCGCGCCGCTTGCACCATTGCTCGTCAAGCTCGGCCACTCGGCCCCGCTGACCGGCCCTCAGGCCCATCTCGGCAAGGACAACGAGAACGGCGCGCGCCTTGCCATCGAAGATGCCAACGCCGCCGGGATCAAGATCGGCGGTCGCGCCGTGAAGTTCGAACTGCTGCCCGAGGACGACCAGGCCGATCCGAAGCAGGGCACGCTGGTCGCCCAGAAGTTCGTCGACGCCAAGGTCAATGCGGTCATCGGCCACCTCAACTCCGGCACTACGATTCCGGCTTCGAAGATCTACTTCGATGCCGGCATCCCGCAGGTGAGTCCCTCGGCGACCAATCCGACCTACACCAACCAGGGCTTCAAGACGGCGTTCCGCGTCATGGCCAACGACGTCCAGCAGGGCAAAGTGCTCGGCGAATACGCCGCCGGCAACCTCAAGGCCAAGACCGTCGCGGTGATCGATGACAAGACGGCTTACGGCGAAGGTGTCGCCAACGAGTTCAAGAAGTCGGCGGTTGCCGCCGGCGTCAAGATCGTCGCCGAGGAGCACACCGACGACAAGGCGGTCGACTTCGCCGCCATCCTGACCAAGATCAAGGGCAAGAGGCCCGACCTCGTCTTCTACGGCGGCATGGACGCCCAGGGCGGGCCGATGGCGGCGCAGATGAACAAGCTCCGCATCAAGTCCAAGTTCCTGATGGCTGACGGCGGCTGCACGACCGAGTTCCACAAGCTGGCCGGCGAAGCTGCGGCCGGAGCGTATTGTTCGTTGCCGGGCGTGCCGCTGGACAAGATGCCGGGCGGCCCGTCGTTCAAGGAGAGATACGCCAAGAAATTCAACACCGACATCCAGCTCTACGCGCCTTACGTCTACGACGCGGTGATGGTGGTGATCGACGCCATCAAGCGTACCGGCTCGGCCGAGCCCGAGAAGATCGTCGAAGCCCTGCCGGCGACGGACTATCAGGGCGTGACCGCGAAGATCAACTTCGACGCCAAGGGCGATATCAAGGATGGCGCCATCACGCTCTACACCGCCAAGGGCGGGAAGTGGGAGCCCCTCGACACCATCGGCGGTACGTCGGCGGCTACAGCCGCGGCGCCGGCTGCGGAAGCCGCCAAACCGGCCGAAACTGCGCCGGCAAGCGCTCCCGCCACACCTCCGGCCCCCGCCACCGAGAAGAAATAGGCAGCTTTGGCGCCATTTGAAACGGCACCTTCGGGTGCCGTTTCTTTTATGATCCTGCCGTGGATATTTTCATTCAGCAGTTGGTCAATGGCCTGACCCTGGGAGCGATCTACGCTCTGGTGGCGCTGGGTTACACGATGGTCTACGGCATTCTCGGCCTGATCAACTTCGCCCACGGCGAGGTGGTGATGATCGGCGCGCTGAGTTCGCTGGCAGCGGTGAAGCCGCTGGCCGAGAGCGGTCTGCCTCCACTGGTGGTGGTCTTGATCGGCCTCGCGGTTGCAATCGTGGTCTGCATGATTCTGGGCTTCACCATCGAGCGGGTCGCCTATCGCCCGCTCAGGCAAGCCCCGCGCCTGGCGCCGCTGATTACTGCCATCGGCGTCTCCATCGTCCTGCAGCAATTGGCGATGCTGATCTGGGGCCGCAATTACCATTCGGTGCCGCCTCTGCTGCCGGCCGGCAGCCACGAATTCCTCGGCGCCACGATCGCCGATCTTCAGATCATCATCATCGCGGTGGCCGCTGCCACGATGGGCGGCCTGATGCTGCTGGTCAATCGGAGCCGGCTGGGCTGCGCCATGCGCGCCACCGCGGAAAACCCCGCCATCGCCGGGCTGATGGGCGTGGATGTGAACCGGATCATCTCGCTGACCTTCATCGTCGGCTCGGCGCTGGCGGCATTGGCCGGCGTGTTGATATCGTCCAACTACGGGATCGCCCACTACCACATGGGCTTCGTTCTCGGCCTCAAGGCCTTCACCGCGGCGGTGTTGGGCGGGATCGGCAACCTTGCCGGTGCCATGCTGGGCGGCGTGCTGCTGGGCTTGATCGAAGCCCTTGGTGCCGGCTACATCGGCGATCTGACCAACGTTTGCACGCTCGCTCACGTGCTTCCCGGCATGGACGCGATGTGCAAGGCGGATCCCGGTCAAAGCCTGCTCGGCAGCAACTACCAGGACGTGTTCGCCTTCTTCGTTCTGATCATCGTCTTGATCTTCCGGCCGTCGGGACTGATGGGAGAGAAAGTTGCCGAGCGTGCCTGACCGCCGCCGTGCGTATGCCGGGATGGTGTTGATCACGGTCGCGCTGATCGCCGCACCCTTCGTTGTCGGCGCGGCCCTCGGCAACGCCTGGGTACGCGTGCTCGACTTTGCCGCGCTCTACATCATGCTGGCGCTCGGCCTCAACATCGTCGTCGGCTTCGCCGGCCTGCTCGATCTCGGCTACATCGCCTTCTATGCCGTCGGTGCCTATCTCTATGCGCTTCTGGCCTCGCCCCAGTTCGGCCTGCACTGGCCGGTATGGGCCGTCCTGCCGTTGGGCGCGCTGGTCGCCGGGGTGTTCGGTGTTCTCCTGGGAACGCCGACGCTGCGGCTGCGCGGCGATTACCTCGCGATCGTCACCCTCGGCTTCGGCGAGATCATCCGCATCTTCCTCAACAATCTCAATGCGCCGGTCAACATCACCAACGGCCCTCAGGGCATCGCCCGCATCGACCCCATCACCATCGCCACGCATCCGCTGACCAGGGCCGTCGATATCTTCGGCGTTCGGGTGGGTGGGCTGTACCTGCATTACTACCTTTTCGTGCTGTTGGCGCTCGGCGTCGTCTTCATCACCGTCCGGCTGCAGGACTCGCGTATCGGCCGTGCCTGGGTCGCTATCCGCGAGGACGAGATCGCCGCCAAGGCCTGCGGCATCAACACGCGCAACATCAAGCTGCTCGCCTTCGCCATGGGCGCCTCCTTCGGCGGCGTTGCCGGCGGCCTGTTCGCCGGCTTTCAGGAGTTCGTCTCGCCGGAAAGCTTCAGCCTGATGGAATCGGTGATGGTGCTTTGCATGGTGGTGCTCGGCGGCATGGGGCATATCCCCGGCGTCATCCTCGGCGGACTGCTGCTCACGATACTGCCCGAAGCTTTCCGTAACGGCGCCGGACCCGTGCAACAGGCGATGTTCGGCAAAGTAGTGCTGGATCCCGAGGCGCTGCGCATGCTCCTGTTCGGCCTGGCTTTGATCGTCGTCATGCTCTACCGGCCGGCCGGCCTTTGGCCGGATCCGCGCCATCGCAGGGAGCTGAGTGAATGAGCGAAGCCGTTCTCGATGCCTGCGGCATTAGTAAGCACTTTGGCGGCGTACAGGCGCTGAAGGACGTGTCGCTGACCATCAACGCAGGCGAGATCTACGGCCTGATCGGCCCCAACGGCGCCGGCAAGACAACCTTCTTCAACGTTCTCACCGGCCTCTACCCGCGCGATGCCGGCACGGTGGTGTTCGCCGGCAAGCCGCTTGATCTCGGCAGCCCGCACCTGGTCGCCAAGGCGGGTATCGCCCGCACTTTTCAGAACATCCGCCTGTTCGCGAACATGACCGCATTGGAGAACGTCATGGTCGGCTGCCACCTGCGCAGCCGGGCCGGCGTTTTCGGCGCCGTCTTCCGCGGCCGCCGTGCGCGCGAAGAAGAGGCCGCCATTCGCAGTCGTGCCGGGCAACTGCTGCACCGAGTCGGCATCGCGCCGCGGGCCAGGCAGCTCGCCTACCATCTTTCCTACGGTGACCAGCGGCGGCTGGAAATCGCGCGTGCACTGGCGACCGAACCCAGGCTGCTGGCGCTGGACGAGCCCGCGGCCGGCATGAATGCGACCGAGACGGCTGCGCTCAAGACCTTGATCGAAAGCCTGCGCGCCGATGGGCTGACCGTGCTGCTGATCGAACACGACGTCAAGCTTGTCATGGGCCTGTGCGACCGGGTTGCGGTGCTCGACTACGGCGAGAAGATCGCCGAGGACGTGCCGGCCCAAGTGCAGAAGGATTCCAGGGTGATCGAGGCCTATCTTGGCAGTCCTGCTTGAAGTCCACGACCTGAAAGTGCACTACGGCGGCATCGCCGCGGTCAAGGGCATTTCGTTCTCGGTCGATGAAGGCGAAATGGTGTGCCTCATCGGCGCCAACGGGGCCGGCAAGACGACAACGCTCAAGGCGCTGGCGCGGATGGTTCCGAGCCGCGGCGAAATCCGCTATCGCGGCGAACGTCTCGATCGCCTGCCGTCACACGCACTCGTCAGCCGCGGCCTCGCCCTGGTTCCCGAGGGACGCGGCATCTTCGCCCGCCTGACGGTGGCCGAGAATCTGGCCATGGGCGCCTACCACCGCACCGATACCGAGATTGCCGCCGACCTGGAACGGGTTCACGAACTGCTGCCGCGGCTCAGGGAGCGCCGGGACCAGATCGCGGGGACGCTTTCCGGCGGCGAACAGCAGATGCTGGCTATCGGCCGCGCCCTGATGGGGCGGCCGAAGCTGTTGCTGCTCGACGAGCCTTCGATGGGGCTGGCGCCATTGATGGTCCAGAAGGTCTTCGAGGTAATCCGTGCCGTCGCCGCGCAGGGCGTGACCATACTGCTGGTGGAGCAGAACGCCCGTCTGGCCCTGGAAGTCTGCCAGCGCGGATATGTACTGGAAAGCGGCAGCATCACGCTCACCGACGATGCAGCAGTGCTGGCGGCCGACCCGCGCATGCGGGCCGCCTATCTGGGAGAGTAAGAGCCCATTTCGGTGGGCCGCGGGGTACGGGGCCTACCGAAATGGGCTCTCAACTTCCTCTATCGGTACCGGTCGGGCGAGACCGAATCCCTGCCCGAAGTCGACGCCCTGGCTGCGCAGCAGATTCCCGACATCCTCGCTTTCGACGAATTCCGCGATGGTGAGCAGGCCCATGACATGCCCGATGTCATTAATGGCGACGACCATCGCCAGGTCGATCGGATTGTGCAGGAGGTTGCGGATGAAGGCGCCGTCGATCTTGAGATAGTCCACCGGCAGGTTCTTCAGGTAGCCGAAAGAGGACAGTCCGCTGCCGAAGTCGTCGAGCGAAAAGCGGCAGCCGCGCTCGCGCAGCGCGTTGATGAAGCGGATGGCCTTGGGCAGGTTGGAAATGGCGGCCGTTTCGGTGATCTCGAAACAGACGCGCGCCGGCGCAATGCCGGTCTGGTGCAATTGGCCGACGACAAAGTCGAGAAAGCGCTCGTCGCCCAAGGATTGGCCGGAGAGATTGATCGAGCCGCACAGCGTGTCGTTGGGGTAATCCACCAGCCAGCGCAGCGATTGTTCGACCACCCAGCGATCGATGCGCGGCATCAGGTTGTAACGCTCGGCGGCGGGCAGGAAGTGGCCGGGCATCACCAGCGCGCCCTGGTCGTCTACCATGCGCAACAGGATCTCGCCATGAGCGTCGCCGGCCCTTGCCGGGTTGAGCGGCACGATCGGTTGCCAATGCAGACGAAAGCGTTGCTCGTCAAAAGCGCGGTTGATCCTGGCCACCCAGTTCATTTCGCCGGAACGGCGGATCAATTCGCTGTCTGAGGCGCTGAAGGAACGGATGCGATTGCGGCCCTCGTCCTTGGCCGCATAGCAGGCGGTATCGGCGGCGGCCAGCAGCGTGGCCGGCGCGAGATTGTGGCCGGCGATCTCGACCAGGCCGATGCTGGCGCCGACGACGAAGCTCTTCTCCTGCCAGACGAAACGGTAGCCGCCGACCGATTCCAGCACGCCTTCGGCGATGCGGACGGCGTGCTCGAGCGGACAGTTCTCGAGCAGGATGCCGAACTCGTCGCCGCCGAGACGGGCCAGGGTATCGGACTCGCGCATGCGCGACTGCATCAGCGCCGAGATCTGGCACAGCATCTGGTCGCCGGCGGCATGGCCGCAGGTATCGTTGACCACCTTGAACTGGTCGAGATCGATATAGAGCAGCGCGTGCCGCTTGGCGGTATTGCCGCCGTCATGTTGCGCCAGGGATTGCAGGCGGCGCTCGAACTCGACCCGGTTGTGGAGGCCGGTCAGCGAGTCGTGGGTGGCAGCCCAGCTCATCTGCCGCGCCATTTCGTGCGCCTTGCTGACGTCATGGAAGACGAGCACGACGCCGATGATCTGGCCGTCGCGGTCGCGTATCGGCGCGGCAGAATCCTCGATGTTGAGTTCGTTGCCGTCGCGCCGGACCAGGATCGTGTGGTTGGCCAAACCGACGATGATGCCCTGGCGCAGGACCACTTCGACCGGATTGACGGCAGGTTCGCGGGTGACTTCACTGATGATGTGGAACACCTGATCCAGCGGCATGCCGGACGCCTCGGCGTTGCTCCAGCCGGTGAGTTCCTCGGCGACTCCGTTGAGGAAATGTATATGGCCGACGACGTCGGTGGTGATTACCGCATCGCCTATCGAGGCCAGCGTGACTTGCGCCCGCTCCTTTTCGGCAAACAGCGACTTCTCGGCTTGGTCGCGCCGTTGCCGGTCTTCGGCCAGCGCGGCGGTCATCTGCCTGAAATCGCGCGCCAGGCGCGATACCTCGTCCTTGCCGCTTTCATCATCGAGCGTCACGGCTTCCAGGTCGCCGGCGGCGATGCGATCCGCGGCCGCGGACAATCGGGCCAGCCGGCCGGTCATCGAGTGCACCAGCAGCCAGGCGACCATGCCGCCGAAGAGAATGGCAAAGACGATGTATGCGACACCTTTGCGGGTGACGGCAGACAACTCGGCCTTGACCGGCGCCGCGTTGAGGACGACACGCGCATAGCCGATCGGCCGGCCGCCCGATAGAATCACCGCGACACTGTCGACCAGGTCCTCGTGCCAGAGCTGGCGCACGCCACCCTCGATCAGGGTCCGGCTGACGGAGTCCGTGAGACGCAGATTGAACAGCGACGAGTCCGTGCTTGCCCGCACCCGGCCGTCGCGATCGAGAATCAGCGCCAACTGCAGATTGGGCGTCGATCGCAGGCTGTCGACCAGTTCGTCAAGACCATGGACATCGTTGCTGATCACCCAGGAAGGAGCATTGACCGCCAGCGTGCGGGCCAGGCTCTCGCCCTGATGCGCAAGCCGGTTTTGCATGAAACCCTGCTGGCGACCGACCATGTCGACCACGATCAAGCCCATCAACAGCGCGTGCAGGAGAACCACGCCGGCAATGATGCGGCCGCGAATACTGTGAACCAGGAACTCGAAAAGCTTCGCCAAGGCAGGTTACCGGGCCTTCGGCAGCCGGATCTGTGGCGGTAGCCCGATTGCTTCGTCGTAGCGGCGCAGGAATTCCAGCATCGGCCGGTAGGTGGCATTGCTGGCAGGTTCGAAATGCTGCTGGTCGATCAGGAACTGGTTCTGGTCCAACTCCTTGTCCTGGTCCATGCCGGCGAGCGTGGCGGCGACCCGCCCGCTCAAGGATTCGGGAATGTCGTCGCGCGCGACGACGGCATTGTGCGGCAGGGATGGGGTACGCCAGAGCACCTTCATCTCCCTGGCCTTGTCCGGGTTGTCACGGGACCAGGCGCGCCAGAACCGGACCGTGCTGCCGCAGGCGGCGAAGTCGCCGGCATAGGCATTGAGTATCGACGAGAACTGGGATCCGACGTAGTGGATGCGGAGTTCCTTCGCCGGCACGCCGCTATCGTGCAGGTACATGAGGGGCAGCATGGTTCCGGCAACGGCGGAAGCGGATGGGAAGCACAGTGCCTTGCCGGCGAGTTCTTTCGCGGCGGCAGGCGCCCGGTCGGCGCGGGCGACGATCAAGCCGCGGAAATCCTCGTCGGGTGTCATCTTGGCAATGACGCGGTAACCTGCGTCGAGACTGAGCAGGGCTTGCGCCGGATTCGGCAACGCGAAATGAAAGTGCCTGGCGGCCAGTTTGGCCTCGAAATCGGCGTAGTCGCGGGAGGCTTCGACCTGAAAGCGCTTGCCCGGAAGCTTGCGTTCAAGGTACTGCATGATCGGTTCATATGCCTCGAAGAGACTCTGGGGCGTCGAGTACGGATGGACGCCGAAAACGTAGACTTCCTGGCCGCCGGCGGTACCGCTCGGCCGATAGCCCTGGGCGAGGCAGAAGAAGGGGAAAAGGCCCAACAGAACAAGCGCCAGCAAAGGACGCGACATAACCACGACTATATCTTTGGTCATGGAGCGATGATACTCCTGACGAGGTCAGGAGACCACAATTCAAGTGAGGGCTAACTGAATTGCAGAGCGTCGGCGAAAGCCAATGCCTCGATCTGGGCGTGGTTCAGCTTGGCCGTGGTCAGGCCGAGTGCTGCGGCCTTGGCAAGCAGGTCCGGGGAGGCATCGCTTTCGCAGGCGAGGGCGAGCTCGAGGAAGGGGCCGTAAACGCCTTCGCGACGCAACAAGGCGTCGCCGATGGCCTCGGGCAGATGCATCTGGTCGAGCACGACTTCGAGGCGGGCACCGAGCAGGGTATCGAGCAGCGAGAAGGCGCCGGCGATGAACAGGTTGTCCTGTTTCGATTTGTCGAAAAAATCCCGGCCGACGATTTCCATGAAGCGCCCTCTGGCGATCGAGGTCTGCATTAGAGCCGGCGCCGCCGGATCCCGGCTGGCGGTCACCAGCAGCACCGACAGCCACTTGTTCAGTTTGTCGGTGCCGAGAATGGTCACCGCGTGGCGGTAGGACTGGATTTCGCAGGAAAGCCCGAAGCCTGCCGAGTTGATGTAGCGCAGCAGTTTGTAGGAGAGCGTGACATCCTGCTTCAGCGCGGCCTCGATTTCCTTGACCTCGGCGTTGCGGCGAACGAGATTCAGGACCCTGACGATTTGCGCGTGACTGGGGTTGAGCTTGTCGGTGACCGGCATGCCGTGCAGGAAGAACCATCCGGCGGCGCCGGCATAGCCGCCTTCGATCGCCTGGGCGAAAGCGGCATGATCGGCGAGCCGCTTGGCCAGCGCCAGTCCCGGCGCGTTGGTCAGACGGGGGTGGCTGTCCGCGTCGGCGAGAAGGAAACGAAACGGCAGGTCCGGCGGCATGACCAAGCGGGGCGAGTAGCCGTCGAGGCAAAGCGCGATGCCGCGCGCCGTCAGTTCGAGTGCGAATTCCTTGACCTGGGGTATCGCCAGGCCCTCGGCCGGAATCTCCACCATCGCGTTCTCGGGTGGTTGCCATGCCAGCAGCGACGGATCCGGAAGCGCGCCAGCGATGCCGACGAAGACGCTGCGCGCGCCCGGCCAGACATCGGCAAGTTCGTTGAGCGCAGCAGCGGCGTGGGCACTTGACTCCGCATGAACGATCAACCTGGAGGCAGTGATTGCCTTTTGACGGTTGACGACCGGCTCGCGGCGAATGAGGGCGGAGTTCATTTGGCTTGTGTCTTGGCAGCGTAGGAGAAGATGTCGGCAAAGAACTGGTCGGCCGGCAGGCCGCGGGCGGTGAAGTCGCGCAAGGCCGCCTCGACCATGACCGGCGCCCCGCAAGCATAGACCTGATACGGCGAGAAGTCGGCAATATCGTCCAGCACGGCCTGATGGACAAGGCCGGTGCGGCCGGTCCAGGCATCGCCGGCATCCGGTTCCGACAATACCGGAACGTAGGTGATATGCGAATGTTCCACCGCCCATCGTTTCGGCAGTTCGGGCAGGTAGAGTCCGGCACGATTTCGTGCGCCCCAGTAGATCGCCATCGGACGGACAATCCGGCTGTGGATCGCATGTTCGACCAGCGACTTGATCGGCGCGAATCCGGTGCCGCCGGCGAGCATGATGATCGGCCTGGTCGACTCCTCGTGCAGCCGAAAGCTGCCCAACGGCCCCTCGAAGCGCAAGATGTCACGCTCCTTCAGCGCCGAGAAGGCATGCGCAGTGAAGCTGCCGCCGGGGATCAGGCGCAGGTGCAGTTCAAGCAGGTCGTCTTCGTGCGGCGCGTTGGCGAGCGAGAAGGCGCGGCGCTTGCCATCCTGCAGCAGGAACTCGATGTACTGGCCGGCGATGAACTGAAGCCTTTCGTTGGTCGGCAACTTGAGCCGCATGATCATCACGTCATCGGCCACCCGCGTCATCTCCTGAACGCGGCAGGGCATGGTCCGTACCGGGATGTCCTTTTGGCTGACGACTTCGCGGACTTCCAGCGTGATGTCCGACAAGGGCTTGGCGCAGCAGGTGAGTGCGTACCCGGCCGCCATGTCCTCGATGCCGAGCACGTGCGGCTGGGTGTTGGCGAAGTCCACCCGTCCGTCCAGTATCCTGCTCTTGCACGCGCCGCAGGCGCCGTTGCGGCAGCCGTAGGGAATGGTCAGGCCTGCGTCCAGCGCCGCCTGCAAAAGGGTTTCATCGGGCGACACCTGGTAGGAATGCCCGCTGGGTTTCAGGGTGACTCTGTAGGCCATGCGATAATCGTCCGGTGCAAAGATTGCTTATTGTCGGTTGCGGCGATGTGGTTCGTCGCGCCCTGCCCGAGCTGACGCGCCGATGGCGCGTCTATGCGCTGGTGCGGGAACGAGAGTCCACCCTCGCAGCCCTCGGCGTGACCCAGATCGTCGGCAACCTCGATCGGCCTGCGAGCCTTACGCGTTTGGCCGGCCTGGCCCATGCTGTGCTGCACAGCGCACCTCCGCCCGACCAGGGAACGAGCGATTCGCGAACCCGGCAACTTATCGCCGCCTTGCAGCGAGGCAGTCTACCACGGCGACTTGTGTACATCAGTACCAGCGGTGTCTATGGCGATTGCGCCGGCGACAGGGTTTTCGAGACGCGGCCATTGCGGCCCCAGACCGGACGAGCCCGCCGCCGCGCCGCCGCCGAGCACATGCTGCGCGGCTTCGGCGCCGTCAGCGGCTGTCGTGTTTCGATCCTGCGCGCACCGGGCATCTACGCCGGCGATCGCCTGCCGCTCGATCGTTTGCGTCGGGGCCTGCCGGTATTCATCGCCGCCGAGGATACGTACACCAACCACATTCACGCCGACGATCTGGCAGGCGCCTGTGTCGCCGCGCTTATCCGCGGCCGGCCCGGCCGCATCTACAACGCATGCGACGATTCCGATCTGGCGATGGGAGCCTGGTACGACAAGCTCGCCGATGCCTTCGGCCTGCCGCGGCCGCCGCGCATGTCGCGGGCGGACGCACGGGCAGTCGTGCCGCCGGTCGTGCTATCGTTCATGAACGAATCGCGCCGGCTCGACAACGGGCGCCTGAAGCGCGAACTGAAGCTGCGCCTGCGCTACCCGACGGTGGATGCCGGCATTGCCGCCGCCAAGGAAACATAGATGGCCCCCCACGCCCACCTTATTGTTCAATTCGGTTCGCTGCCCCCCACAGGGGGGCGCATGTCCCCTTGGGGCGGCCCTGCGGAGGCATGACATGCTCTGGATGCCCTGGGTAAAGACCTTCCATATCTTCTTCGTCGTCAGTTGGTTCGCCGGCCTCTTCTACCTGCCGCGCATCTTCGTCAACCTGGCCATGGTGCCGGCCGACAGCGCCGCCGAGCGCGAACGCCTACTCATCATGGCCCGGAAGCTCTACCGGTTCGTCACGCCCATCGGCCTGCTGGCGGTCGCTTTCGGCTTGTGGCTCTGGTTCGGTTTCGACTACTTCAACGGCACCTGGCTGCACGTCAAGACTGCGCTGGTGGTGGTCCTGCTTGGCTACCACTTCTACTGCGGCAGGCTGTACCGCGACTTCCTCTCCGGCACCAACGCCAGGAGCCACCGCTGGTACCGCGTGTTCAACGAGATTCCTGTCCTGCTGCTGATCGCCATCTGCATCCTGGCGGTGGTGAAACCGCTTTGATTCAACGGCAGTTCTTCTCTCCCTGTCCGCGCGGCCTGGAAGGGCTGCTGGCCGAAGACATCGCCACCTCGGGTGGGCGCGAGAGCCGGCAGGTTCCGGGCGGTGTCGAGTTCGCCGGCGACTGGGAGTGCTGTTACCGTTTGAACCTGGAGTCGCGCATCGCCACGCGAGTGCTCTGGCGGCTCGGCGAATCGGCCTACGTCAAGGAAGACGACATCTACCGTTTCGCGCAGGGGATAGACTGGCCCAGGCTGTTCGCCGTCGAACGTACGCTGCGCATCTACGTCACGGCCCAGCGCTCGCCGCTGAAAAGCCTCGAGTTCATCACGCTCCGCGTCAAGGATGCGGTTTGCGACCGCTTCCGGGCGGATTGCGGGCGGCGGCCGAGCGTGGACACCAAGGCGCCCGACGTGCGCATTCATCTGTTTCTCACCGACCGACAGGCGACGCTTTACCTCGATACATCGGGGGAGCCGCTCTGGCAGCGCGGTCACAAGATCGCCAAGGTCGAAGCGCCACTGAAGGAGAACCTCGCCGCCGGCATCCTGCGCCTGGCCGGTTGGAAGCCCGGCATGCCGCTGCTGGATCCGATGTGCGGTTCCGGCACCTTCGTGCTCGAAGCGGCGCAGATCAGCATCGGTGACGCGCCGGGCCTTTCGCGCGACCCCGGCGAATTCGGCCTCGAGCGTCTACGCGGCTTCGACGCGGCGCTCTGGCGCCGGCTGTGCACCGAAGCAGCATCGCGGCGCATCGCGGCGGAACGCCTGCCGATCTGGGGTTCGGACTCATCGACCGACGCTGTGGCGCGCGCGCGCCAGAATCTCGCCCACGCCGGACTCGATGACCTGGTCGAACTGGCGCAGGAGGATATCCTCGAACGACCGGCGCCGGTGGCGGAAGGGATACTGGTGGCTAACCCGCCCTATGGCGAGCGCCTCGGCGAGGCCGATGAACTGGCCGCCTTCTATCCGCGCCTCGGTGATGCGCTGAAGAAGAACTTCGCCGGCTGGACCTGCTGGTTGCTCTCGGCCGATACCCGCCTGCCGAAACTGATTGGCCTGAAACCCGCGCGCAAGATCCCGCTCTTCAACGGCAACCTGGAATGCCGCCTCTACGGCTTCCCCGTGGTTGCCGGCAGCCACCGCGCAAGACCAAACAATTAGCGTGAAAGACACGGGGGTAAGTGCGCCTGGTGATGATCGAGCGCAGCGAGCTGACCAGTAGCCTCCCCGCGAGGGGAGGATGGGAGGGGCGGGCGCATTTGCCAGCTTGAGGCGCTACGAAGTCAGCGTATTTCATG
>JBGOZF010000043.1:0-36094 GCA_041480065.1 Rhodocyclaceae bacterium
CGACGCCTTCCGCGTCGCCCAGCTCATGCGGCGAAGTGCTCCGATTGATACCGGCTTGCCGGAAACCCTGCTCGCGTCCGCATTCGCGGGTCTGCGGCGCTACGCCCAGGGTGGAGAGCCGCAACTGCCAGCCGAGTACCGGCTCGCCTTTCGGGAGCTGGGCCTCGCGATCGGGCTACGCGCCGTCGAGCACATGCGCCAGGCGGCGGAAACGGGGCAGGCCTTCTTTAGCCCCGAGGCCCGAGCCCTGCTCCACTCGCTGCTGGAGTATGCACCCATCGGCAAGGCCATCGAGTCCTTCTGGCTCGCCCTCCAACCCCGAAGCACGGGCACCTGGTCCGAGCACCGCGACATCAACGAAGTGATGCTGGCCACCAGCCTCGTACCCGAAGGATTCCTCGTCCTCTTCCCGGAGCAATGACCGCGTCCCTCAGCGGCGGGCACGGCGATCATCGCCTGCTACTCGTAGCGCAAGAAGACCTCTGCCAGCGAGTCGGCGCCAAAACGCTCGATCAGCGCGTCAATTTCGGCGAGCACGGTCTCGCTCTCGTCATCCTCGAGCACGCCCTCCCCCTCTAGGCTCGAAGCCAGGCCCGAGACGATGGAATCCCTGATCGTTGCCAGCGTGGGCGGATTGTCGCGGCTGTCGTCGTTCATCACCGCTTCGATCACCCGCGAGAGCGCCTCGCCCGCCACGGGCTGCGTGAAATCGGCGGCGAGTACGCTGCCGCCGTACTCCTCGATCAACGCATCCAGTTCGTCGAGCATGGATTCGCCAAGATCGAAGTGGTGCAGGCGCTCTGCCTCCTTGAACTCCGCGGAAAGCAGGCTGGCGACGAATATCCGCACCGACGCCAGCGTTACAGGCTGACTGGCGTCCGGGTCGTTCACCCGGCTTTCGATCAACATCGATAGTTTTGGGCTGACGCGGCTGGCAACATCAATGGGATTGCGGATCATCGCTCCACCCCCTCGCGAACAACTGGTCACGGCGCAACGCCGGGCACGAACTATGGTCTCAATATAGCAGCCGGCTGGGCAAGGCCCGAGTTCCTGCGGAGAACTCTTCCAAACCAGCCGCTGAGAACCATATTTGTCCCTGTGAGTCTTTTCGACCCGGCTGCCCATTCCGCGCGACGGGTCGCGGAGGAAGACCTCCGCGCCCCCGGAATGCAGGACTTCATCACCCAGAAGCCGCGGATGTGGGGTAATCGGAGATGAGATCGTGTTCGTTCTACGAATTCTCTTGCAACTTCACACAAGACTCCGAACTAATGGACCGACATCTCTTAACAGCAGGGGTCGTGTTTCGTTTCTTGTCAGGCTGATTGCGCGGTAATCTCATTTTCGGAAATGTAGCCAGTGTCACTTCAGCGGACTCTTCCCCCGTCCGGCCTTCACTGTCGCCCGCCGAGCTTTGCTTTCCAGCCGCTTCTGGACGGCAGTTCTGCTCGGCTTGGTCGGCCTGCGCTTCTTTGGCGGCGCGGCAACGCCGGCGATCAGAACGTGCAGTCGGCGCAGCGCTTCAGCACGGTTCTTGTCGAGGCTGCGAAATTCCTGTGCCTTGATGACGATCTGGCCGTCCTTGCTGATGCGCTGGTCGCCGAGTTTCAGGAGCCGCTCGCGAATCGCCTCAGGCAGCGACGAGGCGGTAATGTCGAAACGCAGGTGGACGGCGTTGGAGACCTTGTTCACGTTCTGGCCACCGGCGCCTTGCGCGCGGACTGCGGTGATTTCCACTTCTCCCGGCGCAATGGTGAAACAGGGACGCATACGGCCAGCCGATGCTCGAACTAATGAAGCCGCTTGGGATCCCCGCAGCACTGCTTGAACTTGCGCCCACTGCCGCAGGGACAGGCTTCGTTGCGCCCCACTTTTTCCGACTCCCGGACGAAGGGCTCACGATTGGCGCCTTTTGCCTTCCAGAATTCGTGAATCGCCAGGACCAGACTGGGCAGTTCTTCCTCGGCGCTCTTGAGGGCGCGGGCCTCGGCAGCCTCGTTCAGCCACGGTTCGCCGGATTTGCAGATGTCATCCTTGAGCGAGCCGTTGAGCAGGAAAAAGGCTTCCAGGAGTTCGGCCAGTTCCTCGGAATGCTCGCCGGCGGCTTCGAGCCACTGGGTGGGACCCATGTCGCTGCCAAGCAGATAGCCATCCACCCAGGGGGCATAGTCATACTGGTCGCTTCCTTCCTCGACCGGATAAAGGATCAGGACCGGCATCCGGCCATTGCCCAGATCGACCACGATCTGGTCATAGAAGCGGATCAGGAGTTCCAGGATCTCTTCGGCCTGATCATCCGACTCGTATTGCGGATCTTCGCCCAGAACGACCGGCAGCCACTCGCTGGGCATGACGAGATCGGGGCCGCTGGAAATGCCGCACAGGAAGCCCTGCAGTTCATCGAGCAGCATGGCCTCGCCCTTGAAGACGTCCGACTCGAGCAGTTCTTCGAGGCGATCAACGTCCGCTTCGGTCAGCGGCAATGAAGTCTTGAATAAGTCCATGACTGAGTCCCGGGGACAACGATGAAATCCAGTTTTTTATCTTCCCACACTTCGCACGCGTTTCCTACTGCCCCAACGAGCGTTTCTCGGCCATGAACGGGTATCATCCGCTTCCCGGGTTCACGTGCCGGCAACACAATAAATATTCGGAGTGGAGTACTTACCATGACAGAGCAACAGAACACCCCAATCGCAGCAACCTTGATACCGGGCGACGGCATCGGCCCGGAAATCACCGAGGCTACCCTCGCCGTCCTCGATGCCCTGGGAGCGCCTTTCGTCTGGGATCGCCAGGTGGCAGGTGCCGCCGGCGTCACCGCCTGCGGCGATCCCCTGCCCCAAGCCTGCCTGGACAGCATCCGCAAGACGAAACTGGCCTTGAAAGGTCCGCTGGAGACCCCGGTCGGCGGTGGCTATCGCTCGTCCAACGTGCGTCTGCGCGAGGAATTCAAGCTCTACGCAAACCTGCGCCCGGCCCGGACGATCGTTCCCGGCGGCCGCTACGACAATATCGATCTCGTGCTGGTGCGCGAGAACAACGAAGGCCTCTACATGGGCTACGAGCACTTCATTCCCATCGACGGTGACCCGCGCGCCGTGGGGATGTCCACCGGCATCAACACGCGCCAGGGCTGCCGGCGCATCTGCAAGTTCGCCTTCGACTACGCGATCCGCAAGGGACGCAAGAAGGTGACAGTGGTGCACAAGGCAAACATCATGAAGGCGCTGACCGGCATCTTCCTCGAGACCGCCCGCCAGATCTACGAAGCCGAATACAAGGGCAGGATCGGCTTCGAAGAAGTCATCGTCGATGCCTGCGCGATGAAGCTGGTGATGAATCCGTGGCAGTTCGACGTGATCGTGACGACCAATCTCTTCGGCGATATCCTTTCGGACGAGATCGCCGGACTGGTCGGCGGCCTGGGCATGGCGCCCGGCGCCAACATCGGCGAGCATGCGGCGATTTTCGAGGCGGTCCACGGTTCGGCACCCGACATCGCCGGCAAGGGCATCGCCAATCCGATCGCGCTGATGCTGGCCGCCGCCATGATGCTCGACCACGTCGGACGCTCCGATCTCGGCGATCGTCTCAGGAAGGCCATCGACGACACCCTGAACGTGGACAACATCCGCACCGGCGATCTGGGCGGCAAGGCGGGAACCCGGGAGTTTGCGGCGGCGCTGGTCAAGCGCGTTCAGGCCGCGTAGGCTCAGGCGGGCCGGCAGGCCCGCCAACGTCACTCTTCTGCGCCTTCGCTGCGCAGGTAGTCGGCGATGTCGGTGTTGCCGGCCTTGATCGCCAGACCGAGAGCGGTATTACCCTCCGGGTCGTCGAGATCCATGTCGGCATCGGCGTCGACCAGAAGCTTGACGACCTCCAGGTGGCCGTTCTTGGCCGCCAGCATGAGCGCAGTCTGCCCGTTGGGCGCCACGGCATCGAGTGGCGGGTGTTTGCTTAGGAGGTATTTCGCCACCTCCGGATGTCCGTCGAAGGCAGCGTAATGCAATGCATTCCAGCCCGGCGAATCGATGGCCGTCCCGGCCTCGACAAGGCGGCGAACCACGCTCAATCGCCCCCTAAGCGCTGCAATGCCAAGCGCGGTGTCACCATACTTGTTTTGTTTCAATGCATTGGCGCCACTTCTTAACAAGAAGTCTAGAAGTTTCTCGTTGCCGTTTCCAGCCGCGAGCATGAGCAGCGTCGTGCCGGAGCGATCGGAGGTATTGGAGTCCATGCCTCGCCGCAACAGATCGACGACGATTTCCGTATGATCGTCGCGGGCCGCAACGAGGATATCCTCATAGGCGCCGGCCAGCGCCGACGAACCGACGGCTAGCGTCGAAACCGCAAGCAGCAGTGAAAGCAGTCGATTAAGGGCGGGCATCGGCGATAGAGACACTGAACAGGCGACAGAAGTTCTCGGTGGTGGCGGCTGCAACGGCTTCGAATGATAACCCGCGCAGCCGCGCAATTTCCTCAGCCACATGGCGGACGTAGGCCGGCTCGTTTGTCTTGCCGCGATGGGGTGCGGGTGCCAGGTAGGGCGAATCGGTCTCGACCAGCAGCCGGTCGAGGGGCAATTCGGCGGCTACCTGCTTGATTTCGGCCGCGTTCTTGAAGGTGACGATGCCGGAGAAGGACACGTGGAACCCCATCTCCACCGCCCGCCAGGCGGTTTCCCTGTCCTCGGTGAAGCAGTGGAAGACGCCGCCGATGCCTCCGGCGCCCTCCTCTTCGAGAATGCGCAAGGTATCGGCCTTTGCCGCACGGGTATGGATGATCAAGGGTTTGCCGCTACGGCGTGCTGCCTCGATATGGATCCGAAATCGGCGGCGCTGCCATTCCAGGTCGCCGGTCAGTCGGTAGTAGTCGAGGCCGGTTTCGCCGATCGCCACGACCTTTGGCTGTTCTGCGAGCCGGACGAGCGTGTCCACATCGGGCTCGGCGCCTTCCTCGGTATCCGGATGAACGCCCACCGCAGCGAAGATCTGGGCATGCTTGCCGGCAATGTCCATCACCGCCGGGAACCGTTCCAGGGTCACTCCTGCGCAAAGTGCCGCGCCGACGCCGGCTTCGGTCATGTGATCGAGCAGCGCGGGCAGGTTCTCCGCCAATTCCGGAAAGTCCAGATGGCAATGCGAATCGACCAGCATGGCCTTCAAATCGTATGGGTCTGCCGCGTGGAGCTGAGGTGCCTGCCCAGGATGGCTTCGATCTTCCGGCGCGCCGACTGGCCGCTTTCGTCGGCGCTGAACTGGACGCCGATTCCCTGCGTCTTGCCGCCCTGAGCTCCCTCGGGTGTTACCCAGACGACGCTGCCGGCGATAGGCAGCCGGGTGGGATCGTCCATCAGCGTGAGCAGCATGAAGATCTCGTCGCCGAGCGCGTAGTCGCGGGTCATGGGGATGAACAGCCCACCCTGCTTGAGGAAAGGCATGTAGGCGGCGTAGAGCGCCGACTTGGAACTGATGTTGAGCGACAGGACGCTTGGCCGCGCCCCGGGCGCTTTGGTTGCCTGAACCGGTTCGCTCATGAGCGCTCGATCGCCAGCGCGCGCAGGTAGCGCTCTGCCATGTCTTCCAGGTAGAGCCGCGGATTCAAGGGATGTGAGGCCAATGCACGCATCTTGATCGTCTCATTGTAACAACGTATCAGGCCGGATGCCGTGGCCTTTTTCAGCAAGCTGCCGATCACCGCACCCGTTTGGCCCTGGAAATATCGGGTTCTTCCGGCGAGCTTGTGCTGGCCGAGATCGAATATCCATTTCTGCACCACGCCAACCAGATTTTCCATCGTCAAACCGCCATCGCTCTTCGCTTGAAGCAGGGACTCCCAGCGTGCGGCGAGCGCCAAGGGGTCGCGACCGGGTTCGCCGAGACTCTCGATCAGCGTCGACAGAGCTCCGCCGCTGCCGCGCTCGCTCTCGCGCAGGGCGAGAAGGGGCGCCCCGCCCATCAGCGGCAGCAGATTCGCCGCCTCGGGATCACCCTGCTTGACCAGCCATCGGCTGGCCTCCGCCATCGTCGGCCGGCCCAGTTTCAATGCCTGGCATCGGCTGCGTATCGTCGGGAGCAGGCGTTTCCACTGGCTAGATACCAATATAAAATAAACACTTGACGGTGGTTCTTCGAGTATTTTGAGAAGAGCGTTTTCGGCCGCGACATTCATTGCTTCCGCCGGTTCGACCACCACGACCCGGGCGCCATTGCGATGGCCGCCAACGAATACGAAGCTCTCGAGCGCCCGAATCTGATCGATGAGTATCTGGCGGCTGGCCTTCTTCTTGTCGGAGGAGTCGTCGGCTTCCTCGCCGGCTTCGGCGTCCGCCTCCGGAATCACGTGGCGAAAGTCGGGATGGTTGCCGCCTGCCAGCCAGTGACAGGAAGAACACGTGCCGCAGGCGATGCCGTCGCTGGGCGTTTCGCACAGCAAACGCGCCGCAATGGCCAGCGCGAACGCACTCTTGCCTATCCCGTCCGGCCCCGTCAGCAGCAGCGCGTGAGGCAGGCCTGCCTGCGCTGCCCAGAGTTGGCGCCAGACGGGTTCGTGCCATTCATAGCATGAATAATCAGTATGTTGCAATTATATTTTCAAGTTCTACTTTAATAGTGTCGATGGTCTGGGAAGCATCGATGATGCGGATTCTTCCGCCGCTGGCCGCTGCACGCGCGAGGTATTCGCCGCGAACGCGCTCGAAGAACTCGCCCTGCTCGCGCTCGAAGCGGTCGAGTTCCCGGCCCATGCCGATGACGCGCTGGCGGGCAATTTCCGCGGGAAGATTGAAGAGCAGCGTCAGGTCCGGTTGAAGCCCGGCTTGGACCCATTGTTCGAGCGCCTCCAGTTTGTCCCGCGCCAGCCCGCGGCCACCGCCCTGGTAGGCGAAACTGGCATCCGTGAATCGGTCGCAAACCACCCAGTCGCCGCGCCGCAGTGCCGGTTCGATCACTTGGGCGATATGTTCGCGGCGCGCGGCGAACATCAGCAGCGCTTCGGTTTCGAGGTGCATGGGTTCGGAGAGCAGCAATGCGCGCAGTTTCTCACCCAGCGGCGTGCCACCGGGCTCCCGGGTCTGGACGACCGTCCGGCCCCGGCTGCGCAACGTCGCCACCAGCCAGTTGAGGTGCGTGCTCTTGCCGGCGCCGTCGAGCCCTTCGAGCGTGATGAACTTGCCTCGCGTCATGAACCGCCCCTCTTCTGGTATCTGGCCACGGCGCGATTATGCTCTTCGAGCGTGCGCGAAAATGCGCTGCTGCCGTCGCCGCGGGCGACGAAGTACAGCGCCTCAGAGCGGGGCGGCTTGAGCGCAGCTTCGAGCGAGGCGAGCCCGGGCATGGCGATCGGCGTCGGCGGCAATCCGGGCCGCGTATAGGTGTTGTAGGGTGTATCGGCGAGCAGATCGCGCTTGCGCAGGTTGCCGTCGAATCGGGCCCCCAGGCCGTAGATCACGGTCGGATCGGTTTGCAGCAACATGCCCAGGCGCAGGCGATTGACGAACACAGCCGCGACCAGCGGTCTGTCGGCATCCAGTCCGGTTTCCTTTTCGACGATCGAGGCCATGATCAGCGCCTCATAGGGCGATGCGTAAGGCAGCGAAGCATCGCGGCCTTGCCAGGCCGCAGCCAGTTGCTTCTGCATCGATCGATAAGCCCGACGCAGGACATTCAGATCGCTCGACTGCTTCGCAAACAGATAGGTATCCGGAAAGAACAGGCCTTCCGCATGGCTCTCGCCGGCACCGACACGGGCCAGCAGGTCGCTGTCGGTGATACCAGCGGTGTCATGGCGCAGGTCCGGGTTGGCATCGAGGGTCGCTCTGAACTCGCGGAACGTTCGCCCTTCAACGAAGACGATCTCGGCCTGGGTAACATCGCCGCGCGTGAGCTTCCGCATCAGCAGCCAAGGCGTGATGCCTTGTTCGATCTCGTAGCTCCCGGCCTTGATTTCCGAAGCCCTGCCGGTGAGCCGGCCCAGCCAGGAGAATTGCCAGGGGGCGATGCCGACACCGGCATCCGCCATTTCCCGCGCGGCACCACGCAAACCGAGTCCGGGCCGAATATCGAACTCGAGCGGGCTGGTAATGAGCGGAATCGGAGTCAGCGCGAACCAGGTCAACCATCCGGCAAGCCCTATGCAGGCAACGACGGCGAAAATGGCTGGACGGGCAACGACGCGCATGGGAAGCTCTGAAACGGGGAGCATATAATAGCCCAGCCGCGCACATAAATTCCCCGGAGAGCCGCACGATGAGCCAGGATTGGAAAGATTTTCTCGCCCGCCAGGGTGCCAGCGCGGACGCTGAATCCTTCGGCGATTCCACCGCCGAGTTGATCGCCGCGCGCGACGCCACCGTGCTGGTGCCGCTAGTCGACCTGGGGATTATTCGCGCCTCGGGCGAGGATGCGCCGGGTTTCCTGCACAACCTGATGACCAACGACGTCCAGAACCTGCCGCCCGACGGCGTGCGCTTCGCCGGCCTGTGCACGCCGAAAGGCCGGCTGCTGGCGACCTTCCATATCTGGCACGAGGGTGACGATCTGCTGCTCAGCCTGTCAGCCGACATCCTGCCGGCGATCCTCAAGAAGCTGTCGATGTACATCCTGCGCAGCAAGGTCAAACTCACCGATGCGAGCCAGGACATCGTGCTCATCGGACTCGCCGGGCCGGACGCCGAATCCATCTTGCGCGATCTGGGTGCCGAGATCCCTGAACCCATGCACTCCGCCGCAATCACCGGCGGTCGCGTGCTGCGGCTGGGCAAGACGCGCTTCGTACTCGCGCTCGCCGTCCAGACGGCCATCGAGACCTGGCCGCGTCTTTCCGCCAAGGCACGCCCCTCGGGACTCGCGGCCTGGCGCTGGCTGGAAATCGCGGCCGGTCAGCCGCGGGTGGAGGCCAGGACCCAGGAAGCTTTCGTACCGCAGATGATGAACATGGAAGTACCCGAGGTTGCCGGTGTCGTCTTCACGAAGGGCTGCTATCCGGGCCAGGAAATCGTCGCCCGCACGCAGTACCTCGGCAAGGTCAAGCGCCGCATGTACCGGGCAAGAATGGACGCCGCCCTGCCGCCTGGCACCGACGTGTTCACGCCTGAAGCCGGCGACCAGCACTGCGGCGCGCTGGTCACCGTCGCACCTTCCCCCGAGGGCGGCCACGAGTACCTGCTGGTAGTCCAGTCCTCCGGCGCCGAGGCAGGCGAAATCCATGTTGGCAGCCCGACCGGGCCGCGCTTGCAACTGCTGTCACTGCCCTACGGCGTGAGTTGATGTGCCTGATCCTGGTCGCCTGGCAGGCGCACCCGGATTACCCGCTGGTGGTGGCCGCCAACCGCGACGAATTCTTCGCCCGAGCGACGGCGGCCGCCTCGTTCTGGCCCTATAACGGCGTCCTCGCCGGCCGCGACCTCAAGGATGGCGGCACCTGGATGGGCGTCACGCGATCCGGCCGCTTCGCCGCGCTGACCAACTACCGAGATCCCGAGCATCACCGCGACGGCGCAATTTCCCGTGGTCGCCTGGTCGCGGACTTCCTGTCCTCGGACGACACGCCCGTGGTGTGGCTGAACAAGAACGCCGTGCGAGCCGCCGAGTACAACGGCTTCAACCTGATCGCTGCAGCCGGCGGCGAGTTGGCCTGGGCCAGCAACGTCACCGGCGATTGCCAGTCACTGCCACCGGGAGTCTATGGGCTCTCCAACCACCTGCTCGACTCGCCCTGGCCCAAGGTCCAGGCGGCTCGCTCGGCGCTGGGCAAGGCGCTGGCCGCCTTGCCGGACCACCAGCCGCTGTTCGATCTGCTGCGCGACGACACCATCCATCCGGACGACCAACTGCCGCGGACTGGCGTCAGTCTCGAATGGGAACGCCTGCTGTCGAGCGCCTTCGTCAAGGCACCGGGTTACGGCACGCGCAGTTCGACGGTGATGCTGATGAACCGCGATGGCTCCCTGGTGTTCGACGAGCAGACCTGGCTCGAAGGCGGCAGGCCCGGCGGGCGGATCCGCTTCCGATTCAGGCTCGAAGCGCCCGCGTCATCGTGATGTGGGGAATACCGGCTTCCATGAACTCGGCACCCGCCTCGACGAAACCGAAGCGCCGATAGAACCCGGCAGCCGAGGTCTGGGCGTTGAGCGTCAGTTGATCGACGCCGCGGCCGCGGGCCGCTTCGAGCAGCCGCGACACCAGCGCCGTGCCGACCCCCTTCCGGCGCCATTGCGGCAGAACCGCCATGCGGCCGATGTGCCCGTCCGGCAGCAGGCGGCCGGTACCGATGGGCTCGTTCACCGGTCCGCGCGCCAGAACATGCCGGCTCACGGGATCAGCATCGTCGTATTCCATGTCCAGCGGAACGCCCTGCTCGAGCACGAACACCTTCTCGCGCACGGGCCCAGCGAGGGGGCCGAAGGCAGGCCAGTCGCCCTCCTCGATGCCATATTCCACGATATCGACGGGCGTGTAGGGCGGCACCAGGTCGAAGAGTTCGATGATGTCGCGGTTTCGCATGCGCACGCAGCCGATCGAGCCCGGGGTACCCACGGGGACAGAGTCGGGGCTGCCATGGAGGTAGATGTAGCGGCGCATCGTATCGACATCGCCGAGCCGGTTCAGGCCGGGTTCCGTTCCGGAGAGCCAGAGGATCCGGGTCAGGATCCAGTCCCGGTCAGGGAACTGCTCGGCCAAGTCGGGGCTCCAGACTTCCCCCGTCGGCCGTCGCCGCACGAACACCGAGTTCTCCGCGACGCCCGCCCCAATCTTCGCGCGAACGAGATGCCGGCCGCGCGGCGTGCGATAACTGCCCCTGACCTCGCCGGCGCCATTGCGGGCGGTGGAAACCGGATAACGCCGAAGAAGCATTCCATCATCACCATATAGTTCAAGTGATTGCGATTGAATGCTAATCAAAATTCTCATTATGCGATGGCGGTCTTGCCGCGCCGGGCGGCGAAGAAACTGGACAACAAGGCGGCGCATTCCTCCGCCAGGACGCCACCCTCTATGTCGGCATGGTGGTTGAGCCGCGGCTCGCTGTACAGGTCGATCACACTGCCGGCGGCACCGGTCTTCGGATCGCGGGCGCCGAAAACGACCCGCCCCACCCGCGCATGCATGATGGCGCCGGAGCACATGACGCAAGGCTCCAGGGTCACGTAGAGCGTGCTGTCGGGCAGGCGGTAGTTGCCGAGACGCTGGGCCGCGTCGCGAAGCGCCATAACTTCGGCGTGCGCCGTCGGGTCATGGCGAATAATCGGCTGGTTGAAGCCCTGGCCTACGATCTCGCCGCCGATAACCACGACTGCGCCGACCGGCACCTCGTCGACCGCGGCCGCCTGCCGGGCCAGATCGAGCGCGGCCTGCATGAAGACTTCGTCTTTGGATTCCAAATAACCGCCCCGGGGGCTGGTTGAAAAGGCCAATTCTACTGGCCGTCGGTCCCGTTCAGCAGTTCCGTATCCTCGTGCCGGTAGGCCGGCGAACAGGCGCAGAGGAAGCGCAGCGCTTCGCCCCCCGCGTTGGCCACCCGGTGCGGCATTCCCGGCGGGATCAGCACCGTGTCCCCGCAATGGACGTCGAAGCACTCGTCGCCCAATATCATGAGGCCGTGGCCGGCAACGACATGGTAGATCTCTTCCGCTATGCGATGCCGATGCAGTTGCGTCGCCTCGCCGGGCAGCACCGTGGCCTCCGCCAGACTCTGGCGCTCGACCGGATGCTCATCCGGATGCATGAGTTCCCGGATCTCGGAACCGTCGAGCGCTTGGTAGGGCGGGACGTCGGCGTAGCGCGTATGCATGGGCGGGCGGCAGGCGCGGGAAGCACGCCTGCCGGTTGGCGCTCAGTTCGTCGTGGTCGCCTGCTTGCCCGCCTGCTGCTTGAGCGTCGCCTGCGCGGCAGCCAACCGCGCAATCGGCACCCGCGGGCCCGAACAGGACACGTAGG
This sequence comes from Rhodocyclaceae bacterium, assembly GCA_041480065.1. GTDB lineage: Bacteria > Pseudomonadota > Gammaproteobacteria > Burkholderiales > Rhodocyclaceae > Fen-999. The sequence continues at coordinate 11,943 of JBGOZF010000043.1, forward strand.
TCAGGCCGAGGCCATTGCAGAACTCGATCGAGGCCGGGTGACCGCCGTGTTCGCCGCAGATGCCGATCTTGAGGTCGGGCCGCGTGGTCCGGCCCCGCTCGACCGCGATCTTCATCACTTCGCCAACGCCCTTGATATCGAGCACCTCGAACGGATTGTCTTCGAGGATACCGGTCTCGGTATAGGCCGGCAGGAACTTGTTCTCGGCGTCTTCGCGGCTGAAGGAGAAGGTGGCCTGGGTCAGGTCGTTGGTGCCGAAGGAGAAGAACTCGGCCATCTCGGCCATGCGGCCGGCGCGCATGCAGGCGCGCACCACTTCCAGCATGCTGCCGAACTTGAACTGCACCTCGATGCCATGCGTCAGGGTAACGATCTTGTGGATGCGATCGACGAAGCTCTTGATGCGGGCCAGTTCCTCGACCGTCGCCACCTGCGGCACCATGATTTCCGGATACACCTCGATGCCTTCCTTGGCGCACTGCGCCGCAGCCTCCAGGACGGCCTGGATCTGCATCGAGTAGATCTCGGGATAGGTGATGCCCAAGCGCACGCCCCGATGGCCGAGCATCGGGTTCACCTCGGCCAGCGCGCGCACCTTGCGCAGCGTCTTTTCCTTCTTGACGATGAAGTCCTCTTCCATGTGCGATTCTTTGAAGACGTCCAGCGCCTCGTTGAGCCGGCCAAGACCATCGCCATATTTCTGGTAGAGCGCCGGATTCAGCATCTTCAGGGTATCGGGCAGTTCCTCGATACCCTTGATGGTTTCCTTCAGGTGCTTGAGGTGCGTGATTTCCAGTTCCAACTGGGCCGCCGTCGGCAGGAATTCGTGCATTGGCGGGTCAAGCAGCCGCACGGTCACCGGCAGGCCCTTCATGGCCTTGAAGATGCCCTTGAAGTCGTTGCGCTGGATCGGCAGCAGACGGTCGAGGGCGGCCTGGCGTTCCTCGGGCGACTCGGAAAGGATCATTTCCTGGACGATGGGCAGCCGGTCGGTGCTGTTGAACATGCGCTCGGTACGGCACAAGCCGATGCCCTTGGCGCCGAAGGCGCGGGCCTTGGCGGCATCGCTGGGCGTATCGGCGTTGGCGCGCACCTCCATGCGTGCGACCTCGTCCGCCCAGGACAGCAACACGTTGAGTTCGGCCGAGAATTCCGGCTCCACCGTCGGCACTTCGCCGGCATAGACGTGACCGGTGCCGCCGTCGATGGTGACGACATCGCCTTCATGCAGGGTGGTATCGCCGATGTGCGCCTTGCGGGCGACATCATCGATGTGAATGGCCTCGCAACCGGACACGCAGGGCTTGCCCATGCCGCGGGCGACGACGGCCGCGTGCGAGGTCTTGCCGCCGCGGCTGGTCAGGATGCCTTGCGCCTGGAAGAAGCCGTGAATGTCCTCCGGCTTGGTTTCCTCGCGCACCAGGATGATCTTTTCGCCGGCCCGACCGCGCGCTTCCGCGGTGTCGGCGTCAAAGACGATATGCCCGGAAGCGGCACCGGGCGAGGCGGACAGCCCCTGGGCCAGCGACTTGCCCTTGAAGTTGGGCGCCAGTTGCGGCACTAGAAGTTGCTCGAGCATGGCCGGCTCGACGCGCAGCAGCGCCTTCTCCCGGGTGATCAGGTCGTCGTTGGCCATCTCGACCGAAGTACGCACCATGGCGCGGGCGTTCATCTTGCCGTTGCGTGTTTGCAGGCAATAGAGCTTGCGCTTTTCGATGGTGAATTCGAAGTCCTGCACTTCCTTGTAATGGGACTCCAGCCGGTTGTGCAGTTCCATCAACTGGGCGTAGATCTCAGGCATCTCGGTGGCCATCTCGGCGATCGGCTTCGGCGTGCGGATGCCCGCCACGACGTCTTCGCCCTGAGCGTTGACGAGATATTCGCCATAGATCTGATTCTCGCCGGTACCGGGGTTACGGGTGAAACCGACGCCGGTGCCGGAGTCGTTACCCATGTTGCCGAAGACCATGGTGCAGATGTTGACCGCGGTGCCGTTGGCCATGGCCGGCGTGATCTTGAACTGCTTGCGGTAATCGATGGCCCGCTTGCCGTTCCATGAACGGAACACCGCCTTGATGGCGATTTCCAGTTGCTCGTAGGGATCCTGCGGGAAGGGCTTGCCGGAATGACTATGGACGATGGCCATGAAGTCGTTGGTCAGCGCCTTGAGGTGTTCGGCCTTGAGATCGACGTCCTGCTTGGCGCCATGCCGGCTCTTGACCTCGGCCATCTTGGCGTCGAAGTGTTCGTCGGCGATGTTGAGCGCAATCTTTCCGAACAGCTGCACGAAACGCCGATAGGCGTCCCAGGCAAAGCGTTCGTTCTTGGTTTGCTTGATGATGCCCTTCAGCGATTCTTCGTTCAGGCCGAGGTTCAGAATCGTGTCCATCATCCCGGGCATGGACATCGATGATCCCGAGCGTACCGAGACCAGAAGCGGGTTTTCGGCCGAACCGAAGCCTTTGCCGGTCTTCTTCTCCAGCGCCTTCATGTATTCCTTGATGGTCTCCCAGAGTCCTTCGGGAAGATTGCCCTTGTCCAGATAGGCCAGGCAGGCCTCCGTCGAAACCGTGAAGCCGGGGGGTACGGCAAGGCCGATCTGCGTCATCTCGCACAGATTGGCGCCCTTGCCGCCAAGAAGCATCTTGTTCTTGCCATCGCCTTCTTCGAAGGCATAAACATACTGCTTGACCATGAGCAACTCCCTTGGAAGAGGATGGGTATGGGTACGCGGCGGGAAGATATCAGAAACCGGACGGCAAGGGGGCGCTGCCAACCGATACTCATGGCATCAAGTATCGGCCTGACGGCGGACGGCGTCCAGCATATTCAGCGCCCCCTCGTGATCGAACATCGCGATGCGCCGCAGCAATTCCCTGCCCGACTCACCGAAGCAGGCGGCGAGGCCCACGGCGTGTTGCCGAGCGAAAGTATTAGCTTCCAGATCACCTGTCGCCAGCAAGCCGGCCAGCCGATCGAGCACCACCGCGATTTCCGCGGTCGGAGGTGCGCGCGAGTCCCCCGCTTCGTGCAACACCGCCCGAATGCTCGCGATCAGACCCGTCAGTTCGGTCGCCAACGCGACGCGCCCGTTTTCGATCGTCGATTCGGACGCACCAGCGCGGATAGCGGTCTGCAAATTCGTGGCCGTCACCTGCACGCGGGTGGCACCCAACGTACCGGCGACACCTTTAAGCGCGTGCGCCAGGCGTTGCAGCTCGGGCATGTCGGCGTCGAGCAAATGCCGGCTGTCCGGCTCGTGATTGTCGACGAACAATTGCAGCAGGCGGACGTAATTCGCGACCCTGCCGCGTGTCGCCGACAAACCGCTCTCGACCGCCAGGCCATCGATTTCATCGAGGCATCGCCGCAGAACCGATTCGTCGCTGACAACCGCTTGTCGCCGTGGCGCAGCTGCCCCGCTCCGGACGGGCAGCCATTTCATCAGCGCCGCATAGAGCGCCTCGGGGTCCACCGGCTTGGCGACGAAATCGTTCATTCCGGCCTCCATGCAGGCGTGGCGGTTCTCTTCAAAAGCGTCTGCGGTCATGGCCAGGATGGGAAGGTTCGCTCGTCCTGGCAGCGCACGGATCGCGCGGGTTGCCTCCAGGCCATCCATCTCCGGCATCTGGATGTCCATCAGGATCAGGTCGTATGCCGTATCGCGCGCCTTGGCAAGCGCTTCCTGCCCGTCCTCGGCGACATCCACCATCAGCCCGGCCCCGCGCAGGAGTTCCTGGGCCACTTCCCGATTGACGGCGTTGTCCTCGGCCAGCAGGAGTCGCGCGCCGGAATGTTCGCTGCACAGGCGGGCCTCGCCGCCGGGTTCTATCGCTACCGGTAGTGGTGCAACGACACTCCTGCCGGGCGCAAGCCGCGCGGTAAACCAGAACACGCTGCCATCGCCGGGAACACTCTCGACCCCGGCTTCGCCGCCCATGAGGGCTGCCAGGCGCCCGGTGATCGCCAGGCCGAGCCCGGTGCCGCCGTACTTGCGGGTGGTAGAGGGATCGGCCTGTTCGAAGGCATTGAACAGTTTGGACAGTTTGTCGCTTGCGATGCCGATGCCCGTATCTTCCACTTCGAAGCGCATCAGGATTTCGTCACCACTGTCGCTGAGCCGACGGGCACGCAAGCGAATCATACCTTTGTCCGTAAACTTGACGGCGTTGCTGGCGTAGTTGAGCAGCGCCTGGCGCAGGCGCGTTGGGTCGCCCCTGAGCCAGGAGATGTTTTCGTCGCTGACGACCTCGACGCTCAATCCCTTGCGCCTGGCCTGATCGGTAATCAGGGAACGGACGTGATCGAGCACCGCCGCCAGCGGGAAATCGGTACGTTCGAGTTCCAGGCGGCCGGCCTCGATCTTCGAGAGGTCGAGAACGTCATTCACGATCGAGAGCAGATGCTGCGCGGCGGTATCGATCTTGTTGAGGCGCTCGGCTTGCTCGTCCGTCGGGTGCGCCCGTCGCAACAGGTGGGTCAGGCCGAGGATCGCATTCATCGGCGTACGGATTTCGTGGCTCATGTTGGCCAGGAAGGCACCCTTGGCCCGGCTGGCGGATTCTGCTCGTACGCGCGCTTCGGCCAGTTCCACGGTACGCGACAACACCATCTCTTCGAGGTGATGGCGATGACGGTCGAGTTCGGCGCCAAGCCTCTTCTTCTCTGTGATGTCTTCCTTCACGGCCACGTAGTGGGTAACGCGGCCATCCGGTTGACGGATCGGCGTGATGATTGCGAACTCCACATACTCGCTGCCATCCTTGCGCTTGTTGTGGAACTCACCGTTCCAGTTCTGGCCTTTCCTGAGCGCCGCCCACAGGGACTCGAAGGTTTCCTTCGGCGTTCCGCCCGAATGCAGCAGTCGTGGATTCTGCCCGATCACATCCTCGCGCTGGTACCCGGTGACGCGCAGGAAGGCGTCGTTGACGTACTCGATCCTTGCCTCCAGATCGGTAATGACGATGCTCTCGGGGCTCTGCTCGACCGCCAGCGAGAGCTTGCGCAACTGATCCTCTGCGCGCCGGCGGTCGGTGACATCCTGAATGGTGCCGACCATATGGGTCGGTTTTCCATCGGAGTCCACTTCAAGCCGGCCCAGGCCGTGCAGCCAGCGTATCTGGCCGTTGTCCTGGCGCACGATCCGGTATTCGCGGTCGAAGAGCTGGCGACGATCCAGAACGTGGTCTCTCAGATAGGCGGCCATGCTTTCGCGATCCTCCGCCGCCACCAGATTCAGCCAGCCGCCGGTATCGTGCGGATATGACTCGTCGATGCCGAACAATTCGTCGAGTACCTGCGAACTGATCCATCGGCCGGTCACGACATCGAGCACGTAATGGCCGATCGCAGCAATGCGTTGGGACTGTATCAGGTGGCTCTGACTTTCCTTCAGCGCTTCTTCGGCCGCTATGCGCCGGCTGATGTCGCGGCAAACGCAGTAGGCAACCACCTTGTCGTCCAGTTGGACGCCGTTCGCCGTGATCTCGACCGGAATGGCGCTGCCGTCCTTGCGGACCCAGCGCGTTTCAAACGTCGCGCGATCAAACGTCTCACGAGGACCTGCAAAGGCATCCAGGACTTGCTCGGCCGTCCAGGCGGGATCCCAGTCCCAGACGTGGAGCGCGCGCATCTCGGCGGGCCCGTAGCCGAGCATGATGGCGAAAGCTGCGTTGGCATCAACAACGCCGCCTTCCTGGTTCAGGATCACGATCCCGTCGCTGGCGTGGTCGAACAGAACCTGTCTGCGCGCCGCCTCTTCTGCCAATGCGCACTCCTCGCGCTGTCTCTCCGTGATGTCGCGCGATACGCCGAACATGCCGATCACCCGGCCCTCGCCATCGTGCAGGGGCCCCTTGATGGACGAATAGGTGACCGTGCCGTCCTGCGTATCAAGTTCCTCGATCAGCGTGATGGTCCGGTTGTCGGCCATGACCTTTCGATCGTTGGCCATGATCACGGCCGCCTGCGGGGTCGGGAAAAGGACCGTATCGTCGCGGCCGAGAACCTCTTCGGCAGTCTTGCCTGTGACGCGCGCCGCCTCGCGGTTGAACAGCAGGTAACGACCCTCGCCGTCCTTGGCGAAGATGGCATCCGTGGAACCCTCGGCGATGGCATTGAGAAGGTCAAACGAACGCAGTCTCTCGGCCTGTCCCTCCAGTTTTCGCCGCGAAACCTGCAACTGCCGGTATTGATGCAACTGCAAGCCGACGCCTGCCACCATGAACAGAGCCAGCAGCCCGGCCAATGAGATCCACACCGAGTCGTGCATTGCCCCCGCGTACAACTCGGTCTTATCCATCTTGGTCACCAGCATCCAGTCCGTGCCGGCAACCGCGCGAGCCACGCCAAAGGCCGCGACACCACGATAATCAACGCCCTTGATCACGCTTCCCAGGGCAATGTCGCCCCGTATCGCCTGGGCGGCCAGCAAGTCGTGCGCGGACACCGGAATGCGAAGCTTCACGGCCGTGTCGGCCCGATGGCGCAACTCGTTCAGAAACAGGACATCATTGCCATCGCGACGCACCAGCAGGATCTCGCCGGTGTTGCTTTCGCCGGGCCAGCGACGTAGCGTGGGATACAGCATTTCCTCGGGATCCGCATGAAGAACGGCCAACAGGCCCGGCAGGCCGGCGGGCGCCGGCAGCATGACAACGAAATCGAGGTGGAGGCGACCGCGAACATCACGATAGGGACCGGCAGCCGCGACGCGGCCCTCCCGCCGGGTCTTGGCAGCTGCTTCCTGAAGTTCCCGATCGGGCTGGCCGCCAGTCAGGTCCTGGGAGTCCCATAGCACCTGCCTGCCCTGTGCCTCGAGCAGGACTATGCCTTGAAAGCCGCTGCTGGCCGCGAACTCCCGCAGTCGTGCCAATAGCATCTGGTGGCTGCGCTCATCCCCGGCCGATTGCCAGCGCTGAAATGCGTCGCCCAGAAAGTTGCTGCTCTGGAGAAAACCGGCGCTATTCCGCCTTTCGACGAGCCAATTGGCGACCTGGGCCGATTTCAGGTCGGCAATCGCCTGTAGTCGCAGGATTTCCTTCTCCTCCTGCTGCCGTATCGTGTGCGCGATGGCGATCGCCGTCACGGCCGTGATGGCCAGCGCAACGGCAATCAAGGCCAGGACCAGAGGCTGCCAGTTCGCTTCCGACGGGACATCCTGCGCGCGACCGCCAGAATGCCGTTGCAGCAGACCATAGAGAAGCAGGCAGGTAACCGCCACGAAAACCCAGCCCTTGACCGTGCTGGCGACCATGATCTTCGCGGGATCCGAAAACAACCACTCGACCACGCTGTCGGAGACCAATATCCATAAGGCCGCAAAGGTCCCGTAGATCAATACCGCCCCGAGGATGTCACTTTGCGTGAACGGGCGTTTGTTCTGCGGCGCGGGCTGCATGGGAAGTCGGGGTTGAATGCGCTCTAGTTGTCGTTGAACGTGCCGAGGCGACGGCGTCTTGCGACAGTATGCCCCATTCATTTCGGGTTCGGAAGATTGACGACGATCAATCCGGATCGCCCGATCGGCTCGTGAGTCCATATCAAAGCCAATTGCGCGTGGTCGAAAGTGTGACGCAAACAAGACACACCTGCTCCATCTGTTCAACAAGTTGCGCACTCGCGTCGCCGCATGACAACCCCTGACCGGGCGAATCCAGTGCGCACGGGCACTGTAGCCAATGGCCCGATGCTTGCATCTGTTCGGCAGGGCTATTGTCGAACGCAATCATGAACCCCCACCGCGTCTATATCGGTCTGGGCAGCAATCTGTGCGAACCGGAAAACCAGGTGCGCGTTGCGTGTACGGAAGTCGCCGCGCTGGTCGGCGTGCGAATGCGCTGCTGTTCCGCCTTGTATCGCACTGCGCCGATGGGCTACGCCGAGCAGCCCGACTTCATCAATGCCGTCGCCGAAATCCGCACCACGCTCGCCCCGCTGCGGCTGTTGCGTGCCCTGCGCGCCATCGAAGCCAGGCACGGACGGATCCGCGAGTTCCGGAATGGGCAGCGCACCCTGGACCTCGATATCCTGATCTATGACGACTTGCAGCTTTCCGGCGACGAACTGGCGTTGCCGCATCCGCGCGCCCATCAGCGGGCCTTCGTGCTGTTGCCGCTGCTCGAAATCGCGCCGGACTGCGTGATCCCGGGTCTGGGTCCAGCCGGGGCCTGGCTGGAGTCCTGCGATGACCAGGCCGTCCGGCGTATCGATTTCCCGCCGGCCGCCGTCACCGCCCGGCCTCAGGAGGCGGTTGCGTGAGTACAATCGCAATCCCCGCCAGAAGAACGCGCGTCCGGGCCACCCGGCGCCTCGATATGTCCTTGACTGCGCTACCCGACGCGCCCTTCGCCCTCTTCGACGACAGCCTCAGTACAGCCGGCCAGGCCAGTTCGCTGCTGCTTGCCGACCTTGACCGGACCATCGTCTGCGACCATCCCGACCAGATCGACTCTACCCTCGCGCGCATGGATGCGGCAGCCGCAGCGGGGCGTCACCTGGCCATCGTTGCCGACTACGAACTGGGTTACTGGCTGGAGCCCAAGGCTTTCGCCAAACCTGCCGTAAGCGGCAAACCCCTGCTGCAAGGCTTTGTCTTCCGCCGCGCCCAGAACCTCGACGGCAACGAGGTTGCCGCGTTCCTGGCCGCCCATCGGGCCAGCCTGCCGCCATCAAGGCGTATTGCCGGCATCGCCGATCTCCAGCCGATGCTCGACGAGGCCGGCTACCTCGCGGCGATCCGGCGCATCCTTGCCTACATCGCCGAGGGTGACTGCTACCAGGTGGACTTCACCTTCCCGCTGCACTTTCGCCATTACGGCGATCCCCTGGCGCTCTACGCCAGGCTGCGCCAGGCCCAGCCGGTGCATCACGGCGCCTACGTGCAACTGCCGGACCGCAGCCTGCTGTCGCTGTCGCCGGAACTGTTCCTGGAACGCCGCGGCGACCGCCTGACGACGCGCCCCATGAAAGGCACCGCGCCGCGCGGTGCCGATGCCGCGACGGACGCCGCCTACCGCGACGAGCTGGCCGCATCGGAAAAGAACCGCGCCGAGAACCTGATGATCGTCGACCTGATCCGCAACGACCTCGGCCGACTGGCCCGGCTCGGCAGCGTCAGGGTAGACCGCCTGTTCGACATCGAGCCCTACCCCACCGTCTGGCAGATGACTTCGACGGTCAGCGCCGAGGCGCCGGGCGCCTCGCTGGCAACGATCTTCCGCGCCCTCTTCCCCTGCGGCTCGGTCACCGGCGCACCGAAGATCCGCGCCATGCAGATCGCCGCCGAACTGGAGCCGGGCCCGCGCGGCGTCTATACCGGCGCCATCGGCTACCTGCGACCCGGCGGCGACTTCAGCTTCAACGTGCCCATCCGCACCCTGACACTGCAAGCGGATGGCACGGGAACGCTCGGCATCGGCAGCGGCATCGTTGCCGATTCCGACCCGGCCGGCGAACTGGCCGAGTGTCGCTGGAAGGCCCGCTTCGTCACGGACCTGGCGGCCGAATTCCAGTTGATCGAAACCCTGCTGCTCGATCCGGCCAGGAGCAAACCTTATCCGTTGCTGGACGCCCATCTGCGCCGTCTGGCCGCGTCAGCCCGCTACTTCGCCTTCCTCTGCGATGTGGACAAGACTCGTGCGGCGCTGGTTGCCCATGCCCGCGGGCTGGCGGTCGCGGGGCCGGAGCGCACCCGGCTGCTGCTCGACAAGAATGGCGACGTCAGTATCCGCTCGACTCCGATTCCCCCGGCGAGCGGCGAAGTGCGCGTTGTGCTGGCACGGCAACGGACCGATTCGCGTGACCTGTTCCGCCAGCACAAAACCACCGTGCGCCATGAATACGAGGCCGAACTGCAACGGCTGGCAGCATTACCCCAGATCTTCGACGCGATCTTCTGCAACGAACGCGGTGAGCTTTGCGAGGGTGCCCGCAGCAACATCTATCTGAGCTTCGGTGGCGTACTCCACACCCCGCCCGAATCCGCCGGGCTGCTCAACGGCGTCATGCGGCGCGAACTGCTGCGCGAACAACCGGTGCCGATCGTCGAACGCACGCTTTATCCGCGCGACCTGCAGCTTGCCGATGCCCTGTACATCAGTAACGCTGTCCGCGGCCTGCAACGGGTAAAGCTGGTAGAACTCCAGGCGGAAGCACCGGGCCGAATGGCGCCGGCCGGGGCGTCGGCGAGCCCGGCCTGATCGCATCGGCCTGCGCCGCCAGCCGTTCGAGGATGGCCGACATCGTCGGCACGAAGTCGCGCTGGGCCGGGCGCATCAACACGGCGCGCAGGATTTCTGCCTCAGCGTCCTTCACCGCGATGCCCGGGTGCATGAGGCGAAGGCGCGCCGCCGGCAGTCGCAGCAGGCTCAGGAACACGCCTTCGGCCTCCGCTTCGGCCACCAGACGTCGGCTCGCCGCCGAGATTCCTGCGCCGCCATCGCTGCGCGGCAGGAAGGTGACGATCCCCAATTCCGGCGCCACATGCAAGTTGAAGAAATCGCTGCTGCCAAGCTGCGCGGCGAGTCGCCGGGCGCCCTCGCGGCAATCCCGCAGGAGCGGGCCGAAACCCTCGCTGCGGCTCAGCGGCAGACAGCGCAGGGTCAACCAGAGCGCGCCGGCCGCCGCACCCGGTCGCGAACACTCGAGACCGGACCGGGCAGCCGACTGCGTGTAGGGCGAGCGCTGGGCGAAAGTCACCTCGCCGCCGTTGCGGAACAGGATGCAACCGCAGCCGTAGGGCTGGTAAGCATGCTTGTGCGGATCGACGGCAACCGAATCGCATTGCGCGATGGCCGCGAAAGCCCGGGCCGTTTCGGCCGACAGGGACGACTCGGCATCGTGGCACAAGAGCGCGAAGAAGCCGCCGTAGGAGGCATCGACGTGGATGCCGAAGTCGTAGCGTCTGCGCAGCGCAACCACGGCATCGATCGGGTCGACGGCACCCAGCCCCGGCGTTCCGGCGCTCAACACCACCGTGCCGATCGCGTTGCGGCGCAAGCCATCTTCGAGTCGGTTCAGGTCCATGCGGCCGTTCGTATCGCATGCGATCCGCCGTGTCTCGAGGCCCATCAGGCGGCAGATCCGCTCGTGAGCAAAATGGGCGTCCTCGCTGAAGGCGATGGCGCCGCGCGGATGACGTTGCCGGCTGCTCCAGAGTCCGTCGAGATTGGCCAGCGTGCCGCCACCGGTCAGGTGGCCGCCGGACGAAGCGGTGAAACCGAACATCGCCGCCAGTTGGGACACCACCTCGCGTTCCATGGCCAAGGTCGCCGCCGCGAAGCGCGAATCGTGGTTGTTCGGGTTGCGCAGCATCGCCGCGAAGTAGCCGAGCAGCGCCGCCGGATGCGGCGGTGCCGCCATCTGGGCGGCGAAGCCCGGTGCCGCCAGCGATGGCAGCGTATCCAGGCGATCCAGGTATTCGGCCCAGGCCGAGTCGAAGCGTCGACTACCGGACTCCGATTCGGTCGGCCAATTGAAGCCGGCGCCGATGTCCGTATCACCGCGCACCAGGTCGAGGGCGCATTCGAACAGCTCCATTTCCTGGCGCATGCCGTTCACCGCATTCCCAATTCGCAGGCCAGGACGCTGGCATGGTCGACCGGCAGATTCCATATCTCCTCGTCCGGGATGCCGCTGAAATGTCCGTGCACGACCTGCAAGACCTCGTGATGCGAGACGACCAGCAGGCGGCGCGCCGGCAGCCCGGGAAGTTCTGCCAGCAGATCGAGTACCCTTGACTTGAGTTCGCCATAGGTCTCGCCGCCTTCGCCGCGAAACCCCAGCGGATCCTCCTGGCGCGCGGCCAGATAGTCGGCCACCGGGCGTCCCTCGAAACCCGTGCGCCGGTCGTTGAGACGGGCATCGATCCGCACCGGCGCCCGGTGATGCCGGTTGACCCGCGTGGCGGTTTCCTGTGTCCTGGGCATTTGCGACACCAGCACCAGGTCGATCGGCGCATGGCGCAGGCGCGCAGCAGCAGCGTCGGCCTGGCGCCGGCCCTTCTCGGTCAACGGTGCCGGAACGGACGGATCGCCGTTGCACACACCTGACACGTTACAGGTGCTCTCCGCATGTCTCATAAACAGGACAGTTTTCATTACCAGACAGAAATGCAACTTCTGCGCCACTTGGGCGATACGGCGCGCGCCACCGCATCCGGTCAGGGAAATGCCCGCATGCAAAAGCGTTGGATTGCAGCGCACAAACTGCCCCGGCACTCGGCATGAAAATCGCTTGAATTGATGCGAAAACAATAAGCAGGAGGCAACCCATGTATCACGAACGTCCAGTGGCGCGCCGCCGCGCGCTGGCTGTTGCGCTTGTCGCAATCGCCTGTCCTGCGGCGCCCCAAGTGGCGATGGCGGCAAACCCGACCGAAGCGCTCGAGACGCCCGCAGTCGATGTCGTCGGCACGACTCCCCTGCCAGGCCTCGCCACGCCGATCCGCGATGTTCCCGCCAACGTGCAGATCTTCAGCGGCCGCGACGTCGGCCAGCAGCGATCCACCAACGTCGGTGAATACCTGGAGGACAACCCGACCAGTGTCAGCATCAATGCGGTACAGGGCAATCCCTTCCAGGCCGACATCAACTATCGGGGCTTCACCGCCTCGCCCGTGCTGGGCACCCCCCAGGGCCTCTCCGTATTCCAGGACGGCGTCCGCATCAACGAGCCCTTCGGCGACGTCGTGAATTGGGACCTGATTCCGCCGTCGGCGATCTCGTCCATCCAGTTGATTCCAGGTTCCAACCCGACCTTTGGACTGAACACACTGGGCGGTGCACTGAGCATCTATACCAAGAGCGGCAGCGAGTATCCGGGCGGCAGGGTCGAAGCCTACGCGGGCTCTTTCGGCCGCAAGGGTGGCGAGTTCGAGGTCGGCGGCAAGCGCGAGAAATTCGACTATTTCTTCACCGCCAATTACCTCGACGACCATGGCTGGGCCGAGCACAACCCGAGCAGCGTCCGCCAGGCCTTCGGCAAGGTCGGCTGGCAGGATGAGAAGAGCGACCTCGACATCAGCCTGACCTTGGCTGACAACAGGTTGCAGGGCACTCAGACTTTGCCCCCCGCCTTCTTCGACAACATTCGTCAGCCCTACACCTATCCCGATATCAACGACAACAAACTGACCTTCCTGACCGCCAAGGGCAGCCGCATTCTGTCGGACGACATGATCGTCGGCGCCAATGCCTATTACCGCAAGTACAAGACCCGCAACTTCAACAGCAACGTCAATGGCAACTACGATCCGATCGCGGACCCGGTCCAGGCCACCAACGACGTATCCGAAATCGACCAGGACAGCTACGGTCTCGGTGTGCAGATGACCTTGCTCGGCCAACTCGCCGGCCGCGACAACCAATTCGTCCTCGGCACCAGCGGCGACTTCGGGCGTGCCGATTTCATCCAGGATAGCCAGACGGCCGCCTTCACCGTGGACCGCGGTACTGTCGCCACGTCCGGGTTCGTGCGCCAGACCGATGCCGCTACCAGCAATCGCTATTGGGGCCTCTTCTTCAGCGACTCGCTGAAATTCGACCAGGCCTGGACGCTGACCGTCGCGGCCCGTTACAACCGGGCCACCGTGAAGATCGAAGACCGCGCCGGCACCGATCCGCTGCTCAACGGCCAGCACACCTACAGCCGTTTCAACCCGGCGATCGGACTCAACTATTCGCCGAGCGACAAGCTCACGACCTACGCCACGTACAACGAAGGCATGCGTGCGCCGACCCCGATCGAGCTCGCCTGTGCCTCCAGCGATGCTCCCTGCAAACTGCCCAACAACTTCATCGCCGATCCGGAACTGAAGATGGTCGTCTCGCGGACCATGGAAACCGGTGCCCGCGGCAAGCTGGACGGCGCCAGCCAATGGAGCGCCGCGATCTACCGCACCGAACTCACGGACGACATCCAGTTCATCAGCGCCGGCGGCGGCGCCGTGAATGCCGGTTACTTCCAGAACGTCGGCCAGACGCGGCGCCAGGGTGTCGAACTGTCGATGGCAACGAAACTGGATGAGCTTTCGCTGAGCGCCCGTTACAGCTATGTCGACGCCACCTTCCAGTCGTCGTTCGATGTCAATTCGCCGAGCAATTCGAGCGCCGATCCGGTCACCCGCGCCATCCGGGTCAGCCCCGGCAATCACATTCCCGGCATCCCGCGCCACAGCCTCAAGCTGCGCGCGCAGTACGACTGGGCGGAGCGTGCGTCGATCGGCGTCAGCGTGATTCACAACAGCCCGGTCTTCGCCCGCGGCGACGAGAACAACCAGGACATCAATGGCCGAGTGCCCGGCTACACCGTCGTCAATCTGGACGGGCGCTACGGCATTGCGCGCCGCTTCGAGGTGTTCGCGCGCGTCAGCAACCTGTTCAATCGGAAGTATGCGAACTTCGGCCTGCTTGGCGAGAACTTCTTCAACGGCCCCGGACGAACCTTCGACGCCACCGCTGTCACCAACGAGCAATTCCGCGGGCCTGGCGTGCCGCGTGGCGCCTGGGTCGGACTGCGTTACCTGTGGCTCTAGCCCGGAGATTTCGGGCGCCTATTCGAACGCGAAGTCTCTTTCCCTGAACTGACGAGTGCAGGCATCGACGACGTCGCCGTCGAAGAGGACGCCCCGGCCGGCCCAGATTTCCGCGAGGGCGGCATCGATACCGAGTTCCGGACGGTAGGGGCGAAAACTCGCGATGGCCTCGACCACGTCCGCCACGGCCAGGATGCGCGATTCCAACAACAATCCATCGCCTCGTGCGCCCTTCGGATAGCCCGAGCCGTCCATGCGCTCATGGTGCTGGCGCACGATCTCCGCGATCGGCCAGGGGAAATCGATGGACTTCAGGATGTCGTAGCCGGCCTCGACATGGGTCTTCACCAGGTCGAATTCGAGCATGGAGAGCCGTCCCGGCTTGGTGAGGATTTCCGCCGGCACATAGATCTTGCCGATGTCATGGACGATCGCCGCCAGATAAATGCCGGTGACGCGATCGCCCGCCAGTCCAAGCTCGCGCCCGATCGCCACTGCCAGCTGGGCGACGCGCCGCTGGTGGCCGGCGGTATAGGGGTCGCGCAACTCGACGGTGCTGGCCAGCGCCTGGATCGTCGCCTCCATGGTCGACTGGATGCGGCGCAATCCCTCCTCCCGGTCCAATCGGTTACGCAAGGCACGAATGCCGTAGGCCAGGTCGGCGCCCAGTTCGGTCAACAACGCCAGCTCGCCGTCGTCGAAGGCCGCCAGATCGGTCGAGTAGATGGAAAGCGCACCCCAGATCTCCCCCTCGCTGTGCAAGGGCAGGATCAACCCCGAGCGGACTCCACAAGTCAGGAATTGCGCTCGGCACTTGATGTGGAGCGGGTTTCGGACCAGGTCGTGAACGACCAGCGGGACGCCCCGTTCGAGGGCCTCGACCAGGGGACGACAAGTGCTGGTGCGGACGCACTCGCGCAAGCCCGCGTCGTCCGATCCGGCCCAGGCCCGCAGCTCGACGGCCTTGCCGCCCGGTGCCACTTCGCTGATCCAGGCCATGGCATGGCCGCCCACTTCCACCATGACCTGGCACATGCGCTCCAGCAGTTCCTGTTCGCTGACGGCCCGCACCAGCGTTTCGTTGCCGGCGCTCAAGGTCCGCAGCGCCCGGTTGACCCGGCGTAGGTGCGACTCGCTGTTGCGCAGCGCTTCCTCTGCCCGCTTGTGCTCGGTGATGTCCCGGCCGACCGTCAGCACGCTGACCACTTTCCCACTGGCATCGCGTTCCGGCACGACGACGTATTGCAGATCCAGCGTCTCGCCGCGGGCATTCACCCAGGCAAACTCCACTGCCTGCCGGGTTCCGCTCTCCGCCGCCAGCCGCAGCGCCGCCACATACTCGCTCGTGACAGGCTGGGGCACCCTGGGGATATCGGCCATCGGCACATTGAGGACCTCCTCGGCGGACAGGCCGCTGGCTTTTTCCCAGGCCGGATTGACATAGACCCGGCGCAGCGCGGCATCGTAGCGGACGATCAGGTCGGGACTATGCTCCACCAGGGTCCGGTACTGCTGCTCGCGCAGGCTCAGAGCCTGTTCCATCCGCTTGCGTTCGGTGATGTCGACGATGATGCCGGTCAGGCCGGCAACGCTGCCATCGGCCCCGGTGAGGGTCGTCTTGTGAAATATCACGTCGCGCAGGGAACCGTCGGCCCAGCGCACGTTGGCTTCGTAGACCTGGGTTCCTCCGGGCTGGTCGAACAACGCCTTGTCGGCAGCGAAATAGCGGTCCGCGAGTTCCTTAGGCGAAATGTCGTACACCGTCCGGCCAACGATTTCGTCCCTGCTCAGCCCCAAGTAGCGTTCGAAGGCGGTGTTGCAGCCCTGGTAGCGGCCGGCGCAATCCTTGTAGAAGAACGGGTTGGGGATGGCTTCGAGCAAGGACTTGCGTTGGGCCTCTTCCTGCCGCAGCGCCTCCGCCAACTGCCGTTCCTGGGTAATGTCCTGGAAGACCGTCACCACGGTGTGGCAGGCCGATTCGCCGGCGGCGAACAGCGGCCGGGAGCTCGCGGAAATCCAGACCAGCGTGCCGTCGGCGCGCCGAATGCCCATCACCACGTTCGACTGGGGCCTCCCCGTGTGCAATGTCACCATCGACGGGTGGTGTTCGGCGGGGAAAGGGCTCCCATCCTCACGCAGGATCAGCCAGGGAAGCGTTGGACCCTGCCCCAGAACCTCGGTGGCGGAACAACCGAGAATCCGTTCGGCCGCCGGATTGACGGCCACAATGCGGCCATCCGCATCCTGAAACACCACCCCCTCCGCCATGACTGCAAGCAGCGAGCGGTATTGCGCCTCGCTCTCACTTATTGCGATGGGCTCTTGGGGACCGATGATCTCACTCCGCGCGTTCGGCGCAGGCAAGTCTATATCTTTATGCATACTCCGCCTCTCTGGCGGCATCCTAGCTTAATTCCGCCAGAATGTCTGCCCCCACCGCCCCAGAATGGGGACTGACGCAGGGGATACGTCGGGACGAAAGCGCAGAGCCAGTAGCAGCAGCGCGATGCCGAGAGGCAGCCAATCCATGTCGGTAGGCACCCGCCGCTCGCGTGCCTCGCGGGAATCGCTTAGCACCTTGGCAACCGAGTCGAACCCCTGCAAGCGGGTGAACCCGAGGCCGGTTTGATCGGCCAGGGCGCGCAAATGCGGCTCGCGCACGCTGGATAGATGCTCCTGGCTCTGCGGGCCCTGACTACCTTCGAGCTGAACCACGTCCTCCGGATGCCAATAGCCCAGGGGCCTGCCTTGGCTATCGGTCTTGGGGATCGGCCGCGGAATGTCGCCG
Source organism: Rhodocyclaceae bacterium (assembly GCA_041480065.1). Lineage (GTDB taxonomy): Bacteria > Pseudomonadota > Gammaproteobacteria > Burkholderiales > Rhodocyclaceae > Fen-999. Next base: position 29,264 of record JBGOZF010000043.1, read on the forward strand.
CCGACACCCATGATCCAGCCGTGCACTTCGCCGGTCTTCAGGTCATCGAAGAGCGGAATCTCCTGCACGTCCAGCGGCGGCGCCTCCTGGCCATCGCTCATGAACAGAACATTGGGCCGAGGCTCGATCTCCTTGGCCACGCGCAAAGCCCAGAAGATCCCTTTGGCGATCTGGCTGGCGTTGCCCCAGCGCATCCGGCCGTCGATGTTGTTGAGCGTGGCGAGCAAGTCGTTGTAGTTGCCGCAAACCTCGATCGGTGCCAGCAGAAGCAGTGTGCGGTATTCGGCGAAGGCCGCGAAACCGATACGCGAGCCGCAGGGAAGTCGGTGCAGGGCATCGGCAAGGGCGGCTTTCGCGTAGACCAGCCGACTGACCGGACTGCCCTGGAACTCGTAGTCCTCGACGTTCATGCTTTGGGTGATGTCGAAGACGATGAGGGTGTCGTAGGTGCGTTGATTCAGGTCCAGGGGCGGCATGAGCAAAGCCAGCAGCATCATGACGAACGCGAGCGAAACGGCCCACGTGTCGCGATCGAAGCGGCCGATGAAGCTCATGGCAGCACCAGTTTGTGCCCCTGCATGGTGGTGATGGCGCGCTCCTTGGGCACAAGAGCCTCCGAGTTCTCCATGATCTCTTCGTCATACTCAGGGGCAAGCCGCAGCGCCAGTTCCAGGTTGTGCCGGGCGTCCCAGTCATCGCTGTTCAGGCGTAACAGGCTGCGATAGCTTTGCTTGGCGAGCTCGATCAGGGGCATGTAGCGCGCCGCTTCCGTCGCGCCGTCCTTCAGCGCTTCGCGCAGGTAGAGATTGCCCAGGTTGTAGAGCGCCGCCTGCCTGATGTCGTCGCGCTCGTTTTGCACCAGGGCCTTGTAGGCCCTGATGGCCGCATCGGAGGCGCCATTCCGGGAAAGCGCAAGCGCGCGGGCAAGCTGGCTTTCCGGGGTGGCTTGGTCGTCCAGAGGCGCATCGCTTTGACCGGCTGTTGCGATGGCGGCGTTGATCCGGCGCGCTTGTTGCCACTGCCAGCCGAAATCGCCGGCAAGCCCTGCGGCAATCAGGCTCACCGCGGCAAAGGCGAGATGCAGGGAGCGTCGTCTCATTGCCAGCTCCGCAACAGCAACCAGCGATAGGTCAGCATCAGGAGACAACAAACGAGGCCGACGGCAACGCAATAGGCTGCATAGTCCTGGCGCGGGATGCGCTCGATATAGTCGAGCGGGAAATTCTGTTGCTGCCCGACGTCGGCGATCGCCTTGCTCAGGTCTTCGGGAATTTCGGCCTGATAGGCGCGATAGGGCGTCTGCAGGGTCTGAAAGTAATGATGGAGCGCAATTTCCGCCATGCCCTCGTCCTGCGCCTTGTCCAACTCGGGGCTGTTGAGGGACCGCAGGTAGATCCAGTACAAGGCGATGCGATTCCGTTGCAGGCCGGCCCGAATGCGCTGCTTGGTCTCGTCGTCGAGTTGGGCGCCGCCGTCGGACACCAGCACGATGATGCGGCTGCCGGAGTAGACGCGTTGATCGAACTCGCCGATCGCCGAGATCAGCCCACGCCCGACGTCGGTATCCGCCAGTCCGCGCCCCGTGGCGCCGGCCGTGATGCCGGCCAGGACGATCTCGTCATGCTGGGTGAAGGAGACGACGTGAATCGGATTGGTGCTGAACAAAGTCAGGCCGAAGCGATCATGGGGGCGCTGCTCGACGAACTTCGCCAACACCTCGCGCGCGACCTTGATCTTCTGCGGCCCGCGCGATCTCGCCTGTTGATAGACGATGATCGGATCAAGGCTGCGCCAATCGCTCGGCAGCATGCGGTCGTCCATGCTGCGGCTGCGATCCAGCAGCAGCTGGATTTCGGCGCCGCGGCCGGTGCGGGTCACCTCGCTCTCGGGCCGGCCGGGCGCCGCCAAGGCCAGGACGAGCGACAGGATGGCCAGCACGGCAGCAGCGCGCCATAGACGGGCGAGGGTTTGGCCAAGGGGATCTCTTGGCAACCAGGCCACGGAAGGAAAAGCGAGGTTGTCGCGCTTGCGGGCCAGCAGCGGCAATGCGACCAAGGGCAGGAGCAGCAGCAGCCAGGGGCGGAGAAAGTCCAGTTGGCCGATCATCGTTCGTGCCGCTTTTCGAGTCGGCGCAACTTCTTGCAGAGGCCGTGCAGGTCGATGGATTCGGGTGCCTTGCCGCCGGAAAAGAAGAAGGCTTCCGATCGCCCGAAGAATTCCTCGATCTCCGGGCGCAACGAAGTCAGGTGTGGCTTGGCTTGAAACAGCTTATCCAGCGATGAACGCTGCACCGTGCGGCCGGCGCTACGCTCGAAGGCGCGGTGGAGGACATGCCAGGCGATGGCGTCGGTTTCATTCAGCCCGCGCAACTGCCGGCACGCGTTGGCGAAAGGCTGGTGCGCCGTAGCCCTGTAATTGCGCCAAAGCACCCAGCCCAGCCAGGACAATAGCATCGTAACCAGAACACCGAGGGAGAGTTGCAATCGTTGCACGATGGGCTCGGTGGCAATCAGCGATGCGGACCGGTCAGGCCGCAGCGCTTCGGCGGTAGCAACTTCGACTGGCGTCAGCGCGGCCACGTGTATCGCCCAGGGTGCAATGCTCTGCACCACTGCGCTGCCGCCCTTTCGCGTGGCGCCTTTGAGCTCCCAGCCGGGAATCCTGATGGTGGTCAACGCCGGAGCGGCATTGGTGATCAGGTAGTCGACGGTCAGCCAACGGCGTCCCGCCGGGTCGGTTTCCGTTCGCGATGAAAGCCGCTCGATCCAGACGCCGAGCCGCTCGGGCTGCGGCAAGGCGGTCGGTTCGAGCGTCTCGCCCTGCTGTTCGAGGAGCACACGCTGCTGCAGGCGATCCCCGAGGAAATAGCCGAAGGGACGCGGCTGCTCGACTACCGCAACAGGCACAGGTGCGGCGTCGGCAACCGCAGACAATCCCGCGAACGCAATCGCCAAGGGCACCGTGATGGCGGAACGTCGTGTGTCGATCACGCGGCGGTCTCGAAGAAGTACTGCGACAGGGCTTCACCGTTGAAGGCGCCGCAGACGAAGAATGGGTGCACGCCCCTGACGGCGAAGAACTGGACGATCTGGGCGCGACGCGCAGTCACCCCGTCGCGCCATTGCTGGCGCAGCCTCGGGCGCAGCCAGAGACAACGCGTTCGCCCGGATTCCATGTCCTGCAAGGGAGCGATCGCATCCTCGCGTGGCGGTTCCATTTCGGCCGCGTCCCAGACGACCATCGGCACCACGTGGGCGTGGACGAGCAGATCCAGCACCGGGGAGATCTGCTCCAGGTCCCAGTGAAAGTCGGAGACCAGAAACACCAGGCCCCGGCGCCCGGCCAGATGCAGTGCGGCGTCATCGAGCCCGAGCCGCCCCTCTCCGCGCCCCGGCCGACTCCGCCATTGCCGCAACTGCGAGGCCATGACGCTGCCAATGCCCCGGCTCAACAGAGCCGGCATGAACAGTTCAGGGCGTTCTTCATCATCGAAGGCCAGCAGTCCCATGGCGTCGCCGACCCGAAAGGCGCTCTGCCCCAGGGCTTCGACGAAATCGGCAATGACCTCCTGCTTGGTTCGCGGCGTGCCGAAACTCATGGATGCCGACACATCCACCAGCACATGGACGGGGATGCCGACGCGCTGCCGATTGACCCGCACCAGCCAGTCGTCGCCGGTGTGGCGCAGACTGGCGCGCAGATCGAGGCGGCGCGGATCGGGCCGGTCGAAGAGGCTCATGTGGGAGACGAATTCCTGGCCGGCGCCGAGGCTGGAACCGCGATGGGAACCCGGGTGCCAACCGCCGACGCGGCGCGGCAGGCGATAGTGGAATTCCTGGCTCATGGCTAGCGCGGGGTCGGCACTTTGTCCAGGATCTGCGCCACCAAGTCATCGGCGATCTGCGCGCGCCGCAGTTCATACACCGGCGTGAAGAAGATCCTGTGGCCGATTACCGCCGGCGCTACGGCCTGGATGTCGTCGGGGAGCAGATGCCGGCGCCCGGCAAGCCAGGCCACGACGCGGGCGGCGCGAGTGAGCGACATCATGCCACGCGGGCTGGCCCCGGCGAGGATGAGCTTGTTCATGTCGATGCCGTCGAGATGGATGCCGAACTTCGTCGGCGATTGGGTGGCATCCCACAGATCGATGACATAGCGTTCCAGGGCTTCGCTGGCACTGACGCTGCGCTGTATCGCCGCGCCGATGTGGTTGAGTTCCTGCCAGGGCAGCACACCGGGCGCGACCTTCTGCAGCAATTCATCCACGTCGTGAAAGTCGGGATCGAATACCAGCGCGCGGCGCACCGCGAAGTCGCCGGGCGTCGGCATCCGCAACTCGAACATGAAACGGTCGCGAGCCGCCGAGGCCAGTTCGAAGGTCTCTTCCTTTTCCACCCGGTTGCGGTCGGCAAACACGGTCATGTGCGGGAAGCGGTATTCGCGATTGAAGGCAGAGACCGTGCGTTCGGCCATGGCGCGCAGGAGCAGCGACTGCACCTGGGGACGGGCGCGGTTGATTTCGTTGAAGAAGAAGGTGGCCAGACGCTCGCCATGGCGCAGCAGCGGACCCGGATCGATACGGGGCTTGCCGAGGTCGTCGACGTACGTGTGGTAGATCAGGTCGCCGGGCATCAGATCGACCGTGCCTTCGACGCGCTCGAAATCGCCACCGATGGCACGCGAAAAGGCGCGCAGGATGGTGGTCTTGCCGACGCCAACGTCCCCTTCGAGCAGCACGTGGCCGCGCGCGAACAGCGCGACGTTGATGAGCCGCACCGTCGCACCCTGACCGACGATGGCCTTGTTGACCTCTTCCTCAACCCGCAGGGCGCAGGCTCGCCAGTCCTGAAGCTGTTCTTCCTTGATCATGGCGTTCTCCCTTGGTTGGGCCGGCGGAACATAGCGTCAAGAAGACTCGGGGCGCGCCCTGAAGGTCGACCGCAGCACGATCACTGCACCTTTACCAAACCCATAGCTCGTGGTGATGATGCTTGCGAGCACATAAATCTGGAAAATCTGCCGGAACAGATCCGCGGGTGGCGCCTGCGTATCCAGTTCCGGAAAGATGGACATCAACAGAAACATGGTGGAGTTGGTAAACGCACCGACAACCATCGCCCAGCGGACATGCCAAGGCATTGGCACCCGTGCGGCATAGAAGCCGAAGATCAGGGCACTCATCAGCAGAAGATCGATATGGGCCTGCAGCAGGCGGGTGAATTTCCCCGAAAAGATCGCCTTCAACGGGCCAACACCAAAATTCAGGCCCACCATGCACCACGCCAATACCAGCGCCATCAGCAGCCACAGAGCGGCTCCCTGGATTAGCACGACATTTCCGGCATGTCTCGCTTCTGGCTGCACGATCGATCTCCTCAGCTTTGTTGGTATCCGATCCAGCGGATAAGCGCGACGTCGATGAGCCGAAGCGTTGCTTCTCCTTCAATCATTGCGTTCTCGCTGTCACGGGATCGGCACAAAAGGCGTCCAGGTAGCCCGAATCTAAAGGGCATGCACAAGCCATGCCGAGCGGGCTACGCCTTGGATGGGCTGGTTTCATCCGTCAGAGCGGCTGGCAAGTCGAATCGGCAACTCGGGAGAAATTCCCTATGCCCGACGGATCGGCGATGGCATGTTGACAACAGATCGGCGATGACAGCCGAAACCCACAGGAGGAGATACAAAATGAGTTCTCACAGGCTGATACGACGTCAAACGCTGGCAATTGCCGTCACCAACGCTGTGGCACTGTTCGCGCATCAAACGGCCGAGGCCGCCGAGAATCCCACTGAGGCGCTCGAACTACCGACGGTCGTGGTCGTCGGCACTACGCCGCTGCCCGGCCTGGGAACGGCCGTACGCGACGTTCCGGCAAACGTGCAGATGTACACCGGCAAGGACGTCCGCCAGCAGCGGCAGTCGAACATTGGCGAATACCTGGAGCAGAACCCGAACAGTGTCACCATCAATTCCGGTCAGGGCAACCCGTTTCAGGCCGACGTGAATTTTCGCGGCTTCACCGCATCGCCACTCCTCGGCACGCCTCAGGGGCTGTCCGTCTTCCAGGACGGCGTCCGCATCAACGAGCCTTTCGGCGACGTGGTGAACTGGGACTTCCTGCCGCCATCGGCCATTTCCAGCATTCAGCTGATTCCAGGTTCGAACCCAGCCTTCGGGCTGAACACGCTGGGCGGCGCGCTGGCCGTCTATACGAAGAGCGGTAGCCAGTACCCCGGCGGTTCGATCGAGGCCTATGGTGGTTCATTCGGGCGCAAAGGCACCGAAATCGAGTACGGCGGCAAGCACGACAAGCTCGACTACTTCGTCACCGGCAACTACATGAAGGATGACGGCTGGGCGGAACACAATTCGAGCAAGGTCCAGCAATTCTTTGGCAAGGTGGGCTGGCAGGACGAGAAGACCGATTTCGACGTCAGTCTTACCGCGGCGGACAACTCCCTTGAGGGCACCCAGACCCTGCCGGTGTCCTGGTTCGACACGATTCGTACGGCCTACACCTGGCCCGATCTGAACAAGAACAAGCTGACCTTCCTGACCGCCAAGGGCAGTCGGTTTCTCTCGGACAGCGTGATCCTCGGCGGCAACGCCTATTACCGGAAGTACAAGAACGACAACGTCAGCAGCAACGTCAACAACGAGTACGATCCGACCGATCCTGCGTCCATACAGGCGACCAACGATCGCTCGGTGATCGATCAGGACAGCTACGGCCTGGGTATTCAGATCACGCTGCTGGGCAAGCTCGGCGCGATGGACAACCAGTTCTCGCTCGGGGCGAGCGGCGATTTCGGCAAGGCCCGCTTCACCCAG
>JBGOZF010000044.1:0-35255 GCA_041480065.1 Rhodocyclaceae bacterium
CCTAACGCTCATGGCTCCGATGGACCACCCCGCATCATGAAATACGCTGACTTCGTAGCGCCTCAAGCTGGCAAATGCGCCCGCCCCTCCCATCCTCCCCTCGCGGGGAGGCTTCTGGTTAGCTCGCTGCGCTCGATCATCACCAGGCGCACTTACCCCCGTGTCTTTCACGCTAATCGGAGCGCATCACCACCGGCTCGGCAGGTTCTTTAGGATGACGATCTTCTTCGCATCGATCCGGATGTAACCGCCGACGCAGAGATCCTTGAGGATCTTGGAAATCATGTCGCGCGAAGCACCCACGCGGTTGGCGAGTTCCTGCTGGCTGGTCTTCTTCGGAAACGTGCGCACCCCGTCTTCCTCGATCGACTCGCTCTCCAGCAACTCACTCACGCGCTGATACACGGTCTTCAGGGCCATGTTCTTGGCCGACTCGGTGGCGCTGCGGCTTCGGCTGATCAGCGTCGAGACGAGAAAGTACGCAAAATCCGGGTTCTCTGCCAAGCGCTTCCTGAAGCCGCCATAGGAGATCTCCGCACACAGACATGGCGACACCGCTTCGACGGAAGCGGTGCGGGTGCCGCCTTCCAGCGCCATTTCACCGAAGATGCTACCGGGCTCCAGCAGTCCGAAGTTGAGTTCGCGGCCGCGCGCATCCTGCGAGTAGATACGGACAGTACCCTCAAGCAGGACGAACAGCGATTGGCCGGAGTCGCCCTCGGAGATGATCAGGGCGCGCTTCTTATAGCGTCGCAGCGCGCCATCCCTGGCCAGGACGACAAGCGCGTCGGGAAGATCTGCCGGTATTCGGTCAAGGTCGTGCATCGCGAATCTGTCGAATACTAGACAAGGGAACCGTGAATACTCGCCTGGTTTCGATCGCGCGCGTCGATCAGAATCGCCACATCGATTCAAGGCTTTTGTTTCCGGATTCTAGCCGCAAAAGAAACCGGAGACCGGGCGCAAACATTTCCAGCCAGCAGAGAAACCGGCCGCGGCCGCAGGGACAAGACAAGGACAACCATGACCAGCCTGGGTTTCAACCGAATCGGAAAGTTTGCCCTCGGTGCCGCCCTGGCACTCTCCGCCGTCTGCGCACAAGCATCTCCGCTCGGCGTGTACGTCAAGGAAGATGCCATCGTCAATGCCGGCACATCCTATCTGGGCCTGCATCTCCTGCAACCGAACGGCACCCAGAGCGCGCAAAGATGGAACGTCTACGTCGGCTCCTTCCTGATCGATGTCGCCAGTTCGAAGAACGGACCCTGGCAGAAGGATCTGGCGTTCTGCGTGGACCCGTGGAACTGGTCGGCGTCAAGCAGCCTGAGCTACCTGGAAGACGATCTCGCCACCATGTCGGCGCCGGTCGGCGCGAGCTACGACATCAAGGCGCTGGCCGATCCGACGCACGTCGCCGAGATCGAAGCGCTCTACTCCAACTACTACCGGGGAACCCTGGGCAACACGGCGAAATCCGCTGCCTTCCAGCTTGCGCTGTGGGAGATCGTTTCCGACAACCACGTGGACAAGGTTGCCGGAACCAACATGACGATCTGGAACGATGGCCATGCGGTCCTCTCGGCGCTGGAGTCGTCGCACTTTGCGCAGGGCAGTCAGCATTACGATCTGACGGCCTACTACGTCGATCGCGGCTCGAATGGCAGGCAAACGACCGGCCAGAATTATCTCGTCGCCACCGCCGTCCCCGAACCGGGCTCCCTGGCGCTGGCCGGCCTCGCCCTCGCCGGACTGCTGCGTCTGAAGCGCCGGAAGGCATGACCGGCAGGAGGGCCAGCCGAGTCTGGCCCCAAGAACAGGCATCGACCCCAGGCGCCTGCGGCGCCGGGAGCGCCGCAACTACTTGAACCGGGCAAGCAAACGCAGGTCGCTGCCGATCCGGCGATGGTCGATGATGCTCAGTTGTTGTCTGCCCGAAAGATCGGCGAGTTCAGGCAGATCGAACATGCCGCGCGCCTTGTCGCCGATCAGGATCGGCGCCTGGTAGATCAGCAGTTCGTCGACCAGGCCGGCCGCGAGCAGCGAACCGTTCAGCTTGACACCGGCTTCGACGAGCACTTCGTTGATGCCGCGGCGGCCGAGTTCGGCCAGCATGGCCGACAGGTCGACCTTGCCGGCGGCGTTGGGCATTACGACGACTTCCGCGCCCGGCATCTCGCCCGGGCGCACGGCGAACATCAGCGTCTGCCCGCCGGTCAGCACTTTCGCGGCCGGCGGAGTCTCCAGGCGGCTGTCCACCACCACGCGCAGCGGCTGGCGCGTGCAGGGCACATCGCGCACCGTGAGGCGTGGATCGTCGTCCCTCACCGTACCGAAACCGGTCAGCACGGCGCAGGAGCGCGCGCGCCAGGCGTGGGCGTCCCGGCGCGCCTCCGGCCCCGTGATCCATTGCGAACGGCCGTTGTTGAGCGCCGTCTTGCCATCTAGGCTGGCGGCCACTTTCAGGCGCAGCCAGGGCCGCCCGCGCTTCATGCGCGAGACGAAGCCGATGTTGAGCTCCGTGGCATCGGTGGCCATCAGGCCGACAGCGGTGTCGATGCCGGCGGCGCGCAGCTTGGCCATGCCCTCGCCGGCCACCTGCGGGTTCGGGTCTTCGATGGCGACGACCACGCGTGCGACGCCGGCGGCGATCAGCGCATCGGCGCAGGGCGGCGTGCGGCCGAAGTGCGAACACGGTTCCAGCGTCACGTAGGCAGTCGCGCCGCGCGCGGCTTCACCGGCGTGTCGCAACGCGTTGGCTTCCGCATGTGGTTCGCCGGCCTTCTCATGCCACCCTTCGCCGACCACCTTGCCACTCCGGACCAGCACACAGCCGACACGCGGGTTGGGTGTGGTTGTATTGAGGCCCCGCTCCGCCAACCGCAGCGCACGGGCCATGAACTCGTGGTCGGAGCCGGTGAAGCTCACGGCTGCATCAAGTGGTTCTCGGCCGGCGGACACGAGGCTTCTTCACTTCGCGAATCGCATCGGAGAACTCATCCAGATCCTCGAAGTTGCGATAGACGGAGGCGAAGCGGATGTAGGCCACCTTGTCCAGGCGCTTCAGCTCGCGCATCACCAACTCGCCGATGTAGTCGGACGAGACCTCGCGCTCGCCGAGCGTCACCAGGCGCTCCTCGATGCGGTCGATGGCGCCATCGACGCTTTCGGTGGTCACCGGCCGCTTGCGCAGGGCCAGGGTCATGCTGCCGCTCAGTTTGTCGCGATCGTAGTCCACCCGGCTGCCGTTCTTCTTGACCACCAGCGGCAGTTGCAGTTCGACCCGCTCGTAGGTGGTGAAGCGCTTGTCGCAGGCCAGGCAGCGGCGGCGGCGGCGCACAGTGTCGCCGTCTTCGTTCTCACGGGTATCGACCACCTGGGTGCTCGGGTCCTGGCAATAGGGGCATTTCATGGCTTAGCCCTTTGGGCTAAGCCATGAAATGCCTTCAGCATTCCGTGACCTCCATCCCCCCGTGCCCCTTCCCGGGGAAGGGGGCGACTGGCTAGCTCGCCCTTCGGGCGAGAAGACTGGGCCTGGGACGGGCACCTTGGTCCGTTCATCCGGCTGTCAGGCGGCGTACACCGGGAACTTCTTGCACAGCGCCGCGACCTCGCCGCGCACGCGCTCGATCACCGCCTCGTCGGCCGGCGCATCGAGCACGTCGGCGATCAGGTTGGCGACCTTCTCCGCCTCGATCTCGGTGAAACCGCGCGTGGTCATGGCCGGCGTGCCGACGCGAATGCCGGACGTCACGAAGGGCTTCTGCGGATCATGCGGAATCGCATTCTTGTTCACCGTGATGTGCGCACGGCCGAGAACCGCTTCGGCATCCTTGCCGGTGATGTTCTTGGCTTGCAGGTCGACCAGGAACACGTGCGACTCGGTACGGCCGGAGACGATGCGCAAACCGCGGCCCTTCAGCACCTTGGCCATCACTTGGGCGTTGTCGATCACCTGCTCCTGGTAGTTGCGGAAATCCGGGCTCATGGCTTCCTTGAACGCCACGGCCTTGGCGGCGATCACGTGCATCAGCGGTCCACCCTGCAGGCCCGGGAAGATCGCCGAGTTGATGGCCTTCTCGTGCTCGGCGCGCATCAATATCAGGCCGCCCCTGGGACCGCGCAGCGTCTTGTGGGTGGTCGAGGTCACCACGTCGGCGTGCGGCACCGGGTTCGGGTAGAAGCCGGCGGCGACGAGGCCGGCGTAGTGCGCCATGTCGACCATGAAGATGGCGCCGATTTCCTTGGCGATCCTGGCGAAGCGCGGAAAGTCGATCTTCAGCGCATAGGCCGAAGCGCCGGCGATGATCAGTCTGGGATTGTGCTCGCGGGCCAGACGTTCGACCTCCTCATAGTCGATGGCCTCGCCTTCGTCGAGCCCGTAGGGGACGACGTTGAACCACTTGCCGGACATATTCACCGGCGAGCCGTGGGTCAGATGCCCGCCCATCGCCAGGTTCATGCCCAGGATGGTGTCGCCGGGCTTCAGGAAAGCCATGAATACGGCCTGGTTGGCCTGCGAACCCGAGTTCGGTTGCACGTTGGCGCAGTCGGCACCGAAGAGCTTCTTGGCGCGGTCGATGGCCAACTGCTCGGCGATATCGACGTATTCGCAACCGCCGTAGTAGCGCTTGCCGGGATAACCCTCGGCGTACTTGTTGGTGAGCTGGGAACCCTGGGCTTCCATCACCGCCCAGGAAACGTAGTTTTCCGAGGCGATCAGCTCGATGTGGTCTTCCTGGCGACGGTTCTCGGCCTGGACGGCGCTCCAGAGCTCCGGGTCGACCTTGGCAAGGGTGTTCTGCTTGGCAAACATGGTGGCGGCTTTCGAGGGGATTGGGGAAAACTAGGATTTTATCATTCAGCCGATTCCTCAAGCGTTTGCTCAAGATGCCGACGGTCGGCCCAGGTCAGAAGACGCCACCCCACCGGGCCGACCTCGATCCAGTTCAGCGCCGCGTTGGGAATGGGGAAGTCGCGCGGTAACGACAGTTCGCGGCCGGTCGCCCTGCGGTAGCAGACGTCGAGAACGCCGCCGTGCGAGACCAGCAGCACCGTCTGGCCCGGGTGGCTGGCAGCCAGCGCCTCGATAGCCGCGACCACCCGCGCCGCGGTATGGCTGAGGCTCTCGCCGACCTCGAAATCGTAGTGCGGATCGCGCACCAGGTAGCGCGCATGGGCCGCGGGAAGACGCTGAGCGGCCTCCGCCACCGTGAGCCCCTGGAACACCCCGTAATGCCGCTCGCGCAGGCCGGGATCGGGCTTGAGCTCGAGACCGATCCGGCGGGCAGCAGCTTCGGCCGTTTGCCAGGCCCTGACCAGATCGCTGCTGTACGCGGCAACGAATGCGTGGCCCGCGAGCCCCACCGCCGTCGCTTCGGCCTGGGCACGGCCGACGGCATTGAGCGGAATGTCGATATGTCCCTGGATACGCCGTTCGACGTTCCAGTCGGTCTCGCCGTGGCGGACGATGCAGAAGCGGGTGTTTTTCAAGGCGCTACGGGGTCAGGGCTGGGCAACCCAAGCTTACCCGAACATGGGCGGCAGGTTTTGCCGCCCGGACCGGGCAGCCCGGCGGGAAACTGCCGCATTTCGCCATCGCCTATATCGAAAGTGTCGGAATTCTTGACTGCGACGGCGATTCGTCGGCGTCACAACGCGATAACGGCTTGAATTCGATGGACAAGTCCTGCCGGGCACAAGCATTGCTCAGTAGACCGTACTGGAACGGATGGCGTCGCCCATCCCCGGAAAGCGTAACCGGGAACCCCCAAAACCCCGCCGCTCTTGGCGGGGTTGTTATTTTGGGGGCGAGAAGTCCCGGAGCTTGAGGCGTGCGCCGCGCATGCCAGCAACATTACCGGAGCCCGAGAGGTCTCTTGCCTTAACGCGGCGTCCGCCCCATAATCGATCGAGACCCAACGAAGTCAGGCACCAAGTCCTGCGGCGGGATGGACGACAAAAACTATATCCTGGAGACTGACGGCCTCGTCAAGGAGTTCAAGGGCTTCGTGGCCGTCAATGGGGTAAGCCTGCGCGTACGTCGCGGGCACATCCACGCCTTGATCGGCCCCAACGGCGCAGGCAAGACCACCTGTTTCAACCTGCTGACAAAGTTCCTGGAGCCGACGCACGGCAGCATTCGATTCAAAGGGCTCGACATCACAGGCGAGCGGCCGGCCCAGATCGCCCGCCGCGGCGTGGTCCGTTCTTTCCAGATCTCCGCGGTCTTCCCCCACCTGACAGTACTCGAGAACGTGCGCGTAGCGCTCCAGCGCAGTCTCGGCACCTCCTTCCACTTCTGGCGCAGCCAGAAGAGCCTGGAGGTGCTCGACGAGCGCGCACGCTTTCTACTTGCGGAGGTGGGGCTGGAAGAGTTTGCCGGCATGGCAGCGGTGGAGATGCCCTATGGGCGCAAGCGCGCGCTGGAGATCGCCACCACCCTGGCGCTGGAGCCGGAACTGATGCTGCTCGACGAGCCGACACAAGGCATGGGGCACGAGGACGTCGACCGCGTCATGCAACTGATCAAGAAGGTCTCGGCCAACCGGACCATACTCATGGTCGAGCACAACATGAAGGTCGTGGCGGGCATCTCGGACCGCATCACCGTGCTGGCGCGCGGAGCTGTGCTGGCCGAAGGCACCTATGGAGAGGTCGCCGCCGACCCGCAGGTGATCGAGGCCTACATGGGCCACGAAGCGGCCGAGCTCGTCGGGGCGGGCCTTCGGAAGTCGTGACATGCAGACTGCCGACGAAACCCTGCGCATCAAGAACCTGCACGCCTTCTACGGCGAATCGCACATCCTGCACGGCATGGATGTCGTAGTGAAGCGCGGCGAGTGCGTGTCCCTGCTCGGTCGCAACGGCGCCGGGCGGACGACGACATTGCGCGCCATCCTTGGACTCACCGGCAAACGCACCGGCTCGGTCGTGGTCAATGGCCGCGAGACGGTCGGCCTGGCGCCGCACGTGATCGCGCGGCTCGGCATCGGCTACTGCCCCGAGGAGCGCGGCATCTATTCGAGCCTGACCTGCGAGGAGAACCTGCTGCTGCCGCCCCAAGTCGGCGAAGACGGCATGAGCCTCGACGAGCTTTACACCATGTTTCCGAACCTGAAGGAGCGCCGCCACAGTCAGGGCACGCGGCTGTCAGGCGGCGAACAGCAGATGCTGGCGATGGCGCGCATCCTGCGCACCGGAGCACACCTGCTGCTGCTGGATGAAATCTCGGAAGGCCTGGCGCCGGTGATTGTGCAGCGCCTGGGCGAGATCATTCTTCAGCTCAAGGAAAAGGCTTACACCATCGTGCTGGTGGAACAGAACTTCCGTTTCGCCGCGCCGCTCGCCGATCGCATGTACGTGATCGAACACGGCCGCGTCGTGGCGGAAATCGCGCAGCACGAGCTTGCAGAGAAACGGGATTTCCTTCAGGAATTTCTCGGCATTTGAACACACCACAAAGGAGCACGGACATGAAACGCACAACACTCACGGCCGCCGTCGCAGCCGCTTGCGGCCTGGCTGCCGGCGCCGCCCAGGCGCAGATTTCCGATAACGTCGTCAAGATCGGCGTGCTTACCGACCTGTCCGGCGCCTATTCCGACCTGGCCGGCTCCGGCGCCGTCGAGGCCGTGAAGATGGCCGTCGAGGACTTCAAGACCAAGGAGAAGCCCACCTACGCCATCGAGGTGGTCGCTGCCGACCACCAGAACAAGGGCGACATCGCCTCCAACAAGGCGCGCGAGTGGTTCGACCGCGACAAGGTGGACGTCGTCACCGACATGGTCACCACCTCGACCGCCCTGGCGGCCATGAAGGTGGCCAAGGAAAAGAACAAGATCGCGCTGATCTCGGGCGCCGCCTCGACCCGCATCACCAACGAGGACTGCAACGACGTCACGGTGCACTGGACCTACGACACCTACGCCGTCGCCAATGGCACCGCCAAGGCGGTGGTCAAGCAGGGCGGCAAGACCTGGTTCTTCCTCACCGCCGACTATGCCTTCGGCCAGTCGCTGGAAAAGGATGCCTCCGACGTGGTGGCCGCCAACGGCGGCAAGGTGCTGGGCGCGGTGCGCCATCCCTTCCCCGGCAGCGACTTCTCCTCCTTCCTGCTCAAGGCCCAGGCCTCGGGCGCCCAGGTGATCGGCCTCGCCAATGCCGGCACCGACACCACCAACTCCATCAAGCAGGCGGCCGAGTTCGGCATCACGCCCAAGCAGTCCCTGGCCGGCTTGCTGATGTTCATTACCGACATCCACAGCCTGGGCCTCAAGGCGACCCAGGGCATGTACCTGACGGAAGCCTTCTACTGGGACCTGAACGACGAGACGCGGGCCTGGTCGAAGCGCTTCTTCGAACGCCACAAGAGGATGCCGACGATGGTCCAGGCCGGCCTCTACTCGGCAGTCATGCATTACCTGCAAGCGGTGAAGTCCACCGGCGGCGATGACACCCAGAAGGTGATGGCGGCCATGAAGAAGGCAAAGATCAACGATTTCTTTGCCAAGAACGGCTACATCCGTGATGACGGCCGCATGGTGCATGACATGTACCTGATGCAGGTGAAGAAGCCGGCGGAATCCAAGTCCCCGTGGGATTACTACTGGGTGCGGCAGACCATCCCGGCCGCCGAGGCCTTCCAGCCCCTGTCCCTCTCGAAGTGCCCGCTTATAAAGAAGTGAGGCATCAGTCGTGACCGAGATCTTCGGCGTGCCCATCCAGGCCCTCATGGGCCAGCTCATGCTCGGGCTGGTGAACGGTTCGTTCTATGCCATGTTGAGCCTGGGGCTCGCCGTGATCTTCGGCATGCTCAATATCATCAACTTCGCCCACGGCGCCCTTTACATGATGGGCGCCTTCCTTGCCTGGATGGGGCTCACCTACCTGGGCATCGGCTACTGGCCTTCGCTGGTGCTGGTGCCGCTGGCGGTGGGCGCGTTCGGCGTCGTCGTCGAGCGCAGCATGCTGCAGTGGCTCTACAAGCTCGACCACTTGTACGGGCTGCTGCTTACGTTCGGCCTCGCCCTCATCATTGAGGGTCTGTTCCGCGACCAGTATGGCTCCTCCGGCCTGCCCTACGAGATTCCCGACGAGCTGGTAGGCGCCTTCAACCTGGGCTTCATGTTCCTGCCCAAGTACCGGGCCTGGGTCATCGTCGCCTCGCTCACGGTCTGCCTGACCACCTGGTTCGTCATCGAGAAGACCCGGCTCGGCGCCTACCTGCGCGCGGCGACGGAGAACCCCAAGCTGACCCAGGCCTTCGGCATCAACGTGCCGCTGATGGTGATGCTGACCTACGGTTTCGGCGTCGCCCTGGCCGGCTTCGCCGGCGTGCTGGCGGCGCCGGCCTTCCAGGTCAACCCGCTCATGGGGTCCCACCTGATCATCATCGTCTTCGCCGTAGTGGTGATCGGCGGCATGGGCTCGATCCTCGGCTCCATCCTCACCGGCCTCGGGCTCGGCGTCATCGAGGGTCTATCGAAGGTCTTCTACCCCGAGGCCTCGTCCACGGTGGTGTTCGTCATAATGGTGGTGGTGCTGATGCTGCGCCCCGCCGGGCTCTTCGGCCGCGAAAAATGAGCCCCCCAATGAAATCCGCAACGCTGCTTCGCCTCGGCTACGGTGCTCTGCTCGCCCTGCTCCTGGCGGCACCCTTCCTGGTCTATCCGGTGCTGGTCATGAAGGTGCTCTGCTTTGCACTCTTCGCCTGCGCCTTCAACCTGCTGCTCGGCTACACGGGCCTGCTCTCCTTCGGCCATGCCGCCTTCCTGGGCGTGGCCGCCTATGTGGCCGGCCACGCCCTCAAGGTCTGGGGCCTGCCCACCCCCGTCGGCCTGCTGCTGGGCACCGGAGCCGCGGCCGTCCTGGGCTGGCTGTTCGGCAGCCTGGCAATCCGGCGCCAGGGCATCTACTTCGCCATGATCACCCTCGCCCTGGCGCAGATGGTGTATTTCGTCTTCATCCAGGCGCCCTTCACCGGCGGCGAGGACGGGCTTCAGGGCGTGCCGCGCGGCAGCCTGTTCGGCCTGGACCTGGCCGTCGACATCAATCTCTACTACTTTGTCCTCGCCATCTGCGTCACCGCTTTCTGGCTGATCTACCGGACCATCCACTCGCCCTTCGGCCAAGTGCTCAAGGCGATCAGGGAAAACGAACCGAGAGCGATTTCGCTTGGCTACGACGTGGCGCGCTACAAGCTGCTCGCCTTCGTCCTCTCCGCCGCCCTGGCCGGTCTGGCCGGCGCCACCAAGACCCTGGTATTCACCTTTGCCTCGCTCACCGACGCCCACTGGCACATGTCCGGCGAGGTGGTGTTGATGACCCTGGTCGGCGGCCTCGGCACGGTCCTAGGCCCGGTGGTGGGCTCCGCGATCATCGTCACCCTGGAGGACCAACTGGCCGACAAGGTCGGCTCCCTGGTCTCGGTGATCATGGGCTGCATCTTCGTCGTCTGCGTGCTGGCATTCCGCCGCGGCATCGTCGGCGAGCTGATGGCCCGCAAGCGACGTTCTTGAAGGAGGGCGACAGATGCCGCTCAAGCACTTGATCGTACATCTGGACCGGGGCGAACGCACCCAGGCTCGGCTGGAAATGGCTGTGGCGATCGCCCGCCGCCACCAGGCGCGGCTGATCGGCGTCTTCGGCCAGCGCGCGCTGCCGGATCAGGTCGGCGTCGTTCCCACCTGGCCGCCCGCCGAGTACGTGCGGGCGGCCGCTGCCAGCAAGCCGGCATTCGCGCAGGCCAGCGCAGGACTCGCCCAGGCCGAGTGGCGCGACATCAACCGGGGCGGCGACATGGCCCTGCTGGGCCAGATCATCGCCGTGGCACGCTATGCCGACCTGGTGGTGCTGGGCCAGCACGACGACAGTATCGAAAGCCAGGTGCCGCCGGAATTGCCGGAAGAGGTGGTCACCAATGCCGGCCGGCCGATCCTGGTGGTGCCCTACGTCGGCGACTTCGCTCCCATCTTTCGACGCCCGCTGATCGCGTGGAACGATTCCCGCGAGGCGGCCCATGCCTTGAACGACGCCCTGCCGCTGATCGAGGGCTGCGACGAGGCCATCGTGCTATCGCTCGACACGCGCTTTGATGAAGCCAAGGCGTCCTGCGCCGCTGTGGCCACCCATCTCGCCTGCCACGGCATCGCCGCCAGGACCGATGTGCTTGTGATCGAGGACAGCTGCATCATGGACATGCTGCTCAGCCGCGCGTCGGACCACCAGGCGGACCTACTGGTGATGGGCGCCCACGGCCAGATCGGCTTCCCCTTCGTCAGCCGCGGCGCCGGCACGCGGCACATCCTGCGCAGCATGACCGTGCCGGTGCTGATGTCCAACTGAGCGTCCTGGCGAGAAGGAAAGCACGGGCGGAAGAGACAAGTCTTTCGATCAACCGATCATTCGGACTTTGAATCATCGAGCCGCCCAGCCGGTTCATCGTCGCGGTAGCTTTTGGCGAGGGCGCCGATTGCTGCGCCAACCACCGGCTACAGGGCATTTGCGCCGGTGCTGCGAAGGTACTGTGCAAGGAGCGCTTGCACCTTGTTCAATTCGACCGGCTTGATGGCCACCTCATTGCAGCCGGCAGCGATGAACGCCGCGAGTTGCTCATCGAGTGCGCCGGCGGTCAGCGCTATGACGAGGGCTTTGTTCCCGCCGGGCAGGGCACGGAGCCGGCGTGTCGTTTCCATGCCGTCCATCCGTGGCATGTGCATATCCATCAGGACCAGATGTGGCTGCCATTCCTCGAAAATGTGGAGCGCTTCGAGCCCGCTGGCAGCTTCACGCAGGATGAAGCCTGATTCTCTCAGTAGCTCCTTGGTCAGAAATCGCGAATCCTTGTCATCGTCGACGATGAGGATGCGTATATCGGCCGCGGCGATCGTGGGCGTCGACGGTTTCTCCGCCTCAGTTCGCACAAAGTGCAGCCCCAACAGCTCCTCCATGCACTCGAAGATCTGCTCGGAGCGGAACGGTTTGTGAACGACGGCGTCGAAGCCGGCCGCCGTCAATTCCATATCCTCTTCCTTGAAGGTGGAGGCCGTCACCGCCGCGATCTTCACTGCTTCGCCGCCATGTAGGGCGCGGATGCGGCGAGTGGCCTCCATCCCATCCATCTCCGGCATGCGCCTATCCATCCAGATGAAATGAGGTTGCCAGGACGCGAACTGCTCCACCGCCTCGGCACCGTTTTCGGCTGCCCGAACGTCGAATCCCGCGCCCTCCAGGAGACGAAGCAGCAACATCCGGTTGTCCAACTGGTCTTCAACCACCAGTACCCGGCATGTGGGTTGTCCAGGTTCCAGTCCGGTTATCTCGCCGCGCGCCTTTTGCGCCTGCGGGATTTCATTCGGTTGCGCTAATTGCACTGGCAACTCCACGCGGAAGGTGCTGCCTTGCCCCACCACGGTGCTGGTGAGGGCGACGCGCCCCCCCATCAATTCGACGAACTGACGCGTGATAGCCAGCCCAAGACCGGTGCCCTTCTGGTTGCTCTGCGAGCCGATCTGGACGAAGGGTTGGAAGAGCTTGGCTTGGTCGGCCTGGCAAATGCCGATGCCGGTGTCTTCCACCTCCATGATCAGACGGTCGATTTCGTTGTACTTCAACCCAAGGCGCAAGGTGACGCCACCCTTATCGGTCGCAATGATGGCGTTGGAAATCAGGTTGATGAGAACCTGCCGTAGCTTGGCTTCGTCGCCCACGATGTAGCGCGGGAACTGCGAGGATTGATCCAGCAGAAGCCACAGCCCCTTGTCCTGGGCGCGGACACGTAACATCTCGGTAACGTCGGCGATCATGCCGCCAAGGTCGAAAGGCGCCGACTCCAGTACGACGCGACCGGCCTCGATTTTGGCGATATCGAGGATGTCGTTGATAAGGCCGAGCAGGTGATCGCCGCTCTTGTGGATGGTCGCCAGGGTTTCCTTCTGGGCCGCGGAGAGCCCCGGATCACGGCTCAGAATGTCGGAGAAGCCCAGAATCGCGTTCAGTGGCGTTCTCAATTCGTGGCTCATGTTGGTCAGAAAGGCGCTCTTGGCCCGGTTGGCGGCCTCGGCGGCGTTCTTCGCCAAGGAAAGTTCGGCTGTGCGCGCCGCCACGACTTCTTCGAGGTGATCGCGATGCTGGGTCAGTTCGTGCAGGATATTGCGATGCTCGGTAATGTCGTGGCCGATGCCCAGCACGCCGATCAGGCTGCCGTCCGATGCAAGCATCGGCACCTTGGTCGTCTCCAGCAGTGCCCGATGGCCGTCGTCGGCGAAGGTGATCCACTCCTCATTGATGCTGGGCTTGCCAGCGACCATCGCCTCCCGATCCTTTTGCCGGAAGAAGTCGGCCAGTTCCTTTTCGACAAAATCATGATCGGTCTTGCCAACGATCGCCGCCTCGCTGGCGCCGAAGAAGCGTTCGAATGCGGGATTGCAGGCAAGATAGACACCGTCCGCGTTCTTTAGCCAGATGAGATCGGGGATGGTCGACACCAGCGTGCGCAGATGGGCGCGCTCGTGCTCCAGCGCCTGGGCCACTTGGCGGATCGGATTGCCGAAGTGGGCACTGATCCGCAAGGTGATGAAGATGCCCAGCACGAGTAGCGCCACAACCACGACGGCGATGAACAGAAGGCCCTTTTCGAGAGCGTGTTGGCGACCGATTTCGGAAATGCCGACCTGGATGACGCCCATCACCGCATTGTCGTAGCCGCCGCGATAGGCAAGGCTGACCTCGCGCACCGGTTCGCCAGCGATCTCATATCGGCGTACCCGCAGCCCAGACTGCCCAGCCAGCACAGCGCGCACCACCGCCAGCGCGACCGGATCGACCGTCTGGTCGTCCTGCGCCGGGTCGCTGTGTGCGAGGATTCGGCCCTGGCTGTCGACGAGGCGCAGATAGAGAATGCCCGGCTGTGCTGCCTTGATCTCCTCGAGCATGAGTCGTGCGTGATACTTGCCGGAAAAGCTGACCCGGCTGACCGCATTCGCCAAGACATGGGTGGTCAAGGTGGACAGCCGGTCCTGCTCGTTCTCCATCACGCCACGCAAATACAGTCCGCCGGCCAGAAGCACGGCGACCATCAGGACGAAAATCAGGGCGCCAAAGGACAGCGCCAGACGCCGGCCGACATTGGCCAGGTCGGGCAGCGCATAGCTGTCCTGGTCTGTCAGAGGGTTCATTACTTGACTGCGGTGCTGTCGCCCTGCCACATGGGTTGCTTTGCCGCCCAGGGTTTCTTGAATGATGCGGGTATCGGTCCGAGCCAGCCCGGATAGCGCCCAAGCGTCTCCATCGTGATTGGGAACACCGGCACCAGGATCTCGCGTGCCACCGGCTGGCGGCGCACGACGGCATAGGCCGTCTTCATCGCCTCGCCGCCCAGCGGACCGCAGAACTGGGCCGAATCGATGCGGGTCAAGCGGCGGGCGCGGATATTCTCAACGGACAATGGATCGCCGTCGATGCTGGCGACGGCGATCTCATCGCGGCCGGCCTTGGCCAACACCTCCACCACCGCCAGTCCGCCGCCGTCGTTGACGGTGAAGATCGCATCGATGCTGTTGCGGGCCGGGAAGTCTCGCAATATCTCCTCCCCCGCCTTCCGGCCGGAAACCGGTTCGACGGCCTCATAGGTCTTGAGAATCTTAGAAGGCTTGCCGTAGTCGTGCAGCGCGTCGAGGAAACCGTTGAGCCGCTCGACCGTGGACGACACCAGCGGGTATTCCACCAGGATCAGCCTCAATGGCGCCGGGCCCGGGAATTGCGCCGCCAGATACTCGCCGTCCAGGTAGCCGGCCTGCCGGTTGTCGGAAGTGACATAGGCGGCCAACTGGCCGCCGCTGATGTATTGGTCGTAGGCCACCACTGGGATTCCAGCGGCGTTCGCGGCCTTGAGCGGCACAGCCAGCGCGGCGTTGTCGGTCGGCTGCACGATGATGACATCGGGCTTGGCCGCCACCATTGCCTGCATCTGCGCGATCTGGCGGTCGACGCCGGCGACGCCATCGCCGGCAACCTCGGGCAGCAAACTTACCCCGCGCTCGCCGCGACTGGCGGCAACCGCATTGATGCGCTCGGCCTCCGCTTCCAGTCCCTTGCGCATGGCGACCTGCCCGGGAATGTTCATCGACCAGTACAACACGCCGACGCGAAACGGCTGGATCAAATCCTTGGCCTCGACCGCAACGATCTGACCTAACAGCACCAGAAAAAGGCCCGCCAAGCGCAGTGGCATCTAGATCTCCTCGAGGCGGATCGTAGCCCGGTAGCAACCACGTGCCGCTTTTCATATATAGACCCCCGGAGGCATTGTAGGTTTTCCTAGCCTGGCTTTGTCAGCCACTTCAACAATGTCTCGAGAAGCACATCTGGATCCACTGCCCCCCGATGTGGTCATTCGTTCATGCTTCAGGGGCAGACCCAGCGATCCCCGCAGAAGGCGTCGGTGGTAATGGCCAGAATCGGGGGGGCAGCATAACCCGGCAGGACACGAATCACCCGCGTCGTATCGGTGCCACTCTCTGGTCTGAAGCTGATGTTCATCTACTTTGAGTTACTGCTTGGTCAATGGCGGTTCCTGGCCGCAGGCAGTCGATTAATGATGCCGCCCAGTTCGCCGCTCGACCAACCGATTAGCAGGTTGATCCCGCATGCGCCCCTTTCGCCAGCAGGGCCGCGCGACTACGACGGATGAGAGGGCGGGCCATCACAGTCAGTCCTGCGGCTGATGCCGCCTTCAGTTCCTGCTCGAACTGTGTCAGGGGGACATGCCCAGCAGGCTCAACCAGAAGAAGGGTTCCCGTCGGGGTCAGGGTATTAACCACTTCAGCGAAAAACGCTGCAACGTCGGGCAGCTCGTGAACCATATGGAAGGCAAACGCGAAGTCCACTTGCCCTTTCAAGTCCGCCACACCGAGACTGTTCGGCTGGGCAAGACGTGTATCGATGCGCTCCAGTAGCCCCGCCCTGGCAGCCCGACGACGGAGTCCCTGGAGCATCTTGGGTTGCAACTCCACCGCGATAACCCGACCGGTATTGCCTGCCAAACGGACCAGATCGAGGGTAAAGAAGCCCATCCCTGGTCCCGGCTCCAAGACGGTCATGCCGTCGCCCACGTAAGGCGTCAGAACCTTGGCCGGCCCCTCAAGCAAGCGCCGCAATGGGCTGACCAGCAGGTAGCCGAGCCACCAGGGACAGACATGACGGGCCATGAGAAATCATCTCCTCTTTGACGACGGCTGACAGGATACGGCTCAGGTCAAAGCCTTTCAACCTGCAACCATCTGGCGCATCGTTGCACTACTCAAACGGAATGACATACATGACCGGCGGCTAGTGGCCGCAAGCGGCCCCATGTCACCCGCATTCATTCGCAAGTCCGCGGAGCCGTTCCCGTGACATCCGGACGCGCAACATCGATAGTTCGACGAACTCTCAGCCGCCCAGGTAATGCTCGACGATCTTCGGGTCGCCTAGCAGATTGGCGCCGGAATCGGCGAGGACGATCCTGCCCGTTTCGATGACGTAGCCATGGGCCGCGATCTTCAGGGCCTGACGGACGTTCTGCTCCACCAGCAGGATGGTGAGGCCGCTGCGGTTGATCTCCACCAGGGTGCGGAAGATTTCCTGCACCAGGATCGGTGCGAGGCCCATGGACGGCTCGTCCAGCAGCAGCAGCCGGGGCTTGGCCATCAGTGCGCGGCCGATGGCCAGCATCTGCTGCTCGCCGCCCGAAAGGTTGCCGGCATACTGGCCGGCCCGGTCCTTTAGGCGCGGAAACAGGTGGAACACCTGCTCCAGGCTGTCGTCGATGCCGGCCTTGTCGCGGCGCGTATAGGCACCCAGGGCCAAATTCTCGCGCACCGTAAGCGTCGTTAGGATGGCGCGGCCCTCGGCCACCTGGACGATGCCGCGGCGGACGATCTCGTGGGGCGCCAGCCGCGTAATCTCCTCGTCCTCGAACAGCACGCTGCCCGCCTTCGGCCGCAACAAACCGGACAGAGCCAGCAGCGTCGTGCTCTTGCCGGCGCCGTTGGCGCCCACCAGGGCCGTGATCTCGCCGGCGTTCAAGTGAAAAGTGACACCCTTCACCGCCTCGATGTGGCCGTAGGCGACTGCCAGGTCGCGGACGCGCAGCAGGACAGTCATACTGACGCTTCCTCCGGCTGATCTTCTCTTCCGAGATAGGCCTCAATGACATCTGGATGGTTCCGGATTTCCTCCGGTGCGCCTTCGGCGATGATGCGGCCGAAGTTGAGGACGGCGATGCGGTCGCAAAGGCCCATGACGAAACGCATGTCGTGCTCGATCAGGAAGACGCCATAGCCGCGATCGCGGATGTTGCGGATCTCCTCCATCAGCACCGTCTTCTCGGCCGGATTCATGCCCGCCACCGGCTCGTCGAGCAGCAGCAACTTGGGCTCGGTAGCGAGTGCCCGGGCGAACTCCAGCTTGCGCTGGTCGCCGTAGGAAAGATTGTCCGCCGTGAGCCCGGCCTTGTGGTCGAGCTTCACCCAGGAAAGCAGTTCCAGAGCCCGTTCGCGGGCGCGCCGCTCGGCCTCGCGGCAGGTGGGGGTGGCGAAGAAAAGGGCCAGGGGACCATAGTCCACCAGGTGGTGCATGCCGACCATGACGTTCTGCAGCAGCGTCATGTCGCGGAAGATGCGGATGTTCTGGAAGGTGCGGGCGATGCCCAGCCGCGTGATCTGGTGGGGCGCGACGCCGGCAAGGTCGCGGCCCTGGAAGGCGATGGTGCCGCTCGACGCCTGCAGCAGGCCGGTGACCAGGTTGAACACCGTCGTCTTGCCGGCGCCGTTGGGGCCGATGAGGCCGAAGATGCTGCCGCCGGGCACCTCGAAGTTCACGTCCTGCAGCACCTGCAGGCCGCCGAAATTCTTGCCGACGCCGCGGATGGACAGCATGCTCATCGGCTGGCCCTCCGCGCGAACCAGGCCCGGATGCGGCGGCTGTCCCACAAGCCGGTGGGCAGGAAGAGCACCACCAGGACCAGGATGGCGCCGTTCACCGCCAGCCGGTAGTCGTGGAGGAAGCGCAGGAGTTCCGGCAGCAGGGTCAGGATCGTGGCGCCCAGGACTGGGCCGATCAGGCTCGAGATGCCGCCGAGGATGGTCATGGTCAGGATGTCCACCGCGTTCTCGAAGCCGTATTCCCGCGGGCTGATGAAGAAGGTGTAATGGGCGTTCAGCGCCCCGGCGAGGCCGGCGATGACCGCACCCAAGGTGAAGGCGAACAGCTTGTGCCGATCCACGTCGATGCCCATCAGTCGGGCCGCAACCTCGTCCTCCTTGATGGCCTCGAAGGCGCGGCCGACGCGGGAGCGGCGCAGGCGGGCAAGACCATAGGCAACGACGGCCAGGATCAGCACGATGTGCCAGCCCTCGGTGACCAGCGGAATGCCGTTCAGCCCTTCCGGGCCGCCGGTGATATCGAGGTTGAGGATGATGACGCGGCTGACCTCGCCGAAGGCCAGGGTCGCCATGGCGAGGTAGACGCCGGAGAGGCGCAGCGTCGGCACGCCGATGGCCAGCGCCACCGCCGCCGGGGCCAGGGCGCCGGCGGCGAGTACCGCCGGAAACGGCCAGCCGAGATTGAGGGTCAGCAGGGCCGCGGTATAAGCGCCGATGCCCATGAAGGCGGCATTGGCCAGGGAGAGCAGGCCGCAGGCCAGGGTCAGCCAGATCGACAGGGCGAGCAGGGCGTGTATGCCGACCGTGAAGACCAGCGTGCTGTAAGTCGACCAGAAGTCGGAAAAGCCTTCCATTACGCCTTGCGCTCCAGCACGCGCCCGAAGAGCCCCGAGGGGCGGATGAGAAGAACGAGGAAGAGCAGGCCGAAGGCCACGGCGTCGCCCATCTGGGAGGAGATGTAGGCCTTGCTGATCACCTCGGCGAAACCCAGGAAGAGGCCGCCGATCAGGGCGCCGCGGATGTCGCCCATGCCGCCGAGGATGATGACGGCGATGCCCTTGTGCAGCATGGGCTGGCCCATGAAGGGGGTGATGGCGTTGAAGTTGAGGCTGATCAGCGCGCCGGCCACCCCGCCCAGCGCGGCGGCGGTAAAGGAAGTCAGGTGGAACAGGCCCTCGACGTTGATGCCGAGGAGCGAGGCGGCCTTCGGCGATTCGGCGATGGCGCGCAGGGCCCGGCCCAACTGGGTGCTCCGCAGGGCGAGGAACAGTGCGCCCATGAGCAGGAAGGCGACGGCGACGATGACGACTTCGACCATGCGCACATGGACTTCGCCGACGGTGAAGTCGCCGCCCGGCAGCATCTCCTCGGGGAAGCGCTGCACCTCGACGCCGAAGAGGCCCTGGGCGGCGCTGGTGATGACGATGGTGACGCCGATGGTGGCGATCATCGGAATCAGGTGGGGGGCGTTGCGGGCCCGCAGGCGCTTGAGGATCAGGACGTCGATGGCCAGGCCGATGAGGCCGCAGACCAGCATGGCGGCGATGAGGCCCAGCCAGAGCGGTGCCTCCAGGTGGGCGACCACCAGCACGGCCACGTAGCTGCCGACCATGAAGACGGCGCCGTGGGAGAGATTGATCACCGCCAGGATGCCGAAGACCAGCGTGAAGCCGAGGGCGAAAAGGGCGTAGACGCTGCCCAGGGTGAGGGCGTTAAGGAGTTGCTGTTCGAGCATGGGGAGGAGCGCCGACCGTCAAACGACGGTCGGCGCCGGGTGCTTACTTGCCGCTGTAGAGGGTGAACTTGCCGCCCTGGATGATGTAGATGAAGGGCTTCTGGTCGGCATCGAAGCCGGCCGGCTTGCCGTCCTTGCCGGCGGCGGGACGGAACTTGAAGGGACCGGTCGCGCCGCTGATGGCCACCTTGGGCAGGGCGTCGCGCAAGGCCTGGCGATCAGCCTCCACATTGCCGGAGAGCTTCACCGTCTGCAGGGCCGCGGCAGCGATGTAGAGAGCGTCATAGCCTTGGGCGGCGAACTGGTTGGGGTCGATGCCGTACTTCTTCTTGTAGGCGGCAACGAATTGCTGGTTGGCGGGGGCCGGGTTGGTGTTGGCCCAGGGGCTGCCGACGAAGGTGCCCTCGCCGGCCAGCTTGGAGACCTCGAACATCTTCGGCGAGTTGAAGCCGTTGCCGCCGATGAAGGGTACCTTCAAGCCCAGCCCGCGGGCCTGGACGATGATATTGGCTGCTTCCTCGGCGAGGCAGGAGCAGACGACGGCGTCGGGGTTGCCGCCCTTGATCTTGGTCAGTTGGGCCTTGAAGTCCACGTCGCCCTTGACGTAGGTCTCAGTGCTGGTGACTGGGATCTTCTGGTCCTCCAGCACCTTCTTGAAGACGTCATAGCCGCTCTTGGTGAAGGCGTCGTCGTTGCCGTAGATCACCGCCACCTTCTTGATGCCGTAGTGCTTGGCTGCCGTCGCCACGGTCACCGGCAGCACGTCGCTTTCCATGACCGAGTTGCGGAAGATGTAGGGGCCGATGTCGGTGATGCCGTTGGCGGTGTTCGACGTGCCGAAAGCCACGGTCTTGGCAGCGTTGGCCACCGGGCCGGCGGCGAACATGGAGTTGGACAGGGTCGGGCCGAAGATCATCAGCACCTTGTCCTGGAAGATGAGCTTCTTGAAGACGGTAATGCCCTCTTCCTTCTTGCCCTGCTCGTCCTCGATGACCAGCTGGATCTTGTTGCCGTTCACGCCGCCCTTGGCGTTGATCTCGTCGGCCGCGAGCTGGAAGCCGTTGCGGATGGCGACGCCGTATTGGGCGGCACCGCCGGTGAGGGCCTCGGCGATGCCGATCTTGATGTCGGTGGCGAAGGCGGCGGCAGAGACAAATGCGGCGGCGAAAACGGCGATATGCGATGGCTTCATGGCGGACCTCCGACGACTTGTTGTTGGCGGGAAACGAAAAATTATACGGCTATCAAGCCCACAACGGGCAGGCAATGCGGCTCCGGCGGCGTGCCATTCCGTGACACATGGGCACAAAGGCGGTCGCTGGGCTTGCGGCGACCGCCGAATCCGGCTATATAACCAAAGATACATCAGGCAGACCGCAAGTGCTGCAGAGCGTGATCTGCCGAGAAGGTGGGGAGGATGTGAGTTTCTTGTCGACCATCAAGGGGAAAATCAGATGAACGCTCTTACGCTGATCTTCGCGGCACTCTGCGTGTTCGCGATTGCCTACCGCTTCTACGGCGTATTTTTAGCCAACAAGGTGATGAATCTCCGCGACGACCGGGTGACGCCCGCCGTCGCTCTCGCGGACGGGCACGACTACGTGAAGACCAACAAGTTCGTGCTCTTCGGCCACCACTTCGCCGCCATTGCGGCGGCCGGTCCTCTGCTCGGGCCGGTGCTGGCGGCCCAGTTCGGCTTCCTGCCCGGGGCCCTCTGGATATTGATCGGCGCCGTGCTCGCCGGCGGCGTCCATGACTCCATCGTGCTCTTCGCCTCGGTGCGCCACAAGGGCAAGAGCCTCTCGGTGATCGCCGAAACCGAGGTCAGCCGCCTCGGCGGCAAGGTCGCCTCGGTCGCCATCCTGTTCATCCTGATCCTGACCCTGGCCGGCCTGTCGATCGCCGTCGTCAATGCCATGTTCAACAGCCCGTGGGGCACCTTCACCGTGCTGTCGACCATCCCGATCGCCATGATCATGGGCGTCTACATGCAGAAGGTGCGGCCCGGCGACATCAAGGGCGGCAGCATCATCGGTGTCGTCCTGCTGGCCCTGTCGATCATCGTCGGTCCCTACGTGGCCGCCGACCCGGCGCTGGCCCAGATGTTCACGTTCTCCAAGAAGGAGCTGGCGGTCATCATCCCGGTCTACGGCTTCGCCGCTTCGGTGCTGCCGGTCTGGCTGCTGCTGGTGCCGCGCGACTACCTGTCGACCTACCTGAAGATCGGCACCATCGGCTTGCTGGCGCTGGGCATCGTTTTTATCCATCCCGATTTGAAGATGCCGGCGGTGACGGAGTTCATCCACGGCGGCGGCCCGATCATCCCCGGCGCCGCCTTCCCGTTCGTCTTCATCACCATCGCCTGCGGCGCGCTCTCGGGCTTCCACGCCATCATCGGCTCGGGCACTACGCCGAAGATGATCGCCAACGAACGCGACATCATCTTCGTCGGCTACGGCGCCATGCTGATGGAAGGCTTCGTCGGCATCATGGCCCTGATCGCCGCCTGCGTGCTGGTGCCGGCCGATTACTTCGCCATCAACGCCGCGCCGAAGGCATTCGCCGCGCTCAACATGGTCCCGGTCAACCTGCCCGACCTCGCCACCCAGGTCGGCGAAAATATCCAGGGCCGTCCGGGCGGTGCCGTCTCGCTGGCCGTCGGCATGGCCTTCATCTTCTCGTCGGTGCCCTTCCTCGAAGGCATGATGGCCTACTGGTACCACTTCGCCATCATGTTCGAGGCCGTCTTCATCCTCACCGCCGTCGATGCCGGCACCCGCGTCGGCCGCTACCTGCTGCAGGAAATGCTGGGCAAGGTCTACAAGCCCTTCGCCGACAATTCGTGGGTTCCGGGCATCGCCGTCACCAGCGCCTTGTTCACCTCGGCCTGGGGCTATCTGGTCTACACCGGCGACATCGCCACCATCTGGCCGCTGTTCGGCATGAGCAACCAGTTGCTGGCCACCTGCGCGCTCATCGTCGGTACGTCGATGCTGATCCGTCTCGGCAAGGCGAAGTACGCCTGGGTGACCGCCGTGCCGGGCCTCTTCATGATGCCGATCGTGATGTTCGCGGGCTACCTCAACATTACGGCCAACTTCATGCCCAAGGGCCTGTACCTGCTGTCGACCATGTCCGTGATCCTGATGGCGCTGATGACCATCGTGTTCGTCGAGGCCTTCCGGCGCTGGTACACGCTGTTGCATGTTGACCACACGATGAAGGACAGCTTCGGCGACGACGTGCTGGCGCTGGCGGAAGACTGATATTCAAGATGGACCGCCGCGCCCGGACGGGCGCGGCGGCGGTCGAAACAGATGTTATCGGACTAGCAGCACTTCGGTCCCGCCCGACAATACTTGCGCTCGATGGCGCGGGCGGCGAACTCCCGCCGCGTCAGGGGCGCCTGGTCCGGGTGGTGGGAGGCGATGTGGGCCAGGTAGCGCTCATAGTCCGGAATCCCAAAGATCTGCAAATAGGCGCGCCGGACTTGCGCTGCCGTCTCCGCCAGGCGGCGGCCCAGGCCGCCCAGCCTTTCGTGGATAAGCGCGTTCATGCCGGCGCTCCCGGAATGCGCACGATCGGCGTTTCGACAGCCGTCGGTTCCGCCTGGCGCCACGCCTGTACGCATATCTTGATGGCGAAGACGGCCATGGCGCAGACCAGCACCACGAACACGGCGCAGACCGCCGCGTCCAGGTAGTTGTTGAAGGCGACGCGCTGCATCTCGGCCAGAGACTTGGCCGGCGCCAGCAGCGTGCCGTTGGCGGCGGCAGCGCTGAACTTGTTGGCCAGGGCGATGAAGCCGATGCGCGGGTCGCTGCTGAATATCTTCTGCACGCCGGCGGTGAGGGTCGTCACCAGCAGCCAGGCGGTGGGCACCAGGGTCACCCAGACGTAGCGCTCCCGCTTCATCTTCACCAGCACGCTGGTGCACAGGATGAGGGCGATGCCGGCCAGCATCTGGTTGCCGACGCCGAAGAGCTGCCACAGGGTATTGATGCCGCCCAGCGGGTCCACCACGCCCTGGTAGAGGAAGTAGCCCCAGGCGGCGACGCACAGGCCGGTGCCGACCAGGTTCCCCGGCAGCCAATGGGTGTTGGCCATGGGTCGGTAGATGTGGCCGAGCATGTCCTGGATCATGAAGCGGCCGACACGGGTGCCGGCGTCCACGGCCGTCAGGATGAACAGGGCCTCGAACAGGATGGCGAAGTGGTACCAGAAGGCTTCCAAGGACTTGCCGCCGACCGCCTGGGCCAGGATCTGGGCCATGCCGACGGCCAGGGTCGGGGCGCCGCCGGCCCGCGACAGGATGCTCTTCTCGCCGATGTCCTGGGCGGCCTGGGTGATCATGTCCGGGGTGATGACGAAGCCCCAGTTGGTAATCACTTCCGCGGCCTTGTCGGCATTGGTGCCGATGATCGCCGCCGGCGAGTTCATGGCGAAGTAGATGCCCGGGTCGAGGACGCAGGCGGCGGTGAGGGCCATGATGGCGACGAAGGACTCGGTCAGCATGCCGCCGAAGCCGATCAGCCGTGCATGGGATTCCCGCTCGATCATCTTCGGCGTGGTGCCGGAGGAGATCAGGGAATGGAAGCCCGACACCGAACCGCAGGCGATGGTGATGAACAGGAACGGGAACAGGGTGCCCGAGAACACCGGCCCGCTGCCGTCGATGAAGCGCGTCGTCTGCGGCATCACCAGGGGCGGCATGACGACGTAGATGCCGATGGCCAGGGCGATGATGGTGCCCAGCTTGAGAAAGGTGGAGAGGTAGTCGCGGGGCGCCAGCATCAGCCAGACCGGCAGGCTCGAGGCCACGGCGCCGTAGATGATCAGGGCCCAGGCCAGCTGCGGTCCGGTGAGGGTGAACAGGGGCCCCCAGGTCGGGTCGCCGGCCACCGTCTGGCCGTAGATCAGGGCGCCGAGCAGCAGCACGGCGCCGATGAGGGAAGTCTCGCCGACGCGGCCGGGACGAATGAAGCGCATGTAGATGCCCATCAGCAGGGCGATGGGTATGGTGGCGGCGATGGTGAACACGCCCCAGGGGCTGGCGGTCAGGGCCTTGACCACCACCAGGCTCAGCACCGCCAGGATGATGATCATGATGCCCAGCACGCCGACCAGGGCGAGGGAGCCGGGCACAGGCCCCAGCTCCATCTTGATCATCTCGCCCAGGGACTTGCCGTCGCGGCGTATGGAGACGAAGAGGACGATGAAGTCCTGGACCGCGCCGGCGAGAACGACGCCGACGAGGATCCAGAGGGCGCCGGGCAGGTAGCCCATCTGGGCCGCGAGCACCGGCCCAACCAGCGGACCGGCGCCGGCGATGGCGGCGAAGTGGTGGCCGTAGAGGATCCACTTGTTGGTCGGCACGTAGTCCATGCCGTCGTTGTGGCGTTCGGCCGGCGTCTGGCGCGTATCGTCGAGTTGGAGCACGCGGTCGGCGATGAAGCGGCTGTAGTAGCGGTAGGCGATGAAGTAGATGGTGAGGGCGGCGGTGACCAGCCAGACCGCATTCACGCTCTCGCCGCGGTCGAGGGCGACCGCCGCCAGTGCCGAGGCGCCGGTCGTGGCCAGGGCGCCCCAGATTACAATCGACAAAAGTCTTTTCATTTTGATTCCTCCGTGCCGCCGTGCCGGGACGGGTGGAGCAAGCACGGCTTGCCTCTCGATGGCCGCTGTCCAGCGCTCTTTCATCCGTCCCGCAATGGGCCCGGCAGTGCCGGGTTGCGAGCGCCAGGGGCGGGTTGGGAGGCTATACCTTACGCCAACTGACAATGGCGGCTCAAGCGATATCGTCAATCGCTCGGAGCGATCGCACGGCCAGGAATGCGCCGCTGCCAATTGAACGCTCCCCTCTTCGCTCCCCATCTTCGCGACTGCGAACGTGCTTGGCGGCTCCTTGGCCCGGGTAGTCCCTTACAGGTAACCGAGAAAGCGCGGCAGCCAAAGCGCCAGTTCCGGCACGAAGGTGACCAGCAGCATCGTGCCGGCCATCGCCAGCACCATCCAGATCACCCAAGGGATCGTCGATTCCATCGAAATCCCGGCCATGCGGCAGGTGACCATCAGGTTCACGCCCAGCGGCGGATGGAACTGGCCCAGGGCCATGTTCATGGTGATGACAATGCCGAACCACACCAGATCCCAGTTGAAGTGGATGGCGATGGGAACCAGCAGCGGCAGGAAGATGAAGTAGATCGAGATGGCGTCGAGAAACATGCCGGCGATCAGCAGGAGCAACTGGATCATCAACAGCATGGCAGTCTCGGAAGCGCCGAAGCCGAGCAGCGCCTTCGCCAGATTGTCGAAGGTGCCCAGCGTACTGCTGGCCCAGGCGAAGACGCTGGCCAGCGCCACCACCAGCAGGATCACGGCCGAGATCTCCGCCGATTCGACCAACACCTCGTAGACACCGCGCCAGGTCAGTGTGCGGTAGATCAGCATGCCGACGACGAAGCCGTAGAAGACCGCCACCACGGCCGCTTCGGTCGGCGTGAAATAGCCGCTACGCATCCCGCCGAGAATGATCACCGGCGCCGCCAGCCCCAAGCCCGCCTCCTTGAAGCTCTGCCAGAACGGCGGCCGCGGCTCGAAAGGCACGGCTTCGAAATTGTTCTTCACCGACAAGCGCCAGGCGACCAGGATCAGCGTCAGGCCGGAGAGGATGCCGGGGATCATGCCGGCGGCGAAGAGTGCCGGCACCGACGCCTGCGGCACCAGCAGGCTGTAGATGACGAAGGCGATCGAAGGCGGGATCAGGATGTCGGTCGAGCCGGCTGCGGCGATCAGGCCGGCGGTGAAGGCGCGCGGATAGCCGGCCTTGATCATTGACGGCAGCATGACGGCGCCCACCGCGGCCGAGTCGGCCGGCCCCGAGCCCGAGATGCCGCCGAGGATCATCGCCACCATCACGGCAACGATGGCCAGCGCACCGCGGCGCTGGCCGACCACGGCCGAGGCGAAGCGGACGATGGTCGCCGCCACCCCCGCCCGCTCGAAGATCAGGCCCGCGATGACGAACACCGGGATCGCCATCAGCGGGTACTTGGCGATGCCGGTGTAGACGTTGGTCGGCAGCGACATGATGCCCAGCCCGGACGCGGCGACCACAGCGGCACCCGCGAGGCCCATGGCGACGCCGAGCGGCACGCCGCCGAGCATGAGGGTGAGAAACAGGCCGAACAGCAGCCAGTCCATCACTCGGCTCCCGCGCACCAGCGGCGCAGGGCGCCGAGGATGCGCACGACGATCAGCGCCGACAGCAGCGGCAGCCAGACCGTGTAGATCCACTGCGGAATACCCAGCGCCGGCGAGGTCACTTCGAAACGGTAGTCGTCCCAGGCCATGCGCACACCGAAGACGCCGAGCAGCGCGAACATCGCCAGCGCCGCGACCAGCGCCAGCCCGCGCGCACTGCGATGGCCGCGCGGCCCGAGCAGGTCGATGAAGTAGGTAATGGCGATGTGCTTGTTGTCGACGAAGGCATGCTCGGCGCCGGTAAGCGTCATCACCACCATCAGGACGATGGAGATCTCCTCGGTGAATGCGAAGGAGATGTTGGTCAGGTAGCGCACGACGACGTTGCCCATGGTGATGAGGCACAGCAGCCCCATCGTCCCGGCCATGACGGCGCGCTCGAAGCGCAGCGAGGGCTTCGACGTTGCCGACAGCCCGCGCTGCGCGTCGCCGTCAGCGCTTGCCAATTGCGGCTTCCGCCTTCTTCACCAAGTCCGTGCCGATGGTCTTCGTCCACTTGTCGTACACCGCCCGCGTCGCAGCGACGAAGGCCGCACGCTCGTCGGCAGTCGGCGTGACGATGGCGACGCCGTTGGCTTCGATCTGCTTCAGCAGCGTCGGATCGGCGGCGGTAATGCCGCGCCGAGCCTTCTCGACGTTCTCCTTGCCAGCCTGGATCGCGGCCTGGCGCACGGCCTCGCGGTCGGCCGGCGACCAGCTCGCCCAGACATCCTTGTTGACCACGAAGATCAGCGGATCGGAAACGTAGTGCCACAGCGTCAGGTTCTTCTGGCCGACGGTGTGCAGCTTGGCGGCATTGAACACCGCGAGCGGATTCTCCTGGCCGTCGACCGCGCCTGAGGCCAGCGCCGGCTGCGCGTCGGCCCAGCTCATCTGGGTCGGGTTGGCGCCCAGTGCGCTGAAGGTATCGAGGAACAGCGGCGAGCCGACGACGCGGAACTTGAGGCCCTTCATGTCGGCCGGCGTGCGGATCGGCCGTTTAGAATTCGACAGCTCGCGCGCCCCGTTCTCGCCCCAGGCGAGCGGCACGACCTCGCGGCGTTCGAGTACTGCGAACAAATCCTTTCCGACCTCGCCCTGGGTCAGCGCATCTATCGCCTTGCTGTCCGGCATCAGGAAAGGCAGCGAGAAAAGGTTGAGCTCCTTCACCTGCGGTGACCAGTTGATGGTGGAACCGATGGCGAGGTCGATCACGCCCTGGCGGATCGCCGTCAATTCGCGCGTCTGGTCGCCGCCAACCAGCGAGGTGCCGGGATAGAGCTTGATGTTGATGCGGCCCTGGGTCTTTTCCTTGACCAGTTCCGCCCAGCGCTCGCCGGCCTGGCCCCACGGGAAGGCCGTGCCGAGCACGGTTGAGAGGCGGTATTCGGCCCGGTAGTTCTCTGCCATCGCTGGCAAAGCCAGCGCCAGTGCGGCAATAGCAACGATCAGCTTGCGCAGATTCATGAGTTCCTCCCTTGAAGAAGATCAGTTACCGGCAACAGTCATGCGCCCGATGAGTATCGAGCCGACCTGTTTCGAGCCGCGCACGACCGTGTCGTTGCCGACGGCGACGATGTTCCTGAACATGTCCTTGAGATTGCCGGCGACGGTGATCTCGTGCACCGGGTAGGCGATCTTCCCCTTCTCGACCCAGAAGCCGGCAGCGCCGCGCGAGTAGTCGCCGTTCACGTAGTTGATGCCGTGGCCGAGCAGTTCGGTC
This sequence comes from Rhodocyclaceae bacterium, assembly GCA_041480065.1. GTDB lineage: Bacteria > Pseudomonadota > Gammaproteobacteria > Burkholderiales > Rhodocyclaceae > Fen-999. Next base: position 28,622 of record JBGOZF010000044.1, read on the forward strand.
ACCAGCAGGCCCGTGCCCAATTCGCCGAGCATGCCCTCGAAATCGAGCGGCCCCGATTCCACCAGCAGGTTGTGGCTACCGCCGGCGTTGCCTGTGGTCTCCATGCCGAGCTTGCGGGCCGAGTAGGTGGATAGGAAGTAGCCTTGCAGGATGCCGTCGGCCACGACTTCGCGGTCGCGCGTGGCGACGCCGTCATCGTCGAAGGGGCTCGACCCCAGGCCCCTCTTGAGATGCGGGCGCTCGCTGATGCGCAGGAACTTCGGAAACACCTGCTTGCCCAGTGCATCGACCAGAAACGAAGTCTTGCGGTACAGCGCCCCGCCGCTAGCCGCGTGCACGAAGCTGCCGATCAGGCCGGCCGCCAGCGGCGCTTCCAGCAGCACCGGCACCTTGCGCGTGGACAGCTTGCGGGCGCCGAGGCGCGACAGGGTGCGGCGGGCGGCGTAGTCGCCGATCGCCTCGGGCGCTGCGAGATCGGCCTCGGCGCGGTGGCCCGAATACCAGTCGTCGCGCTGCATGTCGTCGCCCTGGCCGGCGATGACCGAGCAGGCAATGTAGTGGCGCGAACTTGCGTAGCCGCCCATGAAGCCGAGGCTGTTGGCGGAGATGAAGTGCGACTGCTGGACCGAAACGCTGCCGCCTTCGCTGTTGGTGATCAGCGGGCTAACGTCGAACGCCGCCTGTTCGCATTTGCGGGCAATGTCGACGGCCTCTTCGACCGAGAGCAACCAGGGATGAAAGAGATCGAGGTCCATGTCGCCGTGCGCCAGCAGCCGCTCTTCCGGCAGGCCGGCGCAGGAATCCTCTGCGGTGAAGCGGGCGATCGACAAGGCCGCCTCCACCGTGGCCTGCAAGGCATTGGCCGAGAAATCGGACGTCGAGGCATGCCCGCGGCGCTGGCCCAGATAGACCGTGACGCCGATACCCTTGTCGCGGTTGTATTCGATGGTCTCGACTTCCTGGCGCCTGACGGTCACCGACTGGCCGAAGGCTTCCGATACATCGGTTTCGCAAGCCGTGGCGCCGAGTTGCCGGGCATGGTCGAGCACCTGCTGCGCCAATGATTTGAGCTTCTCGGGGCTGTAGCTGAATACCTGTTCTGACATGGGAGATGGGTGCGCAGATAAAGCTACAATCATACCCGTGGAACCCATCAACGAAGCCGACGAAGAAGATAAGGACCGTCCCAGCAAGTCCGAGGTCAAGCGCGCGATGCAGGCGCTGCAAGACCTGGGCGAGCAACTGGTGGCGCTTGGCAAAGAGAGCCTGGCGAAGGTTGATATGCCCGAAGACCTGCGGCAGGCAGTGCGCGACGCCCAGCGCTTCACCAAGCACGAGGCGCGCCGCCGCCAGATCCAGTACATCGGCCGCCTGATGCGCGACGTCGATCCGGCGCCGATACAGGCCGCGCTCGACGAGATCAACGGCGTCTCCGCCGCCGCCAACGCCCGCCAACACGCGCTTGAACGTCTGCGCGCACAGTTGATCGAAGACGAAGCGGTGCTGGGCGACATCGCGCGCCGCCATCCCGGCGCCGATCTCCAACATCTGCGCCAATTGCGCCGCAACGCTCTCAAGGAGAAGGCGGAAAACAAACCGCCGCGCGCCTTCAGGGAGTTGTTCCGCGTTCTGCGTACCCTACAGGACAACCCCAATGACACAGATGAGCCTGGAACTACCGACGACGATTGACCCGCTGCTGGTCGGACTCGTCTCCATCTCCGACCGCGCATCGAGCGGCGTCTACCAGGACAAGGGCATTCCCGCGCTCTCCGAGTGGTTCGCCGCCGCGCTGACGAGCCCCTGGCACATGGAGAGCCGGCTGATACCCGATGACCAGCCGACCATCGAGGCGACCCTGATCGAACTCTGCGACAAGGTCGGCTGTCATCTGGTGCTGACCACCGGCGGCACCGGCCCGGCCCCGCGCGACGTGACGCCCGAGGCGACGCTGGCGGTGGCCGACAAGGTGATGCCCGGCTTCGGCGAGCAGATGCGCCAGGTCAGCCTCAAGTACGTGCCCACGGCCATCCTGTCGCGGCAGGTCGGCGCAATCAGGCAACATGCGCGCGGCCAGACGCTGATCCTGAACCTGCCGGGGCAGCCGAAGGCGATCAAGGAGACGCTCGACGGCGTCTTCGCCGCCGTGCCCTACTGCCTGGAGTTGATCGGCGGTCCTTACGTCGAGACCAATGAGGCCGTGATCAAGGCCTTTCGGCCCAAGTCGGCGCAGCGGCCCAAGAGTCCCTAAGTAGACTCGACCCGGTAGCGACCCACCGCGTGGCCGCCGCCGCTCTCCGCGAGGCCTTGCGGATGCAGGCGCGCGCTGACGCCGTCGAGCGCCAGCACCAGCGGGATTCGCGCATCCCAGGCCGAATCCGCCATCACGACACGCACCTCGCCGCCGGCAGTCAGGACGTCGAGAACGATCGCCTCGATGCGCAAGCCTGCGCTATCGGCAACCACCGCGCGAGCGCTCTTCGAGAGGGTTTCCAGGCCGACACTGGCGATCGACTCGGACTCCCGGATCAGCCGGCGAACGACACCGACGAGCCAGTTGCCGCCGCCCTCCGGCTGCATGCCGACCAGGGCACCGACCTTGAGCCAGTCCTTGCCGATCAGGGTGACGGTGGCGCCGATGCCGTTCAGGCTGACGTCTTCCGCCACCCAGGCTTCGTCGGCGGCAGTTGCGGCCGCGTCCTGTCCGGACAAGCGCCGAACGACGCTCTCCAGTCCGTTGATGACCGTCAGCCAGGACTTGACGCGATGACGCTGATGGCTGCGCATCGGCGGCACCGGTGCCCAGCAGTCGGCCAGATGCTCAATTACCGGCAGCACCACGCGCGGCGCATATTGACCGCCGAAGTTGACATCGGCCGGCAACTCGCCTGTCGACTCGATCTTCAGACGCAGTCCGTTGAGCGCATCGAGCGCCGGTCGCGTGGCGAAGAAACGCAGCGTCGGCGTTATCTCCGGCAGCCTTGCCAGGCGCGTCGGCGGCAAGGGTTTGCCCGGATCGACCCAGTACACGTTGAACGGATGCACATGGTCCGTCAGTTTGAAGAACGGCACCAGATGGGCAACCAGCCGTTCGGCGATCTCGATCTCGACCGGCAGCAGGTTATCCATCGACGACGCCTGGAACAGCAAGAGCTTCAGGTATTCCGCCTCGACCGAGCTCGCCGGCACATTCGCGCCGAACGCGACGGCCTTGCGCTCGGCGCGCGTGGCCGCGGCCGCCTGATAGGCTGCGCCCGCCGTCGCCCATATCTCGCCGCCGACCGGCCCGTAGCGCAACTGCTCCCATTTCAGGCGTCCGCCGCAGGCGCGCAGCAGGCGGGCGCACAGCAGCGGCAGGCGCGCCGTCAATCCGTCGGCACCCTTGTCGCCATTGCGGTAGCGCTTCAGCAGGTCGTCATAGGCGGCGGCCAGTCGCAGCCAGTAATCGCGATTCTGGCTCCACAGCTTGAATTCCTGGGCGCGGCTGAGATCTGGCGTGCTCAGGTACTCGCGCCCGAGCCGGTGTGTCTGGGCAACCACCGCGGCGTCGATCTGCATGACAAGGTCAAGACGCTGATCGAGACGGAATTCGTCGCTCGCCGCGAGGGAATCGAGCAGGGCACCGGCGCTTTCAAGCGCCACTGCCGGCTCCTGGGCGGGCAGATCGTTGAGCAGACGCCTGACTTCCTTGGCGTCGGCCAGTTGGTGGCCCGGCTTTGCGGCGAAGAGTCCTAACATGATGTGCGCAAAAGAACGTATGCGCACAGGATACAGCTTCCCCGAGGTTATGTCATTCAAAATCCCCCAGCCACCGCACCAGCAACTGCGCCCCCCAGCCGACACCGAAGCCGGTAACACTCGATGCGGCGGCGCCGAGGCCGTCGGTACTGCTCGAGGCCGAGAGGTCGACGTGCAGCCACGGCCGCTCGCGCGGCCTGGCGGGTTCATGATGAACGCCCCGATCGGACGGTTGATCCGGCAATTCCACCCTCTATGCGGCAGCGTCCGGCATTGCCGCTGCAGTCCGCTTGTCATAACAATGACAGGTTGGTATAGTCTGATGGCATTCGGCGCTGCCAAGACTTGGGGCCAACCCTTGCGGCCAGCAGCGCCGGTATATCGAAAGACCAGGGAGGTCGAATGATGCAGATACCCAATTCGCCGTTCGGCAGAGTCATTGCCGCGATCTCGCTGATTCTTCCCCATCGCCCGGTTCGCAGAGGCTCGCAGGCATTGCCACTGGACACCAACACCTCCCGTCGCTGCTCCATTGGCGGCGCCTACGGCGACACCAGGGTCGGCTTGTCGCTTCAGCTCTTGTGTCATCGGAAGATTGAAGATCTGGAAGGATTGGAGATACCTATGAAGGTTGCTGTCAGTATCGGCCAGCCCAAGTCGCCTCGATCGAAACTCGCCGCTTGCCTGGTCAAGGCATCTATCCTGCTGTTGGCCCTGTGCAGCCAAGGTCCGGCATCGGCAACCTACTTGGAGCAATGCGTCGACCGCAATCCGAACGGCCTGTACGAATGCGAATACCAGCCGCAAATCCTGGACGACTGGCTTTACGAGATTCCGGGGCCGGTCAAATCGACTTCGATCTCCCGGTCCAGCGGTGCCGTAATAGCGGAGTGGATGAATACCAATAAGCCCATCAACACTTGCACGGGACCGTTTCTCAGTGGAGGAAGTGATTTCATCAATTGGGACAATGAACAGATCTGGCTACCCAACCTCAATCGCCATGAGAGAAGTGAGATATCCATGAGCGGTTTGCTAGTCTGTGCGCAGGAATGCAAGTGCGGATGGACCGTCAGCGGCTACAACATTCGCTGGCGGACAGCCACTTGTGCGTCGGGCTGGCAACATGCGCAAGAGTCAGGCGTGGACTTCTGTTACCGACAGCGTGTCCGCAGTTGCACCACGCCTTATCCGATCGCCCTGGGGTCCGGTGAGAAGTATCTTTACGAGACCGACTACGCCGCGCCAAGCGTCGGCGGTGTCGAGTTTCGTCGCATCTACCGGAGCGCCTCCATGGGCTCCGGCCTGGATGCGAGTCTCACGAGCAAGTGGCGCGAATTCGGTCCTTATTGGCGTCATAACTACCAAGCCGGCATCATCGCCGGCATCGGCGGCTCGGCGGATCGAGCGGTCGTCAATCGCGCCGGCGAGCGGCTGTACTTCACGCGCGGCGGGCTTGCCGCCGACGGCCGAACCGTCTGGACAGCAAACGACGGGGGACGCACCGATCGCCTGTATTCCCACCCCTCATCCGGCGGCGGCAGCACGCAATGGGAGTTCTATGCTGCCGACAATACGCTCGACGTCTTCGTCGGCGACACGCTCACGGCCCGGTCCACGCACGATGGGCGGGTTCAGTCCATTGTCGGGAGCGGCCAGATCGATACCGTCACCGACAGCTTCGGCCGGCAGTTACGCTTTGAACGGGACCCGGACGGACGCCTGAGCGCCGTGGTCCTGCCCGATCTGACCCGGATTACTTTCACTCTCGCGCAGCCTGGGCAATGGGACTACAGCATCCCGCTTACCGACGGCAAAACCTACTTCAACCTGGTCGGCGCGACCTATCCTGACCAAAGCGTGCGCACCTACCACTACGCAGAGAGCGGCCATTTCGACACCAACTACCCGATTCCGTCTGCGCTCACTGGAATCACGGACGAATCCGGCGCGCGCTACTCGGACTACTATTACTCGACCAATGGAGTCGCCGTACGCTCTGTTGTTGGTGGCATCGTCAAGTATTCTGTCAGCGGTTGGTCATATACGGACCCGCTCGGCACCGTCCGATCCATACGGAATACCACAGTCAATGGCCAGCAGCGCGTGGCGGGCGCCATCCAGCCTGGCGGCTCCGGTTGCACCGACGCGTACAGTCAGATCACCTACGACACCAACGGCAACGTCGCCAGCCGTACCGATTTCGACAACCACAAGACCTGCTACACCAACGAGCCGGCGCGCAGCCTTGAGAGCAAGCGTGTCGAAGGCCTGGGCGCCAGCGCCGATTGCACCAGCGCCCTCTCTACCCCGCCGGCCCCGACCGCCGCAAACCCGACTCGGACGATCTCTACTCAATGGCACCCCGACTGGCGTCTCGAAGCCCGTCGTGCCGAACCCAAGAAGATCACCACCTGGGTCTACAACGGCCAGGTCGATCCCGTCGGCGGCGGGACGGCCAGTTGCGCCCCGAGCAACGCGCTGCTGCCCGACGGCAAGCCCATTGCCGTCCTCTGCAAGAAGGTCGAGCAGGCCACCACGGATACCACCGGGACTTCGGGCTTCAGCGCCACGGTTACCGGCAGCCCGCGCACCTGGAGTTGGACCTACAACGGCTACGGCCAAGTTCTCACGGCCAAAGGCCCGCGCACTGATGTCAATGACACCACTACCTACGCCTACTACGGCGACACCGCCGCCGATCACACCCTGGGCGATCTCTACACCGTCAAGGATGCCCTCGGTCATATCACCACCTACACCAGCTACGACAAGAACGGCCGGCCGCTCACCATCGTCGATCCGAATTCACTTACCACCACGCTCACCTACTTCCCGCGCGGCTGGCTCAAGAGCCGCCAGGTCGGCTCCGAACTCACCACCTACGACTACGACG
>JBGOZF010000045.1:0-35125 GCA_041480065.1 Rhodocyclaceae bacterium
GCCCCACCAGACGGCCTCCGGGTTCAGCGGCTCGCCGACGCTGGCGACGAAACGCAGCTTGGGGAAACGGTATTTCTCCGCGATGTCGGCGCCGGCCCTCATCAACATGCGGATCGCCGTCGGTGCCGTGTACCAGACGCTGACCCCCTCGTCCTGGAGGATGCCGTACCAGCGCTCGGCATCGAACTCCTCGCGGTCCACGATGGAGGTCACGCCGTGCAGCAGCGGCGCAATGATGCCGTAGGAGGTGCCCGTCACCCAGCCCGGATCGGCGGTGCACCAGAAGATGTCCTCGGCATGTAGATCGAGCGCATAGCGCCCGGTGGCCCAGTGGGTGGCGACAGCGCCATGCACATGCACGGCCCCCTTTGGGGTACCGGTGGTGCCGCTGGTGAAATGCAGCAGCGCCATATCCTCGGCGCCCGTCGGCGTCGGCGCGCACTGCTCGCTCGCCTGCGCCATCAGCGAGGCCAGATCGAGCGTGCCCGGAATGTCGGTGCCACCGTCTTCATCCGCCACCAGCAGCACATATCTGAGCGTCGGCATCTTGTCGCGCCACTTGGCGATCTTGCGCTCGTAGAGGGCGTCGGTGGTGACCAGCACCGCGCCTTCGCCCAGGTTCACGCGCGTTGCGATCGGCTCGGGGCCGAAGGCCGAGAACAGCGGCGAAACGACACAGCCGTTCTTCAGGCTGCCGAGCACCGCGACATAGAGTTCCGGCATGCGGCCGGCCAGAATGAACAGCCGCTCGCCCTTGCCGACGCCCAGGCCCCTCAGCACGTTGCAAAAGCGGTTGCTGAGCGCGGAGAGTTCGCCATAGCTGACAGCGCGGCATGCCTTGCCGCGAGTAAGGAAGCGGAAGGCGGTCTTGCTTGCCAGGAAACCGGCCGCATGCCGCTCCACCGCCGCCCATGCGATGTTCACGCCGCCGGCGGCCGAGCCGGCCAGTTCGCGGCGCATGGCATCCCAGGAGAAACCGCGCCGCTCGCCCTCGTAGTCGGCGAAGTTCGGCGCCAGCCGCCAATCGGCGGCCGTCTTGCGGATGATCGACGAAGAAGCCATGACTCCCGATCCCTCCCTCAAGAGCCAATATAGCCCCGTCATGCCGTGGAGGGAAGGCCGCCCGAGTGGCCTGCGCAGGGATGCGCCTAATGGAACCGCCTCATGACCCGACGCCAGGGACAGGCGATCGGCGGTACCATTGCCTGCAAAGCAGATGGCTAGCTCATGCGACGGCGCGCCGACGCCAGCCCCGCAAGCCCGAGGCCGAGCAGCACCAGAGTGCCTGGTTCCGGGACGGCCGAATAGGCCATAAACTCAGCACGCACCCAGTCCGTTCCATCGAACATGCTCGCCGCTGTGTTGAAGTTCGTGCGGGTGCCGAACTGGCCGCCGCTGCCGAAGGCATAAGCACCGGTGAAGTCGCTGCTATAGGCGTCGTGCGTAAGGATGAGTTCGACCTCGTCCGTATCAGAGGGAAACACCAGCGGGACTTCGTCAAGAGTGGTGATGATGCCATTGACGAAATCCTGCAAGAAGAACCTGATCACCGTGGTGCCGAGGCTGGCGACATATTGGACCTCAAGTTCCGCGATTCTCGTGGGGCCGCCCAAACCCGCATCATAGGCTCGAATGCCATAAGCGTTCGTGAAGGGCCCAACCGGCGTCACCTCGGTGAAGATTGCCGAAATGACCACACCCGAGTCCTTGGTGAGCCCCCCTACGTCAGTCAGCGGGCCAGTGCGCAAAGTCTTGAAGACGCTCCCCCGTGCATTTGTTGTCAAGGCGCCCCAATCCGAGTTAAGGGTTAGGAGTCCTCCCGATTCAGCACCGTTGGGATACGACCCAGTCACCGAGTACCAGGGTTCCTGAGACGGCGTGAGATTGTTGTCAAACGTATCGACAGCATAGAGGGTTCCGTTCTTGACAATCTTGGCTTCATTGATTTGAACCTGGATCGCCTGGCTCGATGTCGACCAAAAGGCACTTGCAAGCGCAACGGCCAGCAGCGACAAATGAACATTCTTCATTGCGGACATTTTTCTCTCCTTTCAAGAGGGAAGCACACGTAGTACGACGGCGAGATGCCGTCACGCATTTGTCGTACCCGTTTCGCAAGTCACTTGATTCCATTCGAATTGTGGTTTGGCGCCAAAGGCCACACGACGAAAGGTGTAAGGAATGTCGGCGCTGACGAAGCACCGACACATATTTACGAGGCTCAGTCGAGTTGGCGCCGCTCGGGATGAACGTGAAAAACGCGATCCATTCACCGCAGAGGACGCGGAGGACGCAGAGAAGAGCCGGATTGAAGACGAATCGGATATCAGCCGCCACGCGAGTCCACTTCGAAAGCCAATTGCTTGCTTTCCTCTGCGTCCTCTGCGTCCTTTGCGGTTCAAATGCATCTTTTGGGGCTACTCGACGGGATAGTCGAACCTGCCCCCAATGCCGTTCCAATCCGAATTGAGGCTGAGCAGTCCTCCCGATCCCGCCCCGTCGGGATACGCCGGTCAGCGAGTACCGGGGTTCCTGAGACGGCGTGGAATTGTTGCCGAACAAATCGACGGCATGGAACGCGTTCCCGTCCTCGACAACCCTGGCCTCATCGATTTACACCTCGACCGCCTGGCTCGATGGTGACCAGAAAACACTCGCAAGTGCGGCAACAGGCTGCGACACATGAGCATTCTCCAATATGGACGTTCTTCTGTTCTTTCAGGAACGAAACCGACATAGCCCGAAGGTAATAGGTCGGCACGCATTTGTCGTACCAGTTCCAGAAAGCGTTTGATTCCATGCGAATTGCTGTCCGCTGCCAAGGAGGATCCGGGCCCAGGTGTAAAGAATGTCGGCGCCGCTCGGGATGAACCTGACGACCGACATTCATTCACCGGAGAGGACGCGAAGGACGCTGAGAGAAGCCCGATCGAAAGCGTGGATTGGAGGGGCGGATCAAGGGGCATAGAGGGGCGGTGTTCGAGTTGCTTCCCGCATCGGTCCCCTCCCCGCCCGGGCGAGCTCCACGTGTTAGCGCATCCCCGACACCCAGCCTTCGCGCGGATACTCGATGACGTAGTCCACGGTGAAGGTGGCGCTGGCCTTGGGTGCAAGTGTGGTTTCCCAGGCAACGATTCCTTGTCGCCGCTCCCAGTTCTCGGTAGTGGGTTTCGGCTCGAAACTCGCCTTGACCTTGATTTCGTCCGACTTGCTGACCGGGGAGGATTCGAGCACGACTACGTCGATGGGCCGCTTGTGGGCGCTGGTCAGGGTGATTTGATCGGTGATGCGGCGCTCTGAATGCCGGTCGAAGATGCCGGTGCTGCCGGACTGTCCCTTGACCGGGTCCAGGGTGACGCGGACCAGTTCGTCGCGGCCGAAGGAAAGCAGGAAGCGGTCGGCGGCCTGCGGGTTCCATTCGATGGCACCGACATAATGGCTGTCGCGGAAGAGCTGCATGTTGCCGGACGGCCATACGCCCTCGGGACGGTCCGCCTCGGCGGTGACGATGGCGGCCTTGTCCTGCCGTGGCACGACACGCAGGCGCTGCTTCACCGGCAGCGTCAGCGTGGCCAGAGGCACCGCAATTTCGCGGCCGTCGGCTGCCAGGGTCACGTGCGCGGGCACCTCGAACTCTGTGGCATAGGTACTTTCGGTCTGGAAAGTGGGCGGCCTGTAATCGGCATCACCGCTTTTCCCCTGGGTCCGCATTCGCGCTTCCACCAGCGGTGCAGCAACCGGCGCGGCCTTGGCCGCATAGGCTTCCACGCCGGCAGGTCTTGGCGGGGAATAGCTGAGCAGCCAGGGCCAGGGCTCGGGAGCCTGGGGCGACAGCCGCGGCTGGTTGGTAGATAGCCGCAGCGAGACGTTGTTCCAGTCTTCACCGGTCTTTTGCGACACGGTTGCAAGGCGCTCGATGCTGACCTTGGAGTTCTCGGCGTCGAGCGTGGCGCGATAGGCGGGCTTCCAGCCGGCCTGGGGCACCTGATAGGAAATTCGCAGCATGCCGGCGCGCTCCGCCGTAAGGTTTACGGTGAGGCTGCGGCGGTCCGTGGAGCCGGTGCGCAGCCGGGCCAGGTCGCGTTGCAGCGCGTCGACCTTCTTGCCGATCTCGCGCTTCTGTACCGCAATGCGCTGCATCCGGGTCAGCGCGTCGCCTGCCCCGCGACCTATGGTGTCGATCAGGCCGGCCAGGGTCTTGGCATCGATGGTGGTACGCGCGCGGTCATTTGCGGTGGCATCGGTACCGCCGAAACGTTCGAGATAGGCGCGCACGACGTCGGCCGCCTTGGACTGGGCATCGAGTTCGGCGTCCTGGTCCCGCAGCGCCTGGATCTTCGCTTCGAGGGCAGCTTCGGCAGGATTGGCAGCCTCGGTGCTGCCAACGTCCTGGATGACGATCTGGCCTATGCGGATGCCGGCGTCGGCGTCCGCCCTCAGGGTCTGGACATCGAAGCCCGTCGGCAGGTCAGGGATCTCGATCCGGGTCGTGGCCGGCGCCACCTGGGCGCTACGCGTCACCGTGGCACCACCGGGAAACAGAATGACCGCTGTGACTGGCGCGATGGCGTTTCCGGCGCCATATGCACTGAGAATCGGAAAGAGGGCGAGGCCGAGCAGCAATCTTCTTGTCATCACAGTTCCTTTCAGGCCGCAATGCAGTTCGGGACTGCCCCGGCGCCGGTACGAGTCTTGCGGCCACAGACAATGGCCCGGTCCCGATCCTGGGCAATTCTTCCACAGCCCCGAAGACCGGTTCCCCGGATTGTAACCCGCTGGCATTGGTGGGCAGAGCATCGTGGACCGCGGTCGCAATATCCCTTTAGTTATGGAAAGGGATTGGCGTTAGGGACTCTTACAGCACGTACAGAAGAATGGCAACGTAATGCGCGGCGCTGCCGGCGATCACGAACAGGTGCCAGATGCCGTGCGCGTGGACGAGGCGGGTATCGAGGGCATAGAAGACGATGCCGATCGTATAGAGCAGCCCGCCGCCCGCCAGCCAGGCGAAACCGGCCAGCCCGAGCGCTCTCAGCAGCGGCACCACGGCCACCAGGGCGACCCAGCCCATCACGACGTAGATCACCATCGACATCAATCCCGTTTCGCTCCCCGCCCTCAGTTCTTGCAGGCTGCCGAGCACTGCGAGCCCCCAGACCACACCGAATAGCGACCAGCCCCAGGGGCCGCGCAGCGTCACCAGGCAGAACGGCGTGTAGCTGCCGGCGATGAGCAGATAGATGCCGTGGTGGTCGAGTTCGCGCAGGACGTCCTTGGCCCGCCCGCGCAGGCTGTGATAGGCGGTGGAGACGCCGTAGAGCAACACAAGGGTTGCGCCGTAGATCGAGATGCTCACCAGTTTCCACGGATCGCCGTCGCGCGATGCCAGCACGATCAGCGCGACGGTGCCGGCGAGTGCCAGCACGGCCCCGACGAGATGGGTCCAGGCATTGAACTTTTCACCGTGGTACATGTGCCTCTGCGTTCCTGTCGACAGCCCTGGCTGCGTCTTTCAGCCCGTGCCGAGGTCGGGGTCGCTGCAATGCGCCGGGACGCGCGCGCCGGCGGCAAAGGCGCCGGGGCGAACGGCGCGCCGGCCCGCCAGCTTCAGCCAATCCAGACCCAGTAAGGCTGCCTTTCGGTTCGGCCCATGTATTGAACTCACGGATCGCTCCCCCAACACGAACTCAGCGGCGCGGGCAATGCAAAGGTCTGCGCCTTCTTCAATGTAGCAAGCACCACGCAAACCGTCAGCATTGGCAATCAGTCCAGTCCTTTCCGTTTACCGCGCGTCTGCCGCCGGATGTCGTTGCCAGATCAGGATACCGTCGCGCCACACTTCGCGGACGCGGTGAAAGGGAATGCCGTGATCGACGCCCTCCTCGTCCGTGAGGTCGAAGAAGGTGGGGTTGGCGGGATCCCAGGCAATTTCGCGCAGGTCGGCGTGCAGCACCTTGCCGGCGACCCGGTCCCAATAGCCGATGACGAATCGGCTTCTGGCAAAGTCCGCGTCCCAGCGGATGCGCGCGAGCAGTTCATGTATCGGAGTCATCCCTTTGCCTCATCAGCCCGTGCCGATGTCCGGCTCGCCGCAATGCGCCAGGATGTGCGCGCGGGCCGCGTCGCGCAGCGCCACGGCGGCGGCGAAGTCGTCGGGCGCCGACGCCGGGCGGACCACCGGACTGCCGATGGTGATGGCGACCGGGCCACGCCGCGGCAGCCACTGACCGTCGCGCAGCATCGTGCGGGTGCCGCGGATGGCCACCGGCAGCACGGCAACCCCGGCGGCGGCAGCAGCAGCAAAGGCACCGAGACGGAAGGCGCGCAGGCCCGTCACGCGCGTGAAGGTCCCCTCGGGGAAGAAGCCGGCCGAAGTGCCCGCCTTGACCACTTCGCCGAGTCGCCGCGCGTCCTCGACGCTCTGCCGCGCCTCGAAGCGCTCGACGAACTGCACGCCCAGCCCGCACAGGTAGAGGCGGGTGACCGCATGGTCGAGGAACTCGCGCTTGGCGACGAAGCTGAAGTAGGCGGGCAGGGCCGCGCACAGGGCGATGGTATCCAGGTAGCTGGCGTGGTTCGCCACCAGCACGCAGGGTCCGGACGGCAACTGATCGAGACCGCGCACCGTGAGCGCAATGCCGGCGAGCCTGAGGAAGATCCGCGCCGCCAGCCGGTTCACGCGCCAGGCGACGACAGGGCTCGGCGCCAGCGCCGTCAGCAGCCACGTCGGCACGGCGAGCAGCATGAATGCCGCCCACGCGTATGACCCGTAGAGCAGATGGAGGGTCGCCGTCGCCGCGCGCCGCGCCTGCGGCAGCAGCGACCCGGAGACCAGGCGCAGCACCTGCCACCACGCGGCGTGCCCGCCTGCCCCGACGCGGCCGGACTCGTGCAGTTCGCGGCAGGCGGCGCGGCGGATCTTGCCGCTCGAGGTCTTCAGCACCGTGTGCGGCGGCGCCAGCACCACCTCGTCGGGCGGCTCGCCGAGTACCGCGACGGTGGCTTCGACGATGCGCGTGCGCAGCGCGTCCTGCGCCGCCGCCCCGCTTTCCCTGGTTTCCGCGAGCACCACCAGGCGCTCGGTGCCGCTGTCGGGATCGGGGCTGCCGAACACGGCGACGCAGCCGCGGCGCACCCCGGCAACGGCACCGACGGCATCCTCCACTTCGTGCGGATAGATGTTGCGGCCGCCGCGAATGATGATGTCCTTGACGCGGCCGGTGAGATGGATCTCGCCGTCGGCGAGGTAGGCGCGGTCGCCCGAGTCGAGCCAGTCGCCGTCGAACAGGCGCCGCGTCTGCTCGGGATTGCGGTAGTAGCCGCTGGTGGCCGAGGGGCCCCTGAACTCCAGCCTTCCTTCGATGCGCTCGCCGACTTCGCTGCCGAGGGCATCGACGATGCGCACATCATGTCCGGGCAAGGGCCGTCCGCAGGAGACGAAGCGAAGCGCGCCGGCATCGTCGGCCGCGGCCGGCTCGGCGCGCCCGTTGCCGCTGAACGGTTCGCGCCGCACCCGGTCGACGCGCGGCCCGCGCCCCAGCGGCGGACACAACAGGCCGACGGTGCATTCGGCCAGGCCATACACCGGCGTCATGGCCTCTGGACGGAAGCCATAAGGTGCAAAGCGCTCGGTGAAGCGGCGCAGGGTCTCGGGGATCACCGGCTCGGCGCCGTTGGCCGCGATGCGCCAGGAGCTCAGGTCCAGGCCCTCGATCTCGGCATCGCCGATGCGTTTCACGCACAGTTCGTAGGCGAAGTTCGGCGCCGCCGAAATGGTGCCGCGGTAGCGCTCGATCGCCCGCAGCCAGCGTTCCGGACGCGCCAGAAAGGCAAGCGGCGACATCACCACCAGCGGCGTGGCAAAGTAGAGGCTGGCGAGCCAGGCGCTGATGAGTCCCATGTCGTGATAGAGCGGCAGCCAGCTCACGAAGACGTCATCCGGGCGCAGGTCGATCACCTGGCCGATGGCGCGGATATTGGCCAGCAGGTTGGCATGCGTGAGCACCACGCCTTTCGGATCGCCGGTGCTGCCCGAGGTGTATTGCAGGAAGGCGATGTCGTCGGAACCGACAGGCACCGGCAGCGGCGCGCCGCCGCCGGCGACCAATTCCGGCACGGTCACGACCCGGCGCAGGCCGGCCACGCGCGCCTCGAGCAGCCGCGCCACGCCGCGCGCCTCGGCCACAGTGACCAGCATCGCGGCCTGGGCGTTGGCCAGGATGCCGGCATGGCGGCGCACATGTTCTTCGATCTGGGACAGGCGCGCCGGCGGATAGATCGGCACCGGAATGCCGCCCGCGCGCAGGACGCCGAAATAGGTATGGAAGTATTCCGGGCTGGTGGGCAGCATGATCGCCACCGTCTGGCGCGCCTCAAGACCCTCTCGCTGCAAGCCCGCGGCGACGGCGTCGGCCTGCCGGCTCAGATCCCGATAGCTGATGCTCGTTTCGCCGCCGTCGCCGAGGTGCACGATCTGCACGCGATCGGGGTGCGCACGCACATGCCAGTCCAGTGCCTCGACGAGGGTCGCCGCATCGACCGGGGCGGCCTGCGCCGGTTCATCCCAACTCGTCGGCATCGCGGCCGGTGGCGTCGCCGAGGGCTCTCCCGATACCTCGCGCAGGGCCGCCAGCAGGTCGCGCAGGGTCACGGCATCAGCCAGCACGTCTTCCGGCAATCTGCCGCCGAAAGCACGCTCGATGCGTACCGCCAGTTCAACCCTGCTCAGGCTGTCGAGTCCCAGGTCTCGATCCAGCGCGCTATCCAGCGTGATCGCACGGCTGCGCGGCGCGCCGGGATGCAACTCGGCGAGAAACTGCCGGGTCAGCACCAATGCGGCGGTCGCTGCCTGCTGGCTTGCCCCGCTATCCGGATTGACGACTCCGATGTTCATAGGCCTTCAGGTTGCTACTGACGGACGATCCTGCCGTCGACAGCATAAGGGCCGTTTGCGGTCAGTGCCAAGCGAGAACGAGAGGTTCCCGCCGGGAGGTCGCCGGCGTGTCGCCGCGCGGATAGCCGACGATGATCGGAGCAATGGCCGAGCAGTCGGTGGGAATGCCCAATCGGATCTTGATCTCCGGAACATTCAGGGCCGGCAGGGCGGAGCCGATGACGCAGCTTCCCAGCCCCATGCCGCACGCGGCCAGCATCAGGTTTTCGGCGGCGAGCCAGCAGTCGGCACCGACGAAGGGGCCGAGGGGGCTGGCGCAGATGACGATCAGCGTGCCGGCATCGTAGAAGACATTGAAATCCGGGCTGTCAAAGACCTGGAAGGCATGGCCGCTTCGCTCCGCGCCCGCGCGCCGCAGCTCATCGGCGAACAGGGGCTTGGCGCGCTCCGACAAGGCATGCAGAAGCTGACGGTCCTGGACGACAACGAACGCCCATGGCTCTTCATGGACCGCCGTAGGCGCCCGCACGGCGGCTTCGAGCAGCGTTCGAATGACTTTGCGATCGAGTTCGCCGGCGCGGTAGCTGCGTACCGAGCGGCGTGCCAGGATGGTTTCAAAAACGTTCAAACTCGCGCTGGGCCATTGCATGGGGGACTCCGTTTGCGCAGTGTTGGGGCGGATACCCTACCGCGACTGCCGGGCCAGGGTAATCAGTGCAAGCCCCTACATCGGCGGCGGCAATGCGCGGGCAGTGCCCTCGGTCAGGCGCGCAATCCGCTCGCTTCGGCGATGCGGGCGAGATCGAGCAAGGTGTCGGCGCCGGTCTTGTGCATGATTCGCGCCTTGTGAATTTCGACGGTTCGATGGCTGATGCCCAGGCGCCGCGCGATCTCCTTGTTGGGCAGCCCGTCCACGGCCAGGACCATCACCTCCCGTTCGCGCTCGGTCAGGCTGGCGACGCGCGCCGCCGCCGTCTGATTCGCCTCGGCTTGCGAGTTCAATCTTTCGCTTTCGAGCAATGCTGCCTGCACGCTCTCCAGCAGCGCGCTACCGGTGATCGGTTTGCTCAGGAAGTCGACGGCGCCCGCCTTGATTGCGCGCACGCTGAGCGGAATGTCGCCGTGGCCGGTGAGGAAGACGACCGGCAGCAAGACGCCGCGCTTCGACAGTTCGGCCAGCAACTGTATGCCGTCCATTCCGGCCATGCGGATGTCGACGACGGCGCAACTGCGCCGCGCTGACCGGCCGGCCGCCAGAAAGGCTTCCCCGCTGTCGAAGGTTTCGACCGCGAAATCCTCCTGTTCGAGCAGGAGTGTCAGCGAATCCCGCACTGCGGGATCGTCATCGACCACGAAGACCGTTGCTTTGGGTTTCATGTGGCGAAGGGCACGGTGAAGTGAAACGTCGCGCCGGGACCGGTCTCGAGGTCCGCCCAGAGCTGCCCGCCATGCGCTTCGACCAGCGCACGGCTGATCGCCAGCCCCAGTCCTATACCGCTAGGCTTGGTGGTAAAGAAGGGCTCGAAGATGCGATGGACCGTTTCGGCATCGAGCCCCGGGCCCGTGTCCCGCACCGTCACCTGGGCCACGTTGCGCTCGGCCACGGTGCGCACGGTGATGGTGATGGCCGCCGCCGGCACGCCGGCCGCACGCATGGCCTCAACGCCGTTGTGCAACAGGTTGACGAGAACCTTCTGCAACTGAAGACGATTGGCCAGAACCGGCGGCAGATCCGGTTCCAGTTCGACCACCGGGGTGAAGCGCCCGTAGCCGCCTTCCTCGGCGATGGCAAGCGCCTCGTGCACCACCCGATTGAGATCGACCGGTTCGGACACCACCTCGCCCTTGTGCAGAAAATCGAGCAGCTCATGCACGGTCCGCCCGGCGCGCTGCGCCTGCTCCATGGCGCCTTCAAGCGCATGTGCCAGTTTCTCCGGGTTCTTGGTGCCGCCGCGCAGCATGCGCAGCGCCGCATCGCTGTAGGCGCAAATCGACACGAGGGGTTGATTCAGTTCGTGAGCGATCGCCGCCGCCGTCTGCGCCGCGACCTGTTGCTTGGCCAGCACTTCCATTTCGGCACGCCGCTCCTGCACCTCGTCTTCCAGCCGCTTCTGTTCCGAAATGTCTTTTACCGTGCCGATGAGCCGGACCGCGCGCCCCCCTTCGAAGAACACCTTGCCGTTGGCCTCCACATGCCGCATTCGCCCGTCGTTGCGGTTGATGAGGCGATATTCGGCATGGTATTCGCCGCGCCCGAGCGGATCGAGGGCTCGATCGATGTTGGCTTCAACGTTCGCGCGATCATCGGGGTGCACGCCAGCCATGACGGTGGCGCGGGTGATCGGCTCATCCGGCCCGACGCCCCAGAACCCCCTTGCCTGTTCATCCCATTGGCCTATGCCGCTGACGACATCCCAATCGAGGATGCCCAGCCCGGCCGCGATCTTCGCCAGCCGCAAGCGATTTTCACTCGCCTGCAACTCGGCCATGGCCTGCTTGCGCTCGGTGATGTTGTCGATGACGAGGACGAATTCGCCGGGCGCGGGGCGGTAGGCGGCGAGCGAGAGCCACCTGTTCAGGGGCACAAGATCCTTCTCCCAGTGCGCCGGTTCGCCGGTCCGGACCACCTGGGCCATGATCTCCAGGCAGCTCGCGTTGTCGCGCGCATAGTCGGGCACCATCTCGCTGATTCTGCGGCCCACCACATCCTGGAAGCCCGTCACCTTGTCGAACGCGGGATTGACCTCGATGAACTCGTAGTCGACGGCAACGTCATCGGCGAAAATCATGCGGCAGTGGGCGACACCTTCCTGCATGTTCTGGAACAGGACGGCATAGCGGCTCTCGCTCAATCGCAGCTCGGCGGTCCTTTGCTCTACCAGTTCGACGAGATGCTGCCGGTAACGGTGCCGGTAGCGGTCGAGTTCCTCGGCGTTGCGCCGCTTTTCGGTGATGTCGTGGAAAGTCGTGACAACCGCATAAGGACATGATTCGCCGTCGGCGATGAGCGGCTGTGAGTTGATGGAAATCCAGGCAAGGATTCCATCCGGCCTGTGAATGCCCATCACCACATCCGTTTGCGGCTCGCCGGTTCGCAGGGTGACCATGGCGGGATAAAGTTCGCCAGGAAACGGCCTGCCGTCTTCGTAGATCGCCCCCCACTGCAGCTCATCGCTGGTCCGGCCGAGCATCTGTTCGCTCGAACGTCCCTGGATCCTCTCGGCGGCGGGGTTCACGGCCACCACGGCGCCATCCGCCGTCTGTACGCAGATGCCTTCGGCCATGGCGGTGACGAGCGACCGGTAGAGCGTTTCGCTCTCCCGCAGCTCCTGTTCTGCCTGCTTGCGCTCGGTGATGTCGCGAACGAGTGAAAAGAGGAAGCGCCTTCCCTTGACTGCCAGGACGCGCGCGCTCACCTCCACCGGAATACTGTGGCCGTCCTTGGCTATCTGGGCGGTCTCGAAGACCGCTTGGCCGTCTTTGAGCAGGCGCCCCATGCCCGCTGCCATCCTGTCGCGGTAGCGGGGATCGTCAAGTTCCATCGGACTCAGCCTGACGAGTTCTTTCCGGGTATACCCCAGCCGCGTGCATGCCAGATCGTTGACTTCGACAAACGGGCCCGGCATTCCCTCTTCGTTGATCTCATGAATGAATACGGCATCGCTTGCGCATTCGATCAGCGTCCGGTACTTCTCTTCGCTGGCGCCCAATTCGACGGTGCGCTCCCTGACCATTTCCTCAAGAGTCTGCTGGGACTGCCGCAATGCTTCTTCCGCCTGCTTGCGTTCGGCGATCTCGCGTTGCAGTTCTGCGTTTACCCGTCTCAATTGAGCGGGGCTGGGCAATTTGAGGGCGCGAAGGATCAACGACCAGAGCATGACGGCGGTAACGACTGACAGCAGCACGGTGGCTGCCTGAACGCCGCATCCAGGCGATACAGCAACGGCCACAGGCAAGGAAAGTCCTTGCGCCGCCTCGCGAAATAGCCCAAGGCGACGGGCATGGAGAAACACGAAAGGAAGATCAGGATATCGCTGACGACATAAGTCACCACCAGCGGCGGCGACCAATTGATGCAGTAGCCGTGGGAGAGATAGCCGTTTACGGCCAACAGCCGGCTCATTTCTTCGATCACGACCATACCCTCCGCGCTATGGAACCCGGTCGGCATGACGACCGGGCAATGCCACGCCTGAATCGATCCCACGGTTACGACACTAACATAATCCGGAAAGATTCCTGGAGCGTTTGGCCAGTGGGCAAGCCGGCACCGTAAGGCATCGCCGGCCTTGCGTCAATAACCATGGCTGCATGCATAAGGGCAAACCCTTACGCGCCCACGCGTATTCTTTCCGGCGGCGTTGGTGGGTAATTTGCCACCCAGGCGGCAAATCGTTTCGTTTCACGACTTGTGACGATCGAATGCCTCACTCAGACCGCCCGCGCACCCTCAACCCCAACAACCCGAAAGAGAGACTGAAGTGAACTCGACGGCAACCAAGCGCAAGATCACAGGTAAGGCCGCGCCCGGCGTCATCGCGGAGAGCGCCCAGTCCGCCGGCGCCGACGACCGTCAGCACTGCATCGCCACCGCCGCCTGCTGCAAGGCCGAATTCGACCAGACGAAGGGACGCCAAACATGAGCGCGAGCGAGGTTCAAACGGCCGCGGTCGGCGCGGCCAGGACCGGCAGCGGGCCCGGTGTCATCGCAGCCGGCGCCGGGGAGGATATCGCGGCGCTGACGCTCGACGAGCGCGGCATGATCCGGGATTGCAGTCGCGGTGCCGAGGTGCTGTTCAGGTGTCGCCGCAGCGAGCTGGTCTGGCGGCATGTTTCCATGCTGCTGCCGCAATTGGCGGAATTGGAACTGATGCCGAACGGCCAGCCCAATCCGCGCCTGCGTTTCCTCTGCCGCATCGGCCGCCAGCTCCAGGCGGTGACTCATGACGGCGAGTGCTTCGCCTGCGATCTCTTTCTCAACGTTCTTGACGGCACGCGACACGGCCGGCTGCTGCTCATCGTGCGTCCGGCCGGGGCGACGGCCAGCGAGTGCGGGGAACGCGCAAATGAGGACTGAAGTGCGCCGAAATGGTGGCAAGCCGATCATCAAATGGCTTGAACTGGCCATTTCGCCGAGATGGCAGGAAGAAGGCACGGTGGCGGCCGTACACCCGATGCAGGTGGGCGAGCGTCAGCCTTGCTTTGGCATAACGCTCGATCAGCGCTGGCTGTGCAGCAGCGACGGGGCTCTGACGATCTTCGACTCCATGGCGGCGGCAACCCGGTTTCTTCAGCTGCTCAACATGGATCGCCTCGCCAGGGGCGGACGCTGCGACCTCGAAGCACCGGAGTCGAATCCCTTCCAGTGCTTTCATCTCGACGCAAAGGGGCTCACGGTGTGCCGCAAGTGCCGCGCCGGAGACCACGCGCGCTGGCTGGCCGCTTGGGACGACACGCAATGGGAGGAGCGCTGGTAGCCATGCAAACCTATCAGGCGATATCGCCGGCGCTCATGATGAAGTTCGCGAAGCGGCAACCGGATGCGCCAAGGTGCAGCAGTTGCGGTCAATGGTTTCAGCTTTCCTTCAGCGGCGGAAGGCTGGTCGAACAAAGGTGCGGCTGCGGCCTCGTGTACGGGATCGGGCCGACGGGGCAGTTCATGGACCAGAGCGATGCGAAGCCTGCTGTAGCCCTGGATGTGGCAGAAGTGGACGGCTAGGCGTCTCTGACACTCAAGCATCGGGAGACATCGCCCTTGCCTTCCCCTCATTCCCCCAGCCAAAACCGCCTTCTTGCCGCCCTGCCGGCGGATGAATACGCGCTTATCTTGCCCAATCTGGAACTGGTCCCAATGCCGCTCGGTCATGTGCTCCACGAGTCCGGCCTTCGGATGAGCCATGTCTATTTCCCCACCACCGCCGTCGTGTCCCTGCTCTACGTCATGGCGGATGGCGCATCGGCCGAGATTGCCGTGGTCGGCGGCGAGGGCATCGTCGGAGTCTCGCTCTTCATGGGCGGCGAACGCACGACCAGCCGGGCCGTCGTCCAAAGCGCCGGCTATGCCTACCTGCTGAAGAGGCAGTTGCTGAACAACGAGGTCGATCGCGCCGGTCCGATGCAACGTCTGTTGCAGCGTTACACCCAGGCGCTGCTGACGCAGATGGCGCAGACTGCCGTGTGCAATCGGAATCATTCGCTTGACCAGCAACTGTGTCGCTGGCTGCTGCTGCGCCTCGACCGCCTGCCCGCGAACGAGCCGGCCATGACGCCGGAACTGATCGCCAGCATGCTCGGGGTGCGTCGCGAAGGCGTCGCCGAGGCTGCCGGGGAATTGCAGCGCGCCGGCTTGATTCAGCACCGCCGCGGCAAGATCACCGTGGTGGATCGGCCCGGCCTGGAGGCGCGCGTCTGCGAATGCTACCGGGTGATCAGGAATGAGTTTGATCGCCTGCTCCCGGAGGTGGCTCCTGCGATACCGCGATTTTCGACCGCGGTGGCCCGCGATCCCCTTCCTTCGGTGTCATGAGCCCAACCATGCCATCCGCACCGGGACGATGAGCCGTGTTGCGCTCTCGGCCGAAGGATTGCTCATCCGATATACAGGCGCAGCCATCCGGTGTAGGGCAAGTGAATCATACCCATCCAGCATTGCCGCGCCATACCTTCGCCATAGGTGCAAGCCCTTACGTGTCCACACGTATTCTGTTTTCACCGTCCGGGCGCGTAGGTTCCGCGTTTCGGCAGCAGATCGCCTTGTCCCAAGCAGCCGTCGCCGGCCTTCCGCGCACGCCCGTCTGGAAATCACCCGCGCAATACCCCCAACCCAACAGGAGATCAACATGACATCCGTGGCAACCAAGCCGGCAACCCCAAAGCGCAAGATCAGCGGCATTACCGCGCCCAGCGTCGTCATGGAGAGCGATCCCGCCCCCGATGCCGAAGAACGGCTGGAGTACATCGCCACTGCGGCCTATTACAAGGCAGCGTCTCGCGGTTTCATGCCCGGCGAGGAACTGGACGACTGGCTGGAAGCCGAAGCCGAATTCGATGAGGCGGAGGGACACTGACCATGCGCACGAGCCAGGCACAAGCAGTCACAGCCGAAACGGCGAGAGCCACCAAGCACCGTGTCATGGCCGCCGGCGCGGCGGAAGACGTGGCGGTGCTGACACTCGACGAGCACGGCATGATCCTGGATTGCAGTCGCACCGCCGAGACGCTTTTCAAGTATCGCCCCAGCGAAATAGTCCGGCGCCATGTATCGGTGTTGCTGCCGCAGTTGGCGGAGGTCGATCTGATTCAGAACGGCGAGCCCAATCCGGGCCTGCGTTTTCTCTGCCGGATCGGCTGCCTTTTCGGAACGGTTACGCAGGACGGCGAACGCTTCTCGAGCGAACTCTTTCTCACTGCGCTCTTCAACGAGGAACCTGGTCACTTGCTGTTGATCGTGCGCCCGAAAGCGGAAGTGGCTGCTTTCGAAGAACGGTAACGACTGCCGGCAGCGGTCGTGCGGCGGCAAAAACGACGAGAACGACGCGTTCAGCAACCCAAGGAGATTCATCATGGCCGACATCACGCGTTTCAACCCCTTCGGTGGACTCACCCGTCTCGACCCGTTCGGTCGCGACCTGGAAGATCTGTTCAAGGGGTTCTTCCTGACGCCGATCCCGTTCAATCAAGCGGCCGGCAGCCAGATTCCCGTCGACATCACCGAGGACGACAAGTCCTACAAGGTGCGCGCCGAGATTCCCGGCTTCAACAAGGAAGACATCCAGATTTCGGTGAATGGCGATCAGGTATCGATCAGCGCCGAGACGAAGAAGGAAAAGGAAGAGAAGAAAGGCGACCAGGTGGTGCTGCGCGAATGCTATTACGGCAAGCAGTACCGCGCCTTCACGCTGGCCCAAATGGTCGATGACACGAAGACCACGGCCAAGTACGCGGATGGAGTGCTTGAGCTCGTTCTGCCCAAGAAGGGGGCCGCGGCCACCAGGAAGATCGCGATTGATTGAACTGGCACGCCGGGCCGGGCGCGGAGGACGGCCTGGCGAAGCTGCCGCCGGGCAAGGTGGCGGCGACGTTGGGAGAAAAGCGGCTTGAGCACAAGGTAACCGTGGCCTACGATAGGCAGAGAGTGCTCCATTTGCGCTGGGCAGCCGATCGGTAGTTGCCAGGCGGTTTCGATTACACATGGCGCGGTAAGCGGCTGCGCAGGAAGTGGCGCCCCCCACTGGTGTGATGTGTTCCTTGCCGCATTGCGGTAATGCCCTCGGAGTAGCCGCCCATGTTGGCGTCCTCAGAAATTCGTTTTCAGCCGGGCGATGCGCTCCTGATCGTGGATGTCCAGATCGACTTCCTGCCTGCCGGCAGCCTCGCCGTGCCGGCAGGCGACGAAGTCGTGGCGCCGCTGAACGAGTGGATTGCCCGCTTCACGGCGGCAGAGTTGCCGGTAGTCGCCACGCGCGACTGGCATCCGCCCGGGCACTGCTCCTTCCGCGCGCAGGGCGGAATCTGGCCGCCGCATTGCGTGGCCGACACGCGCGGCGCCGAATTTGCCGCCGCGCTTGCCTTGCCCCCGGCTGCCCATGTGATCTCCAAGGCGATGCAGCCCGAAACCGATGCCTATTCCGGCTTCGACGGCACCGATCTGGATGCGCAGTTGCGGCGAATGCAGGTACGCCGGCTCTTCGTCGGCGGCCTGGCGACCGATTACTGTGTGCTTGCTACTGTGAACGATGCCTTGCGGCTGGGCTATGGCGTGATGCTGCTCGTAGACGCCATCCGCGCGGTCGAGCTGCAGCCGGGCGACGGCGAACGGGCAATCGCCGCGATGGTGGCCGGTGGTGCCGTTGGAGTGGAAGACATGACCCCGGTGAATAGATGATGGCCCCCCACGCTCACATTCGTTCGCTGCCCCCCACAGGGGGGCGCATGCCCTCTTGGGGTGGCCCGCCGAGGGCATGATGTACGCGCCGGCGCTGCTCACCGATCTCTACCAGCTCACCATGCTCCAGGCCTATTTCGACCAGGGCATGGAAGACACTGCGGTATTCGAATTCTTCGTGCGCAAATTGCCGGAGCGGCGCAACTTCCTGCTGGCGGCGGGCCTGGAACAGGTTCTCGACTACCTCGAGAACCTGCGTTTCAGCGCCGAGGAACTTGAGTGGCTGGCCACCTGCGGACGCTTCCAAGGGCGCTTTGTCGATTCGCTGGCCGGCCTGCGCTTCACCGGCGAGGTGCAGGCAATGGCCGAGGGCACGGTCGTCTTCCCCGACGAGCCGATCCTGCGCATCGTGGCGCCGTTGCGCGAGGCGCAACTGGTGGAAACGCGCATCATCAACCTGCTCCAGTTCCAGACGCTGGTGGCCTCGAAGGCAGCCCGAGTCCGGCTGGCCGCGCCGGACAAGCTGCTGGTCGATTTCGGCCTGCGCCGCGCCCATGGCGCCGAGGCGGGGCTGCTGTCGGCGCGGGCCAGCTTCATCGCCGGCTTCGACGGCACGGCCACCGTGCTTGCCGGCATGCGCTGGGGCATACCGCTGTTCGGCACCATGGCTCATTCCTTCATCCAGGCCCACGACGACGAGTTCGCGGCTTTCGAGAATTTTGCGCGTTCCTACCCCAACAGATCCACGCTGCTGATCGACACCTACGACACCGAAGCCGCGGCGCGCGCCATCGTGCTGTTGGCCCGCAAGCTCGCCCAGGACGGAATCGCGATCCATGGGGTGCGCATCGACAGCGGCGACCTTGAAGCGCACGCGCGCCACGTGCGCGCGATCTTCGACGAAGCCGGCTTTGCCGAGATCAGGATATACGCCAGCAGCAATCTCGACGAATATGCGGTGCGGGCGCTCGTCGCCGCCGGCGCCGCCATCGACGGCTTCGGCGTCGGCACGCGCATGAACACCTCCGCCGACCAGCCTTATCTCGACTGCGCCTACAAGCTCGAGGAATACGCGGGCGCCGCGCGTCGCAAACGTTCGGAAGGCAAGGCCACCTGGCCCGGCCGCAAGCAGGTGTTCCGGCGCAGGGACGCCGACGGGCTGCTGGCGGGCGATATCCTCACCGTCGATGGGGACAGCCAGCCGGGCACGCCGCTGCTCGACACCGTGATGCGCGCCGGCCGCCGCCTGGCGCCCGCACCCGCGCCGGCGCAAGTGCGCGACCATGCCAGGGTGCAGATGGAGCGACTGCCGCCGGGACTGCGGCAGCTCAATGCCGCGGCGGCGTACCCGGTTGAAGTCTCGCCGGCGCTCAAGGAACTGGCCCGGCAGGTAGATAGTCGCAAGCTTGATGTCGGTCAACCCGCGCCTGCCGGCCCGGGCGCGCAATAACAACGTCATTCCAGCATCGTGTGTTGCCATGAACAAGGAGAAGAACATGAGTTCCAGATCATCCACCCCCGGCTTCCACCCCGTCCGCCGCGACCAGTTGCGGGAGGAACGCGAGCACGACAGCTACAAGCTGCAGCACAAGCCGCCCGAGCCGGCGGCCTGCCCGGATTGCGGCGCCATCTACCACAGTGGCCGCTGGCAATGGGGGCCGCGGCCGAATGGCAGCCACGACGTCACCTGTCCCGCCTGCCACCGCATCCGCGACCGTTTCCCGGCCGGCTTCGTACATGTCGGCGGCCAGTTCTTCGGCGAGCATCGCGACGAACTGACCAGCCTGATGCGTCATCACGAGGCCAAGGCCAAGTCGGAACATCCGCTGGCGCGAATCATCGCCATCGAGGACACCGCCGACGGCATGCTCGTCACCACCACCGACATCCACCTGGCGCGTGACCTGGGCGATGCGCTGCACCACGCCTACCAGGGCGAACTGGAGTTCCATTACAACGAGGCGGAGAAACTGCTGCGCGTGCATTGGCACCGCTAGCCTCGGCCGACGCGGCGGGGCATCATGCCGATCCATAACGCGGACATCGCGGCGGCATTCAGCGAAATCGCCGACCTGCTCGAGATCGAGCAGGCCAATCCGTTTCGCATCCGCGCCTACCGCAATGCAGCCCGCATTGTCGGCGAACTCGGACGCGAGGTACGCGCCATGCTCGAGCGCGGCGAAGATCTGACGGCGCTGCCCGGTATCGGCGACGACCTCGCGGCCAAGATGCGCGAAATCGTCGACAGCGGGAAATGCCGCGCGCTGGAGAGGCTGCGCAGCGAGCTGCCGCCGGCGATCACCGAATTGCTGCATGTGCCGGGCCTGGGACCGAAACGGGTGCGCATGCTCTGGCACGAACTGGACGTCCAGACGCTCGAGCAACTCGCCCGCGCCGCCCGCGACGGCCGCATCCGCGACCTGCCCGGCTTCGGCGCCAGGACGGAGGCCAATATCCTACAAGCGGTCGAGGCGCATCTGTCCAAGGCCACCCGCGTCAAGCTCGCGACCGCCGCGCAGTACGCCGAATCGCTCGTGGCCTGGCTCTCGGCTGCGCCAGGCGTGGCGCATGTCGAGGTGGCCGGTAGCTACCGGCGTTGCCGCGAGACGGTCGGCGATCTCGACATCCTGGTCACGGCGCGGGCCGGCAGCGACGTCATGGCTCGCATCGTCCGCTACGACGAGGTGACCGAGGTGCTCTCGGAGGGGCCGACCCGCGCCAGCGTGGTGCTGAAAAGCGGCCTGCAGGTGGACTTGCGCGTTGTCGAAGAAGCGGCCTACGGGGCGGCGCTGTGCTACTTCACGGGCTCCAAGGCCCACAACATCGCCCTGCGCCGCATCGCTCGGGAAGCCGGCCTCAAGCTCAACGAATACGGCGTCTTCCGCGGCCGCGAGCGCATCGCCGGCGATACCGAGGAGTCGGTCTATCGTGCCCTCGGCCTGGCCTGGGTGGCGCCCGAACTGCGCGAGGACCGCGGCGAAATCGCGGCGGCGCGCGCCGGCCGCTTGCCGCAACTGGTGCAACTGGCCGACCTGCGCGGCGACCTGCACGCGCACACCAAGGCCACCGACGGCCACCACACGTTGGAGGAGATGGCGCTGGCGGCCAAGGCGCGGGGCTTCTCCTATCTGGCCGTGACCGAGCACTCGCGCCGTCTCGCCATGGCCCACGGCCTCGATCCCGGCCGCCTCGCCGCGCAGTGCGACGAGATCGAGCGCCTGAACGAGCGGCTCGATGGCATCGTGGTGTTGAAGGGCATCGAGGTCGATATCCTCGATGACGGCAGCCTCGACCTGCCCGACTCCGCGCTCGTCCGCCTCGATCTCGTCGTCGGCGCCGTACACAGCCGGTTCGACCTGCCGCGCGCGAAACAGACCGAGCGCATCCTGCGGGCGATGGACAACCCCTATTTCACGCTCTTGGCGCATCCCACCGGCCGGGTCATCGAGAGCCGCGCCCCCTACGACGTGGACATGCTGCGCATCGTCCGCCACGCCAGGAGCCGCGGCTGCTACCTGGAACTGAACGCCCATCCCGAGCGGCTCGACCTGCTCGACAGCCATTGCCTGATGGCCAGGCAGGAAGGCGTGCTGGTGGCAATCAATTCGGATGCCCACAGCCGCGATGATTTCGCCAACCTGCGCTTCGGCATCGGCCAGGCGCGGCGCGGCTGGCTCGCACCGGCCGACGTGCTCAACACGCGCCCGTTGGCGGAATTGCGCCGGTTGCTGGCGCGGGTGCATTGATGGAATGGCAGACCTTCGCCCACGAGGCCGACATCGGCGTGCGCGGCCGTGGCGCAACGCTGGCCGAGGCCTTCGCCGGCGCGGCGACGGCACTGACCGCCACCATTTGCGATCCGGCA
Organism: Rhodocyclaceae bacterium; assembly: GCA_041480065.1. Classification (GTDB taxonomy): domain Bacteria; phylum Pseudomonadota; class Gammaproteobacteria; order Burkholderiales; family Rhodocyclaceae; genus Fen-999. Next base: position 21,643 of record JBGOZF010000045.1, read on the forward strand.
CAGGTGGCGGTGCGAGAGCAGGTCGCCATCGAGTGCGCGGCGCCGGATGCGGAGTTGCTGCTGGTGGATTGGCTCAATGCGCTGGTGTACGAGATGGCGACGCGCCGCATGTTGTTCTCGCACTTCGACGTCAGCATCGACGGTGGCCGCCTCCACGCCGCCGCCGGCGGTGAGCCGGTGGCGATCGAGCGCCACCGGCCGGCAGCGGAGGTGAAAGCCGCCTCCTTCTGCGAACTGAAGGTCGGCCGGCAGGCGGACGGCCAATGGCTGGCCCAATGCGTGGTCGATATTTGAGATGCATCAGTATGCCATCGGAAACTGACACTACAATCGAAAGCGAGAGCGGAAACCGAGTCCGAGGGTTCCGGCTGTAATGCTCCGGACCCCAAACGAGCGCGACAGGAGAGCTTGACATGAGCATCATCGGCATTGACCTCGGCACATCGAATTCGGCCGCGGCCATACTGCGCGGCGGCCGTCCGGTCCTGATCCCCAGCGCCGAAGGCGTCAGCCTCGGCGGCAAGGCGTTCCCGAGCTATGTCGCGATCACGGCAGACGGCCAGATGCTGGTCGGCGAGCCGGCGCGGCGCCAGGCGGCAGCCAATCCCGAGGGCACGGCGACCGCCTTCAAGCGCAAGATGGGGACGCGGGAACACATCCGGCTGCGCGACCGCGAGTTTTCACCGGAGCAGTTGTCCGCCTTTCTGCTGCAGAAGATCAAGCGCGACGCCGAGGCCTTCCTGGGCGAGCCGGTGAGCAAGGCCGTGGTGACCGTGCCGGCCTACTTCGACGACAACCAGCGCAGCGCCACCAAGGATGCCGCGGGCATTGCCGGCCTGGAAGTGGTGCGCCTGGTGAACGAGCCCACCGCGGCCTCGCTCGCCTATGGACTGGACCGGGCCGGGCAGGAGTTGCGCATCGCCGTCATCGATCTCGGCGGCGGCACCCTGGATGTCACCATCATGGAATTCGGCAAGGGCGTGTTCGAGGTCAAGAGCACATGCGGCGACACGAAGCTGGGCGGCACCGACATGAACCAGGCGATCTTCGACCCCCTGGCGCGGCGCTTCCTCGAGCAGAGCGCCATCGACGTGCGGCGCGATGCCAAGGCGGCGGCGCGGCTCATGGAGGCCGCCGAGATCGCCAAGATCGAGCTGTCCACCAGCGTCGCCGCCCATCTGAGCCTGCCCTACATCGGCGTCGCCGGCGGCGAGCCGCGACACCTGGAGATGGACCTCGGCCGCGCCGAACTGGAAGAACTGGTACGGCCGGTGATCGAGCGCTGCCGGCGGCCGCTGGAGCAGGCCCTGCACGATGCCGGCATCGGCACGCGGGAAGTCGAGCGCATCGTCTTCGTCGGCGGGCCGACGCGCATGCCGGCGGTGCGCGCCTTCTTCGAGGAAATGTTCGGCCGCCCGGCGGAGATGGGCGTCGACCCGATGGAATGCGTCGCCAGCGGCGCCGCCATCCAGGCCGGCGTCCTGACCGGGGAGGTCGGCGACATCGTGCTGGTCGACGTGACGCCGCTCACCCTGGGGGTGGAAACCCTCGGCGGCGTGGCGACGGCGCTGATCGCCCGCAATACGCCGGTTCCGGTGAAGAAGACCGAGACGTTCACCACTGCCGCCGACCTGCAGACGTCGGTCACCATCCATGTCTACCAGGGCGAGCGGGCGATGGCCGCCGACAACGCCAGCCTCGGCGAATTCAACCTCGACGGCATTCCGCCGGCACCGCGCGGGCTGCCGAAGATCGAGGTGACTTTCGACATCGACGCCAATGGCATCCTCGACGTCGCCGCCAGGGATACCGCCACGGGCAAGAGCCAGTCGGTGCGGATCAGCGGTTCGACCCGCCTGGCCAGGGACGTCAAGGAGCGCATGGTGCAGGAAGCCGAGAAGTATGCCGATGCGGACAAGAAGCGGCGCGAGGACGCGGAGGCACTCAACGAGGCCGACGGCCTGTGCTACCAGACCGAAAAGCTGCTGGCCGACTTCCCCGACAAACTGGCCGCCGAACTCAAGGACCGGCTCGAACAGGCCCGCCGCGAGACCAAGGAGGCCTGCACGAAGCGCAACGCGGTCCTGGCCAAGGAGAAGGCGGAGTTGCTGCGCAAGCTGCTCAAGGAGGCAGGCACGGTGATCTACAGCCAGACTCAGCCCCCGGGCACCGGTCCCTACCAGGAAGTGCGCTCCGGCCCCATCCCGCAGCCCGACGTCTCCGCAGGCGGCGAAGCGCGCGCCAGCGGCGCCGGACCGCGCGGCCGGGTCGTGGACGCCGATTTCCATTGAGAGCGCCATAGACACCTCGGCCAAGCGCGACTACTACGAAGTTCTCGGCGTGCCCCGCGAGGCCGATGTCAAGGCCATCAAGGACGCGTTCCGCACGCTCGCCCTCAAGTTCCACCCCGACCGCAACAAGGAAGCCGGCGCCGAGGACCGCTTCAAGGAGATCGCCGAGGCCTATGCGGTGCTGTCCGATCCGAAGAAACGCGCCGATTACGACGCCGGCGGTTTCGCCGGCCTCAAGGGCGTGCGACCGGAGGATCTGTTCGGCGGCATCGATTTCGACGACCTCTTCGGCGGACTCGGCTTCGACTTCGGGGGCGGCATCTTCGAGCGCTTCTTCGGCGGCCGCCGGGGCCGCGGCGGTCCGCCCCGCGGCCAGAATATCGAAGCCCCGTTGCGGATTCCCCTCGAACGCGTCGCCAGCGGCGGCGACGAAACGCTGCGGCTCGAGCGTGCCGTGCAATGCCCGGTCTGCCGAGGCAACGGGGCCAAGCCGGGCACCTCGCCGCGTCCCTGCGCGACCTGCCAAGGCAGCGGACGGGAGGTGAAAAGCAGCCGCGAGGGCGGCGTCATGTTCCAGCGCGTGACCACCTGCCCCACCTGCGCCGGGCGCGGCTCCTTCATCGACTCGCCCTGCGCGGAATGCAGCGGCCGTGGCCAGGTCGAGCGCTCGGAAACCCTTACCGTCAAGGTGCCGGTCGGCGTCGAAGAAGGCATGACGCTGCGCATCCCCGGCCATGGCCTGGCGGCACCGGTTCCCAACGGCACCGCCGGCGACCTGTTCGTCATCGTCCACACGCTGCCCGATGCGCGTTTCGAGCGGGACGCGGCCGACCTCTGGCACCTGCACGACCTGCGGCTGACCGATGCGGTGCTCGGCGCCGAGTTGGCCGTGCCGACCCTCGATGGTGACGCCAAGGTGACCGTGCCGCCGGGAACGCAGCCGGATACGGTGCTGCGGCTGCGTGGCAAGGGACTGCCCCACTTCGGCGGCGGCCAGCGCGGCGACCTGCTGCTGCATCTGCGGGTGCTGGTACCGGAGCGACTGTCGGCCGAAGAACGCAAACTGTACGAAGGATTGCGCCGGCTGAGCCGGTGAACGAGCGCCAAAGCGGACAAGCCATGGATCTCTCCAGACTGCAACAGTGCGGCCCCTTCGAATGGCTGCTGCCGGCAACGGGCCGGATGCGCGTGCCGGGCATCATCTTCGCCTCGCAGGAACTCGTCGCCGCCATGGACGAGAAGGTGGGCGAGCAGGTGGCGAATGTCGCCAGCCTGCCGGGCATCGTCGCGGCCTCCTACGCCATGCCCGACGCCCACTGGGGCTATGGTTTCCCGATCGGCGGCGTCGCCGCCTTCGATGCCGAGGACGGCGGCGTCGTCTCGGCCGGCGGCGTCGGCTTCGACATCTCCTGCGGCGTGCGGACCCTGCATACGGGCCTGAAGCTGGCCGATATCGAAGCCGCCAAGGCGCGGCTTGCCGACGTACTCTATGCCCGCATCCCCGCCGGCGTCGGCAGCACCGGCGGGCTACGCCTGTCGGCAGCCGGCATGGACGCCATGCTCAGGGGCGGAGCGCGCTGGGCGGTCAAGGAAGGCTACGGCAGCGAGGCCGATCTCGCGCGCATCGAGGAATTCGGCCGCGTTGCCGGCGCCGACCCCGACGCCGTTTCCGACCACGCCCGCAAACGCCAGCGCGACGAGATGGGCACGCTGGGATCGGGCAATCATTACCTCGAGGTGCAGGTGGTGGCGGAACTGTTCGACCCGGCCGCCGCCCATGCCTACGGCCTGGCGGTGGACGACGTGGTGGTCAGCATCCATTGCGGCTCGCGCGGACTCGGCCACCAGATCGGCACCGACTACCTGCGCGAAATGGTGGTGGCGGCGCCGGCGGCCGGGCTCAGTCTGCCCGACCGGGAACTGGCATGCGCGCCGCTGAAGTCTGCGCTCGGCCAGCGCTATCTCGGCGCGATGCGCGCGGCCATCAACTGTGCGCTCGCCAATCGCCAGATCCTCACCCACCTGACGCGCGAAGCCTTCGCCGAGGTTCTTCCCGGCGCGCATCTGCCGCTGCTCTACGACGTCTCGCACAACACCTGCAAGGAAGAGAACCACGTCGTCGATGGCCGCCGGCGCAGGCTGTTCGTCCATCGCAAGGGTGCGACGCGGGCCTTCGGACCCGGGCATGCGGAGTTGCCGCGCGAATACTCGAATGCCGGGCAGCCCGTGCTGATCGGCGGCAGCATGGGTACCGCTTCCTACATCCTGGCCGGTGCGGCCGGCACCGAGGAGCGCGCTTTCGGCTCCGCCTGCCACGGTGCGGGACGGGCGATGAGCCGGCACGAGGCCGTGCGCCGCTGGCACGGGCGCGCGCTGGTCGACGAGCTGGCGGCGCGCGGCATCCTGATCCGCAGCCCGAGTTTGCGCGGCGTTGCCGAGGAAGCGCCGCTCGCCTACAAGGACGTCGGTGCCGTGGTCGACGCCGCCGACCGCGCCGGGCTGGCGCGCAAGGTAGCGCGCCTCTCGCCGCTGGTGTGCGTCAAGGGATGAGCGAGGCGATGATCCTGGCAACAGCAGTTACACCGCCAAGGACGCAAAGGACGCCAAGGAAAACAAGGCCTTTGATATCTGGGGGCCTTCACCTTCCATGTGACACATGCATCGTCTCAAGATCGCCTTCCTTTGCGTCCTTGGCGTCCTTTGCGGTGAATGAACTGAGGTTTTGGGGATGACAGCCATGTCCTTGCATGCCGACCCTGCTTCGGATGTCGAGGCGGAAACACAGCGACAGAAGACTGCCCTGCTGTATCGCATTTCCGGCATCGCGCAGTCGGTGAATATCGTCAATGCCACGCTGCTGGCCTACGTCGTCGTCTCCCTCCAATCGTCGGCCCGCGTGGCTTTCGTCTGGTGGTGCTTCGCCGTCGCCATCGCAGCGGGACGCTACCTGCTGGCGCGCCGCTTCCTGGCAGCCCGGCCGGACGCGAGCGCCGCCATGAAGTGGCGGCATCGCCATATCGGTGCCACGGCAATGATGGCTGCCACATGGGGCGCGGGCACCGTGTTGTTCATGTGGAACGCGCCCGACAGCGCACTCTTGTTTACCGGAGCCGTACTCACCGGGATGGTGGCAGGCGCCGTGCCGCTCCTGGCGCCGGTGCCGGCAGCTTTCGCAACCTACGCGGTGCTGGTCGCCGTCCCGATGTCCGCAGTCATATTGCTGCAGGCTCATTCGCCGCTCCAATGGGCATTCGGCGCCATGAGTCTCATCTTCCTGGCTGCCATGATTGCCAGTGTCCGCTACCTGCACCAGACGCTCGATGTTGCGATACGCCTGGGACTGGAACAGGGCCGCCTGGTCGAGAACCTCGAGCAGGCACGCAGTGCCGCCGAAGCTGCCCTTTCGGAACGCAAGCGCCTGGAAGAGGAAATGCGCCGCGAGCGCGATTTTGCCGAAAGCCTGATCGACACGGCCCGGGCGATCGTGCTGGTGCTCGACACCGAGGGGCGAATCGTTCGCTTCAACCGCTACCTCGAAGAGATCTCCGGCTACCGGCAGGAAGAGGTCAAGGGCGCCAGTTGGTTCGCGAAATTCCTGCGGCACGGCGATCAGGCCGCAGTGCAAACACTCTTCAAGCAGGCGCTTACCGACTTCCGTATGCAGGCCAACATCAACGCCATCGTCGCCAAGGATGGGCGGCAGATCCAGGTGGAGTGGTCGGGCACGGCTCTCAAGGACTCGGACGGAAATGTCGTCGGCCTTCTTGCGATCGGGCAGGACGTCACCCAGCGGGAGAAGCTGACAGAGTCGCAGCGCCTCCTCATGGCGGCGGTGGAGCAGAGCAACTCTTCCATCATGGTCACCGACTATGACACGAGGATCGTATTCGTCAACGCCGGTTTCACGCAGACGACCGGCTACTCGATTGAAGAAGCGATCGGCCGAAATCCGAGCATTCTGAAATCCGGCCAGACGCCGCCGGAAACCTATCGCGAGCTTTGGGCAACATTGGCCGGCAGGCGGGCATGGCAGGGCGAACTGGTCAACCGGAAGAAGAACGGCGACTTGTATTGGGAGGCAGCCAACATCTCGCCCATCGTCGATTCCCATGGCCGCATTACCCACTACCTTGCGGTCAAGGAGGACATCACGCGGCGGAAGCAGGCGGAAACGGCGCTTCAGGAGCAGAAGAACTTCCTGGCGGCCATCCTCGAGAATGAGCCTGAATGCGTCACCGTCATGGACGCCGACGGAACGCTGCTGCAAATGAACAAGGCCGGCCTGGCCATGCTGGAGGTGAACAGCGTCGAAGAGGCGAACGCCATCGGCATGCTCCGTTTCGTGGTGCCTGAGCATCGCGCCGCATTCCTGGACGTGGCCCGGCGGGTAATGGGCGGCGAAACCGGCGGACTGGAGTTCCGGATTCAAGGCAAGCAAGGCACGCGGCGCTGGCTGGAGGGCCAGTCGGCGCCGCTGCGCGACGCCGCGGGCAAGGTCACCTACCTGCTCGGCGTCACCCGCGATGTCACCGACAAACGCCTGGCCGAAGAACGCCTGGCCTTGTCGCTGAGAGGATCCGACCTGGCGCTGACCGACTGGCGGATTCCCGGCGATGTGCTCGTACTTGGCGAAGGTTGGACGAAGCTGCTGGGCTATCAGACAGACGAGCTTCCCGCCCATGCGCCGGCCCTGGCAGGACTGATTCGGCCGGAGGATGTACCGGTGGCCGACAAGGTCCTGATTCGCCATCTCAAGGGCGAGACGCCATTCTTCGAAGCCGAAGTGCGCATGCGCCACAAGGATGGCCGCTGGATATGGGTGCTGGCGCGCGGCATGGCGGTCGAACGGAGCGCCGATGGCCGGGCTGTGCGTGTGGCAGGCACTGCCATGGACATCACCGGGCGCAAGCAGGCGGAAGCTGAAATCGCACGGCTTTCCGAATGGAACGAGCTGCTGCTGAACTCCGCCGGTCAGGGGATCTATGGCACGGATCTGGACGGGGTTTGCACCTTCATCAATCCGGCCGCGCTTGCCATTCTCGGATTCGAGAAGCAGGAGGTATTGGGGAAGAATACCCATCGGATGTTCCATCATCACCACAAGGACGGTGCTCCATATCCGGAAGAGGACTGCCCGGTCGACCTGACCCGTCGCGATGGAATCCGGCGCGAAATCGAAGAGACGTTCATTCGCAAGAACGGCGAAGTGTTCCCGGTGCAGTTGTCCATAACGCCCATGCATGAGGACGACCAACTCGTCGGGGTGGCGGCAGTGTTCGAGGACATCGCCGGCCGCAAGGCGATGGAGCAGGAGCTGACGCGCCTGGCGACCACCGATCCGCTGACCGGAGTAGCCAACCGGCGGCGCTTCATCGAGCAGTTGGAAATCGAACTGGCGCGCATGCAACGCTTCGACAAGCCGGCCGCCTTCCTGATGATGGATGTCGACAACTTCAAGAACGTCAATGACACCTATGGTCACGCCGTCGGCGACGCAGTGCTGCGGCACCTTGCCGAACTGTCCCAGCACCGGTTGCGCCGCATCGATCTGTTTGGCCGCCTGGGCGGAGAGGAGTTCGGGATCCTCCTGCCCGGCACGGACGCCGCCGGAGCCCGGCAGTTTGCCGACAGTTTTCGGCGCTATGTGGCCGACACGCCACTCGAAAGCAGCAAGGGAATCATTCCCTTGACGGTCAGCATCGGCGTAGCGGAGTTCGATCCCGGCGATGCCGCACCCGATGGCGTCCTGGCCCGCGCCGATACGGCCCTCTATCGAGCCAAGGAAGGCGGCAGGAACCGTGTGGAGGTGGCATGAATGTTCGCGTCCCCCGGTGCGGGAATCCGACCGGGTTTATCGGGAGGAAGATCATGAAACCGTCGATATGCACCGCGCTCCTGCTTGCCGTCCTTGGCCTCGTAGGCTGTTCGCCGCCGCCCGCCGAGCCCCTGCGCATCGTCAGCAGCCCATGGCCGGGGTACGAGCCGCTCTACCTCGCCCGCGACATGGACTATCTGAAGGATGCCCCGGTGCGCATCACCGAGCTGCCCTCCGCGAACATCACCCTGGAGGCATTCAGCAACGGCTCCGCCGACGTCGCCACGCTTACGCTGGACGCAGTCGCAACCTTGCTGGCGCAGGGGAGGAAGCTGCGCGTACTGCTGGTGATGGATGTCTCGAACGGCGCCGACGCGCTGGTCGCCAAGCCGGCCATCAAGTCGCTCACCGATCTGAAGGGCAAACGCCTGGGCATGGAGAATATTCCGCTCGGCGTGTACGTGCTGAGCCGGATGCTCGAGGTGTCCGGCCTCAAGCCCGGCGACATCGAACTGGTTCCGCTGCCCGAGGACAAGCACGAGAAGGCCTATCTCCAGGGCCAGATCGACGCCGCGATCACCATGGAGCCGTTCAAGAGCCGCATCGTCCAGGCGGGCGGCCATGTGCTGTTCGACAGCAGCAGGATCCCGGATGAGATCTTCGATCTGGTCGTGGTACGGGAAGATGTGTACCAGACCCGGCGCGACGACCTTTGCCAGCTCGTTCAGCAATGGTTCCGGACGCTCGACTACGTGCAGGCCAATCCGCAGGAAGCGGCAGACCGCATGGGCAGGCGCATGGGCGTCGATGGCGCAACCTACCGGGCGGCGATGGCGGGACTGAAGGTGCCCGACCGCCAGGAAAACCGGCGCCTGCTCGGCGGCAGTTCGCCGGGACTGCTGCTTCCCGCCCGGCGGCTGGTGGACATCATGCAGCGCGAGCACATGATCTCCTCTGCCGTGGATGTGGCCGCCACGATCGCTCCCGACTTCGAGCGCTGCCTGAAATAGATGAAGCTACGTCTCTCCGTCGTCATCCCTGCCCTGCTGATCCTTTCTTCGCTGATCAGCGGCACGCTGTTGTTCTGGGATCAGGTAGGCACCGCCAGGCGCAACATCGAACAGGAGGCCTTCGCCGATACCAACATCACGCTGACTCATCTCCAGAACGTCCTGGCAACCCAACTGGCTGCCGACAACCTGGAGGACGCCAAGCTCAGCCTGGCGGTCTCCGCCTTGCATCCAGGGATGCGGACCATCCTGCTCACCGACGATGGCGACGTGGTGATGCTGGCGCACCGCTTCATCTGGGTCGGCAACCGGGCGACACAGGTCAGCGCCTACGACGCGGCCGCTGCCCGGCGCGTGCGCCAAAGCAACGCCAGCACTGTGGCCATCGACGGTGAGCGTTCGTTGCTGAGCGGCTACTATCCGGTGACACTCAGGATCCAGGCCGGCGGATCCGGGGCCAACCGGATCGGCGTCTTGTTCTTCGAATACGACCTCGCTGCCCAGCTTGCCCGGGCCAGACACGATGCCGTCGTACAGGCGTTGACCTACAGTGGCCTGATGATCGCCGTCGCCACTGCCGTGGCGATCCTTCTCCACCTCCTGGTTTCCCGGCGGGTACGCCGGCTGGTAGCCGTTTCGGAGCGCTTCGCCGGCGGCGATCTCGATGCCCGCGCCGGCCTGCGCGGCCAGGATGAACTGGCTGAGCTCGGCCGCGCTTTCGATCGCATGGCCGATCAGCGCAGGACGGCGGAGGCAACGGTCGTGCAGCTCAATCGCGGGCTGAAGAGCGTGCTCGATGCGGCATCGGAAGTGTCCATCGTTGCAACCGATCCGGACGGCGTGATTACCCTGTTCAACCGCGGCTCGGAGCGCATGCTCGGCTACCGCGCCGAAGAAATGGTCGGCCGTGAAACACCGCTGCGCTTTCACCTCGCCGCGGAAGTCGAGCAGCGGGCCCGCGAACTGACCGATGAACTGGACACGCCGGTATCGGGTTTCCGGACCTTCGTCGCCAAGGCCCGGACGGAGGGACGGGAACTGCGCGAATGGACCTATGTCCGTCGCGATGGTACGTCGATCGATGTCTCCCTGGTCGTCACCGCGGTGCGCTCCGAGCGGGGCGACATTGCCGGCTACCTCGGTATCGCCCAGGACATCACCGAGCGCAAGCGGGTGGAAGCGGAAATACGCCAGCTCAACGCCGAACTGGAGCAACGGGTTCAGGACCGGACGCGCGAACTGGCCGCGAGCGAGGAACGCATGCGCCTGTTCTTCGAACGCCAATTGGTCGGCATGGCGATCACTTCACCGGAAAAGGGTTGGCTCAAGGTCAACGACAAGATCTGCGAGATGCTCGGCTATGCGGCCGACGAACTGGCGCGGCTGACGTGGGCGGAGCTGACTTACCCGGAAGACCTGGCCCCCGATGTCGCCCAGTTTGAGCGACTGCTGAAGGGCGAAATCGACAGTTACACGCTGGAACAGCGTTTCGTGCGCAAGGACGGCAGCATCGTTTTCACCGACCTTGCCGTCGGCTGCGTGCGCCGGGCCGACGGCAGGGTCGATTACGTTCTGGCGCTGCTGGAAGACATTACCGAGCGCAAGCGTGCCGAGGAGAGCGTCAGGCAATTGAACGCGCAGCTTGTGGAGCGCGCGACCATGCTGGAGGCAAGCAACCAGGAGCTCGAGTGGTTCAGCTATTCCGTGTCTCACGATTTGCGTGCGCCGCTGCGCGCAGTCGACGGCTTCTCGCACATGCTGCTCGAAAAGTACGCGGGCAAGCTCGATGCCAACGGCCAGCACTATCTCGACGTGCTGCGCGCCAATGCGGCGAGGATGGCGCAGTTGATCGACGACATCCTCAGCTTCTCGCGCATGGGGCGGCGCGAAATGGCGACGGTGCCGATCGACATGGCGAAGCTGGTGCCGGAGGTATTCGCCGAGCTGCAGGCGGCGGCACCCAACCGACGGCTGACGCTGGTCGTCGGGGACCTGCCGCCGACCCGCGGCGACCGGGCAATGATCAGGCAAGTCGTGGTGAACCTGCTGTCGAACGCCGTCAAGTTCACGGCGGCGCGGCCGGAAGCCGTGATCGAAGCCGGCTGTCGATCCGAAGCCGGCGAAGACCGATACTACGTCAAGGACAACGGCGCCGGCTTCGACATGAAATACGTGGACAAGCTGTTCAGCATATTCCAGCGCCTGCATTCCACCGCGGAATTCGAGGGTACCGGCATCGGCCTGGCCATCGTCAAGCGCATCGTCACCCGGCATGGCGGACATGTCTGGGCCGAAGGTCAGGTCGATGTGGGCGCGACGATCCATTTCGCCCTGCCGCATGCAGCCATTCCGGGCGAATAGCGGCCATGGACAGCACAAGCCAGGTTCAGCATCCGGCGCCATCCGCCGCTTCTTCCGTCAAGTGGATCGTGGCAGGGGTCGCGCTGATCAACCTGTTCGTCTTCGGCATGGTGGCGTTTTCGCTCTATCAGAACCTCGACGAGGTCGAGGCGAACGCCGAGCTTACGGCGCAGAACCTGTCCCAGATGCTGGCACTGGACGTCGCCGGCGACATCGACAAGATCGACGTGACGCTGCTCTCGGCTCGCGACGAAATCGAACGGCAAATCGCCGGCGGCAGCATCGACAGGGCTGCGCTGAATGCCTTCCTGGGGCGGCTGCAAGGGCGCGTACCCGAAATCATCAGCCTGCGCACGACCGATGCCAACGGGATCGTCAGCTCCGGTCTGGGCGTGAACCCGGCCGCCCGGCTGAACAATTCCGACCGTGAATACTTCATCCGCCAGCGCGACAACCTCAAGGACGAGCTGGCGATCACCAAACCGGTATTTGCGCGCATCGACAAGAAATGGGTGGTTCCCATTTCACGGGCCATCCATCTGCCGGATGGCTCGTTCGGCGGGGTGGTCTACACAAATGTTGCGCTGGACCATCTCGCCAGGACGTTTTCCACCATCGATGTCGGCCGGCGCGGATCCGTTTCCCTGCGCGATACCGAAATGAGGGTCTTCGACGCCTATCCGGCTCCGCCCGACTTCGACAAGACCATAGGCGAAAGACTTGTCGTGCCCGAGTTGCAGGCGCTGATTCTGGCCGGCCAGGACGCCGGAACCTACATCACCAGCCGCACGGTCGACGGCGTCGAACGGAAATTCGCCGTCCACCGGACGCCCGATTACCCGCTCTACGTCGTCGTCGGCAGGGCCACCGAGGAATACATGGCACGGTGGTGGGATCGGGCCATCAAGACCTCGGTGCTGGTGGCGCTGTTCTGCCTGACCACGCTGATATCGTCATGGCCGATCTACCGGAGCTGGAAGCGTCAAGTGGCCGCCACGCTGGACCTGGCGCGCGAGGAGGAGAAGTTCCACACCGTGGCCGACTATACCTACGACTGGGAATACTGGGAGGGGCCGAAGCGTGAAATTCTCTACATGTCGCCGTCGTGCGAACGCCTGACGGGATATTCGCCATCCGAGTTCCTGGCCGATCCCGAATTGCTCTATGGCATCATCAAACCGGACGACTTGCCCCTGATGACCGCTCACCGGACCGACATAGCGCACCAGGACCAGGCGACGGTGGACTTCCGCATCGTGCGGCGCGACGGTGAAATCCGCTGGATCGCCCACGGCTGCCGATCGGTGTTCGGACGCGATGGCAAGTTCATTGGGCGACGGGCCAGCAACCGCGACATCACGGAACGCGTGATGGCCGAAGCGACGGTGCGTCGGCTCAACGCCGAACTTGAACTGCGGGTGGCGCAACGGACCGCGCAACTGGAAGCCGCCAACAAGGAGCTGGAGGAATTCTCCTATTCGATTTCCCACGACCTGCGCACGCCCTTGCGCGCCATCGACGGATTCGCCCATCTTCTTGTCGATGAGCATTCCGCCAACCTAGACAGCGAAGGCCTGCGCCTGCTCGACGTGGTCCGCGCCAACACGATGCGCATGGGCCTGCTGATCGACGAACTGCTGGAGTTCATGCAGCTTGGTCGCCGACGACTGGAGTTCGGGCCCGTGGATACGGTAGCGTTGGTCCAGGAAGTCTTCGCCGGGTTGCAGGCAGCCGTGCCGGAGCGCAAGCTGCGCCTTGAGCTGAAGGCCCCGCCGCCGATCTGGGGAGACCGGACCATGATCCGCCGGCTGCTGACGAACCTGCTGTCGAACGCGATCAAGTTCACCCGGCCGCGGCCGGAGGCAGTCATCGAGGTCGGCGGCAGCAGCGACGGCAACGAATACTCTTACTACGTCAAGGACAACGGCGTAGGCTTCGACATGAAGTACGCGGACAAGCTGTTCAAGGTTTTCGAGCGCGTGCATCCGGTTGGGCAGTTCGAGGGC
>JBGOZF010000046.1:0-34151 GCA_041480065.1 Rhodocyclaceae bacterium
GCGACACTCGGAACTGGGTGCCCATCGGCGCCGTGACGCTCAACCCAGAACGTGACTCCGTCATAAAGACGCATTTGGCTGGTCACAATATCCAACCGTTGGCTGCATGACCGAGGCGACAACTACCTTGACGCGCGCCGGACATCATCACTGAGTTGGCTGGAGAAATTGTAGCAGAGCGTGACGATGCGGAGTTGAAAGCCATTTATAACAAGCACAGCAAATCCGACTACGACCGCGAAACCGCCGCCAACATCGAGGGTATGAAATCCATGCTGGAAGATATGCTGGGGTTTGAACTGGGCGACGACCTGGACATGAGTTCTCCCGAAGACATACTGAACCGCACTCAAGCGAAAATGCAGGAAGCGCAGGCGCAATTTGAAGCCGACCGGCGGGCGCGTGAAGAACGCCAGTCCAAGCGCAAGAAGTCAGCCAAGCAACTCGCCAGAGAAGCACAGCAACAGGCCGAAGAGCAACAGATCAGCCTGTCCATCCGTGAGGTTTACCGCAAGCTGGTCAGCGCGCTCCATCCCGACCGCGAAACAGATCCGCAGGAGCGCCACCGGAAGACAGCGCTGATGCAGCGAGTCAACCTGGCCTATGACAAAAAGAACCTGCTGCAACTACTGGAACTGCAACTTGAGCTGGAACACATCGACCAGACCGCCATCAACAACATCAGCGAAGACCGGCTCAAGCACTACAACAAAGTCCTGAAGGAACAACTCGTCGAATTGGAACAAGAAATTCTGCATGTCGAAGGCAGGTTCAGGGCGCAGTTCGACATCTCCCCTTTCGTTGACGTGTCCCCCGGCACCATCATGCGCAATCTCGACAGCGACATCGTCGGCGTCAAGCATGCCATCCGCGACCTGAAGAAAGATCTGCTCGCATTCGAGGACCTTAAGAAGGTCAAGGCATGGCTCAAGGACATGCGGCGCCAATCCAGAAGGGATGAGTTCGACGATCTGCTGTTCTGAGATACAGGGGTGATGGAGCTTTGTGCTTCAGCTACCGTTTTTCGGCGGCGAACTTGAGGTGGTCGATGGCGGCATCGTGCCCCAGTCAGATGGCGCTTTCATTGACATTGACCGCTTATTGATCTTCAAGCTGCCGCTCGAACTTCCGGCGTGATAACCGCGGAAGCTAAGGACCTATCTTCTTACGGTAGGCTCGCCACGAACGTCGTATGACCTTGTGTGATCTGCTCCTTCACCGCGGGCTGTCCCATGATGTTGAGAACTTGGCTGGCGATTGCATACAGGACATTGCTTGGTATCACGATTTGCATGGACGGCTTTGCTTGCTGGGGGGTGGTGGATTCCATTGCAAGCACGATCTTCGAAACAAATGGGCCAATGGACACAGCCAGAACATTGTCCGCATATATTACGGGTACATCCGACAAATTAAGAGTTGTCTCCAATGGTGTACTGGGTACTGAGGGCGAGCTTCTTGGCGGCTTGGTTGGCATGAGCAGTCTCCTCTGAATAGGATGGGGCATAAAGCGCAGATGGCGAGAGATCGTCATTGTCTTTCGCCAAGGTGGAATAGGGAACGAAGCGAACCTGTAAGGCGCAATCGAACGCGTGAGCAATCTTCACCAGGGTTTCTAAGCGATGTCGACCATAGGTTGTATCCTCTGCTCGTGAGATGGCGGACTGGCGAGAACCGATCTCGTGAGCCAGATCGCATTGGCTCATTTGACGTCGTTCGCGGTTAACGCGAATCTGCCAAGCGACACCTTGCTCGATGGCACTTTCCATATAGGCGTGCCGATACTCCCGCTTGCGCCACTTGGTTCGTTTAGCGAGCCATTGTCCTGAGGTGATTGAGGTAGTGCCGGCGTGCAGAGTAACGAAAGCTACCTGAACACTAATCGTGATCGGAATGAATGTCGTCGCATTCGGAACAAGACTGACATTCGCGGTGGTAGTCGCCAAGCTCCTTGAGCGTGGTCCGAAGGACTGCATCAGCGTACCGGCAGCGTGTGGTACATCGAGTATGGTCGGCGTTGCACTGGGTGCACCGATCTGCGGTTGTGCGAGCATAGTTCTTTGGGTAGTAGGTGTCATCTTTCTCGTATCCGGTCAGGGTCAATACGGCGGAATGGTCCGCGGGATGAAAGTGACCAAAAGGGCGATGCTGTGTGCGATTTTCATCATGGCAATGTATCACGTAAATGTTATCACCAATCTTGCTGGCGTGGGGGCGCGTCCATGATTGTTGTGGTTGCTGCGCTAGGTGTTCAATTGCACGGTCCAGCGATGCTTGCCCCTTCATAGACAAACCTGCAAGCCAAGGCTTGATTACACACCGGTCGCGCTGATCGATCATGCAACGAAATTGCCAGGGGGGATGGGCTTCCGACTTGCCTAGGTCCGGTGGTGCGGGCGGCGTATAGGCAGAGACCTTTGTCTTCTTCTTGGTCATTCCACGGATTTCTTGTTGGTCAAATTAATGACTCGGCGATTAGATTCAGGAAACTTGCATAACTGCGCGATCGAATGATACTCGACTCACACGCTGATACGAATGAGTAATCTTCACGATCTCATCGGCAATCGTAGTCAGACCGCTTCCCATTGCGAATGAGTACAGGATGACGAAAGTTTGACTGGCTGCGCCAGCCAAGTCGCCGTCTGATGACCTACAGATTTGACTGTCTTCTTCGGTTGGAGTTACCCGCCATCCAATCAGGATCATCTACTGGAATCGTTATGACCGAAGTTGGGCTTGCGGCCACGTCTCCTATAGTCAGTCGTGATGGTGCGCCGAGTAGTCGGAGTGTTTGCAAATAGTACTTGCATTTTGCTTGGTGGCTGTATAAGAATACAGCCATCGACAAGGAGGCAGCCATGGCCGACAACCTTACTCCCCGCCAGCAGGAAATTCTGGATTTCATTCGCAATTCCATCGAGGTGCTGGGCGCGCCGCCGACGCGCACCGAGATCTGCAGCGCTTTCGGCTTCGCCTCGCCCAATGCCGCCGAGGACCACCTGCGCGCCCTGGCCAAGAAGGGCGTCATCGTCATGGAACCGGGCTCGGCGCGCGGCATCCGCCTGGTCGAGCAACTCGGCCTGCCGCTGGTCGGCTCTGTCGCCGCCGGCAGCCCCATCCTGGCGGTGGAAAACGTCCAGGGCCGGGTACCGATGGCCGCGAGCATGTTCGATCCCAAGGCCGACTACCTGCTCAGGGTACGCGGCAACAGCATGACCGATATCGGCATCCTCGATGGCGACCTGCTGGCCGTGCACAAGACTGCCGATGCGCGCAGCGGCCAGGTCGTGGTCGCGCGCCTCGATGACGAGGTGACGGTCAAGCGCCTGCACCGCCACCGCGGCGGCCGCATTGAGCTGCTGCCTGAAAACCCGGATTACGAGCCGATCGCTGTCGAAGGCCACGAGTTTTCCATCGAAGGCATTGCGGTCGGACTCATACGCAACGGCAGCCGGATGTAAAGATGGGGAAAGCGATTCCACCGCAAAGGACGCCAAGGACGCAAAGAAGAACGAAGGATCGAAGTTAAGAACGGGTTTTGCGCGGTGAATTTCTTTTGAACTTGCTTTCCTTTGCGTACTTGGCGTCCTTTGCGGTGAATGAATTAGGATTTTCGACATGAACCTTCCCCTTGCCGACGTTCTTGCCCGTGCCGACATCTGGCGCGGCGACCGCCTGGCAGAAGCACCGTTGCCGGTGGTGGCCAGCGGTTTCGCCGAGCTCGATGCGGAACTGCCGGGCGGCGGCTGGCAGCGCGGGGCGCTGATCGAACTACTGTCCGACGGCAGCGGGCTGGGCGAAGTGTCCCTGCTGCTGCCGGCCTTGCGCGCCGTGCGCGAGGAGCGTGGTTGGTCACTGCTGGTAGCGCCGCCGCATCCGCTGCATGCGCCGGCCTGGGCGGCGGCCGGTGTCGATCTTTCCCGTCTCGCTGTCGTTTCGCCGGCGTCGGAGCGCGATGCGCTCTGGGCCATGGAACAGGCGCTGGCCAGCGGCGCACCGGGGCTGGTGCTCGGCTGGGCGGCTTACACCGATGCCCGAGCCTTGCGCCGGCTCCAGGTGGCCGCCGCCGGCGGCAATGCGCTGGCCCTGCTGTTCCGGCCCCTGCGCGCTGTCAGGGAGGCTTCTCCTGCGCCGTTGCGCCTCGCACTTGCGGCCGGTGCCGAGGGGCGGCTCTCGGTCCAGATACTCAAGCGCCGCGGCCCGCCGCTGACCGCGCCGCTCGAACTGGCATTGCCGCGTCCGGCGCGGCCATACAGCCATGGACGTTCTCTGGCTGGCCATTCAGCCCGCCGATCCGCCGTCACCGCCTGAACTCGCAAGACTTGCCTGCTGGGCTGGGCAGTTCACGCCCAGGGTGAGTCTTGCCGAGAATGGGCTGTTGCTGGAGATCGGCTGCTGCCTGCGTCTCTTCGGCAGTCTGGAAGCGCTCCGTAAGCAAGTCGTGCAGGGGCTGGCCGAGCAAGGTATCGCCGTTAACATCGCCATCGCCGCCACGCCCCAGGCCGCCCTGTGGCTGGCCGAAGGTGGCGGCGGGGAACTCGATGCGCTGCCTGTCGCCGCCATCACATGGCCGGCCGGAGTGCAGGAAAAACTTACCCGCTTCGGGCTGCGCCGTCTCGGCGAACTCCATCGTCTGCCTGCGGCATCATTGGCCCGGCGCATCGGCCGCCAAGCCATGAATCTGATCGCACGGGCCTACGGCGAAGCGCCCGATCCGCGAGTGGACTTTGTTTTTCCGCAGCGCTTCGAGCAGGCCATCGAACTGCCGGTGCCGGTGGAGAATGCCGCCGCGCTCCTGTTTGCCGCCCGCCGCCTCACGGCCGCCCTGGCCGGCTGGCTGACGGCGCAGCAGGCTGGATTGCGCGAATGTCGGCTCGACCTCGTTCACCGGCAGGGAGCGACCGAGCTTGTCTTGCGCTTTGCCGACACCACTCGCGATGGCGGCCGTTTCGAGCGCGTGCTGCGCGAGCGGTTGGAACGTCTGCAACTGACCGCGCCGGTGGAAACCCTGCGCCTTGCCGCCGAGACCATCGAGGCGCTGCCGGGCAGGAACGGCGGCCTGTTCGACGAGGGCACGGCTTCGGGTCGCATGGCGGCGCTGATCGAGCGCCTGCGTGCGCGCCTGGGCGAGGAGCGGATCTTCGGGCTGGTACCGGTGGCCGACCACAGGCCCGAGTGCGCCACGAAACATGTGTTTCCCGGCGCCCAGGCCGACCTGGCCTGGAATGCCCGTCCCTTCTGGCTCCTGGCGGTGCCAGAAGCGTTGGCCGAAATCGCCGGCCGGCCGCATCGCCGCGGGCCCGTGAAACTGCTCGCCGGCCCCGAGCGCATCGAGTCGGGCTGGTGGAACCAGGAAGAGGGTGTGGGCGACCTGCGCCGCGACTACTTCATCGCCCTGACCGCGGATGCGCGCTGGGCCTGGATATTCCGCGAACTGCGACCGCCCGGCGGATGGTTTCTCCACGGCTGGTTTGCTTGACATGAGGGTGTGTTTTGTGAGAAAACTACAACCGGCATAAGATTACCGTTTAATGCGATTCATATTTATAACCGGTAATAATCTACCGTATGGATAAGTTGTTATTTCTCGCGCCGGCCGACCTGCAGACCGTCTTGGGCGAGCGCCTGCGGCGCCTGCGCCTTTCCCGCAACATGGACCAGCGTACCACTGCCGAGAAGGCCGGCATCTCGGAAAAGGCCTTGCGCAACCTGGAAACCGGCCGCGGTTCGACGGTGGAGACGCTGCTGCGCGTCCTCAAGGCGCTCGATCATCTCGATGGTCTCGAATCCCTGGCACCGGAAATCTCAGTCGATCCGATGGCGCTGCTGCGCCGGTCCAAGCCGCCCCAGCGTGTGCGCCGACCACGGACACCCAGGAAGCAGGCCTGATGGATACCCGGGTCATCGAGGTTCGCATCTGGGGGCAGCGTGTCGGTGCCGTGGCCCCCGACCCGCGCCTGGGTTGCTACGTGTTCGCCTACGATCCCGCCTGGCGGCGCGGCGGCATCGAACTCGCTCCGCTGCAACTCCCCCTTGGCGACCTGCGCACCAGCTTCGCGTTTCCGAACCTTGCCGAGCCCAGCTACCGGCGCCTACCCGGCCTGCTGGCCGATGCCTTGCCCGACGACTTCGGCAATGCGCTGATCGATGCCTGGATGACCGGCAAGGGTGTCGAAAAACGCGCGGTCACGACGCTCGATCGCCTGGCCTACATGGGCAGGCGCGGCATGGGGGCGCTCGAATTCAAACCGGCTCGCGGCGCCCATCGCGAGAGTGCTGAGCCTTTGCAGATGAAGGCGCTGGTAGAGGCGGCGCGCCAGGTGATCCATGGCGACTTGTCCGGGGACATCCAGGCCCAGGCGGCGCTTGCCAACATCATCCGCGTCGGTACCTCCGCCGGCGGCGCCCGCGCCAAGGCCGTCGTGGCCTGGAATCCGCAGACGGACGAGATTCGCAGCGGCCAGTTCGAGGTTGCGCCCGGTTTCGAGCACTGGCTGCTGAAGTTCGACGGCGTTGGCCGCGACATGGAACTCGGCATCGGGGCAGAGTACGGGCGCATCGAGTACGCCTACCATCTGATGGCGCGAGCGGCCGGGATCGCCGTGTCGCCCTGCCGACTGCTGGAAGAGAATGGACGCGCCCATTTCATGACGCGACGCTTCGATCGCGACGTCGTCGGCGGGCACACCGTCAAGCATCACGTCCAGACGCTTTGCGCGATGGATCACCTCGACTACAAGCAGCGCGCCACCCATGCCTACGCGCAGTTGTTCATGGTCGTCGCCCGCCTTCGACTGGGCGACGATGCCATCGGTCAGGCCTTCCGGCGCATGGCCTTCAACGTCATGGCGAAGAACTGCGACGACCACACCAAGAACTTCGGCTTCCGCCTGAAGCAGGGCGGCACCTGGGAACTGGCGCCTGCCTACGACCTGACCCATGCCTACAACCCCAAGGGCGAATGGACCTACCAGCACCTGATGAGCGTGAATGGCAAGTTCCGCGATATCGCGCGTGCCGACCTGCTGATGGAAGCCGATCGTTTCGGAGTGCGCCGTCCCCAAGACCTGCTGGCCGACGTGCGCAGCGCCCTCGACCAATGGCCGAGATTCGCCAAGGAAGCGAGCCTGAGTAACAAAGCCGCCGACCTGGTAGCGACCGACTTCGAGCCCGTGTAGGCAAAGGCCTCTTCCGCCTATTTCCTGAACCGCAGCGAACCGTCCTCGGCGAAGTCGAACATCGGTCCCCAGGCGACTTCCCAGTAGTAACCGTCCGGGTCGGCGAAATAGCCGCTGAAGCCACCCCAGAAGGTGTCCTGTGGCGCCTTGGCGATGTCGGCGCCGAGGCTACCCGCCTGGGCGAAGATCGCCAGCACTTCTTCCTTGCTGCGGGCGTTGTAGGCAAGGGTCATGCCGCTGAAAGCACTGCGGGTGGCCGGTAGATCGGGCGAGATGTCTTCGGCCAGCTTGTCGAGCGGGTAGAGGCTCAGCCAGGCCCCTGGCAGTTCGAAAAAGGCGACCCCTTGATAGTCGGGGTTCGGTTGGGTAGCGAAAAGGGCCGTGTAGAAGGCGGTGGATTTCGTCAGATCGCTGACGCCGAGGGTGATGGCCGTGACGCGGGGGATGTGCATGGCGGGCTCGTTCGATTTTGGGCTCGATACGTCGGAAACTTTGATCTTGCTCGATAATGGTCTGGTGCGTACCTTGACTATGCTGGGAATAATCAGCATACTGGAAATGTAGACAGTATTCGCCTGAAGTCAAATGAATTCCACCGCCGTCGACGAAATCAGACTGCAAGCCAGTCGCTGCCTCGACCCCGAGCGCAGGTCGGCGCTCGGCCAGTTTATGACGCCGTCTGCCATTGCCCGTTTCATGGCCGGTTTGTTCTCACCAAGCTCAAAGGCGGTTCGCCTGCTCGACGCTGGAGCGGGGGTCGGCTCCCTGACCTCGGCTTTCGTCGATGCTCATCCGGGAGTTCCCATACAGGTGGAGGCTTGGGAACTCGACGCCACTTTGCGTAGCTACCTTGAAACCACATTGTCCGGATATGCGGCAAAGAAGACCGCCATCACATCGACCATTCATGCGGACGATTTCATCGAGGCATCGGTGTGGAACCTGTCCATGGGAACCGGCCCGCGTTTTACCCACGCCATTTTGAATCCCCCTTACAAGAAGATCGGCAGCGCCAGCCGGCATCGGCTGCTGTTGCGGCAGGTCGGTATCGAAACCGTCAACCTCTACTCAGCCTTTCTAGCCCTGGCCATCCTGCTCATGGAACCGGGCGGGGAGATTGTCGCCATCGTGCCGCGCTCGTTTTGCAATGGCACCTATTACCGGCCTTTCCGCAGACTGTTGCTCGATCATTGCGCCATCCGGCAAATCCATGTCTTCGGCGCCCGGGACAAGGCGTTTTCCGATGATGATGTGCTCCAGGAGAACATCATCATCAAGCTTGTTCGCGGTGGCGAGCAAGGGGACGTGACGGTCAGCGACTGCCATGACGGTAGCTTCTCCGATTACCGCGAAAGTTGTTTCGGGTTCGACCGGATCGTCAAGGCCGCCGACCAGGAATGCTTCATCCATGTGCCTTCGCTTGATGCACGTGAGGTGCTGGCGTCTCCCCTGTTTGCCCACACACTGAAGGAAATCGGGCTTGAGGTATGCACCGGTCCGGTAGTCGATTTCCGCCTTCGCGACCACTGCCGTGCCCAGCCCGAGCATGGGACGGTTCCGCTGCTATATGCGCACCACTTTGCC
The DNA here is from genome assembly GCA_041480065.1 of Rhodocyclaceae bacterium. Taxonomy (GTDB): domain Bacteria; phylum Pseudomonadota; class Gammaproteobacteria; order Burkholderiales; family Rhodocyclaceae; genus Fen-999. The sequence goes on from JBGOZF010000046.1 coordinate 8,766, forward strand.
GGTGGACGACTCGCATATCCGGTCGAACACAAGAAGAAACCCAACGCGATTGCGGACAACGAACAGACCAGAAAGTGGCTGATGCCGAGAGGTCACTATGTGCTGACCCGGCGTTTCTCCGCCAAGGAGGAGCGCCGCAGGGTCGTGGCCTTCGTGCTCGATCCGGAAGAACTACCTGCGGCGTTGATCGGCTTCGAAAACCATCTCAATGTTTTCCATGTCGGCAAACACGGCATGGATGGCGAAACGGCTTATGGCCTTGCCCTGTTCCTGAATTCGACACTTGTCGATGCCTGTTTTCGGGCTTTCTCCGGTCACACTCAAGTGAATGCGACCGATCTGCGACAGATGCGCTATCCCTCCTGGGAGCAATTGAAAGCCTTCGGGCGCTGGGCCGGTCGTCGACAACTGACGCAGATTGAAATCGACGACTACATCCTTTCGGCGGTGCCGTTCCGCTGAACTGAAATGAACGTCGTGGCGGCGGGCGGCTTGCCCGCTTACGCCGAACTCCATTGTCTGTCGAATTTCAGCTTCCTGCGCGGCGCCTCGCATGGCGAGGAACTGGTCGCGCGGGCGCGGGCGCTTGGCTACTCGGCGCTGGCGATTACCGACGAGTGCTCATTCGCCGGCATCGTGCGCGCGCACCTGGCGGTGAAGGAGGTGGGGCTCAAGCTGATCGTCGGAACCGAGATCGCGCTGGCCGATGGCCTGAAGCTGGTGCTGCTGGCGCAGAACCGCGCCGGCTATGGCAACCTGTCGGCGCTCGTCACCCTCGGCCGGCGGCGGGCGGAGAAGGGCGCTTACCGACTGACGCGCAACGACCTCGACTGGGGCGTGCCCGATTGTCTGTGCCTCTGGGTGGCGCCGGCCGATGCCGCCGTTGCCGACGCCGATTGGCTGGCGGCGCGCTTTCCCGGTCGTTGCTGGATTGCCTATGAACGTTTTCTCCAGCCTGACGACGCCGAGCGCCTGGCGCATCTGAAGACGCTCGGCCTGCCGCTCCTGGCCGCGGGGGACGTGCATATGCATGCGCGCGGGCGCCGGCCCTTGCAGGATGCGCTGACGGCGCTGCGCCTGAAGACCACGGTCGATGCGGCCGGCCATGCGCTGTTTCCGAACGGCGAGCGGCACCTGCGCTCGCGGCTGGCATTGTCGCGCCTGTATCCGCCCGAACTGCTGGCCGAGACGTTGAAGGTGGCGGCGCCATGCGACTTTTCGCTCGACGAGCTCAAGTACGAGTACCCGGAAGAGATCGTGCCGGCGGGTGAGACGCCGGCAGCTTATCTCCGTGCTGAGGTGGAAAAAGGGCTCGCAGTCCGTTACCCGCAGGGCACATCGGAAAAGGTGCTCGGCCAGATCGAGCACGAACTGGCGCTGATCGCGGAACTCGGCTACGAGGCCTATTTCCTGACCGTCTACGACATCGTCGGTTTCGCCAGGCGCGCCGGCATACTTTGCCAGGGGCGCGGTTCGGCGGCCAATTCGGCGGTCTGCTACGCGCTCGGCATCACCGAGGTGGACCCGGAGCGGGCGAGCATGCTCTTCGAGCGCTTCATCTCGCGGGAGCGCAACGAGCCGCCGGACATCGACGTCGATTTCGAGCACCAGCGCCGCGAAGAGGTGATCCAGTACATCTACGGCAAGTACGGCCGCAGCCGCGCGGCGCTGACGGCGACGGTGATCAGCTATCGTAGCCGCTCGGCCCTGCGTGATGCCGGGCGGGTGCTGGGTTTCCCGCTCGATGCTATCGATGCCCTATCCGGCAGCCTTGCCTGGTGGGACAAACCGGAGACCTGGCCGGAACGTTTTGCCGCGGTGGGACTGGATGCGCAAAGTCCGCGCGTGAAGAAGTGGCTGTGGCTGGCGAAACAACTGAAAGGCTTCCCGCGCCATCTGTCGCAGCATGTCGGCGGTTTCGTCATCTCGCGCGGCCGGCTCGACCGCCTGGTGCCGATCGAGAACGCGGCAATGGAAGACCGCAGTGTCATCCAATGGGACAAGGACGACATCGACGCCCTGGGCCTCATGAAAGTCGATGTGCTGGCGCTGGGCATGCTCTCGGCGATTCGACGCGCGCTCGATTGGGTATCGAAGAAACGCGGCGTTGTTTTTCGCATGCAGGACATTCCGGCCGAGGATGCCGCTGTGTACGACATGCTCTGCCGCGCCGACAGCATCGGTGTCTTCCAGGTCGAATCGCGCGCCCAGACCGCCATGCTGCCGCGCCTGCGGCCACGAAAATTCTACGACCTGGTGGTCGAGGTGGCGATCGTCCGGCCGGGACCGATCCAGGGCAACATGGTGCATCCGTATCTGCGTCGCCGGCAGAAACTGGAGCCGGTGAGCTATCCGTCCGAGGCGGTGCGCGGCGTGCTCGAACGCACACTGGGCGTGCCGATCTTCCAGGAACAGGCGATGCAACTCGCCATTGTCGCCGCCGGCTTCACGCCCGGCGAGGCAGACCAACTGCGCCGGGCCATGGCGGCATGGAAACGCAAGGGCGGCCTCGGCCCCTTCCGCGAGAAACTGCTGGACGGCATGGCGGCGCGCGGCTACCCGCCGGAGTTCGCGGAGAATCTCTACCGGCAGATCGAGGGCTTCGGCGAATATGGTTTCCCGGAGTCGCATGCGGCCAGCTTCGCGCTGCTGGTCTATGTCTCGGCCTGGCTCAAATGTCACGAGCCGGCGGCTTTCCTGGTCGGTATGCTCAACAGTCAGCCGATGGGCTTCTATTCGGCGTCGCAACTCCTTCAGGATGCGCGCCGCCACGGCGTCGAGGTGCTGCCGGCGGATGTGACGGCGAGCGAGTGGGAAACGACTTTGGAAATTCGATTTACCGCAGAGGACGCAGAGAACGCAGAGAACGCAGAGAAAGGCAAAGAAAAGGTCTCCTCTGCGCCCTCTGCGTCCTCTGCGGTGAAAGATGTTGTTCGCCTCGGGTTGCACTTGGTGAAAGGCCTGGGCCAGGCGGCTGGCGAGCGCGTCGCCGGAGCGCGTTGTGCCGGAGCCTTCCGCGATGTCGCCGACCTGGCGAAGCGGGCGGTTTTGGATCGCGGCGACCTCGAAGCCCTGGCCGCCGGTGGTGCCCTGGAACGCCTGGCCGGCCACCGTTTCGGCGCCGCCTGGGAAGCGGCGGCGGTGTCGATCCGGCGCGATCTTCTGGATACGGTGCCGGTGCCGGAAGCGCAGGCAACGCTGCCGGCACCCACCGAAGGCCAGGACCTGGTCGCCGATTACGCCAGCCTCGGCCTCACGCTCGGCCGCCATCCACTGACGCTGATCCGGCACCATCTCGATGTCCGTTATGCCACCGCCGGGGCTTTGCGGACCATGACCCACAACCAGCCGGCCCGTTGCGCCGGACTGGTCACCTGCCGCCAGCGGCCGGGTACGGCCAGCGGTGTGGTCTTCCTTACCCTCGAAGACGAAACAGGTCTGGCCAACGTGATCGTGCATCCGAAGCTCGCCGAAAGGCAGCGTGAGGAACTGCTCGGCGCGCGGCTCCTGGGCGTGCTCGGCATCCTGCAACGGGAAGGCGAGGTCGTGCATCTGGTGGCCCGGCGCCTGGTCGATCACAGTCGCTTGCTCGGACAACTGGCCGTACGCAGCCGGGATTTTTGCTGAACATTGCGATCCGCACATCTCGCAAGGGCGCAATTCCGGTGCCGAAGGTATACTTCAGTCTCCTTGGGCATCCAACCGCCGTCAATGACCGAGATCGTCTCGACGCAGGAATTGAAGCTGGGCATGTTCGTCGCCGAGCTCGATCGACCATGGCTGGAGACCCCGTTCCTGGTCCAGGGCTTCCTGTTGGAAGAGGACGAGCAACTGGCGACCCTGCGCAACCTGTGCCGCTTCGTCACCATCGACCGGGCGCGCTCGATCGGCGAGGAATACAAAGCGGGTATCGCCCAGCACTTCGTGCCGGAGAAGCGGCAACCGATGGCGACTCACGCGCCGATAATCCTCTATCAAAGCGCGAAGAAGCTGACTCTGCCGCCGCTGGAGGTGGATGGCAAACGCGAACTGGCCGGGCGCAAGTTCACCACGGTTCGCTACGTCGATGAAATCCATGTCGAAGAGGAACTACCGACCGCACGCGTCACCTACCAGAGCGCACAGAACCTGCTCGAGGACCTGGACGAGCAGGTGGCGTCCGGCAACGTGCCGGACATCGAGCATGTGGACCGCACGGTCAACAGCCTGGTCGAATGCGTGGTGCGCAATCCCGACGCGCTGCTCTGGCTGTCGAAGCTGAAGCGCACCGACAACCAGATATACGACCACTCGCTGACGGTGTCGATCCATCTGATGGCCTTCGGCCGCAATCTTGGTTTGCCGCCGGACGAGTTGCATCCACTCGGTATGGGCGGTCTGCTCAAGGACATCGGCATCATGCGCCTGCCGCCGGAGTTGTTGCACAAGCCGACGGGATTGACCCCCGACGAAAAGGCGCACATGCGTACCCACGTCGATCACGGCACGGAAATGCTTGCCGATGAAGTCACCTTGCCCGAGGAAGTCCGCGAGATCGTCTCCAGGCATCACGAACGCATCGACGGCAGCGGCTATCCGCGCCGGCTCACCGGCGACCAGATCGGCCTCTACGGCGAAATGGCCGGCATCGTCGACAGCTACTGCGCCATGCTCTCGCCGCGGCCATTTCGACCGGCCCGACTGGGCCAGTGGGTGGTCGAGGAAATCAATGCCATGCGCAACATCCGTTTCACGGCGGCGGTGGTCGACGAGTTCGTGCAATTCGTCGGCCTCTATCCGGTCGGCACCCTGATCGAACTCAACAGCGGCGAGGTCGGGGTCGTGATCGAACAGAACCGTGTGCGCCGGCTCAAGCCCCGCATCATGCTCCTGCTGGGACCGGACAAGACGCGCAACTCGTCGCCGGGAATTCTCAATCTCCTCAACGACCCGTTGGTGCGCGAAGGCACGCCTTACCGGATCCTGCGCGATCTTCCGCCCGGTTCCTTCGGATTGGATCCGCGGGAGTTCTACCTGTGACGTTCCCCGACCGCGGTTTCGCCGCCGCGGAACCGAAAGGGTCTGACAGGCTGGTCGGGGAAGCATTGGCTGCAACCCTTGCTCGTTACGGATTGGACAGCCGGGCGCGCTCGGCCCTGCGTGCCTACGCCACCCATGATGCCGGCGAGGCCGCCCATCGCAGGCGGATCGAGTCGCTGGAGGTGGCGCTCATCGAGCCTCAGGCGGAGAACCTCGCCCATTTGCACGCTCTGAGGCAGTTCACCGATCTCTTTGCCTCAATGCCGGAGGCAGACTTTTCCGGCGATTGGCTGCAACAACTTGCGGATGCATGGCAGGCATTGCGCCGGGACGGCGCTGCCGAGGATCTGCCTCTGCGGGCGGCGCGGGCCTTGCTCGCTCACGGTACTGCGGAACTGCTGCGCGAACGTCCCTCGCTGTCCGCCCTGGAGGTCGAGATTGTCGGCGCGCTGACGGCTGCTGCGATCTGCGTGGCGGAACTGCTTGGCCGGACGTCTGCCCTTCGCGGCGCCATGACCGTGATCGACGATGCCATCGACGGCGGACACGGCTCACGGCTGCCTGAACGGCTGGCGGCGGCGATCGATGCCGCCAAAGGCCGTGACGTCGGGCTCCTGGTGCTGCGATTGCATCTCGGCCCCGGTACCCTGACGCTTTCCCGACGACAGCGCGATGCGCTCTGGGACGCGGGAATCGATCGCATTTGCGGGCTGTTGCGCGAGTGCGATGTTCTGGTGCGTACCGAATTGCACGGCTGTGCGGTGATCCTGCCGAATCTGCAAACCCATGCTCAGGCAATGCTGGCTGCCAACAAGGTGGCGCACGCATTTGAATCGCCGCTGCCTGTCGATGGCATGTCGGTCAAGGCAGCGGTGGCGCTTGGCGTCGTATGGTCGCCGGCTCACGGCCGGACGGCGGAGGATCTGATCCGTTGCGCCGATCTGGCGGTGGAAGCGGCTCAGCGCGAGGAAAGGCCAGTCGTCTTTTTCGATGAGCAACTATTGGCGATCGCCCAGTGGGAGGCGCGGATCGAGAAGGAGTTCGCTGCCGCGCTCGACAACGGACAACTGTCTACCCATATCCAGCCGCAGATCGAATTGGCCACCGGGCGCTGCATCGGCGGCGAACTGCTGCTGCGCTGGATGGACAGCCAGGGCAATCCGGTACCGCCTTACCGGATTCCCGAAGTGGCCAAGCGCATCGGTGCCGCGTCGCAACTGACGCGTTGGCTGATGTTCGGCGCCTGCCGGACCCTGGCCGACCTCGGCCGTGCCGGAATCGACGTTCGTCTGAGCGCCAACCTGATGGGGCGCGATGTGATGGATAGCGAACTGCCGCTGCTGGTCGAGCAGGCGGCCAGTTTCTGGCGCGTGTCGCCTTCGCGCCTGACCCTGGAACTGACCGAGGGCATGATGCTCGAGGATCCTGTCGTCGGTGCGACCGTGATGCGCCGTCTGATCGACCTCGGCGTATCCACCTCGATCGACGATTTCGGCATCGGCTATTCCTCGATCCTGTATCTGCGTCAATTGCCCTTGCACGAACTCAAGGTCGACTGTGCGTTCGTCGGCGCCATGTCGCACTCTCAGCAGGACCGGGAGATCGTTGCCTCGCTGGTGCAACTGTCGCATGCGCTCGGGCTGCAGGTGGTGGCCGAGGGCGTCGAAGACGAGGAGACCATGAAGCTGCTGCAGGGGATGGGCTGCGATCGCGGCCAGGGCTACTGGATCAGCCGCGCCATGCCGACCGCGGACTTCGCGGGCTGGGTACGGGACTGGAACAGCCGATACTCCTGAATCAGTCGCTGCTGTCGAGGCGATAACCGGCGCCGGCGTCGAGCCCGAGCGCCGTGACCAGATAAGGCAGCACTTCGGCGAGCGTCTCGGCTAGGGTCCATGGCGGATTGACGACGAACATGCCGCTGCCATGCATGCCGAAGCCATCCGGCGCAGGCGTCTGCACGGTCAGGCTGGCGTGGAGCCACTTGACGTGCAGCTTCTTGAGCTTCTCCGGCAACTGGCGCGCGTCGCCGCGCTGTAGTTGCGGATACCAGACCGCGAAGGTGCCGGTCGCGAAGCGGCTCACGGCCTCCTTGAGCGCTGCGGGCACGCGCAGGTAATCGCGCTTGTCCTCGTAGGCCGGGTCGATCAGCACCAGGCCGCGCCGTGGTGGCGGCGGCAGCACCGACTTGATCTCGATGAAGCCGTCCACCTGGCGCGATGCGACGCGCCGCTCTTCGCCGGCGAAGGTCTTTTCAAGCAGGCGGAAATCCGTGCTGTGCAGTTCGAACAGGCGCAGACGGTCGTCCGGCCGCATGACCCGGAATGCCAGCCACGGCGAACCGGGATAATGCCGCAGCCGGCCATCGGGATTCATCGTCCGCACCAGGTCGACGAAGTCGGCGAGGGCTTCCGGCAGGTCGGTCCGGTTCCACAAACGGCCGATGCCGGTCTCGAACTCGGCGTTCTTCTTCGCATACTCGGAATCCAGCTTGTAGCGTCCCGCACCGGCATGGGTGTCGATGACCCAGTAGGGCTTGTCCTTCTGGTTCAGGTAGCGCAGCAACTGAACCAGGATGCAGTGCTTGAGAACGTCGGCGTGATTGCCGGCGTGAAAGGCGTGGCGGTAGCTGAGCATGGGAGCGGTAGAATCAACGGCTGTCGAATAATCGGATCACCGCAGAGAACGCAGAGGACACAGAGAAAGGCACTTCGAGAAAGCACAGGTCCGACCTGCCTTTCTGCATTGAATCTGTTTTCTCTGTGCTCTCTGCGTTCTCTGCGGTGAACATGAATTTTCAGCATGAATGATACGCAGGGTATACGGATTTCGAAGTTGATGGCCGAGCGCGGCCTCTGTTCCCGCCGCGAGGCCGATGCCTATATCGAACGCGGACTGGTGTTCGTCAATGGCGAACGGGTGACCCAGCTCGGCACCCGTGCCGCCGCCGATGCCGCGATCACGCTGGCCAACGAAGCGCGCGCGCAACAGGCGCGGCAGGCGACCATCCTGCTGCACAAGCCGGTCGGCTACGTCTCCGGCCAGGCCGAGGATGGTCACAAGCCCGCCGTGACCCTGGTCTTGCCTGGAACGCAGCAGGCTGACGACAAGACGCAGCGCTTTCAACCGGCGCACCTGCGCGGACTGGCGCCGGCGGGCCGGCTCGACATCGATTCCACCGGACTCCTGGTGCTGACCCAGGATGGCCGCATCGCCCGCCAGTTGATCGGCGACAACTCCGGCATCGAAAAGGAATACCTGGTGCGCGTGGAAGGCAAGCTCGACGCCCACCAACTGGCGCTGCTCAATCACGGGCTTTCTCTCGATGACCGCCAATTGCGGCCCGCGCGCGTGGAGTGGGCCAACGAGGATCAATTGCGCTTCATCCTCAAGGAAGGGCGCAAGCGCCAGATCCGTCGCATGTGCGAACTGGTCGGGCTGAAGGTCACGGGTTTGAAGCGCGTGCGCATCGGCCGCGTGCGGCTGGGCGACCTGCCGCTCGGGCAGTGGCGCTACCTGCGACCGGATGAAGGATTCTGACGAGGAAGCCAACATGACCACCACGCAGCAACCGGTACTGGCCAAGGGCATGACGCCCAGTGCCATCGTCAAGTATCTCGACCAATACGTCGTCGGTCAGGATGACGCCAAGAAGACGCTGGCCGTCGCCGTGTATTCGCACTACCGCAAGATCGAGCGCTCGCGCGCCGACGCGGTGGAACTGGCCAAGAGCAACATCCTGCTGGTCGGCTCCACGGGCACCGGCAAGACGCTCCTCTGCGAAACCTTGTCGAAAGCGCTGAACGTTCCGTTCGTGACGGTGGATGCGGTATCCATGGCGCAGACCGAGTACGTCAATGAGGAAATCGAAGCCATGCTGCGCCGTCTGCTCGACAAGGCGGATGGCGATGTCGCCCGCGCCCAGTGCGGCATCATCTTCGTCGACGAGGTCGACAAGCTGAAGGCGGTGAGCGGCCAGTCGCGCAGCGCCTCGGGTGAAGCCGTGCAGAACGCTTTGCTGAAGATCATGGAAGGCGCGCCGGTCCAGTTGAAGAACCACCAGTACATCGACACCTCCAACATCCTGTTCATCTGCGGCGGCGCCTTCGTCGGCCTGGAGAACATCCTGGTTCGGACGCACGCGTTCGGCTTCATCTCGGCATCCGAAGATGACAGCCAGAAGATCCTCGACCGCCTGAACGCGCGCGTGAAGCCGACCGACTTGTTCGAGTTCGGCCTGATCCCGGAGTTCGCCGGCCGCCTGCCCATCGTCGCCCGGCTCCAGGACCTGTCGCGCGACAAGCTGGTCAGGATCATGACCGAACCGCGCAATTCGGTTTACAAGCAGTTCCGGGAAATATTCGCCGAAGAGGGTGTCGAACTGGTCATCGAAAAAGAGGTGCTGGAGCAGATTGCCGACCTCGCCATCGAATACAAGATCGGCGCCCGCAGCCTGCGCGGCATTTTCGAGGAGATGATCACGCCGGTGCTCTACGTGGTGCCCGACAGCCCGGATATTCAGCGCGTGGTCATCACCTCCCTGTTCGAAGAGCCGCAGTTCGTTCGTGGCACTCGCGCGTGACGTGGGAATCCATTCATTTCATGCTTTGCTCTTGACGGGGCGCTGTCCTTAGGATTGCAGTGTGGCGCCGTTCTGTGCTGGTCTTGAGCCGGACGGTGGTGCTATCCTTCGGCGTGAATGTATTCAGGATAGTATTCACATGCGCACTCGAAGAATCTGGCCGGAGCACCTCATGGCTTCGTTGGCTGCGTGCGGCGGCACGGCTACCCCGGCGCAGTTGATCGCTGCGCTGAGTGTTAGCCAGCCGACGCTTTCGCGCTTGGTGCGGCTGACGATGCCGCGTGTGCTGGCCCTCGGCCGTGGCAAGGCGACGCGCTATGGTCTGCTGCGCGAATTGCCGGGCGTGGGCAGTCGCCTGCCGGTCTATGGCGTCAATAGGGCGGGCAAGGTGGTCCGCTATGCCGAACTACTGCGTCTGTACGGTGGCAAGACAGTGTTCCGTGGCGCGGACGGGAGCGAGGCGATTTACGACGATCTACCCTGGTTCATCGACGACATGCGGCCGCAGGGGTTTCTCGGCCGCGTGTTTGCGCGCTCGCTGGCGGCGCTGAGGGTGCCGGACGACCCGCGGCAATGGAGCGCCGACGACACGCTGCTGGCCCTTTCGCAACATGGCGAGGACTGCATCGGCAACCTGATCCTCGGCGATGCGTCTCTGGCGCGCTACCTGGAGCGGGCGACGCAGGCGGCGTTGCCGGTGGCGCGCGACCAATACCCGGCCCTGGCCATGGCGACCTTGCAGGGCGAAATGCCGGGCTCGTCGGCGGGTGGCGAACAACCGAAATTCACCTGTGCCGGTCGGGCCGAGGATGGCCAGATCAGCCATGTGCTCGTGAAGTTTTCGCCGCCGCTGGCTGAGGGGACGGTAGCGCGTCGCTGGGGCGATCTGCTGGTATGTGAGCACCTGGCGCTGGAGACGCTGCGAGCGGCAGACTTGCCCGCAGCGCGCAGCAGCTTGCTGGAAATCGGCGGGCGGATCATGCTCGAAGTGCAGCGCTTCGATCGCACGGCACGCGGCCGCATCGGCATCGTCTCGGCCGCCGCCATCGAGGCTCAGTTCGTCGGCGGCGCCGGGACATGGATGCAGCTCGGTACCACCCTGGCTGCGCAGGGCCGACTGGCGCAAGCCGATGCGGCTCGCTTGGCGACCATGGAGCTCTTCGGCGCCATGATCGGCAACAGCGACATGCACCTGGGTAACGTGTCCTTCTTCACCGACGAACGCTTTGCCCTGGCACCGACTTACGACATGCTGCCGATGCGCCTCGCGCCCGCCGGACGCGGCGAAGTCCTGCGCTACTGGTCGGCGCCGGCGATGCCCGGTTTCACGCACGACAATCGAAGCCATTGGCTCCGCGCCGCCAGCCTGGCCGAGCGTTTCTGGCGATCGGTCACGAATGAGGGGCGGCTCGGAAAGCGTGTGGACCCGGCGGCAGATTCGTTCCTGGAGGCAATCTCGCTAGCCAGGCAGCGCTGCGAACTACTGGTGCCGTAACGCGGCCGGGAGTTACAGGGGCTTGCGCAGCACGCGCATCGCTGAGGGCAGAAAGCCCAGGCGCTCATAGAACGCCAACGCCAGCGCGTTGTCCTTGTCGGCGAGCAGGGTGACGCGGGCCATGCCTTGGTCCCTGGCCCAGGTGCAGATATGTTCCACGAGCTGGCGGCCGAGGCCGCCGCCGCGGTGTCTTGCACCAACGATGACGTCTTCCAGGAGCAGTACCCGCGAGCCTTGGGCGGTGCTGACGGTGATCAGGGCGTTGGCCATGCCGGCCACTTCACCGTCGACGCGCAGCACGAACAGTTTCCCGATGGCTGGCGTATCGAGGATGAGCTTGAGGCCGGCGATCTGCTTGGCGCGCTCGGGCTGGAAGTCGCTTTCGAGCGTGAATAGCTCGTAGAGCAGATCGGCCATTGCCGGTAGATCCGTTTCGGTGGCGAAGTCGATGGCGATATTCATTGGCGAGGTTCCTGTCCTTGCGTCCGGGCGAGCAATTCGCGAAACCATATGAGGTCTTGCGCCAGCAACTCGGGGTCGTGATCGCGTATTCCCTTGAAGGTTGCCTTCAGGTTCCGCCTGTCGAGTTCGGCCTGGAGTTCCTTCATGAACACGCCGGAGTTCGTCGCCAACGCGGCGTCGCCAACGTGAACGGCACAGCCGGGGCTCTGCGGATTGCCGCCCAGGATGGCCATGAGTTGATAGCCTTCTGCGAAGCACGCTTCGATGCGATCGACGACATCGGTCGCAAGTTGCGCGCAACGTCGCCGGCCGGTTTCGGTATCGAGGGCGTCGCGGATCGTCTGCCCTGGTTGCCGCGTTCGCTTGAAGCCGAGGGCGGCAATTTCGGGGCACGGCATCTGCAATATGCCGACGTGGTGCTCCTGGCAGAGCTGAAGAAGCTCGAAGTTCATTGCCGGGAACCGGGCGGCGCCGGCATCGCGGGCATTCTGGTTGAGGATGCAGTCGATGACGGCGACGAAGCGCTTGCCTCGGACATCCTGGGCACGGCCGGCCCCTCTGGACGAGTTGATGAGGGACTTCAGCAGGGAGAGCGGCGAGGTCATGATTATCCGATGAGCGCCACGGCCTTGATCTGCACCCAGACGGAAAGGTCGGGCGCGAGTTGCAGGGCGGCGGCCGAGCGCCGGGTCAGGCGTGCCAGTACGGGCGCGCCGCCGGCATCGAGCTTGACCAGCATCAGCGCCGGATGGGTATCGTCGGCCAGCGCAATCACCGTCGCGGCGAAGGTGTTCATGATGCTGCTGCCGGTGATCTTCTCATGCGCGATGCTGACGTCGCGAGCAAGGATACGCACGCGCACGTGTTTGCCGATGGCAATGCCTTGGTCGCGTACCCAAAGGCTGCCGCCGGGAAACTCGACGCGGGCGAGGTGCCACTCGGTGTCGTGTTCGGCCACCACGGCGTCCAGCACCACGCCCGTGTCTTCGCCGAGGCGGATGGGCAGGTCGAGTCGCGTCAGGGTTTCGGCGAGCGGCCCGGCGCCGAGCACGCGGCCGTCTTCGAGCACCACCAGATGGTCGGCGAGCCGCGCTACCTCGTCGGCGGCGTGGCTGACGTAGAGCACCGGAATCTCCAGTTCGTCGTGCAGGTGTTCGAGGTAGGGCAGGATCTCGTCCTTGCGCGCCTGGTCGAGCGCGGCGAGCGGCTCGTCCATCAGCAGCAGGCGCGGGCTGGTCAGCAGCGCGCGGGCGATGGCGACGCGCTGGCGTTCGCCGCCGGAGAGCCGGTCGGGCTTGCGTTCGAGCAGGTGGCCGATGCCCAGGAGTTCGATCGCTCGATCCCATTCGACGCGGCGCGCCGCGGCCGTAACCCGCTTCAAGCCGTATTCGAGGTTGGCGCGCACCGAGAGATGCGCGAACAGGTTCGCCTCCTGGAACACATAGCCGAGCGGCCGGCGATGCGTCGGCAGGAAGGTACTGTCGTTCTGCCAGACTTCGCCGTCGATTTCGAGATGGCCTTGCGGCGCGCGTTCGAGTCCGGCGATACAGCGCAGCAGCGTCGTCTTGCCGGAGCCGGAGCGGCCGAAGAAGGCGCTGATGCCGCGGCTCGGCAATTCGACGTCGGCGTCGAGCGCGAAGCCCGGATAGCCGAGCTTGAAGCGGGCCTTGATGCTCATGGCCGCCGCCCGGCGGTATTCGATGCGTAGAGCACCAGCAGCACCAGGAAGGAGAAGATCACCATGCCGCCTGCAAGCCAGTGAGCCTGTGCGTATTCCAGCGCTTCGACGTGGTCGTAGATCTGCACCGAGACGACGCGGGTCTTGTCCGGGATGTTGCCGCCGATCATCAGTACGACGCCGAATTCGCCGATCGTATGGGCAAAGCCGAGGATGGCAGCGGTGAGGAAACCGGGCTTCGCCAGCGGTATGGCGACGCTGAAGAAGGCGTCGAGCGGCGCCGCGCGCAGGGTGGCGGCGGCTTCCAGCGGCCGTTCGCCGAGCGCCTCGAAGGCATTCTGGATCGGCTGCACGACGAAGGGCATGGAGTAGAAGACTGAGGCCACTACGAGGCCCCAGAAGGTGAAGGGCAGGAGGCCGATGCCGGCCCATTGCGTGAATTGGCCGACCGGACCGTTGGGTCCCAGCACCAGAAGCAGATAGAAGCCCAGCACCGTCGGCGGCAGCACGATGGGCAACGCAACGACGGCGCCCACGGGACCTTTCCAGCCGGAGCGGGTGCGTGCCAGCCACCATGCGATGGGCGTGCCGATCAGCAGCAGGAGCAGGGTGGTGATCGTGGCGAGCTTGAGGGTGAGCCAGACGGCACCGAGGTCGGATGGGTTCAGCATTGCTCGAATGCTACCGCGACATCGCGCGGCGGCGCCGTGTAGGGGGCGGAGGTCACCAGCAGGTCGGCGCCGGCGGCGGCATAGGCCGCGGCATTGTCCGCGCGCATGCCGCCGGCGGCGGCCAGGAGCACATGCGGAAAATCGACGCTCGCGGCTCGGCGGCAAGCGGCCACGTCGGCCGGAGAGAACTTTTCCAGTTGCAGCACGTCGGCCCCGGCCTGCCCCCAGATCAGGGCTTCGGCGATATTCGCGACCTCGACCACGAGTTTCTTTTCCGGTTCGGCGTGTTTCACGCGGGCCACGGTTTGCGCCGGCGTTTCGGCGAGAAAGAGGCGGTGCTCGGCGAAGACCAGCAGGGTTTCCGACAAGCCGAGCCGGTGCATGGTCGCACCGCCGGCACGCACGGCCTTCACAGAGAGGGCTTTGGTGCCGGGCACATTCTTGCGCGTGCAGGCCACCGGCACGCCTTGCGCGGCAGCGACGATGGCGGCGGCGGCCGTGGCGATGCCACTGGCCCACTCCACCAGCACCTGCGCGGTTTTCCATGCGTGGTGGAGGGCGGCGGCAGAGCCGGTGGCTTCCAGCAACGATCCCCCGGCTGCCAGCGCGTCGCCGCTGGCACACAGAACACGGGCCGTGGCGCCGGCGAGAACGAAGAGCCGCGCTGCCTCCTCGACGGCGCAGACGGTCATGGCCTGGCGCGCGCGAAACGTCAGACGTGCGGGCGCACTGCCGATGCGCAGCGTTGCGGTGGTGAGATCGCCGCAAGGGACGTCGTCGTCGAGCAGGCGGCCCAGGTCGGTGTCGGAAAGGACGATCATCTCAATGCCTCGAAAACAGGTCGCGCAATTTGCACAGCGTGGTGGTGACGTCGAAGCGCGTATCGGGCAGGGCTTCGCCGGCGAGGATTCTGCGCAACGCCGCCTCGGGATCGGTCTCGCCGGTCAGCAGCACCTGGGTGCCGCGCTTTTGCATGTGGCGGATGAAGCCGTCGCCGGCACTGCCGGCGACGACGATCTCCACACCGTCCAGCGGATGCGTGCCGCTGTTGTCGAAGTGGTGCAGCACCTCTTCCTTTGTCAGCGTCACCGGCTGGGCCACTGGCAGTGGGTGGCCCGGCGTGCAGTCGTAGACCAGCCACTCGCGGCTCTGTCCGGCGTGTCCGGAGACGCGCGCATGGCCCTTGGTGGCGATGGCGATTTTCACGACCTCATTTTCCCGCAGTTTCACCGGGCAGGACAAAGCCATAACGCACCATGACGCGCCGGGCCTCGGGGCTGCCCATGTAGTCGGCGAACTTCTTCGCCAGCGGGTTGCCGGCGGCCTGCGTGGTGATGATGTAGCCCTGCTCCAGCGGCTGGTGCAGGTTGTCCGGGATCAGCGCGTAGCCGCCCTTCGAGGCCAGTTCCTTGTTGAGCGCCAGGGAGAGGGCGATGATGCCGATATCGGCATTGCCGGTTTGTACATACTGCGCCGTCTGGGCGATGTTCTCGCCCATCACCAGGCGCGGTTCCACCTTGTCCCAGAGGCCCGCCGAGCGTAGCGCCTCCTCGGCGCGCTTGCCGTAGGGCGCATGCTTCGGATTGGCGATGGCGATCTTCTTGATGGCCGGATCGGCGAGGTCGGCGATCGTCAGCTTGCTCGCGTCGCGCGAGGCGCTCCATAGCACGAGGCGGCCGAAGGCGTAGGACTTAGGTTCTGAGGCAGCGAGCCCTTCCTTTTCCAGCATGCGCGGATAGGCGATGTCGGCGGAGAAGAAGAGGTCGAAGGGCGCGCCCTGCTGAATCTGCGTGTGGAACTTGCCGGAGGAACCGTAGATCGTTTCCACCTGATCGGCGGGGTTGGCCTGTTTGAAAACGGCGACGATTTCTTCCATGGCGAACTTGAGGTCGGCCGCCGCGGCGATGGTGATCTTATCGCCGGCCCAGAGGTTGGTCGACAGGCAGAGGAAG
The DNA here is from genome assembly GCA_041480065.1 of Rhodocyclaceae bacterium. Lineage (GTDB taxonomy): Bacteria > Pseudomonadota > Gammaproteobacteria > Burkholderiales > Rhodocyclaceae > Fen-999. The sequence goes on from JBGOZF010000046.1 coordinate 24,625, forward strand.
ATCAGAGCGATAAAGGACTTGAGGAATTGCACGGAGTTTCTCCGAGTCAGTTGAGTTCGTAGCCGAAGGACCGAATGATGGCGCGGGCCTTGTCGGTCTTCAGGTAGTTGACCAGCGCCAGCGCCGCCGCCTTGTCCTTGCCGGGGGTGAGCACGATCACGTCCTGCTTGATGGGCGGATAGAGGTCGGCGGGAACCATCCAGGCCGATCCCCTGTCGATGCCGCCGTCCTTGCCGATGATTTGCGACAGGGCGACGAAGCCGAGTTCAGCGTTGCCGGTGGCGACGTACTGATGCGCCTGGGAGATGTTCTCGGCCAGCACGATGCGCGGCTGGATGGCGTCGAACACGCCCAGCCGTTTCATGACTTCCTGTCCGGCGGCGCCGTAGACGGCCAGCTTGGGATTGGCCAGGGCCAGGTGCTTGAAATCGCCCGTCCTGAGCACTTCTCCCTTGGCGTCGACGTAGCCGGGCTGGGCCGACCAAAGGACCAGGCGGCCGATGGCGTAGGTATGGCGCGTGCTCTCCACCGCCAGCCCCTCGGCCACCAGCTTGTCGGGAGTCTCCTTGTCGGCGGAGACCAGTACCTCGAAGGGCGCGCCGTTCTTCATTTGGGCGAAAAACTTGCCCACCGTACCGAAGGCGAGCATGGCCTTGTGGCCGGTGTCCTTCTCGAAATCGGCGGCGATCTTCTGCATCGGCGCGGTGAAGTTGGCGGCGACGGCGACCTGGATTTCGTCGGCCGAGGCGGCGCCCGTGAAGGCAAATGCGATCAGGGCGGACAGTCGATGGATGGTCTTCACGGCTTGCTCCTTGAGGGGGGGATCATTCGACAACGGCGAGGAAGACGCTGGGCGCCTTGAAGACGGCGCAGGCCATGCCGCCGACCTTCAGTTCCAGTTTCTCCAGGCTCTCGTGGGTGATGACGGCGGTGACTATGTGCCTGCCACCGGGCAAGGTAATCGACACTTCGGCATTGACCGGCCCTTCATGGATATGGCTGATCTGACCGCAGAAGCGATTGCGGGCCGAGATGCGGGCGCCGGGGTCGAGCATCAGCAGCACCGAGGATGATTTCACGAAGGCGGAGACTTCCTTGCCAACCTTCAGGCCCAGGTTTTCCGCCGATTCGCGCGTGATGATGGCCGTGAGGTCCAGTCCGTCGTCCAGTCGGATGCGCACCTCGCAATCGACCACGCCCTCCTTGATCTCGACGATGGGGCCGGCGAACTGATTGCGCGCGCTGGACTTCATGGACATTCTCCTGAGCAGTTGGCGGAAGTCGGCCACATCGTTGCCAGCCACCTCGTTCATGCGCTCCGTCAGGCGCGCAACAGCGGCTTGGTGCTCCTGCTCCAGGGCGCGATAGAAACCGATCAGGCGGCGACCGTAATCGGTGAGTTCGGTACCGCCGCCGTGCTTGCCACCCGTGGTGCGGATCACCAGCGGTTCGGGGGCGAGGTTGTTCATGGCATCCACCGCGTCCCATGCGGCCTTGTACGAGAGCGGCACGGCCTTCGCTGCCTGCGAGATCGAGCCGTGCTGGGCGATGGCTTCGAGCAGCTTGATGCGCGTGTCGCCGAGAAACGCGCCCATGGCCGTGTCGACACTGAGCTTGCCCTGGAGCTTTGGCGGGGTCTTGTGAGTCATGGCTTTCCTCCAGCAAGATTCGGACCGCTATTCTAAAGTTGTATAGCGCTGGCCGCAGGACGGGTTCTCCCGCGCTCCGCTAAAGCGCTGTGGTTGCTTATGTGGAGCGCTTTTCACCAAAATGGGGTCGCACGGCACCGATATGGTGCTATGAATATAACGTCTTTTGACCAACAAGGAGTGAAATCATGGCAATCAGCGCCCGCAATGTCTTTCGCGGCAAAGTCACCGCCCTCCACGAAGGCCCCATCAATGCAGAAGTAGAAATCACGACCGCAACCGGCGACCGCATCGTGGCGATGGTGACCGACGCCAGCATCAAGTCCCTCGGCATCGCGGCGGGCAAGGAGGCCGTGGCGATCATCAAGGCACCCTGGGTGGTCCTGATGACCGGCAAGCCGGAGTTCCGCTTCTCCGCACGCAATCAGCTTCAAGGCAAGGTGAGCAAGCTTGTGCGCGGCGCCGTGAATTCGCAGGTGGTCGTTACGCTGGCGGGTGGCGCGGTGGTCAACGCGGTGGTCACCAACGAGGCGGTCGATGAACTTGGCCTCAAGGTTGGTGCCGAAGCCACCGCCATGTTCAAGGCCAGTCACGTTCTTCTCGGCATTCCGGCCTGACCTCTGATGTGACAGGTCCGCGTCAGAGTGCGGGCCTGTCGGTTTGGTGACAATCGTTGTATTAAACGATACATAGCGATAGGCTATGTCGTCACCCGGAATTCCGTAACTGCCTGAAAGGACAACGATGCCAGTCTTGGCATCGTTGTTGCATATGTCAAGGCATCAAGGCTGCGATGCGCTATATCCGGATATATATAGCGACTCGACTCCGGGCCCCGTTTTGCGGTCTTCAAACACGAGAAGAAAGGAGCCTCACCATGTGCGACGGTCATGGCGTGACAAACAACTCCGCATCCCACTTCTGCGCGTGCAGCGGCCAGGGCGGCGGCGAAGCGGGTCGCAAGGTGGATGCGGCGATCGAGCTGGTCTTGCCCGCGGTGGCGTTTCCCTCGCGGCGGATGCTCGACGTCGCCGGCGAGGAGAAGCTACGGCAGGTGGTGCGGCGCCATCATGTCTTGCTGATGGCCAGCCCGATCGCCGAGTTGTTTACCAAGGACCCGTGGGCGTTCGCCAAGCTGGCGGAGAGGGTGGCCGACTTCGTCGTCGAGTCCTGCGGCGGTGCCGCGACCTACTCCGAGCAGCAGGGCAGCACCTGCATGCGCACGCGCCACTTTCCGTTCAGCATCGATGAAGCGGCGCGCGAGACCTGGCTGGCGGCGCTGTTCCGCGCCATGGAGGACGTGGACTTCCCGATCGAGGCGCGCGAGGAATACTGGAACTGGCTCGAAGCCTTCAGCGTGCGCATGGTTAACCGCCGCACCATGAAGTCGCAGCCGGCGCGTATCCCGTTCATTGTGGCGCAGTTGCGCTTCGGCGGTCGGGTCGGCCAGGGCCTGCCTTGCGGTGTCGGCATGCGCTTCTGCCCGCATGGCTGAACCGATGCAATGGATGCTGCGCCTGGCGATGGTGCCGGTGTGTGTCCGCGCTGGCTGCCGTGGTTCCTCTCCCTCACCGGCCATGCAGTCGTGCTTGCCGCGCTGATTGCCCTTCCGGCTGAGCGCACCATCGTCGCGCCACGAGGCCCGCTGTCGGCACGCTGGCTTGGTGCGGCGAAGCAAGAGGCACCGATGCCCAAGCCGCACGCGGGCCCGCGATCTTCGGTGACCAGACCAATGGCGCGTACGCAGCCGCGCAGCGAGACGGTCCCCCTCTCTGCTTTCGATGCGGCGGTCATCGCAGCCCCCGCTGATTCGCCGACGTCGATCGTAAGCCCCGCCGCCGGTGCAGACAGCGCGCCGGCAGAGCCACTATCCGTGATCGCGCCGCGTTTTGATGCTGCCTACCGTGTCAATCCGGCACCAGTGTATCCGCCGGCCTCGCGTGCCATGGGCGAGCGAGGCGAGGTGACCTTGCGCGTGCTCGTCTCGGCCCGCGGTGAACCGCAGGAGGTCATGGTGAGCATCAGCAGCGGTCATGCACGCCTCGACCAGGCGGCACTCGATGCGGTGTGGCGCTGGCGATTCGAGCCCGCCCGCCAGGGTGAGAACGCGGTCGCCGCTTGGGTGATCGTGCCGATCGTCTTCACCTTGCGCGGATCGCCATGACGAAACCCTTCAGTGCGCCTCGTCCGGCGCTTGCGCGTGCTGCGCCGCTTTACCCAATCCTAAACACGCTCAGGGAGAGCAACCATGAACAGACCCAGCCTTTGTCTGCTGCCGGCCTTGCTGGCATCGGCCTTCGCCTTGCCCGCCGTCGCCGGCGACGCCTTTCAGCTCGGAACCGTCGAGGTCGTCGGCCACCCTGACGCGATCTCCAGCGACGAAATCACGGTGTCGCGCGCGACGATCGAGGAGTTCAACCGCGACACCGTTGGCGCCGCCGCCTCGCTTGTGCCCGGCATGAGCATTTCACACAACAGCCGCAATGAAGACATCGTCTACCTGCGCGGCTTCGACGTGCGTCAGGTACCGCTGTTCATCGACGGCGTGCCGACTTACGTTCCTTACGACGGCTATGTCGACTTCGGTCGATTCACGACGTTCGATTTGTCGGAGATCCGTATCGCCAAGGGCGCTGCGTCGCTGCTTTACGGCCCCAACACGCTCGGCGGAGCCATCAACCTGGTCACCCGCAAACCAACGCGCGCTTTCGAGGGCGACGTGCGGGCCGGATTCGGCAGCGGCAACGAGCGTCGGGCGGCGGCCAATTTCGGCAGCAACCAGGGGGCGTGGTATTTCCAGTTCGGTGCATCCTATGTCGACGCCGACACCTATCCGCTGTCGAAGGACTTCAAGCCCGTGGCGACCGAGAACGGCGGCGATCGCGAGAACGCCTACCGCACCGACAAGAAGGTCTCGCTCAAGCTCGCCATCACGCCGAACGCCACCGACGAGTTCGCGCTTGGGTATGTGAAGCAGGAGGGGGAGAAGGGCAATCCGCCTTATGCCGGTACGGTACCCGGCGGCATCCGATACTGGCGCTGGCCATACTGGGACGTCGAGAGCATCTATGCCGTCGGCAACCTCGCGCTGGGCAAAGATCATGTGGTCAAGCTGCGCGTCTACGACGATACCTACCGCAACAGCATTCTCGCCTATACCAACGCGACCTACGCGACCCAGCTCAACAACACCAGCTTTCCCAGTCGCTACAGCGACGGCAGCCGCGGCGCCTCGGCCGAATTGGCCAGCTACCTGTTCGCCGGCCATGAATTGCGCTTTGCCTACCATTACAAGGAAGATCGGCACAACGAATGGAATCCGAACATCCCGGACAAGAACTTCAGGGACGTGACGACCTCGCTGGCGGTCGAGGACGCGATCACCCTGGCGCCGGCCTGGCGTCTGCGCCTGGGCGCCAGCCACGATCAACGCGACACCAAGGAGGCTTACACCTACACGAAGAGCGACACCAGCAAGAACAACTGGCTCGCCGAACTGAGCCACACGCTCGGCGACGTGGAGGTATACGGCAGCGCCGCAAGGAAGTCGCGCTTCCCGACCATCAAGGACCGTTACTCGTTCCGGCTCGGCAGTGCGCTCTACAACCCAGGCCTGGAACCCGAGACCGCGACCAATCTCGAACTCGGCATGAGAGGCAAACCCTGGCAAGGCGCGGTCGCGCAGGCGGCGCTGTTCCATAGCCGCATCGAAGATGCGATTCAGACCGTCGTCGTCGCGGCCGCCGGTCAGTGCCCATCGGGGCCGACGGCGAATGTCACTTGCAACCAGATGCAGAACGTCGGCACTGCGCGTCACGAGGGCATCGAACTGTCGCTTGAGCAGCAGTGGGGCAACTGGACGGCCGGTGCCAATTACACGTATCTGGAGCGCGTGAATCTCACCAACTCGGCGATTCCGCTCACCGATACGCCGCGCCACAAGCTGTTCGCGCACCTGGGCTGGAAGCCCGCCGACGCCTGGGAACTCCAGGGCACGGTCGACAGCGAGGACGGCCGCACCGTGACCTACGGCAGTAGCGGCTACACGCGTCTCGGCGGCTTCGCGCTGCTCGGCGCCAAGGCGCTCTGGAAGCCGCGCAAGGACACAGCGATCGAACTCGGCGTCGCCAACCTGCTCGACGAGAACTACGAGTTGTCCGACGGTTATCCGATGCCGGGACGCACGTGGTTCGCCAACGCGAAGTACAGCTTCTGAGCGGGGAGGAGACCATCATGGGATTGCAGTCAGGGAAACATCGGCCGGGCGCGCTGCGGTGTCTAGCCGCCGCCGTGGCGCTGTTGACGGCGGGGCAGGTCGGCGCCGCCGACGAACTGGATCTGGCGATCAAGAGCGGTTGCATCGCCTGCCACCGCGGCGCGGCGAAGCTCATCGGGCCGCCCTACCGGGATGTGGCGGCGAAATACGCAGGCCGGAAGGATGCTGCGCAGACGCTTGCGCAACATATCGTGCAGGGTACCGGGCCGGCGGGGTTGGGCTGGATGAATGAGGGCAAGGCAAGCCTGCCCTTCATGCCGGCCAACGGCGGCGTGAAGCCGATGGATGCCGAGCGGCTGGCGAACTGGGTGCTCGGCATGAAAGGCGAGATACCGGGCCTGTTGCAGTACGTCACCGAGCGCGTGACCGTGTCGGGCGCCGTCGAGCACCCGCTCGATCTGAGCGTCGATGACCTGCGAAAGGCCTCCGCGCTGAACTTGAAAGAAGTCGCGCTCGTGTCGCAGGCGCCCGCCAAGGCGGGAAGAACGGAAATCTTCAGGGGCGTGCTGCTGCGGACCTTGCTCGAAAAGGCCGTGGTACTCGCGCCCGGCCGTCACGACCTGAAGAAGATCGTCATCGTCGCCAAGGCGAGCGACGACTACGCGGTCGTGTTCACCTGGAACGAAGTCTTCAATACCGCGGTCGGCGACGGCGTGCTGGTGTATGTCGACAAGGACGGCAAGCCGCTCGGCGAGGACGAAGGCAGGATCGCCATGATCTCGACCAAGGATATCCGCTTGGGCGCACGTCATGTCAGGTGGCTGAAGGACATCGAGGTGCGCAAAGCCGTCGACTAGTCGCCGGCGGATCTTCACGAGGAGTCGTCAAATGAATCAGTCATCCATGCAATCGCCGTCGCGGCGGCAATTCGTCAAGGCGGCAGGCGGGCTGGGCATTGCCGCCATGGCCGGTTGGGCGACGCCAGCCGCCGCCAAGCCGACCGAGGTCGTTGTGGTCACGAGTTATCCCGATGAGGTCGTGTCGCGTTTCGAGGCGGCCTTCGAGAGGGCGCATCCCGAGTGGCGCCTGCGCATCGTCTGGCACATGCCGTACGACGCGCTGTCGAGCTTGCGCCGGCCGGGCCCGGAGGGCGTGGACGTCTATTGGACGCCGTCGCCGCGCAACTACGCCATCCTCAAAGGCGAGGGGCTGCTGAGGAAGCTCGACGTCGATCGCAGCGGCTTGCCGGGGCGCATCGGCAACACGCCGATCGACGACCCGGACGGCTACTACGCGGCGACGGAAACCGCCGGCTACGGTTTTGCCGTCAATCCGGCCTATCTCAAAGCTCACGGCCTGCCGGAGCCGAGCGACTGGGGAGACCTCGCCGATCCCGGCTATGCAGGGCATATTGCGCTGCCCAATCCGGGCAAGGTCGGTTTCGCGCCAGTGATGGCCGACATTGCGCTCCAGGCCTATGGTTGGCAGAAGGGCTGGGCATTGTGGAGTGCCGTAGTGGCGAACTCGATGCTGGTGGATCGCGGCGGCACTTTCGTTTCAGACGAACTCGCCTCGGGCCGGCGCGGTATCGGGCCTTCGATCGATTTCTTCGTCGCCGCCGCGATTGCCAAGGGCGCGCCGCTGCGCTTCATCTACCCGAAGCACGGCGGCGTCAATCCTGGCCAGGTCGCCATCATGGCCAGCGCGCGCAATCTCGACGGCGCGCGCGCCTTCGTCTCCTTCCTGCTTTCCGACGCCGGCCAGAAGATCGTCACGCATCCGGATATTCGCAAACTGCCTGTGCGGCCCTCGGTCTATGCCGGACTCGATGCCGGCTACCACGATCCCTTCGTCGCGGCGGCCGCTGGCGGCTACGCCTACGACGGCCTGCGCAACCAGGGCCGCCTGCCGGTGATAGCGGCGCTGTTCGATTCGGTGCTGGCGCAGCGGCGCGATACCTTGGCGGCGCTGTGGCCGAAAGCGCGTGCTGTCGGCGGCGACCGCGGCGAGCGGGTGCAACAACTGCTGTCCCAAATGCCGATCCGCGAAGCCGATGCCGACAAGCCTGAGTGGCAACAGATCTTCGCCGAGCGACGCGACGACGCCAAGGCCGAAGCCGCCGCCGTGGCGCTGGAGCGGCAATGGGGCGCCGAAGCTGATGCGCGGCTGGCGCAGGCGAGCAAGGCGCTGGAGCAAGCATGAAAAGACCATTTCTGTTGATGGTGGCCCTCGTGGCCGCGAACGCCTTGGCCCAGAACGAGGCTTCTCCCGAAGCCTTCGCCCAGCCGGTGCCGGGCCTTTCCGACGCCGAGCGCGAACAGTTCTTTCGTGGCCGCACGCTGGTGCGCCAAAGCTGGGTCGTGGCGCCCTCGAAGGACGACCAGGTCGACGGCCTCGGGCCGCTCTACAACCGCCTTGCCTGCATCTCCTGTCATCCGCACAACGGCCGTGGCCGGCCGCCCGAGCGCGACGACGAGCGCATGCTGTCGATGCTGGTGCGGCTGTCGGTTCCGGGGCACGACGTCCATGGCGGCCCGAATCCGCATCCGGCCTATGGCGGGCAATTGAACGAGGAGGGCATTCCGGGCGTGCCGGGCGAAGGCCGTGCCTACCTTGAATGGCGCGAGGTCGAAACCGTGGCGCTGGCAGACGGTGAGCAAGTGTCGTTGCGGCGGCCGCGGATCAAGTTTGCCGACCTGGCCTATGGCCCGATCGACGGTGTGCTGACGTCGCTGCGCGTTGGTGAGCAGATGGTGGGCATGGGCCTGCTCGATGCAGTGCCGTCGGCGACGCTGGAGCGTATGGCGAAGGAGGCCAAGCCCGACGGCGTCAAAGGCCGTGTGAACCGCGTCTGGAATTCCGAGGCCAAGCGCATGGAGGCGGGGCGCTTCGGCTACAAGGCCAACATGCCGACGCTGCGCGCGCAGTCGGCGGGAGCTTTCAACGGCGACCTCGGTATCACCTCGCCGCTATTCCCGACCGAGAACTGTACGCCGGTGCAGACCGCCTGCCAGAAGGCGCCGACGGGCGGCTCGCCCGAACTCTCGGCCAAACAACTGGACGACGTCGAGTTCTATCTCGCGCATCTCGACCTGCCGCCGCGGCGCAACGCTGCGGACCCGGCGGTGACGCGCGGCGAGGCCAAGTTCGCCGAGGTCGGCTGCGCCGCCTGCCACCGGTCGCAACTCAAGACCGGCGAGCACGCGCGCTTCCCGCGCCTGTCGCGCCAGACCATACGGCCCTACACGGACCTGCTGATTCACGACATGGGCGAGGGCCTGTCCGACCATCGCCCCGACTACCGCGCCGGCGGCCGCGACTGGCGCACGCCGCCGCTCTGGGGCCTGGGGCTCACCGCAGCCGTGAGCGAATCCACCTTCTATCTCCACGACGGCCGCGCACGCAGCCTCGCCGAGGCGATACTTTGGCACGGCGGAGAGGCCAAGCCGGCGCGTGATCGGTTCGCCGGTCTGAAGAAGGAGGAGCGGGAGGCTCTGATGGCTTTTCTCAACTCGCTGTGAGTGGAACGGGAAGGCTATAGCGCTGCCAAGCCGGTCTCAAGGAAATGTCCGAGCCAGGAACAATCAATCGACCGGTATCAGGGCGATACCAGGCAGTGGCCCTATTCCGGAACTACCGAACTATTGGACAGCATGCGGCCA